>CACJJR010000001.1 GCA_902593795.1 uncultured Candidatus Actinomarina sp.
AGGAAGTCCTTGGAGATATGATGGGGGATGCTCCTGCATGCAATGAGTGTGGTCATATTACTATTAGGAATGGCTCATGTTACAAGTGCCTGAATTGTGGCAATTCCTTAGGATGCAGTTAGGAAAAAAACCTATATCTCAGCGTGTTGTACAAATAACTAAAGCCGTCTGAAGTTTTAATTTTCTTCCCATCTGAATATGATCTGCCTTCATATTTTATTGGGTGCTCAATAATTAATTTATTGTGTTTTAAATACTTAGACAGAATTTCTATATCATAAGCAAAGCCTTTTTCAGAAAATTTATTTTCCTTAAAAAACTCTGTTGGCATCATCTTGTAACAAGATGCTATATCCGATATTTTGTACAAGTTTATAAGAGAAAAAAAGAAAGATAGAAATCTATTTGCTAGTTCAGTTCTGACATATATATTTTTTCTTGATTTATTACCATTAAATCTGGTACCTAAAATTAATACTTCTGGATTATTTTTAGCTAAATCAAACATCTCAACAATATCTGAAGGAAAATACTCTAAATCAGCATCATGAATAATCATATGCGTAGATGTAAGATGATTCTTTGCGTATTCAACAGCAGCTCCTTTTCCCTTGCCAACTTTATTTCTAAGAACTTGAATATTGTCTACATTATGGGCAAGATTTTCTGCAATACTATATGAATTATCTGTGGAATTGTCATCAACAAGTATTATTTCCTTAAATATAGAAACTGAAATAAGTCTTTCAACTGAACTTTTTAAGTATTTTTTTTCATTAAAAAAAGGAACAATTACAGAAAGGGTTAAGTTTTTCATTACTTACATGATAAAACAAACTATTATGTAAATCATATATATCAGGGCGCTTAGCTCAGTCCGGCAGAGCGCTTCCCTTACAAGGAAGAAGTCACAGGTTCAAATCCTGTAGCGCCCACAATTGTAGACAAATCTGAAAATGATATACTAAAGATGATTAATCTGATTTGAGGTAATTGATGAGTAAAAAATTTTTAATGGTAACTTCGAATTTTGATAACTGGAAACAAGATTTCTTTATTAATAACATGTCAAAAAGAAACCAGGAATATGCAGATATTCACAATTTTGAATATTTAGAGTTTTTAGATGTAGAACAAAAATATAGAGATCACCCTACATGGTTAAAATTTAAATTAATAAGTGACCTTTTAGATGATAAAACGATTAAAGAAGGTGACACTGTTACTCAAATTGATGCAGATATGTGTATTGTTAAAAAAAATATTGAATATGTAACAAACAAATCATTTAGCTACGCCATTGATTCTGCCAATACACACTGTATGGGTAATTTTTCATTGAAAATTAATGACTGGTCTAAAAACTTAATTAACTTGATACTTGATGATGATAGGTATAAAAGATTACAAAACCATATTACCGAACATGAGTATTTTGGATTTAAGAATAGTTTTGTAAAAGATTTCAGAGAACAAGCAAGCTGGTATTATTTAGCAGGAATAAAGCGTCACTCGCAAAAATCATTTTGGAAATATCCAAATTATGGATGGCACTCCAATGTAACTGAATTTACTGAGTTTTCATTAGATGATTTGCATAATAATGTTGAGATATTGCCTACAAAGTGGAATGTAACTGAAGTCAGGGGTGAGTCATTTTGTACTTTTTTAATAAATAAGTCAAAATACGATGAAACAATAATAAGACATTTTGCCGGAGGTCAAAAATGGAGAACGGAGTGGTTTGAAAATGAGAAGCCAAATCGTTTAGAGCTTCTTGATGTAAATTTATTTATAAAATCATTTGTTCCAAAATTGAAACCAAAGACAATAAAAAAGTTAAAATCTTTTGTGAAAAAAATTCTAAAGATTTAAGTAGTCACCAACTTCATTTAATGAGTATTCTGGACTATTTTCTTTCTTGTGGTGCTTTTCCCACTGAACAATTAGCTGAATGATTCTTGGAATTTCTATTTTTGCCTTCCAACCTAGATCATTTTCAGCCTTAGAAGAATTTATCTTAAGTATTTCTACCTCTTTATATGGAGAGTTATTATTTACTAGAATATCTTCTTTGTAATCTGCATATTGTTTAAATAACTCTGATATTTGAAAAACACTATATTTGTTATTTATTTCGGAGTTTAAATTAAATGTTTGTGATGTTTGCTTCATGTAACTATTTTCTGCAACAAGCAAATATCCATAAAGAGAATCTAAAACATATTGCCAGGGTCTAACATGTTCTGGGTTTCTTAGTTCTATGGGCATATTGTTATTTATTGCATATATTAAATCAGTAAATAATCTATTGTTGGCTCTCTCCCCACCCCCAATTACATTTCCTGATCTTACTTTATTAAAATTTATGTTTTTGTAGTCTGGATGATTAATATATGAATCAATAATTAGCTCTTTACTTACTTTTGAAGTGCTATAAAAATCAGTACCACCAAGTTCACTCCCTTCAACATTGTCTTTACTCGGATACTTATATACTTTATCTGTCGTAGCAATTACAAAAGTTGTATCTAATGAGCACTCTTTTATAGTTTCAATTAAGTTAATTGGGGCAATTACATTTGTTTTTACAGTTAGAGATGGATTTCTGTAACCATCAATAACTAGGCTTTGTGCTGCAAAGTGAAATATTATATCAGGAGCGAAAGATTTTAAATTTTGTTTTAATTCAGGATTATCTTTTGAAAGATTTAGGAACAACTCTTTATCTATTAGCGAATCTAAAGAAGTTAGTTGATATACCCCTTCTCTCTTTTCAGAAGAAATACCAAATATTTGTGCATCTAGAGATTTTAACATTAATACAAGCCATGAACCCTTGAATCCAGTATGTCCTGTTATAAGTACTTTTTTATCTTTCCAAAAATTATTCATTAGTAAAATTAAACTCATTTTCTCTAAGCTCAGATTCTAAAATTTCTAATTCTCTAATTGTGTCAACGGGGCGAAAAAGACCGTGGTGTTTAAAAGCCGCCAACTCTCTTTTATTAGAGAGTTTTGTTAGAGGTTCTTTTTCAAATGCTTGGTTGTCGTTATCGATATACTCTTTTACTTGTTTATTTAAAATAAAAAAACCACCGTTTATCCAGCCTTCATTAGATTGATTTTTTTCATTAAATGCTACGACTTTTTCATTGTCTAGCTCTAAGCTTCCAAACCTTGCTGGAGGTCTTACTGCCGTTAGTGTCGCTAGAGGATTATATTTTTGGTGAAATTTACATAATTTATTTAAATCAACATTTGCTATTCCATCTCCATACGTTAAATGTGTTTGGTTATCTTCCAAGTAATCTAAACCTTTTTTTATTCTTCCACCAGTTAGGGTATCGTTTCCTGTATCAATTATTTGTACATTTACATCGTTTCCAAATGAATAAATTTGTTCTTCTTTTGATATCTGGATGCCATTGAGATTGAAATAATCATATATAATTTCTTTTTTATATCCAGCAAGTACATAAATCTTTTTAACATCAAAAGTTACATAGAAATTTATAATATGTACTAATAAAGGAACGCCATTGGCATTTATCATAGGTTTAGGTATGTCTTTAGTGTATTCCTTAAATCTTGTCCCGAGTCCACCGGCCAAAATCATTGCTGTTTCAATACCCATAATTAAATATTCTAACTATCAAAAAAAATATTTATAAGGTATAAACATATTAAATAAATTTTAATCTATTGAATGCCAATCAGTACGATGCTAAGTTCTCATGTTGAAAACCCTTTGATAAAAAAATTTTAAAATTACTAAATGGAAATTTCTGTTTTTTTAATTGAATTTAAAAAAATTAAATAAGCTAGCATCACAATTGATGGAAAAAATTGTCTAGTTTCTATAAAAACGCCAAAGATAAAAACTGGAAAAATATTAATAATTGTAGCAATAGATAGTAATTTTTCTTTACTTGAAAATTGTTTGTAGTTTCGAAATAAAAAGTAAAGAACTAAAATGACTGAAGTTAGTATTAAAGTATTTGACACTGTTTCACCATTAAATAAAGTACCATAATTTAACATTGGTGTGACCCAATTTCCTCCTAAAAAATTATTATTCAAATCTTGTCCACCACCAGTCATGTCTGATTGCCTTATAAATAAAAACTTTCTACTTAAATACGTGTAAGCAGTCCCAAAAATTAAATTAAAAACTAGACCATAAAACAATTTATCTCTAAATAAATTATTTAGATTTCTATTTTTTTTCATAAAGATAATATAAATGAAGAATATAGCCATTATTAAAGCTGTTTCTCTATTAAATATATGAAAGAAATTAATTACAAATAGATATTTAATATAGTGACTTTCCAAAATGATTAGTCCGTATAAAATAAAAAAAGTAATATCAATAAAATCCCAAACAAACAACCATTGATCTTGAGCAATAATAAATAGAGCATTAAAAACAATCAAAGAATTCAATATCTCAAATTTACTATTTGTTAGTAAAGATATGCATTTTGCAAACAAAAAATTATTCAATAAGACAAAAATTAAAGCAAAAATTCTCATTGCCCACCATTTTGATAATCCTAATAAAGTCATAACTTTTAACATTGCGGGCCCCATTAATCTACTTTGATTCACTCTCCAAGCTGGGGTTCTGTCTATAACATCATAAGAGCCTTGAATTAATTGAGTGTTATATAAATTTTCCCAATGAAAAACATGTAAAAAACCTATTGTGGCAAAGCTTATTAAAAATACCGTAAGCTTAGAAATTTTTATATTTAACACTTTTTAAGTATAAAAAATCAAATGGTTGAATTCAATTTATACAAGATAAATAAAACTTGTTAATATTAAAATACTTATGCTTTCATTAATTTCAAAACTAACCTACTTGCACAACATCTTTAGTAAATTGATCATTTCCTTACCTGTTTTTTTCACTCATAACTTCTCAAAATATATGAACATTAAAAATGCTTTTTACAATCTCTCATTAGATCAAATAACTGGTGATTGTATAGAATTTGGAGTATTCACAGGATCTAGCTTCAAGCATGCTATAAGAGTAGACGCTAAGTTTAATAAAAAATCAAAATCATTATTTTATGGCTTAGATTCTTTTGAAGGCTTTCCTGATGATAGCCATCCTTACTTTAATCAAGAAAATTTTAAATCGAGTTATGAAAGAGCAAAAAAAATTGAAAAAAAGTTTAGTAATGCTCGAATAATAAAAGGATTCTTTTCAGATAGTCTCAATAATTCAGAAGTAAAAGATATTAAAAAAATAAAATTTGCGTATATAGATTGCGATTTATACACGTCAGCGATTGAACCTATAAAATTTTTAGAAAATAGACTTGTAATAGGGTCTTATTTAATGATCGACGATTTTGTAAACATTGATCGACATGGAAGGTCTATCTCTGAGTTATTCTATAGTACTTTCAATGAAAAAAAAATGGTTTTTGTTAGTAGTTTCGGTGTATCTGGGGTTATTTATAGGTATGTAGGATAAAGTTATGAAAGTTGATTATAAAAATCGTATTCAAAATATTTTTATAATCTTTTTTTTAATTTCATATTTAATTATTCAATTCTTTGGATTAAATTATTTAAATGATCAATCAAAGAATGAATTCTGTGAATCAGTAATTTCGGTAGAAAGTCTAACAACTAAAAATTCAAATGAAATTTATTTTGATTTTTTTAATGACAAAATTACATACAGGACATTAGATATTTTTCCTGAAATCGAAAATATAAAATGTTTATCTTTTGAAAGTAACTCAAATAGTGAACGTGTAATCCTTACATCAAATAATTTTTATAATTTAATATTAATACTTACTTTTCTTGGAAGTATTTTTTTATTTTCATTACTGAAATACAGAAATATATTTATTTTTACAACTTTCATCTATCTGTGTTATTTAAATATAACTAAATTATTTTTTAAAGAATTTTTTTTAAATTATTATTTTTTATTAGCTGTATTTACTGTTTTTTTGTATTACTTAATTATCAATAAAGATTCTGACAATGACTTAATGGATTATATTAGAATTTTTTATTTTTCTTTTTACTCTATTATTTTATTTTTCGATTATGAACTTTTTCAAAAGTTAATTATTTATCTAATTGCATTTTATTTAATTTTTTTAAGCTCAAAAAAATTAAATAGTAAGGAATTAATATTATTAAAACTTTTACCAATGATTTATTATGGATTAAGAATTTTATCTGGTATTTTTTTAAATCTAAATGTCACCTGGCAGAGATTGTCGGCAAATACATATCAATCCAATGAAAGATACGCTGATGGATTTTATGGATTAAATGTATTAAATTGTAATGCTACAGGATGTGACGAACGAAATAATTATGGACCAATATGGGAATATTTATCTCTTGAGATGAACGTTGAAATTGTTTCAATAATCTTAGCTACTATTGTGATAATTCTGATGCTTCTAATTTACATAAAACTATTTAATATTTTACAAGTAGATAAATTTATTTTACAGTTTCTATTTATCAGCCCTCCTATTGTGTTTGGCCTTGAAAGAGGACAATTTGATTTCCATTTTGTTTTAATCTCTCTGTATGCGCTTCTAATTTTTAAAAAAAATAAATTAATAGCTTATTTGCTAATTTGCTTTGCAATTCAAGTAAAGCTTTATCCAATTTTTTTATTTGCAGGAATAGTTTTTTATTTCTACAAAATGAAAGAAACTAAAAACCTGATTGAGTCATTAGTGCTTCTTTTAATAAATTCATCAGTCTTATTATTTTATTATTTTAGAGTGAACTTCAGTGAAAGGATTCAAGATCAATCAGGAATATCACAAACTTATGGAATTCAAAGCCACGCGCAAAACTACAATGATTTCTTAAATGTCGATTTACTTATTGGGTATTTAGGCCAATTAATTATTATTTTATTACTTATTGGGTATTTTCTAAAAGTAAGACAAAACGAAAGCTTGAAAGAGCACAACTTTGTTTATCTAAGTTTTAGCAGTATGTTTATATTGAGTAGTCTTATAGGAAATATTGACTTCAGGCTAATAATATTTTGCATACCCCTTGTTTTTCTATTAGAGAATGGAATTAACTTTGTTTCAATCTCAGGATTATATTTAATTGCATCTTCTCCTTCGATGTATTTCAATGGTTTTCAAAATGTAAATCAAAATATTCTATTTACAATTATTGAAACTATACCTGTTTTTATAAGCCATCTTTCTTTTTTAATAATGTTTAGCTACTTTATTTATGAATTTATTTTTTACTTTTTCAAGAATGATATGCTTGCAAATAAATAGTTTAATGTAGAAAATGAAAGGATTAATTTTCCTTTAATAGAACCTCCTCCTTTTGCTAGATTGAAGGCTCTATTATAAAAAATTAAATTAAAAAGCTTTATTTTATAGTCTGCTTTTCTTGAGGATATCAAAAGTGCGAGATCTAGGTTGAAATCATCTGGCAATTTTTCTAAGTTTTTAACAAGTGATCTTGAAAATATTTTTGGTTGGGCATTAATATCTTTAAAGTAAAATCCCGAAAATATAAATGTTATTATTGACATCATGCTTGTGAAAAACAAATCTAAAGTTTTTCTGTTTTCTCTTTTACCCATATATATATAATTATCTTTATCCTCACTTAGTAAAAATTTACTAATTAGACTTTGCACATCTGTTGCACTAATTTGAAGGTCTGCATGTGTCCAACATATATATTTATTATTAGTTTCTGAAATTCCATATTTAATTCCAAATCCATACCCTTTATTTTTAGGTACTTTAATTAAATTTAAATTTTTTGAATTTGCTTTTGATATTTCATTTATTAAAACTTTTAGTGTATTGTCTGTAGATCCATTATCAATGAAGTGCACCATAATATTCTGATTTTCTAAAACAATTGTTTTCCATTGTTCGACCAGTGTCTTTACATTGCTGTCTTCGTTATAACACGGAATAAGTAAATCAATCATCTCTCAAGCCTTCCGAATATGAAGCATACTCTTTTGGGGTACCAATAATATCAATTTCAGTCAAAAGGTTTTCTAAATTGTAGTTTTGATTGTGTAATATTTCAAACATAGTATCTATGTAAAGCTCATTATTTATAAACATCTTATTTTCTACCATTTGTTTATATATCTTATGAAATAAAGATTTATTTTTAAAATAAAAAGATCCAGCAATTAAGAATGAGTCATTAACTCTATCTGGTGTTTCCTTACAAAAGATATTCTTAACTTTTTTTTCACCAATTACCCATCCATAATTATTTGCATTTTCTTTATGTTCCTCTTTTGGATACGTTGTGAAGACTAAGCTATCAACTTTAGAATTCTTATTTAATATTATTTTGTTTTTAAATATTGCATCACATGAACCAACAAAAAAATCTTCCCCACTTGGAACCAAGTCTAAAGACTTTAAACAAGAAGTTGCTTGACCATTTGTAACCTCATCGAGTAATAATATGGTTTTATTTAAATTAAATTTCTCATAAAATTTTATAAATGTTTCATGCTCATAGACTTCTTTGTTGACTGTAAAAATCCACTTATCAGTATTTGGAAAATTATTAATAACTTTTTCAATTATTGGTTTTCCATGTAGATCTATAAGAGGCTTTGGAATTTTATAGCCTTCATCTTTAAACCTCTGCCCTTTTCCAGACATAAGAACTATATTATTTTTTACCATAATTTCTCTAAAACCTTCAAATCTTTACTTGTAATTTCCGCAATTACAAGGTCATGAAATTTTTCATTAATTTTATTACTTTTGCTTAAAAACTTATTTTTTTCTTTTATATCTAAATTATTTATGTTTGTAACGGTAAAGTGTGGAATTAAATTTTCACCAACAAATGGATAATTATATTTTTTAAAATCATTAATAAATTCGTTACTTAGATTTAAAAACTCACTCCCTTTAAATGGTTTAAATTTATTTAAAAGTTTAATCTGAAAAGTTTGAATTGGTTCTGGATTATCTATTAAATAAACCAATGTACTAAAATTTTTTTCCACATCATCTTCAAAAATGAACTGTCTATTTAGTTCATATGAATAATTTTTTAGCTCTTTTATTAAATTAATATTCTTCTTTATATTTTTTTCTAAGTTTTTGTAATCTCCATAAATTCCATGGAGAAGTGTCAAATGTGGAAAATCGTTTAAAAAATTTTGCTTATTTTCAAAAGATTTAAAATACTTCTTCATACTGTAAATTTCTTCAGCAGCTTTTTGGCCTGGAAGCAGAAATATTCCAATCTTTCTAAATTTCTGCATTAAAATTCTTCATTATTTTACTGAATGTTTTTCTATCTGTGTTTAACATATATTTACTATTTAACTCTATGAATTGAATTGGATAACCGTGGGGAACATTTATCAAATGCCACTTAGTTATTGGGATTTCTAATGAAAATCCTACCATACATCTAACAACACCTTGGTGAGTAAAAAATACAGAATTTTTATTAATTGTTGAGAGTAATTTTTCTATTCTCTCATATACCATGGTATTATTTTCACCCTCTGGAAACTTGAAATCATCATCTTTTTGAATTGAATCTGAAATATATTCGTATTGATTAATCACTTCATCAAAAAAAAGTCCGTCGGCTTTTCCGTAATTAATTTCCTTTAGGTCCTCTGAGACATTAAAAGAGTTTATCTTAAGTTTATTTATTGTTTGAATGCATCTTGTAGATGGGGAAGAAAATATTTCAAAATTGGAAAAATCAAAATTTTTTAATTCTAAAGGTATATCTTGATTCTCAATAATATCTATTTCGTTTTCTGAGCCAAGAAACCTCCCATCATTTAAATTAGTTTTTAAATGTCTTATTAAAATAACCTTTTTAGATTTTTCTATATATTTATTTACAATTGAATCAAAATCGTTTAAAAAATTGCCTACAAGTTCGACTATATCGAGTTTTTCTAATTCTTTATTTAACTTAAGATTATATAGTTTTGAAAAGATTTTATTATATTTGTCATAAAGCTCTTCATATTCATCCTTCCACACCTTCATAAAATCATCAAACTTAAATTTGATATTTTTATTTAAGTTGACTTTAAGAAGATTACTTATAGAGTTGTAAATTATATGATATGCAAATTCAATTGCATGTCTTTCATCTAGTTCATAGTAAGTCTTGACTTGTGCTAACTCACCATTTTGAGATTCATATCTTCTGTAGGAGATTCTGTTTTTCGAAATATCTTCTATATATTCCTTTGTCCCCCTTCTAGAGCTGATAAAATCATTTAGCATTAATTTATGTACTGAGGAAATCTCACTTAATGAATATCCGGTAAAGTTCTCGGACCTTTCCCAATCAAAGCAGGTAAAAGGAGAATTTTCAACATGTTCTAAATGTAAATGATGATCATAAATCATTAGATGCAATACTAAATTATTTTTATTATCAAATTTTAAAGGACCAAATGTATCATTTATAAATATTTGTTTCTCAATATCAAGCTCATTTAAATCAATATTTGACAATGAGTTCTTTATTAAATCAATAATTCCAATATCAATTTTTTTTACAACAACTATTATGTCAATATCTGAAATTCTTTCTAAATCCATACTGTTGATAGAACCAACAATGGTTGAACTAACAATATCAGAATTTTTTTTTAAAACATTAAATATTGTTTTTATCAATAATTCTTCTTTTTTCATTGTTCAGAGTCTTGATATTTTTGTGAAGTCTGAAAATTTATAATCTGCTTCTTTGAGTCTTCATCATTCAGTATTGATGAGGCAGATACTACTTCCTGAACATTAAATTTTGAAGCAATTTTTGGTGTTATACCTCCGTCAAGTGTGATCTTGACATCATTTACTTGCTCAGAAATTTTTATTAATTTATTTATTAAATCAGAATATTTATTTTGAAAAACTTGGCCAGAAAATCCAGCTTTACCAACACACAAAACCATAAAATTACTAAATAAATTCATTAATTTAGAAATTTGGGATTCTGACATTTGATTGTGCAAGACTACTCCAGGAATAAAATTCTTACTTAAAATAAGAGACGAAATTTTTTCAATATTAACATTTTCGTCATAGTGAAAAAATACTTCAGTATTTCTTGATTTTGGAAGTTGACTAATCCAAAAGTTTGGATTTTTTGACATTAAATGAATTTGTAATTTTTTCTGTGGCCATAATTCTCTTATTTTATTTAACATTTCAATATCAATTGAGATATTTTCAGAGTTGTAGGTCTCATCAATTAAATCTATATGTATAAAATCTGGAAAATTTTTTACTTTGTTAAATATTTCTAAAACGTTATTTGATTTATTTAGATGAATCGCTACACCTATTTTTTGATAATTTTTGAATGTATACCTTCTGTGTAAAAAATAAGCAATTAAAAAAAGAGCTCCAGAAATTTGAAACCGATTTTGAAAAAATTCTATATCAACAACATAACTAAATGTAAATTGAACAATACAGGAAAAAATAGAAATTACAGTGAAATAAAATAGGGAAATTTTTATTCTCTCTTTTGGTACCTTGAAATTAAAATTTACATTAAGAATATATGCAACAGCAATGCTTGCTGAAATAGAAAATATATTTGAGAGCAAAAAATTAGTGTCAAAATATTTAATTAGATTAATTCGAATTATATTTTCAACCATTAAGCTTATAAAACCAATAATTGTGTAAAAAATTAAGAACCTTAGCTTATAAAATAATAAAATAACCCTATTGTCCATAATATTTATTTGGACCGTGTTTTCTATTAAAGTGTTTGCTTGATATGAAATCTTCGATAGTTTCAGATGAAGGGTTCAGGTTTCTTGTAATAAAACACAACTCTGCCAGATATTCTATAATTTCAGCATTTTTTAATGCATCCTCTATTGTTTTTCCCCAAGAGAATACTCCGTGCCTTATAGACAAGATACCAGGAGTTTCTAACATTGAAATCCCTTTGCTTTTAATTGTCTCTATTATTTTTTTTCCAGTATTTAATTCATAATCATTAACCACTTCGTCCTTATCAAGCTGTTCGGTTACAAATATGCTATATTTAGAAAAATCAGAGTGTGTTGTTCCTAAATTTGGCACTTCTAAATTAGCTTGAGCAAAAGCAGTAGCATATTTTGAATGTGTGTGAACTACACCATTAATGTCTTTATCTGTATACAAAATCCTATGAGTTGGCTCATCTGAAGATGGATTCAAATCTCCATCTAATTTATTCCCTTCAAGATCCATTTGAACCATCTCTTTATGATTAGATTCTCTTAAGATAATCCCACTCGGCTTAATAACAAAGCCATTTAAAAATCTTGAACTTGCATTGCCAAAATTCTGTATGACTAAATGGGAATTTTGTAACTCTGAATTTACTTTATAAACATTCCTCTTTGCATTATTTAATGAATCAGACATATATATCATTTTAGATAAAGACTATAAAAAGTGCTTCTAAATAAAAGTTTTATGCAATTAAATTAATTAATGTTAAATGTCTAGATTTAAAAAATATGTTTTTGCACTATTGAAAAAAGCTTCTTCATTATTAAGCTCATATTCAAAATTATCTGGAACCCATAATGGGTCAAAATAAAAATCCAAAGGAAAAGATCCAAAATGCCATTTAGTAAACTTAACTAATTTTAATGAAACTAAAATATTTCCTAAAAATTCAAAAAATTTAGAGTTAAAGCTTATATAACGAACTTTTTTTTCAATTTTTGTTCCTAGTGAATCAAGATGTTCTTTTAACGATTTTGGATTTGGTGCTCCAGCCGGCCAATTACCAGAGATTTTATTCATTCCAATATGTAATATCAATCTTGATAGGTCATTAACGTCAACAAATTGTATTATTTGTCTTCCTTTGTTTGGTAGTGGTATTGGAATGTTGTATTTAATAAGTTTGAAAAATATTTCAAAGATTCCTTTTCTACTCATTCCCATAATTGTCCTTGGTCTAATCACTGCATAATTGCTATCGTTTAAATACTTTGTTAAATTTATTTCTGTTTCAAGTTTTGTCTCTGCATAAGTATCAAGTGGATTAAATTTTGTCGATTGTTGGACTGGTATTTCAAAAGGCTTTCCATATATTCCACTAGAACTTACATAAACAAAAAAAACTGAATCTAAATTAGATATTTGTTTTATCAGATTTAATGATGAAACAATATTTGTTTCATATAAATCTTTTTTTTTGCCTTTAAATGGTAAAACAGTAGCTGTGTGAATTATTAAATCGAACTTATTTAAACTCTCTTTATTCTGTTCAAGATAGTTGTTTATGGACATTACTTTATATTCAAAATTTTCATATTTTTTTTTAGGTGCACTTATGTCAAGTGCTGTAATTCTATGATTTGTTTTAGATAAAATTTCACTTAGTCTTATTCCTAAAAAGCCTGAAGAACCAGTTAGTAATATTTTTAAATCCATAGATATATACTAAATCTTAATTTTTTTTAATTACGATATGGTAAATAAGGTTTATGATGAGAATTGTGGTATTACTTATAAAGATTTATGAATGAGAACACGGAACCTAGCTTAAATATTTACCTCATTGGAGGAAATTCAGTTATAGGTAAATCTATTCTTAGAGGTGTCCTGAAAAAATATGAAAACTTTTCTTTAAAAATAACCTCGTTCGTAAGAAGTGAATTTCAAGAAAAGACAATAGGAGAAAAAATTACTGTTAATAATTACCTTGAATGTTTAGACCACATAAATAGTAAGAGTTCCTGCAAAGAAGTTCCAAACATATATATCATTAGCTTTGGGGTATTGGTTGAAGAAAAAAACTCTGAAAATTTTCTAAACAATTTAAAATATCATTTGGATATTAATACATTCCAATCATTCGAAATATTTAAATTTTTATTAAAACTTGATAAAACAAAGGAAATTCATATTGTATCAAGTGTATTGGGAGACTTTATCAGACCTAGTCTTTATTCATACTCTTTTTCTAAAAACTTACTTGAATTATTGATTAGTAATATTGACTTAAAGAAAAATTTAAAAAATAAATATTTTGTTTGGAAGCCAGCATTTGTAAATTCAAAGTTAAATAAAAATAGATCTGCAAGTTTTATCAAAACTAACCCTGAAAAAATTACAAATCTAGTTTTAAATACCAATAAAAGCGGGAGTTACTATATTCCTAAATATGCGGTTTTCTTTACTTTAATAGCTAAATATACAACACCATTAATTAAATTTATAGATAAGAAAAACTAAAAATTCTTTTTTAACCATTTATTCATAAGTATCTCATTCAAAACCATAACTACTGCTTGTGGATTCCCCCATGGTGCATATGGCAAAAGTGACGCATCACAGATTTTAATTCTATTATCGTTTTTTAGCTCTCCTAATTCGCCAATATCTTTACTTATATTTAATGGCATGGATCCAAAAACATGGACTGTTGTCATGGGAGATACTTTAGATTTAGGCCAAATATCATTAATATTTGTTGACTTAAGTAAATCTAAAAGGATATTAAATCCTTTTTCAATTTTTTTTCTATCTTTCTTTGATGTATAACAAAATGGAATTAATTTACCAAATATATTCAAAAGCCTTCCATTAGAATTCTCTAAAACTGTACTACTAAAGTAACTTACTAATTTACCATCTATTGGCAAGTTGTTAGTTTTACCAAGAGATGCAAGCGTAGCTTTCACATATGGATAAGTTGAGACAGAATATCCAAATTTATAGATATAATCTGTTGTCCATGCTTGGTATGGTGGAAACAAATCCCCATCGTTCACAACGTCTTCATATTCCACTACTGCTCTGTTCATAGGATGAAAGTTAAAATATAATTTATCTTTGATTAATCCTGAGTTTTTTAAAATTTGTGGAGTTCCAATAGTGCCTGCAGAAAGTACTATGTTTTTGGCTTTGATTGAATTTTTTTTATTTTTAGAAGTAATGATGATTTCAATATAATCTATTTTAGGTAAAATTTTTACTACCTTTGATTCAGTAAAAATATCAACACCTTTTTCCTCTGATTCTTTTAAATAAGTTACTTGCATACTCTTATGTTCTTCAGCTGGTTTATAGGATCTCCACCTAGGCACTTCCTCACAAACTAAGCCTTTATTTTCTGACCCTTCAAGCAATGCAGATTTTATATTATCTAAAGAACCTTGAGGTGATTTTTGGACAGATATTTTTTGCTCAACTATTTTTTCATAGTACTGCCATTCTTCTTCTTCTAGATTACATTTTTCTAAAAAAGAACTTCTGTAAGGTTCCGTCAATTTAAAATATAATCCACTGTTGACTTCACTTCCACCTCCATACGTTTCTCCTTCTGTAAATAACATTGGTATATTTCCATAACAAAAATTTAGACCCTTCTTTTTGAATTGTTTCGTTGTTTGATCTAGTGAGTGGTGTTCTATTGCTCCAGGCAAGTATTTTGCACCAGACTCAATAAGAACGACACTTTTACCCTTTTCTAAAGACCTTAATGAAGCTATAGATCCTCCAGGTCCACTTCCAACAACTGCAATATCATAAATTTTATCTAAATCTGTATTCATTTCATTTTCTATTTTTTTAACAGTAGATTCATTTTCTGATTCAAAAACTAAAATTACAATACCCGTGAGGAATCTAAATAATATAAAGTTTTTATTTAAATTAATAAAGAAACTCGAAGAAGAAAACAAATTTAAAATTTTAAGATAAAAATACAAAATAAAACTCAATAAACCTGTACTGTTAATTCTTGAATATACACTTTTACATTTTTCTTCGTTATATTCATAATTTAAAAAATTTAATAATATATTAAGAGATTTATATTTGCTGTTTTTCATTATTTAATTATAGACTATTGGGTATAAACAAGAATTTGCATTCAAGTCTAATATTTTTAATTGTTGCTATCCTTTATACGTGATTGATATTAGAGTCTTGGGAGTTTAAATGGATGCAATATTGCCTGCAGCTGGATTAGCTTCTCGAATGAGAGGTTTGCCTAAATTCTTGCTACCAACTGGCAAAGATTATATTTCATTACTCGAAGTTCATATATCTAATTTATCAGATATATGTGAAAGAATTTATCTTCCAACCAGGCCTGAATTAGCTCCAATAATTAAATCTTTAGATTTTAATTTTAGTAACACAGAAATACCCGAAATGGTAACCTCTACTATGTGTGAAACGGTAAACAATACTTTATCAATTTCAGAAGCTAATAATTTTATTTTAATTATGCCTGATACATTTTTTCTTGGCGAACAACCTTACGAAATTTTAGATAGTAATACTGAATTTTGTAATCTTGCATGCTGGAAAATAAGAGACGAACAAAGAGGTAAACTCGGTGAAGTAAGATTTGACGAAAATAAAAACGTTTTAGAAATGGTTGATAAAAAGCCTGATAATGGATTCGAGCATGCTTGGGGCGCCTTAACTTTTAATAGAAAACTTGAACAATATATTAATAATCAAGACCCTCACATAGGATATGCAGTTAAAGAATCTGTTAACAATGGCGAAAAAGTATCAGTAAGTCTCATAGAAGGAAACTACTTTGATTGTGGAACTCCTGAAGAGTACATAAAGTTGCTAAAAGAAACTTTATTGTCTTGAAAGATAATAATTTTCAGATTGTAGTTCCTTTTTACAATGATGAAGATAGTTTTGAAACCTTTGTAGAGATATTAAACAAAATGGAAACTGAAGATAATGCGTTTATCTTGCTTGATAATGGATCAGATACAAATGAAATAAAAAAAATTGCAGAAAATAAACGTAAAAATAATTGGACTTTTGTTCGTTCTGAAAAAAATCTTGGCTTTGGTGGAGGAATTAAATATGCTGCTGAATTTGTCGAGAAAGAATTTGTTGCGTGGATGCCGGGAAATTTAAAATTAAATCCATCAGATGTTTATGAAGTCATAGCTAAGCAAAAATTGGATGAAAAGTATTTATATATCAAATGCGCGCGTAAAAATCGTCCAAAAATTGATCACCTAAAAACTAGAATATTTGGAATTATTGCAAGTATATATTTTGGAAAAAAAATATTCGATGCCGGAGGCACTCCCAATTTAATTCATAAAGATTTCTTTTCTATTGAAAAAGACTTTCCAAAAGATTTTTCATTTGATGTATTTGTTTACTATTACTGCCTGTTAAATAGCTTTAAAATTAAAAGGCCATCCATTAGCTATAAAACAAGAGTTCATGGAGAATCTCACTGGCAAAAAGGTTTGATTAGCGAAATTAAATTAACTTTTAATATATTAAAGTACAAGAAACAATGGAAAGATATCTCAAAAATAAAAATTTAGTTTCTAGATATTAAATATTAATTTGATTAGTTTTTTGGGATAAAAAACTTTTTTTAAATTTAAGTAAAAATTAGAAATTACAATATTTTTAATTAAAAAATTCAATAACGGTTTTTTATAATTTATATTTGTTTGTTTAATGTAAAAAGCATCTCCGTAGTGTTTGAAGCAATCAATATTGGTGAATATTCTGATAAAATTGTACTGCTTAAGGTATTTATCTAAATCTTTTACTAATGCATTGTTACTGTAAAGGTCTTTTGTATTAATTTCTGTGAAAATAAATTCGACATCATTTAATGAATCTCCAAACCCTTTTATAACTTCTAATTCATATCCCTGAACATCTATCGTTAGAAAATTAAGAGTATCAATGCCCAAGCCATCAAATCGTTGAACAGTGATTTTTTCTCTTTCATTAAATTGAATATCCGGCTGAACTTTTAAGTGATAACTAGGCTCAAGTATTGAAGAACTCTTTCCTTCATTTCCGTCCGATTTGAATAAAGTACTTGAATGATTTTCTGAACCGAGACCAATATTGAAGCACTCAACATTTTTATAATTATTCATTTTTTTAACTAAGTTATTAAAAATTTCAATTTGGGGCTCAAATAAATATATTTTATTAGCATTAAACTTTAGATACTCGTCAACTTCTTGACCTAAATGAGCACCAACATGAATGATGCCATTTATTTCGTTTTTGAATTTTTCCAAAAATATTGAAATCATTATCAAATATTAATACTTGAATAGAATAAAATTCGGTATGATTATTTTATGAAGATAAGCTTTTTAGACTTTTGGCCAGGCTTTGAACCAAAAAATAACTTTTTTTACCACTCAATTAAACAATTAGGCTTAAATTATAAAGTCGTAAGCCCAAGAAGAGCTGATATTATTTTTTTTAGTTGTTTTGGAAAAGAAAATTTAAAATATGACAATTGTAAAAAAATTTTATTCCTAGGTGAAAATCTTGATTTAAAGCAATACAACTTTGATTATTCAATTACACATCATTTATTAAATGAAAAAACGCCAAGCCACTTTAGGCTTCCTTTATGGAAAACTTACATCGATTGGTTTAATGTTAAAACATATACGAATCCAAAATATTTAATTCCATTGAATTATATTGATCAACAAAATGAATTTAATTTAGCTAATAAAAATAAATTTTGTACAATTGTTTACTCTTCTGAGTATGAATCAAGACATAAATATATTAACTTAATTTCTAAATATAAAAATATTGAAGTCTTTGGAAAAAATAAATTTAATAATTTTCTGGAGGAAGGTGAAAACACCAAAATGTCACATTTATCTTCATACAAATTCTCTTTAGCAATGGAAAATCAAATTTCAGATGGTTACATTACCGAGAAACTTCTTCACGCCAAAATTTCTGGTAATATTCCAATATTTTATGGAGACTCCACTGTAAAAGATGACTTTAACGAAAATTGTTTTATTTATATAAATGAGAATGATGATTTAGACTTAATTCATTTAATTGAAGAGCTAGATAAAAATGAATCAATGTACAAGAGTAAATTTAATGAACCTTTGTTTGTAGAAGAGCCAACAATTAACGATTTCTTAAACTATCTCGGTAATATAATCTAATAAAATCAAAAGCCGTGTTTATATCGAACTAAATTTATCTCTAAAAAAAGTAAAAGACTTTTCAGATTCTTCTATATTTGATAGAGAAACACTATCTTTTCTTTTTCTATGAAAATGATAATGATCTTTAGAAAGAACTATTTCTTTTCCTGAATTTAACCATAAATAAGAAATTGCTAAAGCATCTGCAGCAAGAGGAATTTCTTTATTAAGATAATATTCATTCATAGTTTCTAAATAATCATTTTTTGAAGTAATAAAATTACCACAATTTAAGATCCAATATATATTTTTTTCAAGAGTAATACTTTTTTTATATTTGATTGAATCATAAATAATTTTTGAATTAATTATCAAATCCTTATCTGTAAGCCTTACTAAATTTTTATTAGGAAACATATAATACTCGTAGTTGTAGAAAAACTGTTTAAATATTGATGGATAGTATATTCTTTTATTATCAAAATTTTCCAAAACTTTAGTAAGGATAAAATCTATATTTTTTGCAGCTATGTTATCTGAATCTATTTGATAGACCATGTCATTTGAACATAAATTAATTGCATTATATTTATTATTGAAAGCTCCTAAATTGTCACTATTTTGGAATAATTTAAATTGAATACTGCTATTACTTTTTTTAAATTTATTTAGAATTTTTTCTATTTTTCTATTTTCAGCCACATTGCTGGAATCATCTGAAATAATGACCTCATTTATTATTTCAGATTTTTCAATACTTCTCAAAAGTATTGATACATATTTACTAGATAAGTACGTTGGTATTGCTAAAGAGATTTTTTTCATAGTTTCTGTTAATTCATTATAGAAAATTTAAAGTTTTTATAACAAAGTTTCTTTCCATATGTATATTGAATTTGTATGAACTTTCTTTATTGTCTAGATGAAAATTACAATACACAAGCAATAATGTCTTTATATACTCTAAATAATGTTATTGATGGAACCGTCAATATTTTTATTGCGCACAACAATATTGCATCTATTAAAAAACAGATCTCACAATTTAATTTAGATAAACTAAATATAAATTATTTGAATATTTCTAATGATATAGAATTACCAAATTTAAAAAATGAACATGTTACAGAAGCAACATACTATAGAATTTTTGCTTTAAGTAAATTAAACGAAAGTTTAGACCATATTGTTTATATTGACTCTGATATTATTTTTAATAAAAACCCCTTACACAGCTTTAACAGTTTAAAAAATAAACTTTTCTCATCTGAATTTGAAATTTCTGCAAATACGATAGGAAAATACCAATCCGGGAACAAAGAGTTAGATAAATATTTTGACTATTTAGAAATTAATGATAAATATTTTAATGCAGGAGTCATTATGTACGATTTAAGTAAATACAGGAAAAATAAGCTCGATCAAAAATTAAAATCACATTTATTAAACTTTAATAAGGAAGCAAAGTATTGGGATCAAGATATCTTAAACGTTTATTTTAATGGACAATACTTAGAGCTTCCAGAAACTTTAAATAATAATGTTGTTACTGAAAATGAAAATATCAACATTGAGGAGGAGCTAGAAAAAATCACTATGCACTTCGCTGGAAGAACCAAGCCCTGGCATGTTGAAGGATTAAAATATCCCGTTGGATGCTATTTCCAAAAAATTTATCGAAGTATTTTTGATGATGAATATTTTATTAGTCCATACAACAAGAGAAGACATTTTAGAGAAATTAAAAATTTTTTAAGAGATAGAAAATCTTATTGTATTAATAACCAAATGACCTTTTTGATAAAAAGCACTTTTTTACTTTTTAAGTTATGAAGTTGGGTACTCCCAAGTAGGATTTAAAAGTTTATTTTTTACTAAAGTGAGCTCTTTTTCGGCTTCGTTTAAATCATTTTCAACCATCATTTTGACCAATCCATTAAAGTCAACTTCTGGTTTCCATCCAAGCTTTTCTTTAATCTTTTTAGGATTTCCAAGAAGATAATCAACTTCATTGGGCCTAAAGTACTTTTCAGATGTCACAACAAAGTCTTTCCAATCTAAATCAACAATGTTAAATGCGACTTTTAAAAAATCTTCTACTGTGTATGTTTCTCCTGTAGCAACGACCCAATCATCTGGTGCGTCACTTTGCATCATCATCCACATGGCTTTTACATAATCTCCAGCAAAGCCCCAGTCTCTTGAGGCCTCAAGGTTTCCAAGCGTTAACTTCTCTTGTAAGCCAAAATGAATTCTTCCAATTGCTTTTGTTATTTTTCTTGTAACGAAAGTTTCACCCCTTCTTGGAGATTCATGATTAAATAAAATTCCATTTACTCCAAATATTCCATATGATTCTCTGTATACTTTATTTGTTTCGTGAGCAAATAATTTTGAAGATGCGTAAGGACTTTTTGGAATTAATGGTGATTCTTCGTCAAGGCTTGTTTCTTTATCTCCTCCATACATTTCAGAACTAGATGCTTGATAATATTTAATTTCTTTGTCTGAATTTCTAATTGATTCTAATAATGATAAAGGTCCCAAAACACTAGTTTGTGAAGTATAAAGCGGATTTTTAAACGATACAGCAACGTGTGATTGTGCACCTAAATTATAAACCTCGTCAGGCTGTACTTGAGTTACTAGATTTGACATAGAGGCGGGATCAAGTAAATCAGCATAGTGTAAATGAAGCATGCCTGTATTTATATTGTTAGATATTAAAGTATCAATTCTAGATGTATTGATAGAAGATGACCTACGAATCGTGCCGTGTACTTCATAACCTTTTTCAATTAATAATTCAGCCAAATAAGAACCATCTTGACCTGTAATTCCAGTTATAAGAGCTTTCATTTAGATAATTATAGTTAGGTATATTGGCTTAATTGATTTTTTTAAAATGAATTTGATATTTGTTTTTAAATCTATAGATTATCCGGAAAAAACCATTTTTTGATTTTAAATATCTTTTATATAAACTTTTTCTATATTGAAATAGAGTGTTAAGAGTAGTATTTACTTGGACAGTTATTGCTTCTTCGGATTTATTTAAATCACTTTTCAAATAATCAGACCAATAATTAAAGTCAATTTTTTTGAAGTCATAAGATTTTAGATTATTTAAATAATTTCTTAACGTTTGAGCAGTAACATCATAAAAACTATCCACAAAAAGAATAGGGAGTTTATCAAAACTTTTAAATGCAATTCGGTTTTTTATAACAGGTATTGATCCAGAATATAGAGCCTCCCATACTCTGTGGGTATCAATTCCATTACCTTCGGGACAAAGAACGAAGCTACTTGAGACAAGATTATTTTTATATTCTTCTAATCCTATTTTATTAGTAACAACTTTAGCCCAGTCATATTTTTCAAAATAATTATTTAAATCATTTCTTTCACGAATATTGGTGTTTTTTTCAAAATTTAAATAAATTAAATTTTCTTTGCTGTGGACGTATTCTTCTTGATTAATTAAAAATTCATCATTTTTGAAAACAAGATTCTTTGCATAGCCATTTGAAAGCCCCAAAGGTATTGCCACTAGGCTTTCATGGTAAAAATCTACATTAACTGATATCCATTTTGAAAATTGATTTGGCATTTTGTTAAATTTATATTTTGAAATTTTTTCATCAGTTTGGTTTGTTATGAGAGTTAAATTAGAAAGATTTAATTTTTTAATATGGCTGAACAAGATTTCTATAGAGTCGTTAATACAAAATACAACGTAATTATCTTTTAAATTAATATCTTTTTTTTGGTAGCAAATATGTGAATCATTCTCGTATAGAATTTCATAATTAAAAATATTTAATTCTTCAAACTGTTTCTTCGTTACAACTTCAGAGAAAGTAAAATCTGCTAATCTTGCAAATTTATAGCTATTTATATAACTTAATTTCAATATATTATCACCGTTTAAAACTATATTAATTTATTATATTAAAGTATTAGAAAAGGAAAATATAATTAAAGTATTAATTTTTGGATCTAACGGTCTAGTTGGATCAAATCTAGTAAAAATTCTATCAAATTCAAGAATAGTAACTCAGGTCATTCCTTCCAATCGTAAAGATACAAATCTTTTTTCTTTGAAAGAAACATTAAAAACTATAGAAGAAAGCATGCCTGATGTAATAGTAAACGCTGCAGCAAAAGTTGGTGGAATTATGGCTAATAATACTTATCGAACAGAATTTATATTAGATAACCTAAAAATAAATATTAATATTCTCGAATCAATCATAAAGTACCCAGAGATTAGATTAATAAACTTGGGTAGTAGTTGTATATATCCTCTAGATGCTAAAAATCCAATAAGTGAAGACAGTTTGATGAGTGGAAAGTTAGAACCTACTAACTCCCCATATGCGATGGCTAAAATTGCTGCAATTGAAATGGGCAATGCATTAAAAGTTCAATACGGTCATGAAATAATTAATTTAATGCCTACTAATTTATATGGTCCCAATGATAATTTTGATTTAAACAATAGTCACGTCATACCAGGTTTAATGCGACGATTTCACAATGCTACTACTAATAATGATAGTCATATAGAGATATGGGGGACAGGGAAGCCATTGCGTGAATTTTTATACGTAGATGATCTTGCAAATGCAATTGAATTTTTGATTAATAAAAATTGGAGTGAAGAATTAGTTAATATTGGAAGCGGTGATGAAGTTTCAATCAAAAATTTGGCAGAATTAATGAAAGATATCACTGATTTCAAAGGTGATATAAAATTTGATCCCTCTAAGCCTGATGGAAATCCAAGAAAATTGTTGAATTTAGAGAAAATGAATTCTTTAGGGTGGCAATCTTCAACAACTCTAGAAAATGGTTTAAATAAAACGTATGATTGGTTTATTAAAAATATTGCTTAATTCTTTATAGATAAAAAAGTGCCGATAAAGAAATAATAATTTAAAGGAAATTGAACACCCTCCATAGAAACATCAAAAAATGATGCAATAAGTAATGGGATAATAAAATTGAGAATTTTAAAGTTATTGTGTTTTTCTTTCCATTTTATTACAAAATAACTATGTAAATATAAAAATAGTCCTAGAAGTAATATTCCACCTCTTGCAAAAATATTGAAAAAATAATTGTGAATATTTTCATTCATGCCGTCAACGCCCATTCTTCCTGGCTCTTGAGGGTCAGTCATAACAGGTAAAATTTCATTATATCCATAGCCAAATAGGTTTTTATTTTCATCACTCATGTCATCAAGTAAATCTTGCCAAATATCTAATCTCCAATTTAATGTTCCATCTGTTGACTTTAATACACCCTCATCAAAGTAAAGTGAGAATAGTACGCCTACGTAATTTCTTCTTTCAATTAAGTCTTGTAAATTATTTTGTAAAACTTGTGTTTGTGAAATTTCCAATTCAGCATTCATAAGCGGGTTTGATTTTTCAAAATTTAAATTCCCGTAAATATTCAATGTGGACACAACAAAAATAAATACTCCAAATATTGCATACATAAAAGTTTTGAAAATATTGTCAATTAATATTTTTCTATTAGAAAATAATTCCATTACGAAAAATAATGTAAGTGCAATAAAAGAGCCTCTGCTTAAATAAAGAAGTTGTGGTAAAAATAAAGGAATTACTATAAAAATAAATATAAAATTCAATTTTTTATTTAAAAAATTATTGAAATAAAATACTAAAACTACAATTACCATCAAGATATCTGAAGCTTTTATGAATTCGTATTTATCTGAATAATTCAAGAAAAAGTCTCCAATAAATTTTGGATACCTACTAGAACCAAATATATAAGTAATTGGTATTAGAATTGGTAAAAATTTTTGAATTTTTATTACGTATTTATTATTGTGAGGAAAATTAAGTCCCAGAAAATAAAAAGAAGTCATAGCTATAAATGAACCTGCTTTAAAAGTGTAAGAATTTAATAAATCAGCTTTAGTAAAGATAAGTTGGAGAACAAAATATATAAAAATTAAAATAAAAATTAAATAATTATTGTTGAAATCTTCTTGATAAAATTTCAAACAAATAAAAATAAGTAATAAATATCCCGTTAAAACAACAAATTCTCCAAGTCTAAATCCTAATATCTCTAGACCTACAAAAGACCGAGTAAAAACCATACTCAAAGATATTGAAATCAAAATTAATGGAGCTATTATATTTTTAATTTTTTGCATTAAGTTCAAATTTAATACAAATTTTATGAGTTTTAAACACTCGTTAAAAGTTTTTATCATTTTTTATTTAAAGCTTTTTTAAAGTAATGTTTCTGTTCATCTTTATTTATTGTTGAAATATTGTTGGAAGTATTAAGTTTATAAAGTGGTTTCTTAATTTCATAAATTTTTTCATTTTTTTGTGCTAAGTCTAAATAAAGCTTGAAATCTTGAGAATAATAAAAATCTTCTGAATAATTTCCTATAGAATTTAATAGCAACTTTTCTATAGCAAGTGTTCCATGAATATAAGGATTTTTAAATTTCATTGTAATTTTTTTTGGAATCCAAGCACTTAAGCCCGGAATAATTTTATTGTTATTTAAATCAATTGCTCTGGCTGTACAAATTTTTATATCCTTCGTTTCAAGTATTTTTATTTGTTCATCAAATCTGTTTTTAAAACTTATATCATCAGAATCTTGTCTAAAGATATACTTTCCATTAGATTCTTCAATTAATTTATTAAGAGACTTCGTTAACCCAATATTTTTTTCATTTACATAAAGCTTTACTCTAGAATCATTTACAAACTTAGTTATTTCTTCATAAGTATTATCAGTCGAACAATCATCAATTATTAAAAATTCAAAATCATCAAATGTTTGATCTAGAATACTTTGAATTGCATTAGCTACATTATTTTCATCATTATAAACACTCATAATTACACTAATGGTTCTGACTACCATTTCACTATTTCTCTAAAACTGTTTAGGTAAATTTCTTTACTTAATGCTTTTTCAATATGAAGAAAATTTTCATTTGACTGACTTTCAACAAGTTCGCTATTTTGAAGCAAGCTAAACTTATCCAAAAGGTCCTTACTTGAATTTACTTCAAAAGAAAAGGGGTTGTCTTTAGGAAAAAATTCTTCAATTCCACCATTTCTTGGATAAACAGAATTTATACCAAGCATTGATGCTTCTGATAGTAGCGTTGGCTGTCCTTCATATAGTTTTGTGTTCGTTATGACAGAGTAAGAATTTTTTATTAAATTTAAAACTTGTATATTTGATTGCTTTCCAAGAAAAATTATTTGATTGTTCTTGTTTTCTTTTTTAAAAGTTTCAAGGAGAGGGCCTTCACCAACAATTAATAACTTTTTTTCATATTTATTTAAAAGATTGTATGTATCAATTAATGTGCGTATACCCTTCTCTTCGGATATTAGTCCTGCATAAATTATGTAGCTTTTTGTAGATAGATTTATGCTTTTTTGGTTATTATCATCACAGTTTATATTTAGCGGATTGTGCAAGATTTTTAAATTTTTAGAATCAAAACCATCATTAATTAGATACTGTTTTTGAAAGTTAGAAAGAGTTAAAACATTAGAATTTTTTAAAATTTTATAATATTTTTTGCAGTAAATTATCAATAACAATGACTTTATGTATGAGTCTTTAAAATATTTGTTGAATAGGAAAGTATCTGTTTTGTGATACCCACAAGCACTACATAAACTATTTCCTTTTAAATGTGAGGTTTTAAAGAAAAATCTTCCACATTCATATCTATAATTGTGGAGTTTTATGACGAATTTTGTATTGTGTTTTTTTAATAACCTAAAAATACCAAGCGATGCTTTGAACCAAGTATTGTGAATGTACACTAGGTCTGGTTTAAAACTATTTAATTTATTTTTTAATAATTTATCAGATTGACTATTTTTATTAATTAAAAAATAAATAATTTGTTTAAAAATATTATCAATTTCATTATTAGAAAAAATTAATGCCTCGACATCATAGACTTTTTTTAGTGCGAGAATTTCATTGTCTACAGCTATATCTTCACCACCGGTTATTCGATAACGCGTATGCACTAAGAGAATTTTTTTCATCAATATCAGAGTAATGAGTTATATTTTTTAAAATATAACTGTTTTACACAAAAAAAAATATGTTCTACACATCATATACTTTTCTTTTATCTTCAATAATATCTATCTGTATATGCCTGTCTACTTTTTGGAAACTTGTTGGATCATGTGTTGAGTTTATAATTGTAATATCTTTTTGAGTAAGTATTTCTAAAATTAAAGATTTTGTATTTCGATCAAGATTAGAAGTTGATTCATCCAATAACAATATCTCAACATTTGATAATATTGCTCTAATAAAACCTACTTTTTGCATTTGTCCAGAGGATAAGGATGTATTTGAAACAATCCTATCAAGCAATTTATTATCAATTAAATTGTCTAATTTAAAAAGTTCGCAAACTTTTAGAATCTTTTCATCCCCGATATCATGATTGTTGCCATAAAGTAAGTTCTCTCTTAAGGTTGTTGTAAGAATTAAAGGGTTGGGACCAATATATCCTAATTTATCCCTGGCTAATCTAATTGATCCGGATTGATGAACTAACATTCCAGAAATTAGTCCCAGTAAAGTACTTTTTCCTGAACCATTCTGGCCAGTAATTACGATATGAGAATTTTTTTCAATTTTAAGATTTAAATCATTAAATATCCAATCGTCGGAATTTCTGTATTTAAAATCAACAGACTCGATATCTATATCTAGATTCTTTATTTTTGTAAATTTATAATCATGAAATAATTTACTTTCATTTTTAGCTAAAACAAATTTAAGTTCTTTCAAATGTATTTGTGAATTTAGCACTCTACCAAAAGACCCCGCAATACCACCCAATGATTGAAAAAGCCTGAGTGTTATTGCTATATAATCTAAGGTAATAAAGTCAAAATTTCCAAAGTAAATTATAAATACTGAGAAAGAAAATATCGTTATGAAGCTTGGAAAATCTGCACTTAATATGTTGTATATATGATTTTTTAACTGTCCGTCTGCCACTTCACTTGAAGTATTAAAAAATTTATTTAGCTCATCATCGTCTTTTTTTAATATTTTTATTAAATAAATATTATCGATGACTTTTTGGATTTCTTCATTTGATTTTTTTTCAAATAGAAAAGTTTTATGCATATAATTTTTAGAATTAATTATTAATCTTCTTATTGGGAAAATCAATAGTAAAACTCCAACAAAAAAGGCACCAATTATTGTTGGATCTGTCAAAAGAAGATAAACAAAATATACACTTGCTTGTATTAAAAAGTTAAGAAAATTAGTTAAAGAAGAGTAAAAAAAAGCAACATGAGCAGTAATTTGGTTTATATAAAAATATGCATCTGCAGTAGAAAAATCTTTTTCTTTAAATATTTGAGACATTACTAATACTCTCAAGTTTCTTTCTACAGTCACTTCAAGTGTCTTGAGAAGATAAGTTTGATATAGTTTTGATGAAAACCTAATAACTATAACAACCGGTAATATGTAAATATTTGTATTGATAAATTCTACGACAAACTCTATTGTCTGAAAGGTTTCATACTCCCCTGTCAAAAACAATGTAAAAGTTAAAATAATGATAATGTCCAGAAAAACGGTTAAGTTAGATGTGAGTATCGCTAAAAATATTGTAAGTTTTTTATTAGTAGTTCCAGTTTGTTTTGAAACATAAAGCACATCATTAAAAATGATTTTTAATTGATCAATTCTTTTTTTCATTACCAAGTTTGATTATATTTAGGGAAATAAGCAATTTTGAAATTAATTTCAAAAAAAAACTTAAGAATAGACATTATTTTTATTTGATACTATTGAGGTAATCCTCAATATATATTTAAATAATTAATTAATGATTTTTTCCTCGTAATATACATATATGTTAAAAAAAATAATTGTTAAATTATTTGATTTATTAGATTATTCAATTATTAAAAAAAAGAAATTAACAAAAATAGATGTTGAAAGAAAACATTATAAGCATCAATTGGATAAGTTAAACTTTATTTTTTTAAACGAAAGAATTAAAAACACTCATAAAGTTTTTGAACTATCAGAAAATTCAAAATCTCAAATTTTTCAGGATCTCTTTGTTTTGAATGAACACAATTTTTTAAATAAAGGTTATTTTATTGAAATAGGAGCTGCAGATGGAAAATACTTATCCAATACCTATATGCTGGAAAAAGACTTTAATTGGAATGGTTTAATAGTAGAGCCAGCAAAAATGTGGGCTCAGGAAATAGTAAAAAATAGAAAGTGTGATATTTCGTTCGATTGTGTTTACAGTAAGTCAGGTTTATCAATTGAATTTAATGAAACTGAAAAACCAGAATTTTCTAAAATAAATTTTCACAACAATGATTCTCCTGATTATCACGAAGACTTAAGAATTAAAAATAATAAAATTTACAACTTAGAAACAATCTCAATAAATGATTTGTTTGAAAAATATAAAGTTCCAAAAAGTATTAATTATTTATCAATCGACACAGAAGGATCCGAATTTGAAATATTGAATTCACTAGATTTCAATTCTTACGATATTTCAATTATTACTGTTGAGCATAACTTTACCCCTAATAGGGAAAAGATTAATTCTTTACTTACTAGAAAAGGGTTTAAACAAGTTTCGAGTGAATTTTCTAAATTTGATGATTGGTATGTAAGCAAAGAATTTTAGTTTTAAGTACCAAAGACCTCACTAAACATTTTATTAAAAGATTTAAAACCATTTGGTATAGTGAATTCATTTAATCTATCAAAAGCATATTCAACATCTGGTTTTGCAGATTCAAAATTGTTCATATCAAATAATGAATTTGGGCTAAGTATTTCTGGTGCAACTCCTACATTGGTGGATATAATTGGAGTTTTAGTCAGTGCTGACTCAAATACGGCCTGTGGGCCACCTTCAACTCTTGATGTAACAATATAAAGATCTAGACAGTTATACAATTCATTTAATTTACTATTTGTAACCATTTCAAAGTAAGTAAAATTAATATCATTTTCTAGTAACTTTGAAATTACATACTGTCTTCTTTTTCCAGAAAGGAGGATGTGTAATTTTTCATTTTTTTCTTTAAGTGTTTTGACAATTTCTATAAATCTATCTGGCCCTTTTGAAAGTTTGGGTGATTTTAAATCTGAACCTTCTGTGTCCCGTTGAAAAGAGCCTATAAGATATGAATCTATAGGAATATTGTATTTTTTTCTTAATTGATCTTTATTTTGAATTGGGTACCAAATTTCTGGATTTATCCAAAAAGGTATAGAGTAGATTTTTTTATCAGTATATTTTCTAACCTGATCATGAGTATTTTCAGAAATTACATGATAAGCATCGACAAATTGGTCTCTGAAATTAAATTTTTCTATTTCGGATTTATTAAATTTTTCTTCATCAATATGATATACCGAGCATACAACTTTCCTTGATGAGTTTTTTTCTAGTTTTTTGTTATCCCATTTCCATGGGGCAATTATCCAAAGCATATTTGCTGATTTGTAAAACCGAGTAAAAGGATTATGATTTCTTATCCATTCATCTCTTAGTCTGTCAATTATCCACTTTTCATTTGCTTTATTTATAAACAACTTAAGAGAATTTTCTTCTGTCATAGTTTTAGATAGTAATATATAAAACTTTGTATTTTGATAGTTAAATTTAAATTAATTTTTTTTACTTTAGCTTTATAAAGCTGCTTTTTTTAAATAACTTTTTTTGCTGTTTTTTTATACTATCAAAAAAGTTCCATGCTAAAACTAAAACAAAGTCGTAGTCATCCGGATTAATAGTGTCAGATTCAATAATTTTTATACCTGTTTCAGGTACATATAAATTATGTTTGAGATGGTTGTCATCAACAATATATTCAAAATGATCACTATTAATGCCGAAATAATTGAGAACTGTTGTTGCTTTTGCTGGAGCACCATAACCAATTATCTTTTTATTTTCAGATATTATTGAGTTAATTTTTTTTAAAGAATTATGTTTTATACTCTCAATATCTTTGGCAAATTTATAGTAAGTTTCAATTTTGTCTAGCTTAAATTTCTTTTCTAATTCAATATATTGCTTAATGCTTTTATGTTGTCTTTTATTTTTATTTTTAGTTGCATAAACCCTCAGCGACCCACCATGTGTGTCAACTTCCTTGACTTTGTATACCTTTAGTTCTGAACCCTCAAAAAAGTTTAGAATAGATAGTAAGCACCAATAATTAAAATGCTCGTGGTATATGTTATCAAAAGTTAAATCATTTATAGTTCTGAGTAAATATTGAATTTCAAAAATAAACTCTCCATCTTTTTTCAGTATCTTTTCAGTGTTGTTTAAAATTTCTTTTAATCCGTCACTATGTGCAAATACATTAAATGCAGTTACAATATCTGCTTTACCGTATTCATTGATAATTTTTTTAACTGTTTTTTGGCTAAAATATTCAGTTAACGTATTAAGACCTTTTGAATTTGCAATCTTTGAAATATTTTTAGCAGGCTCAATCCCAATTGCATTTATCCCAATATCTTTTAATGGTTTAAGGAAAATTCCATCATTACTTCCAATATCTACTACCAAAGATTTCTTATTTAAATTACATTCAATTTTTAATTCTCTAGCAATTTCTTCAAAGTGATCTCTAAATTGTTTTGAAGTAGATGATTGATAAACATAATTATTAAACATTTTTTTTGATGGAACAGCAACGCTTAATTGTGAGTTTGAGCACTGTTTACAAAAATTGAGATCGAGTGGATATAAATCGTTTGTGTCATTTTTTGCTTTATTGAGGTTATTAGCCAGAGGTGATAAACCGAGAGATAAATAATGATTCAATCCTCCTCCGCAGACTCTGCAGGAAGTTTTATAAGAATTTAACAATAGATTGCCTAAATGTTGATCAACTAAGTCATATTTTAGTGTGTGAGTAGTACCATAATTTTGGTGCTTACGCTCACCATTAACTAAATTGAGAAACGTGGAGTCTTCTAAAAATATCATTGTATGAGCAACATAAGGTGGTATCGTTGATAATTCGCCTTCTTTAACTAACCTTGTTTCAACTACTGAAGATGGATCTAATAAATCTTTAGTCACGCTTATATATTTACCAGTAATAAGTAAACATTTCTGCGTTTGAACTGGATGGTAATGGTTTCCTCTAATAGACCCCTTAACAGATTCCACATAACCAATCATGTTTATATAGTCATCTATATAGAAATTCGATATTACTCCTCTACTATCAACAAAATTATCTTTACCCACTTCTAGTTCTTCATTATGTTTTTCTGTTATATCGTCTTTCCAGCTGTCATACATTAACTTAATTGAGTCTTTTATTTCATGTTGAAATGTGAATCCTGTCTGTAAAAGTTTTTTATTTGATAGTGTATAACCTTTATTTGGAACTGGATCAGAAGTTTTAATTAGAGTAAGCTTTTTATTTATATTTTTACATATTTCTGCAACTTGTTTTACTGTGAGGTTCTCATTGACACAATTAAATATTTCATTAGTTATTTTTTCATTTTCACCAACAAATTCAAAACATCTAGCTACATCATAGACAGACACAAGACTCTTAAATTGATCCCCATTAGAAAACAATTTTATTTCTCCATCATAAGATGAGATCTTTGAAAAAAGATTGGGCATTATATTCAGTCTGGTTGAATCATAAGACTTTCCATAAACAGAGCCAAGTCTTAAAATAACATAATTTTTATTTGATTGAATTAGATCGATTTCAGATTTTACCTTTCCTTTTGAATAATCTAAAACAGGTAAAGGTTTACGATTTTCAGAAATACTTTTTTCTACACTTTTCAAGCCTTCAAAAATGACATGTGTTGAAGGAAACACTATTTTAGTTTCTTTTGAAGATAGATTTATTATGTTTTTTGTTCCATCGATACCAACTTTTTTAATCAAACGATCTCTTTGTGGGTTCTTATCTTTAACAGTAGTTCCAACATCAGTAATTCCAGCTAAATGATAAATTATGTCTGCATCACAAATAGCAGTTTGTAAATTATTTTTCTCTGTAATATCAATTTGCTGAAACTTTATACCCCATCTTTTTAACTGACTAACTCTCTCAGAATAAAAAACATTATCTAAAACCAATACATGGTAGTGATTAGTTTTGCCCGAGTAAATTTTTGCGAGCTCCATGCCTATATATCCAAGGCCACCAGTTATTACTACTTTTTTCAAGATTATTCCAATTTAATATAATCTTGTACTATTAACTGCCAAATAATATTTTTTCTAGTTCTAAGTTAAATTTTGCTACATCAAAATTATCTATAAAATTATTGAAACTTTTTGAATCAAGCTGCACTTTTTGATAGTTATTTAGTATTTTATTTAATTCATTTTCCCATTCAGTAACTAAATTAGACTGTACAAAATTAATTTTGTACTCCTTTATAAAATCTTCATCTCCGAAGAAGCCATTAGTTTTTGTTATCAATATAGGCGTGTTACAACTTAAAGATTGTAAAGCCACGCTTTGTCCTGATGGTTGATATGAATTTTTTATTGGAATGATAGTTAATTTAGACTTTGAATAAATATCCCTAAGTGACTCATCTGAAATTAGTTGATCAGACCAATTTCCTTTAATATACCTTACATTACTTGTATTAAAATTAAGTTTTTGATTAGTAATTACTGTGAAGTTAAGTTCTGGTAAATGCTGCGATAGCTTAATTAGAAAGTTGTAATCTCTCTTGCCATCATTTCCAATAAATAATACTCCTTCTTTTTTTTCATTTTTAGACTTAGACCAAAATTTAGTATCAACACAAAATGGTAAATATTCAAATTTTGATTCATACTTTGAGAATTTATTTTTTACGAATTGATATTCTCCATAACCAAGAAAAATAAATTTATCAGCCGAATACAGAAATATTTTTTGATATATAAGATTAAATATTGATTTTAAAAAATTTGTAGATTGCTTTCCAAACAAACCCATCGTGATTACAAAATTTTCATTTCTTCTCTTTAAAACTTTATTTAAAAACAATACAGGAAGTAGAGATAAGAACAATGCATCTGATGTATAAACTATTTTTTTAGAACTCTTTAATAATTTCATATTTTTTTTAGAGATAAGTTCAACAGAATAGCTAGGAAAATTTGTCAGCTTAACGATAATCCTGTCATAAATGTGAATAAATTTTCTAAGTCCTTCTTTATTGGAGTGATCTTTATTAACCTCAAGAATTTCTGTGGTATATTTTTTTTTAAAAAAATTAAAACCATAAAAAAATTCTGAAGCTTTTACAGAATTTTCGTCTATTTTGCTTTTTCTACCTGGTCCAAAAATATATAATATTTGATTTTTATACACGATATTCTAATCTACTTTAAATTGGTCTATTTTTGTGTAACTATTTAGAAAAAGTTTAAACTCCGAAAGATATCTTTCTTGTATTGCATCAAAATAATTCAATGGTGATCTTTTTACTTTTTCATTAAGCCCAAATAAGCTAAATCCAAAATGACTTTCATTTAAACTTTTTAACTTACTTTGAATAAATATAGGGTGATCTGAAATTGATGATTCAAAGACATGTTTAGAGAACCTTTCATTTACCATTTTATACCATGCATCAAAAGCTACCTCAGGATCAGGCCCACCTCTATCACCGTAGTCACCAAACGTCCTTTGCCATGCACGTGCAAATCTTGCTCTATCCTCAGAAATGACTTCTTTAGTTTTAAAAGTAGAATCATAATTCCAAAATGGAATTTTTACTCTTGGTACATTTTTTTCATTTATATGTACACCGTTTACAGTCGGGTCGCAACCGTCACCTCCGCCATTAAACTTTACATTTTTATAACTTTTCTTATTCAAAACCATACCCATTCGTGACTTTGTATGGAATCTAAATGGCGAAAAAAACTGAAATTTTCTCATAGATAAAGCTGGATAATCATTATATTTTTTCATCAATGTATAAAGTAAATCAAAATCTTTCTCATGAATCATAGTATCTATGTCCATTTTTATTACCCAGTCACCACTAGCTTTGTTAAAACCGTCATCAAACATTGGTCCAAAATCTGAAAACTCAAATTCCTTTTTAAAATTTTTACCAAGTATTATTACTTCATCTGCAAGCTTTTCGTAGCAAGCGATAGATTCTTTCCAAGGGTCCATTCTTTCTTCTGGTTCTGTGTATGAGGTGATTATCGATATTTTCAAACTAAAATTATCCTCCGAATCCTTCCAACCTTAATTTAATTACATAACTAAATTATTAATATCTTTTATCTCTTTTTTAACTAAATCATTTAAATTATATTTGTTATTGATTGTCTCAAGTGAGTTATTAACTAAATCATCATTACGCGTTTGACTAATTTTATCCAAATGCATAATAGCTTCATTTAAAGATGTTATATTATTATCAAATAAAATTGAGTTATTGATGTTTAAAAACTCTAAATGGTTTTTTATTTTGCTTGCTATAACAATACAGCCAGCAGACATGGCTTCTAGTACGCTTTTTGGATTGCCCTCGTACACAGAGCTAGATATATAGAATTTATAATTTTGAAGTTTCTCAACTAATGTTTCATTATTAACTATTCCAAGAAAATTAACAGTTACATTTAATTCTTCTGAGAGTTTTTTTAATTCATTCTTTAATGATCCTTCTCCATAAATATCTAATTCATAATTTGTTCCTTTAATTGATCTAATAATCAGCTCGTAATTTTTTTGATTTTCGATTCTCCCGACCGAAACTATGGTATTTAATAAATTTTTATTTTTTGTTTGAATATTCTTTTTAGTATCAACCCAATTAGATCTAATCTTAATTTTTGAAGAATATTTCTCTGAAAAATTTTTTAATAAAAAATCCTTATCACAAAAACTAGTTACTGTATATAAATCACAATTATCTAAACTTTTCTTAGTTAGGTATTTAAAAAACAATTTTTTTAGTATATTTTTATTTTCATTAATAGAGAATTCAAACATGTCATAACCAGTTCTAATAATTAAAGGTATCTTAAGATTTTTTTTAAATAAATATGATACCCATGAACCTAAAAGCTGATTTTGAATAACCAACTCTGATTTATCTAATTTAACTTCTCTTAAAATTTTTTTAATAAAAAAAGATTTAATAAAATTTACAATCTTGTAATTAGATTTTTTAATATATTTGTATATAGAAACTACTTCAATAAAATCTTTTTCAATGTGCTCAAAATCGTTATCTTCACCATATGAAAATATTTTGAATTTGATTTTTTCATTTTCACTTTTTAGAGCTTCAAAATGTTTTATTTCTCTTGCTAATTGACCAGATTCACTCCAAGTTTTGAGAGAGTAGCCATATGTAAGGAAATAAAGAATCTCCATTTCTAATATTTTAACCTATATTAGGTTATGTAAAATGTATTTTATGATTTATAAAAATTTGTATAATTTTAAAACTTTTCTTACCTTTCAGAGAATTGCTCTATTTGCTACTCTTATGGGAAATAGTTAAAGTATGAAAATTGCCATAGGTTCAAAAATTGTACAAGGCCCTTGGGGTGGTGGTAATTTATTTACAGTTAGTCTTAAAAAATATTTACAAGAAAAACAAGTTAAGGTGTCACACAATCTAGTTGAGAAAGATATAGATATTATTTTATTAACAGAGCCTAGAATCGACTCATCTACATCTACCATAACTTTATTAGAAGCAAAACTATATAAGCGCTTTGTGAACAAAAATGTAAAGATAGTACACAGAATAAACGAGTGTGATGAAAGAAAAGGTACAAAATATGTCAATGAAAAAATGACTGATATAAGTAAATCAAGTGATTACACAGTTTTTGTGAGCTACTGGTTAGAAAGTCTGTATATAAATTTTGGTTTACTAAAGAAGAATTCTAAAGTAATAATGTCTGGCTCCGACTTAACAATTTTCAATAATATAAACAAAGTAGTTTGGGATAAGTCTCCAAAACTAAAAATTACCACACATCACTGGGGCAATAATTGGAATAAAGGATTTGAATTATACTCTCTACTTGATAACTTACTAGGCAAGCCAGACTTAAAAGAAAAGTTTAGTTTTACTTATATTGGAAACTTACCAAAAGATTTTAAATTTAAAAATTCGATACACAGACAACCACTTTTCGGTTCAGAGTTAGCTCAAGAGTTAAAAAAATTTGACTTATATATCACTGGATCTTTAAATGAACCTTCTGGTAATCATCAAATCGAAGCTTCATTATGTGGACTACCAGTTTTATATTTAAATAGTGGAGGAATTCCAGATTATCAAAAGGGATTTGGAACAGAAATTACAAATACAAATTTAGAAGAAAAAATAAATGAAATTTACAAAAATTACGACCATTATTATGAAAAAAACAAAATATTCCCATTTAATTCAGAAAGTATGTGTGCTGAATATTTCAAGTTGTTTCAAAATTTGTATGAGGAATCATCTACACGAAAAATTAAAATTTACCTTTATATTTATAAAATTTTGTTTAATTTAAAACTATTAATGCTTTACAAAAATACAATTGCACAAATCTATTATCAAATCAATAAAGTTAAAGAATAGTTAAGTAAGTGTTTAAAAAAAATAAAATACTTTTCAATATTTTTTTACAATATAATCAATAATGTAACTATGTGCGGATTTTTAGGTTCAATTACTTTTAATGAAATTTCTGATATTGATTTTGAAAAATACAATAAGCGTATTGAATGCAGAGGTCCAGATGAAAAAGTCGTTATTTGTAACAAAAATTTTGTAAATCCAAATTTATACCACAACTATACATTCAATAGACTTTCGATTATTGATTTAAGTAAAAATGCATCTCAGCCAATGCAGTCAAATGAATTTAATTCTCTAATCATGTTCAATGGTGAAATATATAACCATAAAGAGTTAAGAGCTTTTCTAGAACAAAAAGGAGTTAATTTTAAATCATCTCATTCTGACACTGAAGCATTGTTACTTGGCTTATCTACGATAGGTATGGATTTCTTGAAAAAACTAAATGGGCAGTTTGCTATTTTTTTTCAAGATATAAATAAAAACGAATACTACTTGGTTAGAGACAGGTTTGGACAAAAGCCTTTATATTTTGCAAACAATTCTGAAGGGTTTTATTTTGGATCTGATTTAATATCAGTGAAAAATTTATCAAATAATCACAAATTTAATGAGGATCAAATTAAAAATTTTATTAATTTTGGCTCATCAATAACACCTAGTTCTTTTTTTAGCAATGTTTTTTCTGTAAACCCAGGTGAATTTATAAAAATTTCTGTTTCAAAAGATAATTTTGAAATAAATAAATACAATTACTGGAATTTATCAAGCTTTCTTGATGATAAAGAATTTATAGATGAAGAATTTATTGACATATTTGAAGACAGTGTCGAAAAACGATTAGAAAGCGATGTTCCTGTATCTAGTTTTTTATCAGGAGGCTTAGACTCTTCAGCCGTTATTAAAGCTTTAAACAAAAAAAAGAGAAGTATTAATACATTTTCAATGATTACTAAATCAAAAATATTTAATGAAAGTGAATACATTAATCAAGTTGTCAAAAAATACAATACTAATCATACATATAGAGAAATTAGTGATGAATTAAGTTTTGAAAATATAAAGACAATTATTTCAAAATATGATGACATAATATATGATCCTTCACTTTTACCGACATATATTCTATCAAAAAATATTTCAGAGGATTACAAGGTTGCCTTGTCTGGGGACGGAGGCGATGAACTGTTATCTGGCTACGCGCATTACACTAACTTTCAAAATAAAAATAAATATCCTGATTATTTTATAGGTTTACTTTTTAAGCTATATCCTTCAATTTTTGGCACAGGAAATACTATTCTTAAAAAGTCTAATGACTGGAAGGAAGCATTTTCTTCTTATTATGAAGATAAAAAATTAATGAGCCTATTAAGCATAAGAGATTTTTCAGATTTTAGAGACAAATATTTGCACGAAATGGATGAAAGTTGGAAGTCTCTAATGATTACCGATTATAATTTTTTTCTAAATGAAATGATGCTTAAAAAGATTGATAGATCTTCTATGCTGAATTCATTAGAAATTAGATCTCCTTTTTTAGATCATAGGCTTGCAGAATATGTAGTTAGTCATAATTATTTAGTTAAAGGTGATAACTTTTCTTCAAAAAAAATAATCAAGAATTACTTATCAGAGGATTTTGATAACAGCTTTATTGAGCGAACGAAAATGGGATTCTCTATAGATATTAAAAATATAGTATCAGTAAATCAGGAAGAAATAATAGAAACTATATTATTCTCTCCGTTAGAAAATTTTATAGATTTAAAAAACGTTAAGAGATTAAAATTTTTAAATTCGAGGATGAATGCATTACGATTATGGAAACTATATTCTATAAGCATGTTCCTAGAGAACAACAAAACTAAAAGTACTACTTAATTTAAATAAAAACTTTATACTCAACTAACATTATTACGTCATACAAAGGTAAATATTTTGAAAGTTGTCATAACTGGTGCATCTGGACAAGATGGTATATTTTTAACAGATAAAATATTAAGAGAAACAAATGCAGAAGTTTATGCATGCACAAGGAAAAAAAATAATTTTGACTTTAAAAAACTTCAATATCTAAAAAATCAAGAAGATATGTCCAGAGTAAAAATAGTTGAATTAGATTATCTCAATTATGACGAAATTTACAACTTTTTAGCAGATGCTAAGCCAAATTTTTTGTATAACTTAATGGGTCCTAGTTCTGTAAAAAGTTTTATTGAAAATCCAATAAAAATGACAGATGAAACCCTAAATAGTTTCAAAAATATAACTAACGCTCTAATCAATACAAATAATTTTTGTAACTTTTATCAATCGTCTTCTTCGGAAATGTATGGGTATGATTCCGAAACTCCTTTTGACGAAATTTCGGAGTTTAAACCAAATACACCATATGCAAAAGCTAAGTTAGAAATACATAATGAAACCTTAAAATTTATAGAAAAATACGATTGGAAAATAATTTCAGGAATTATGTTTAATCATGAATCTGAATTCAGAACTTCAAATTTTTTAGTTATGAATCTTGTTGAAAACGCTATCAAAATAAAAAATAATAATAATTTAAAACTATCTATTCCAAGTTTGGAAATCTCAAGAGATTGGACATATGCAAAAGAAACTTGTGAAGGTATATTCCAATTAATCGAAAATAATCATTCTGGGACGTTTGTGATTGGGTCAGGTGTTGCGATAAGTATTAAAGACATTTGTAAATATATTTTTGAAAAAGTGGATTTAAATTTTGAAGATTTTATAGATGTAAATCCTGCATCTATGAGAAGTGGCGAACCAATTCATGTTCAAAGTAATCCAAAAAAAATAAGAGACTCAATTGGCTGGTTTGCAAAACAAAGCATTTTTGACATAATTGATAAAATGTTCTTTTACAAAAATTTATAAATTTATCCTAGAGAATTTTCCCAAATTTTTATTTCATCATAATCAACCATTGTATAATCAGGAAAATACTCTATGTCCTTCAACTCTTTTATAACTTTATCAATTTCATTAATCCTGCCCCATCTTGATGGTGAGACCAAACATGATTTAAATTTTTTTATAATTTCTAAATTTTGTTTTTCAATAGGAAGTTTGTTGAATGTATCAATCCACATCCAGTCAACTTTGTTTACCAAGTTTGAGGATGTCTTGATGTCTTCAAACTCTGAAAATCTCGTAGAAAGATACTGTCCTTTATCTTCATAGTTTTTAATTAAATAAGGAAATTCAATATCTAATAAGAAAAAGTTATCAATTTTATTCCTTTTTAATGTTTCTATTACAATATCTTCTATTCCAGAATCCTTTATATTTGCCACAAGAATTTTATGACTATAATTCTGTAAAAATTTTTCAAACTCTGTGCTGCAATCAGAAGGTTCGTGACATAATACCAACTTATTATTCCTAATTCTTAGATCAAGCTCTATTCCGTAATTAGTTGGTATTTTGCTTAACTTTTCTTCTGTATTGACCTTATGAACTATATATTCCACACTACAATTTTACAATATGAGCGAAACTTTTCTTAAACTAAGAAAATTGAATGATATAAATCTAGAAAAATCTTTAATTTATATAAACTACTTTTCACTAATCGTATTAATTTATGTAATTTTTAGATTATTGTTCATTGCATTTTTCCAAAATAGCTACGAACTATTATTTACAGATGAAAGAATAATTATCAATGATATATACAACGTATGGAATTTAGATAATGAGTTTGATAGATACGGTAATGTAGAAAATCAAACTTTGAAAAATGTTTTATTAGTAATAACTGAGATTGTATATGGAGGTGATCTTAGGTATGGAAGAATATGGTCAAATATCTTTATTTTTTTACTTGGACCTTTTTCACTAATAAACGACCAGGTGCTTATTACTGCTGTTAGGGTTTTTACAATTTTTATTTATTTTATTTCTATAAATTTACTTATAAATTTATTTTTAGATAAAAATTTAAAGTGGTTTTATTTACTACTGTTTTACTCCATACCAGGGGCATTTTATTTTAATATTGTCCCAAAACCAGATCCTTTTGTAATACTGTTCATTGCTTTTGCTCTTTTATCAATAAAAAAAGAAAATTTTAATTGGGCATTATTTTTACTAGGTGTAGCAACCGGAGTAAAGGTAGTAGGAATATTTGCATTAGCTTTAGTTGTTATATATCTATTACTTACTAATAAAATTAAAGTTAAAATTTCTTCTTTCTTTAAAATTTTACTATTACCTTGGTGCGGTCTTATATTTGCAAATCCTATACTTTTAATTCCACCTTTAAATATTGGGTCTCTGCCAAATTTTTATAAAATATACTACAACTGGATAAACTCACAGTCCTTATACGGACAAGAAGAAAGATTTAATATTAACCATTTAACGCTTTGGTCAGACAGTATAAGCTTACAATTCTCATTTAATTTATTAAAAAGTTCTGTATTTACATTTTTTCTAATAATTATTGTTTTGTATGTTGCGTTGCAGCTAGTTAGAAATAAACAGTATTTGATTTTTACTCTCATAACTATCGGAGTAAGCCATCTATTTTTTATTTTCTTGTCAGTTGAGAGACAATGGTTAATGTATTTAAATTTCTCATTTATTTTTATATTTATTGGTTTGATTTACTTTATAACTAACACCTCTAAAAGAAAACATTTATTAATAATCTTTTTGTTTTTTACGGTAATCCCAACTGGAATTTACAATTTAAATGACTCTTTTTCTACAAAAAATCTTGAGGACACGACTGATATACAAGATATTGAACTTGTAATAAATAAAATAAATACTCTCTACAAATCAAAATCTAATAGTTTCAATATCGTCTATTGGGATCCAAAATATGGCATGGCAAGAAATAATGTCACTCATGTAGGAAGCTTCGGAATAAAAGAGCACTGGGAATTTAAAAACTTGAATGACACTTTACAAAAAAGTGATTTTTATATAACTAAAGTAACAAAATTAAATAACGATTTTCTTTTTGATACTGCGGGAGAATATTTTATCTATTACAAAAATAATTAAAAAAGTGTGTGTATTTGCTCTTAATTTTTAATAACTTTTGATTGATCTTTTGATAATATTCTCATCAAATTTTTTTTATTATTATAGAATTTACCAACAGGTATGTAGTCATCTATTTGATAAGAGTGGACATCAACATATTGCTTGTTTATCATTGTGGGGTTTAGGTGTTCCTCTAAAAATAAATTTGAATGATAAAAATTTTCAAGCTTTTGCGACATAAGTGCAGCTGAAATAGGAAAACCGCTAACACCAGAAGTTGCCAGATTTTTGGCATTTAATAGTATATTAAAATCCTCTTCAAAAGTTCCTGACTGAATATAAAATCGTTTATCTTTTTTTAAATATTCTAAAACAGGATTGTTATGAATCTTCCCACAAACAACAATGACTTTTTCAAACTCTTTAGATATTTTTAAGAAGTAACCAAGTGGATTTTGAGTATAAAGACTGTGCCAATCTCCATTGAAAATATCACCTGTTCTTATATGTATAACTAAGGTGTTCTCTTCAATATGTATGTCCTTCTTTATTGTTAGTTTTTTATAAAGATAGTTTTTATTAAAATCATGAATTTCGTCTATATATCTTATTTTTTCATTTTCTAAAATAGGAAAGTCATTTTCTTCATTATTAAAATAATCATTTCTTTTATTGAAATTTGTTTCTGGTCTATTAAAGTAAAAAAATCTATATTTCTTTTTCAAAAAAGACAATCTTGAACTGTTTTTATCTTCGATAATTTTAAAATCTTGAAAATACGGATGCTCAATTGAGAAAAAGTTGTATTTATTAAATTTACAATAAAGTGCACCGAGAGATAATTGCTGAACATGCGTAGCAAAAGCAACCATACTGGAATCACCAGTAAAGTGAGAAATTGTGAAGTTTGAAGTAGGTATGTATCTATTAATCATGAAATAGATTCTTGGTTCGAACCTTCTAAGGTTACTTAAGTAGTTTTTAACCATTAACAAATTCTAATCGTTTGGTACTTTCAAATAGTAGAACCATTTAAACAATTTTTAATCAAATATCAAAAACTATAAAAATTTATTGGAAAATGTGACAAAAAAGTTTGAAAATTGTATATATAAATTACAAATAGAATTGTTAGTAAGAAATTGTATTTTTTTAAATCTGAATACTTTAATTTTTCAAATTCTATTGAAGCCATAAAAACAATTAGATGAAACATTTGAATTATATAAGTTGATTTAATTGTGTCACCTGTACTAACAGGGTACGAAATAGCAAAGATTAGAAAGCCAAAAAAACTAAATAAAACTCCATAATTAATGTATTGAATTATTAAATTTTTTTTATTTTTTTTAAATGTTATGACATAATAAGTAAGAATTATTACCGTAGTTACAATCGATAATGAAACTGCATTAGATAAATAGTCTCCAATTAATGCCTGATTTCTTCCAACATCTAAAAATCTGGATGTAAATGAAAAATAGCCCCAATAATCCCCCCATAAATCTGTATATAAGATAGATATATATTGATTGTCCAAATAAGGTCTTATCGGTTTTGTAAATATATATGTTAATTGATCTAAATTTGGTATATAAAAGTTTAATGGTTGATTGTAGATTGAAAATTTTGTAGGTTCCATATTAAATGCAGTAAAACTTCCATTATTTCTATATAAATTAAAATAAAACCAACTTGATATACCAGCACCAATCAGTGCACTAAGAGACCATGTCTTAAAATATAATCTTTTAAATTTATTTCTTTTTGAAAATAGTAAAACTATTAGTGGCAGAAACAATAAAAAAGCCCATTGTCTACTCAACGCTAAACATCCAATAATAAAACCTAAAGCCAGAACATTTTTATAATTAAATTCATAATTTGAATTGTCTAATTTTAAAATCCATAATATAAATAAGCTAAGAAAAAATAGTATATAGGGTTCACCTCTAATCATAGAGATTGTTCGGTAATTCACTGCAAGTAATGAAATCAATATAAAGTAGCTTGAATTAAGAAAATTACTTTGTTTAGTAAATTTTTTAAGTGTGTAAATATTTATAAAAATAGTTAAAAGATATAAAAAAGATTGAAATATTTGTGTAAAGTTTGCATAAATTGGCTGACATTCAGAAATATAATTACTACTTTTAATTATATTTCTGCAAAAAACCTGGACTATTGAAGGGAAAAAATAGGCCAAAGGTGGATTAAAAAATTCCCTAGTTTCACTAGCACTGGGAATGTTAAAGTCATAAGGTAGATATCTTGCTATGTGATCAACATACAAAAAATGTGCTTCAGCATCATATCCAAGGGAAGGGCTGTAGTGAAAAATATTATAAATTAGAATATAAATTGTTGATAACATTAATAAATAAAAAATTGCATCAGAATACTTCAATTTTTTATTTAATAAAAACATTTAACTTCTTTAATATCTTATAGTCAGTTTATTAATTTATGAAAGATTATATTTATCTATATTGCTTTTTTGCTAGAAATTTTTTTTTCTTACTTATAATCAATGTATGTATTCAGTTGAGTGGTTATGTGGAGTGAAAAACTCACAACAAAGTTACAAAAATATTGATTTAAATGGAAACTTTATTTTTGAAAATGATCCAAACTTTACAGATATACAGCTTTGGGATAGACTCAACAGAACTCTTGTTGTAAATTCTTTTGATGAATGCGAACATTATGTTTTAGGAGGTTGGAGTTACACTCAAAACCTAAACATCGAACACTTTTCACAACTAGTAATTATTATTTTATTATCTTCGATGTTGGTGTTTAGAAGAAAGCACTTTTTCAAAAATTGAAAGTAAAATATTTTAGAAATATATTACTCATAGTATTAATTACCATCGTGCCTTGGTTTAATTCAAATTTTTTCGATGAAGTGAAGCCAAATGAAAATACTATTTTTAATGATACTTATTTTGAAATAAATCCTTGTAAGATTTCATTAGCTGAATTTATCTTTTTTGAAGAGAATCTGTCAAGATTTGAGTTTGTAAGTGATGTCTCTTCTCCAATTTATTGTTTTGGAAGAATATCTTCAGGAAATGAAGGTTCAACATTAAAGATTGGTAGTAACTTTTTAGTTAGTGCACTAATTATATTCTTCTTATTAAGCACTCTAATTAGTAAAACCCCACTTTTAAATAAGCCTTTGGCTATAAATAATACCTATGTAAGTTCTCTTTTTTTCACCTCAATCTTTGTGATTGGGTTAATCCTTGCAGATAGTAAATATTACAATTCAACAATTTTTTATTTTTTAAATCAAAGTTTACTAATTAGTTTTGGATATTTAACTTTATTTATTTTTTTGATTTTAAATATCTTGGTTAATAATTATGAAATAAATAAAAGAGTATTAATTAACTATTTACCATTTTTATTTCTGTTTTCAGGATTAGTCTCAAAAAGCAATTTAAATATATGGTTGGTTATTTTTATTTATTTTGGGTTTCACCACATAAGAGAAAACAAAAAACCTCATTTTTTAAATATTTATTTATTTTTGATTTTCTTTTGGGCAATTAATGCAAGTACAACTTTTGTTAAAATACCAACCACCTTTTTGGGATTTACAAGTACTTCTTACGATTTTTATAGTACGATTCTTTACTCAATATGTTTATATATTGCATTTTGTGGAGTAAAATTTCTCATAATTAATCAACTTAAATATTTTAAACTCTCAGAATTACTAAACAATTTTTATATCGTTATATTATGCAAACTTTTAATTCATTATCTTGCGAACCAATCTAACATTATAAAATTCATATTCGAATATCTGTTTGGAGAAATAAATACTAACAATCTAAATTCGAATTCTTTTTTTGTTTTAAACAAAGAATTAATATTTCTAGTTTCAATTCTTTCTGTTTATCAATCTTTTATCAAAAAACATTTAAATATTAAAACACTTGGAATTTTAATTTATTTTTTCTTAAATATTACAAACTACTTTAGTGAAATAAATAACAGTATTGATAACTACAAAGAATTCCTTATTTCCTATAACCCAACATTCTTAGAATTTATTATTGGTAGCGGGCCTTTAAATCTTAATCAATTTTTATCTGAAACCGGTTTTGATATAAATAATACAACAATTTCATCATTGAGCAGTATGATTATATTTTTTGGAATGTTAGGTTGTCTAATATTTTCAATTCTGTATATCTATTTCATAACTTCTAAAAAATATGGATTTTTTGAAAAATTTTTTGGTAGTTTATTGATTTTTAGCTTTTTAGAAGGTTCTGGTTTAAACAATATTTCATTCTTTGTAATATACTTAGTTCTTTTTTATATAATGAAAGATAATTATTTATCGAAAAACTTTTTTTCTAATAATTAAATAAATACCTAGAACAATATTTAATAATATTATTGAATAGTTAAACAGATGGAAATTTGGTTGTTTTTCAAAGTATTCAAAATTATCGTAAGAAATCAAATATGGGTTTAGGTCTCCTTTTTCAAAACAATAATCTTTTGAATAATCATATTCAAAATTAAAGTATTTAGTGTTCATCGTGCAAAAAATTGAATAAGAATTTAACTCGTTAATTTCGATGTTTAAATTGTCAGTGTAATTTTTAGGAAACCCGTATACAAACATAAATAGAGGTAAAAATACAATTAACAAGAAGCTTCCTTTAATTTTATTACTTGAAATTTCAGCTATTAAGAAACTTACTCCAATAACAATTAAAAAAGAGTAATACAAAGGCTTTAGTGTGTCACCAATGCTTGGATCAAAGTTATTTTCTGGAAAACCAGTAATGATGTGGGTTGTAAGAATAAGAAATCCTATAAATGGAAGTGTAAAAAATTTTTTTCTATTTGTGTTAACTCTAAAAAAATATTTAATCAGCATAAGGTAAAAGAAAAATGAAATAAATAATGATGTTGTTTTTCTTAAATAACTGTTGTCTGTAATCTCTTGAACAAATATTGTTATTTGTTTTGTTTGTAAGTTTAATTTGGGTGGTTGCATTTCTTCAGAAACACTATAGATTACAAAATCTCTTCTTCCTTTAAAAAAGTTCTGTGAATCGTCATCCCAATATAAATCAAAATAATCACCAAATGAATCTAATACTGTAATGTGAACTGCAGAAAAATTATGTCGATTTTTATAGGGAAGGTAAATGAGGGCTTTTGGATTAACTTTATATAATAAACTTAGACTGCCCTTATTATCATATTGAGCTTCTCTTTGTGAAATGCTTTCTATATCAAAAATATTTTTCTGATTTAATTGGCTATTTTCTTGAAACAATAAAACAAAGCAAACTAAAAGAGGGAATAGAATTAAGAATATATTTTTTTTATCTCTTAACTGTAAAAATTTTGCAGTGTAATAAAGTATGAGCACAAAAATTGTCATTGCAAAAATTGAACCCTTTTGACTAAACAATATTAAAGACAATGATCCTGCTGCAAAGAGAGACCACTTATCGCGTGTTTGAAAAAATTTTTCTAAAAGAAAAAGTACCCATGGAAAAAGTGCAAAAGCTAAAATTTCTGGCTTAAAAACAATCCTTTGCGCAATGCTTATTGGCATAAAATTAATGAATAACAAAGCAATAATGATTTGGGATTTATTGTATTTAAATATTGAAAGAAGTTTCGCAATTCCAGCAGATCCAATTAAGAAAAAAATAAAGTTTACTTCTTGTATGCTTTTCCCTAAATAGACAAAAAAATTATTGGAAGTTAAATTATAATTTTTAAAATAAAAATAAATAGATTGGATATCATAATAAGAGAATCCTTGTTCACTATCTGTATAGTCAATAATTCCTGCATTATATTCTAAATATTTAAAGTACCTATTAAAGTCTGGGCTATCAGTAGTGTTGTAAAATAAAAAATTCATTTCTTTCACAAAAAAAAGTGAAAATATATAAATTAATGTAGCAAAGGTATAAAATTTGTTTTGTTTTATATATGACAGAAGCATATGTCTATTATATGTGTTTGGATAATTGAACATTAACATTTTATATTAATATGAGAAAATTATCTTAATTCTGATTTATATGTTTTATCTTGTGAACCTTGTTTGAAGATAGGAGGATAAAACCAACGGACTTTAAAATCTAACTCATACATTTTGTAAGCCATTTCCCAGTCATATGGAAGAGTAAATTTTTTCATTGCTTCATAAAGTAAACCTGCCGATTCCTTTTTTATAACGTAAGCTTCTGCACAATTGCTTGCTGGATGAGACGGCTTTAAATACTTTAAATTAAAAAAGTCTTTTTTTGTTTTAGATTTTATAAAATCTTTACCCGATCCTCTACCTAAAAATACTATGTCCCAATCTGTTTTGCTAAATTTTTTAATAACACTATTTAAGTTCTTTTTTATTGGTTTTAAATTAATAACATCATCTTCAAGAATTAATCCATATTCTTTATCTGAATGAGATATATTATGTAAAGATTTTAGATGCTTGAAATAACACGAAATCTCAGCGTCAGAAAGAACCCTGTATTTCTCATCATAAATTTTCCATAGTTTAGTAATTTTTCCTAAAAATTGGTTTTCGTCTTTTATATACTCATATTCTTCAGGAGCAGTATTCAAAACTTCTCTGTCGTAATCCAATACATAATTAATTTCTAATTTTTCATCTCTAAATAGCTTATCAATAAATTCTTTCCTATCAGAAAGTTTTGAATAGTGAATAACTTGTATTAAGAGATTAGAAATCAAAATATACCTTTATGTTTTAGAAACATAAGTTTGATTCTATGGTTAATAAATATTTATTTTTTACAAATAATTTTAAATCTAAAATAATACATCAACTCTTTATTTTTGACATGTTATTTCTAGAATTTAGTTTTTTTTATTAATTATCTCAACTATCTGGTCTCCAACTAATTTTGCACCGGTTTTTGTTAGGTGTTCAGTGTCATAGTAAAAAATTGATCCATCAAAAGCTCCTACACACTCTAAGGAAATAAAAGAATCACAGAATATTTCCTTTGGGTAAACTTTGTAAATATTTTCACTATTTAAACTATCGTAAATTTGATAGGTTAGTTTTATCTCTTTACTTTCTGTGAAGTATTCGACTGGCATTGAAACATTATCATAAAAATCTAATTCCTTTTGAATAAACTGTTCTGGGATACTGAATGGGTGCTGTGGGACAGGGTAGATTAATATCAATTTATTATTATTCTGCAGGAATATATCTACTGTTGTTTCAAAATATTTTCTAAATTCAACCTCACCATGTTTTTTTATCTCCAACTCAGTATTAATAAAATAAATTACAGTTGAATTATTTATATTTTTTAAATAACTGTTGAAACTTAGTAGATCATAACCACGTTCTTCACATTCTTTTGAAGCATTCATATTTTCAATATATTTAATACAGCCTGTTATGTCGAAATAATTGTATTGCTTTAAATCATTTGAAGTTGATAAAAACAAACTTAATACACCTGCATGAGAATCACCAAAATTATAAACTGAATTGTTTGAATTTCTATCAAATTCACAAATTCGTTCAATTTTTTTTCTTTCCCAGCAACTCTCGCCTTGGAGACTTAGGCTATTTGTGCGATTGTCTTGATATTGTAAAATATCTTCTGACTGATCGCTATATCTAAACTTGTAACCATCATTACTTAAACCAATAGCCGCTATTGCTAGAATTAAAATTAAAGGTAAAAGAAGGGTGTTTGCTTTAGTTGATTTATTTAAAAATTTTTTCTCTACATATTTGTAATTTAAATTTGTGATTACAAATAAAAGTAATACATAGTAAGGCAAGTATTTTTGAAAAATTAATTCTGAAAAATAATTTGGGTTCTTTATGTTGCCTAATAAAAGTGTTTGTTTATTTGAATATATTCTTCCAAAAGCAAAGATTGGCTGATGAAGTAAATAGAGTGAAAAAGAAGTCAATCCAAGATTGTAAATTATTTTATTCTTTGAAAATCTTTCTATTAAAGAATTTTTATTATTTGAAAATATTATGAGCGCTGTACCAAGTGTTATTAATATTCTTGGTTCTATCTCCAATATATATTCATCATCAAATTTAAAATAACAATAGAAAATTATTAAAAATCCAATAAAATCTATGTATTTAATTCTTAGATTTTGACTAACTATACAAAGTATTACACCGGCAACAAGTTGCCATGCCCTAAAATGCAATAAATAAAATTTTACAAAAGATGAACCTACATTTATATACAATGAAATAGTGAAAATTAATATAAAAAAAATAATTATCTTATCTTTAAAAAATTTGTACAAAATTAAAGACATAATCGGAAAGATAAGATAAAACTGTTCCTCAATACCTAAGCTCCATGTATGAAGAAAGGGCATTAAATCAGCTGGTTCAGAGTTATAAAAATCTAACTTTGAAAAGTAGACATTCGATAAGAAAAATAGTGTATAAATTATTGAGTTTAAATACTCTATTGTTGGTCTTGGCAGCAATAAAAAATATGCAAATGGAATTGTAATCACAACTGTTGAAAGTACAGCAGGTAGAATTCTTCTTACTCTTCTTATGTAAAAACTTTTAAGTGAGAATTTATCTTGATTAAGATCTGAAAAAATAATATTTGAAATTAAATATCCAGAAATCACAAAAAAAATATCTACTCCTAAATATCCTCCTCCAAAGTATCTAATATCTAAGTGATAAAGAACAACTCCAACAACAGCAACAGCTCTGAGGCTATTTATATCATTTCTAAAATTAATTCTCTCAATTTTTTTTATGCTTAGAAGATTTTTTATAAAGTTAGTTAATTTGAGAATTTGCATGTTATAAGCTTAATAAAAATACTAAAAATATTTTCTATAAATTAAGAGGATTCCAAAATTTCGAGCAAGTGATACTTTAGCAAGAATTAAGTATTTTTAGTATTATCTACAAACGATTTGTTTTTAAATAATACATTACCGCCATCTTCCCATCTGATATCTTCAAAATGAACCGTAAAACCGTTTTCAATCATAAAATTTTTGTAATCTTTGTAAAGTATCTGGTTCTCATAATTTTCTAAAACCGAAACTTCTGAGTAAATAAATTCTATTTTAGATAGATTGGTGCTCGCCATTAACACATCGGGCTCAACACCTTGTAAATCTAACCACAGTAAATTAATTGATGTAATTTCATTCATTTTTAAGAAAGTATCCAATTTAACAACCTCAACAGTTTCTTTATCATTGAACTTAATACCAGGATGTATTTCAAGATGTAATTTAGGCTCAAGAAGTGATGAAGATCCCCATGGTTGATCTTCATTTTCAGCTAAATTTAAATCTAATTTTCCATCGATGTCAGAAAAGGCTAATTTAAATAGTTTAATATTTTCAAATTGTTTTACTTTTTTAGAAGTTACTTCATATAAGCTTGACATTGGTTCAAGAGAGTATATTTTTGATTTTGGGAAGTTTTCACCAAAAAAGACGGTATCGTTGCCATTAGCTGCACCAGCTTCAACAATTACTGAATTTTTTTCTAAATTTTTTAATAAAAAAATATCAATATCTACTGGAAAATTAAGGTTTTTTTGTACATATTTTTTTAGGAAAATATACAAATTAATGTTATTTTTATATACAAAATTTTTTATTTTATCCATATAAATTTATGAGGCAGGATTAAACTGCTAACTCCCTATTTTTGATTATTGCAAACTTTAACCTTTATTATTCTACCTCATTCAGTTTAAACATACTCTTGCTGCACAAAGTCAAAATGTGCAAAGAAATTAGCTATTTGTTTATAATTTTTGCCAGGTATGAAGAAAGTTCATATTTGATAAATTCATTATTGTTGAGAAGAGTTTTATATTGAGTATCGTTGCCAACATACTTTCTGGCAACTTGATTAGATTTAAAATTTTCCACAATATCTTTTTCTTCAAGATTTAAACAATTAGCAACCTGTAAGCTAAAGTCTTTTAATGAAATACTTACATCTACTGCATCAAAAAAATATTGTAATCCTTTTTTCGAGTCAAAGAGTAAATCAATAACTACATAAACTAAATGATCTAAAAAACAAATAGAGTGCGTATCATCCGTTTCGCTCTCTATTATTATTTTATTAAATTCAATACCTTGAGTTATTAATGAAATAAAATTACTCTTTGGTGGCTGAGAACTGATTGGACCAAGCAATGAAAATATGCGTGAGATAACTAATGTAAAATTATACTGATTAGATAGCTCAGTAAATTGTTTCTCCTCTTTCTTCTTTTGCTCTTTATATATTGAATAAATTTCTGAATCTTTATGATTTTCTATATTTACTAATCCAGATGAAGGGTAATACAAACTTTGTATATTATTATTCTTGATAAATTCTATAGTATCCTTCAACAAAGCATCAAGTTTTTGCTGATAGCTTTCAGGGGTTTTGATTTTATTTGATTGTGGAAGTACAAAAGCATTATGTATTAAATGAATGTCATTATCTATTGTATTTATTTTTTTCCAATCATTTTGAGATGAAATAGTAATAATTTTTTTATTGGTATTATATTTATTTTTTAAAATTCTTATAAAATTTTGTGATAACCAACCAGATGAACCGGTAATTACAATTGTTTCTTTTTTACTCACTTTAATGTGAATTATATATAGCTAATAAAGATTATATATTTTTTATATTATGAGTTTGAAAAAACTAATCTTTTATAAATATTGGAATAGAATTATTGTTCCTAATGGGATACTCAACTCTACTATAGTCGTAAATAACTTCACAAAATGAATACAACTCTTCGTTGCAAAGAATTATATCTGGCTCTTTTAACATTAACTCGTTAAATATCTCTTCCTTTGTTGTGTTTTCTGGGTTGTCAAATAGGTTTACTTCGTTCAAAAACATTAAAACTGGATGGTTAACATATGAAAGGTTTGGAACGTCTAAATAAAATAAGATCAGGTGGTGATCTAATGCAAGAACCTTTGAATTAGTATCAACATCATAATTTACCTGTAAATCTTTTGCGATTTGCTGAAGTAAATACTCCTCTTCTATAATTTCAAAGTTTTGTATATTTTCTGACGATTTTTCATAAGAGGAGTGGAAAATAGAAAGGCTTGCTATAACAACAAGAGGTAGTAGGAATTTTGCTACTATATTTTCTTGTATATTGATAATGTATAAACAGAATAAATAAATCAGGAAGTTATATCTTCCTGGTGCCTGACCAACGATAAATAGATGTATCAGCCCTCCAACAAAAAAATAAGGAAGTGACGACAAAGCATTTGGTAAAGAATCTTTTCTAAAACTATTTAAAGATAGGTACACAATGAAACCTGCAATAAAAAGTGCTACCCCTGAAAGAAAGAGGTTGTAACTGTAAAGTCCTTTAAATGGGTCGATAAACCCATTTAAAAAATTAGATACCCTTTCTCCAAATGAAATACTGGTATAACCTAATGGAATTTGTATGTTGGCAGTAAGGTAGACCCTTAGTAAGTCATTAATAAAGTAAATCAAGAGAAAAAATAAATGAGGTATTGAAAACCCAGTAAAAAATCGAGTTAATTGGTTTTTATATTTTGAATAAATATAAAAAGTAGCAGCTATAAAAAACAGAACTGTTCCATGATTGGTGAGGGTTGCTAGGGAGAAAAGAATTCCTAGAAAAAGAAAGTTTGTATTTTGTTTTTTTTCTAATAGGTAAATGGCTAGAGCAATAGGTAGTAAAGAAAAGAGTTCTGAAACTCAGGTAGCACCATAATATTCAATAGACAAAATGGAGGTGTAAACCAACAGTGCAGCAATTATATTTGCTTTCTTTCCTTTTTGCTTTAGAGTGCTGAACATAAGAATTGTTAAAACTAATAAAGGAATGTCTTGTAAAAATTTCACAATTCGATAATCGCCGTTGCTTAAAAGATCAATAACACTGTAAATATACATAAGTAGTACACCTTTGGTTTCATATTGAGACTCATAAGGTAAATTCCCTCTATTGATATCTTGACCCATACTGAGGTATGCTGAAATGTCCCAGGAGATAATTTCTTTACTTAAATAAACCTGTTGAAGAAAAAAAGAAAACAGTAAGACACCTAACAAAACAAAATTCATATTGACTTTTTCTATAATTTCTAGATCTGTAATTAGAGGTACCAAAAAGATGCCAGCTAGGATAAAGATCTCAGCAATAGAATTTTCTGCAACCAAGAATATATATAGATTTAAAGTTACTAAAAAGAATAAAAGTAGAGAGAGTCTCTCTTTTCTAAAAAAGTAAAAAATAAAATTTATGAGAGAGAGGACTACTAATGCATAAGAGTAAATTACTTTATTCTGAGCAAGAGCAATAGAAGTAACTCCCTTATTAATAGAAGCTCCATAAATGGTATTAAGACATTGAATATTTTCAAACTCAGGAATAAGTGGAATATCAACAAAAGAGATTATTAGTGATTCTGAATTAAGAAGCGTGGTATCAATTTTTTCAACAACAGAACAGGTATTAACTTTTGATAAAGAATTTTTTGAAATAGCATTATTAAGAAGAAAAACCTGAAAAAATAAAGTAAGTAAGAAAACTAAAAATAATACTTTCTTCACATTTTGATATTACACAGTTGTTATAAAGGACAAAAGCAAAAATCTCGAGTTTATTTAGTTTTAGGTATGTCTATGAGACAGTTTTGTAATTTAAGAATGCTAGTAAGAAAAAACTCTTGTAGCGACTGGTGGCCAGAGGCAGAATCGAACTGCCGACCCCTTGTTTTTCAGACAAGTGCTCTACCGACTGAGCTATCTGGCCAAAAGCGGGGACGACGGGATTCGAACCCGCGACCTCCTGCGTGACAGGCAGGCGTGAACTCCAGACTTCACCACGCCCCCAAGTATTCAAAGTATAATTATAAATATTAATTATGTATTTTCTTTTTTTGACAGATTAAAAAATTAAACAACAATATATAAAAATTTGTTTATATAACAAAATATTTAATTACAATTATGTCAAATAATGAAAATATACAACTTATCAAAATACTTTTTACGATTTTTAGTTTTACAGACAACTATTACTGCTATAACCATTTGGTATTTTGATAATTATTTAATTGGTGATTATGCTGATGGATTTGTAAAAATTAAGGATAACCTTTTTGAAGATCGTAATAGGTTCTATCCTTTTGTAACAAACGATTTCATAAAAATTGATATATATTTAGCATTCTTCGTTTTTATATTTTTAATTATTCTCTATTTATCAAAGTATTATTCGTATGTAAATGATTTATCGTTTACGGTTAATAAAAATATTTTAGATGATTATATTCCAATTTATTTGATCTGGACTGCAAGTTTTCTAAGTTTTCTTCAACTATTCAGATTTGATGAAGTATCGAGATTTCACACTATTGTGTTAACTTTTATTGTTCCATTTATATTGGTAATCTTTAGAAACAGCGAGTTTGTTTCAAGTATTCTTGGGAGAAATCCTACAAAGGAAAATTTTATATGCTTTAATCTAAAGACTGATTCAGTTTTTAGAGAATTAAGAATTCTAACTTTCAGAAATGAGCTAGCGAATTTTACAAGTGAAATTGAAGACTTTAGTTTTTATAAAAATACCATCGAAGGCTTTAATAAGGAAAACGAAATTAACATCTTGGTATTTGATTTTTCTGATTTAGAATTCATACCTGATGATTTTATAAAATATTTAATTAATTTGAATAAGAAAATCTTAATTATTTCGAACCCTCAATTAACTTTTAGTACAAATTTAGTTTTTAGAACAAAGCGAATTTCAAATAAAAGTATTTTTTACTTAAATAATGACATCCAATATGGATCTAATTATATTGCAAAAAGACTTCTGGATATTTTCTGCTTGATATTCTTCTCAATTATCTATTTACCAATTGCTATAGTTGCTTATTTTTATATCTCTATTTCTGATGGTAGGCCAGCATTAATCAAGCAGACTAGAGTTGGCTTGCACGGAAAAAATTTCAAAATGTATAAATTTAGAACTATGAAGACTGATTCTCACCTTGAAAGAAAAGGCCTTGAGGAACTAAATACTAATACTGGTCCACTTTTTAAAATTAAAAATGATCCAAGAATATTTAAAGGTGGTAATTTTTTAAGAAAATATAGCATTGATGAGATACCACAGCTATTAAATGTGTTAAAAGGAGAGATGTCAGTAGTGGGGCCTAGGCCTCTTTTTCCAGAAGATAATAAGCATTATGATGAAAATTACATCAGAAGACTAAACGTAATGCCAGGAATAACTGGTTTACTCCAGATTAATGAACGTAATACAGGTGATTTTAAAATATGGTTTAAATATGATTTAGAATATATTGAAAATTGGAATTTGTTTTTAGACTTAAAAATTATATTATTGACTCCAATTTCTATATTTAAATCAAAGGCAAGTGGAATTTAGCTTTTAGTGGGTCGGGTGGGAATCGAACCCACGACCTTGAGCTTAAAAGGCTCCTGCTCTGCCGATTGAGCTACCGACCCAGTTAATCAATAACAAGAAACATTATAAACATTTCATTTCTATATAAGGAATGTAAAGCTTATTCTTCCTCTGTAGAAATAAAATCTGTTTGTGTAGAAAACTTATTTTTTGTTTCACTTATTAAACTTTTGAGTTCCGTATTTATATCGCTAACAATCTCTTTTGTTTCTTTTTTTATCACTTCATCTGTTACGGTAGATTCGACTGTTTGAATTATATTATTAATTAATTGAGAAGTATTTTCAATTGTATTTTTAAAGGTATCCTTTAAATCTTCAACTAAATCTTCTTCGTCAATACGAGATTTAATTTTTTTTGCAACATTTGAAATATCATTTGATATTTCAACCCATTTTTGTTCATCATTCATATTGCTTATTATATTGCTTAGTAGTTTGCTTTGTCACTAAATCTCAAGTTAGGAGATTTAGTTATTCTTTGCTTTGCCCAACGAGCAGGAGCGATAAGTCGAAAAAATGGGGGCAAAAAAGGTCTTGTAATTTTAAGTAATAAAAGATTGAAGTTAACTAAGACATTTTTGTATTTTGAACTTCTAATTCCATAAATTTCTTTAAATTCTTTTGGTAAGGTATTAAATGCTGTAAACGCAATAAAAGGCCAAATTGGTTTGATATGTTTGGGTACTGGTCCTCCTCCAATAATTTCATAAACATCCATTGCAACATCTGTCTTTACTAAATAATTATTTTCTTGTGATTTTTCAGTTACCCACTGTTTCAATTCATCATGAGTTTTTGGAATTTGATTTCTGTCAACTAAAACTAATTCGGCTGCGAAGCAATTTTCTTCATGGTATTTATTTTTTTCTCTTTCTGTTAACTTTCCTACTGTTTTTTCATAAAAATAAATTGATGAGATCTGCAAACATGCATGCACCCACAAAAGTTGCTCATGATCTAAGGCATCATAGTATCCACCAGTTATTTCATCTTCTCCTTTAATTACCTCATGTAACTTATTAATTCTGTGAGCGCTTTCATCAGCTTCAGCTTTGGTTCCAAATGTTACGGAATTTTGAAGTGAAAGTGTTCTGATTAATCTTTTCCAAGGATCTCTTTGATAAAAGGAAGTCTGCCTTGCTCCTGCTGCAATTAAAGGGTGGGCTGCATGCATTAAAAGAGCTCTTGCCCCACCAAATAATACTGTGATCTCTTTATTTACTTTCCACATCATAGATTTAGGGCCAAAATATCCAGGGTCTCCGCGCATATTTATATTTTAAACTGTTTAAAAGGTATAGCTAATTGAGTAAGTGTGAATATAATTGGATTTCATATGAAAAGACAAATTGAATTAATTTGTGGTGCTTCAGAGTCAACTCCTGACTTTGAAGCAATTGATAACAGTTCGAATTTTATTTTTACTCCAGATCCTAATTTTACTCCAATAAGACTCTTTGACTTAGATGGTAATGTAGTCTTTCTTAATTCGTGGATTGAATGTGCTTATTACGTAAGAGGTGGTTGGACTGATAATATATCAGATTTTTTTAATGGTGAGAAATTTTTATTTTTTTTAATCGCTGGACTGTTTATTGCTTTTAATTTATTCAAAGACAAGGTGTTCTCTCGTTGAATAAATTAAATAGCATTAATATATTTTGGAAAATTTTAATAATATTTGTAGCTTTAATCCTGATATTTGGATATTTTAGTAATAGTGAATTAGAACCATACGCTTCAAAATCAGTTGATGGTTTTTCAGATTGGCTTAATTACTACCGTGAACTCAAATGCGAATTCTCTTTGTTTGAAATCACAAAGTCATATATATTTGAACATGAAATTACACTTAGAAATGAACCAAGTGGTGATATAGAGTGTTTTGGAAAAAATTTTTATATTGACTATATACGTGAACAAAAAGTAGAAGATGGCTTTGATAAATTTTCACCTAGCAAAGTTATTTTAAGAATCTCAACAAACTTACATTTAGACTTAATTTTCCAATCAGCAATTTGGTTAATTATTTTTTCATTTATACCAAAAAACAAATCAAATGAATTTAAGATAAACAGATGGACAATCTTTTTGTCTTTAGCTTTGCTGTATTTACATACATATGGCGAAAAAGAATTTTATAAAACCTTAAGCCGTGATTTTTCTCATTTATTCTTTTTTAGAGAATATAACAACTCATTAGTATTCAGTAATTACTACCTTTACACATATTTACTTTCAATCTTCATAATGTTTTATTTTTTAAAAAATATTCTTGAATCGAGAGCTTATAATTTAGTAAATTATTTCCCATATTTATTTTTATTTTACGGTACTTTTGCCTCTCTAAATTTAAACTTCTTTGTAATTGTATTAAGTTTTTTAGGTATCAATAAACTTTTGGTAAGTAAGCCTAACTTTAAGTTTTCTATTTTTTATTTATTCTTTTTTATAATTTGGATGTTTAATTTGGAAAATATCGATTCAAATTTTGATGTTGATAAAATTAGAGGGTTTGCAAATACATCACAAACTTATTTTTCTTTAATATTCTGGAGTTTAGTTTTTTATCTTGTTGCAATAGGTACGTATTATCTTGTTGAAATTTCTATAGATAGTATTGATCTTAAATTGATAACAAATAATTTATTGATTACTTCATCTTTTTTAATTTTTTTTGGAATCTTATCTTCTCTAAATCAAGTATTTAATTTTTTAAGTTTCTATGTCTTCGGTTTAAACAAAACTGGAATGAACTCAATTACAGGAGTTGAAGGAAATGCTTGGAGAGGATTAGCTCCGAGCGCTGAAGGCATTGGTGAGTTTTATGCTTTTGTTATCTTGTTTTCAGTTATTTCGTTTATAGTTTCTAATTTTGATTTTAAAACTCACCATTACATAATGATTTTTATAACTCTATATGGCCTTTATAGGGCCAACAATGCTGCTGCAATAATTTCATTAACAATTCTTTTGATTATTACGATTATTCACAAAAATATATTAGATAAGAAGCTAAAAACACTAGTTTATTTAATATTAATTGCAATATTGTTAATAGGAGCTTATTCCTTACTTAATAATTATTCTTTTGAGTTTCTTAGTGGAGCTATTATGTATGAATCAGTACAAGCTTCCAATATTGATTATGAATTTAATCTAAATCAATATAACCTATCAGCCGCAGAAGAAGCAAACTATGCTTTTCTGTTAAACTTGCCAAAAGATCAAACAAACTTTTCTTCCTCTTTACAGTATTTGCTAAATTCTTATACATATGGAAATAAGATTCAAAATATACCAAGCGTTCTTTCATCAATAAGTGCCGCATCTTACTTTATTAATCGATCAGAAAAGTGGGGTATTTTTATTTCAAAATATAATCCTGATGTATATGAATTGCTTTTTGGCTATGGACCTAATCAATTCCCTGAATATTTTTTAGGACACAACAACATTTACCAAGATGGCCTTATTCTTCCACATTCTTCTATTCTCAGCTATTTATTATTCTTTGGAATAATAGGCTTAGGAGTTTTGTTTGTAGTGGTTGGTAAATTTATTTTAGTTAACAAAGATAATTTTTATGGAATTATACTTTTAATGTTTTTTTTAATAAATTTTATTAAAAGTGATTCACTTATATATTTTCCAAACCTTGTTTTAATTTCTATTTTATTTAATTTAATTAGATTCAGATTAATTTCTAAGGACTGAAGATATGAATAAAAATCTTCATTATATTACCTTTCAATCATTTCCAATGTTTAGTGCAAATACAATAGTCACAATGAAAATGTTGAAATATTTTAAAAAAAAGGAGTACGATGTTTCTCTAATTTTTCCTGGAAGAAATAAAGTTAAATCCTCAGAGGAAGAAATTCTAAAATTTTATGGAGTATCTGAGAAAATTAATATATACAGAACAAATTACTTACTTCCTTTTGGAAAAATTAATTTTTTTAATAAATCTAGTTTTAGAATAAGTCATTTTTTATGGTCAGTTTTCATTTGGTTAAAATATAAATTTAATAATGTAGATTACAAAAATACTATTTTGCTTACAAGGTCAAGCTGGGTGCTTTATTTTTTTTCATTTAGTAAATATAAAATAGTTTTTGAATGTCATAAATTTTCAAAGCTAACTAAATACATTTTAAAACTTTTAAGGAAAAAGTATAATTGCGGTTACACTTTTTCAAATGAATTATTAAAAAATTGTTTTGAACTAAGCAAGATACAAGAAAATAATACAATAATTGCTCCGTCAGCTTATGATGAGGACGAATTTAATAAAAAGGAACATATCAAAAATGAGAATGAAGTTATATTTGTTGGAAGATTTACACGATTTAATAAAGACAGAAACTTAGATTTTCTCATCGAAGCTTTTAGCAAAGAAGAACTCCAGACTTATAAACTTAAATTAATTGGTGGTCCAAAAAAAATAGCTGAGCAGTTGAGAAGTACAATAGAAGAAAAAAATGTAAACAACATTACTGTATTAGATTATATGCCACAAGCTCAGTTGATTCAAACACTATCAAAAAGTGAAATCGGTATTTTAATTAATTCAGCAGGAGACAGACACTCAAGAATGCATACATCACCCGTTAAATATTTTGAATATATAAGGGCTGGTCTTAAAGTTTTGGCAATTGACTTTGAATCACATAGAGCTTTACCTTACTCTAAACAAATTTTTTATTTTGATGAAGGAAATTTAACCAGTTTTATAAATGGATTGTCAACATTAAGTAAAAAAAATTCAATGAAATATTCAAATATCAACAAATATTCGTATGACAGCAAAGTTAATTCAATAGATAATTTATTTGCACGCCTGGAGGGACTCGAACCCCCAACCCTCTGATCCGAAGTCAGATGCTCTATCCAGTTGAGCCACAGGCGCAAGATTTTCTTCTAATCTAAACTTAATACTTATATAATAGTTAAAATAATGAAAACTACTAAGGTACTTCAGACATACATTAGCGAGACAGATATAAGTGAAGTCTCAGATAAGTTGAATACTTCAACTGGAATTCAAGTAGCTATATGTAATGCAAACACTTTGGTTAGAAGCTCCAGAGACTCGGAAATTAGAAATTTAATCAATAACTTTACAATCAAGACGCCTGACGGATTTCCAGTGGCAAAAGCTCTTTCCTTCCTAACTAAAGAAAAATTTTCAAGAGTTGATGGCTACAAAGTATTTCTACAAACAATTGAAGACGGTCTAGATAAAGCAAAAAAACATTATTTCTTTGGGAATAGTGAAGCAATAACTTCATTGATGATTGGTAAATTAAACAATCTCTATCCAGAGATAAAAATAACTGGTTACCTTTGTCCAGAGTTTATAAGTAGTGATGAACTTGTTGCAAAATACAAAGATGAGATTGAGGCTATTGATGCAGATATTGTGTGGGTTTCACTTGGATTTCCAAAACAAGAAATATTCATCAATAATATATGCAATGAAGTTGAAACCTCTGCCAACTTTGTTGGAGTTGGAGCAGTCTTTGAATGGGTTGCCGGCACAAAAAAGAAAGCGCCTGAGTGGTTAGCCAACCTAGGATTAGAGTGGTTGTTGAGATTAACCCAGGATCCAAGAAGACTGTATAAAAGATATTTAGTAGACAATACATTCTTTATACTTTACTTTTTGAGACAAGTGTTCTTTCGTAGATAAACAGTAAAATAAAGATTAGAAAATTAAGCTAAATGAACAATGTTTTTAATAATTTAACTGACTCTCTATCCGCAGAGTTTAAAAATTTTGACTTAGATGAAGTCGTACATTTTAGTCTTTCAAAACTAACTGATTACGACTTGCAAATTAATAATTTAGTTAAATACAATAAAGCAAGATACTTCAATGAATTACAAGAAAATATAATAAAAAAAATTAATTCATCAGAAATTTTTCAAACTGTTGATGAATCTAACCTAGGGTTTCTTAATTTAAGTCTTAATCATAATTTTCTTATGAAACAAATAACTAATACTCAAAATGATTTTAAACACAATAAAAGTCATAAAATAATTTTTGACTATGGTGGTCCCAACATAGGTAAGCCCCTACATGTAGGACATATGCGCACTCTAAATATAGGTCGAAGTTTATATAATATTCACTCATTTATTGGAAACGAAGTAATAAGTGATATTCACCTTGGAGATTGGGGGATGCCTATAGCTCAGATAATTACATACTTAGAAAGTAAAAATATAGATATAAAAATTTTAGATTCAAGTCAACTAGAAATAATTTATCCAAAAGCAAGTGAGATGTATAAAAATAATTTAGAATTCAGGGATCGTGCACAAGTAATAAATAAACTTTTAAATAATAATGATAAAAATCTTTTACAAATATGGGAATCAATTAAGAAAATTTCTATTGCAAGCCTTGAGGAAAATTTTAAAATACTGAATCATAATTTTGATTACTGGCTTGGTGAAAGTGATGTTAATGATTTAATACCAGGTATGATTGAAGATCTAATTAAAAATAATAAAGTTGTAGATGACGAAGGTGCGTTAATAAGTGTTGAAGATACAGACCCAAAAATTTTAATAACAAAATCAGACGGCTCATATTTATATATAACGACTGATCTTGCAACTATTTTGTATAGGCAAAATAATATAGGTTATGATAAAACACTATATATTGTTGATAATCGTCAATCACTCCACTTTAAACAACTGTTTAGCTCACTAAAATTTTTTAACTTTAATGACTTAGATCATGAACATATAGCATATGGAACATTAAACGATAGTAAAGGGAATCCTTTTAAGACTAGGGATGGGGGGACAAAGCCTCTACGTGAACTATTTAATGAAACCTATATATATATCGAAAAAATAAACAATTCTTTAGACCATTCAACTATTTCTAAATTGACTAATTCTGTTTTAACATATAGCGACTTAATCACCAATAGAAAAACTGATTATAAATTTGATCTAGAAAAATTTACAAATGTTAATGGAAAAACAGGTATTTATGTACAGTATTCACAGGTAAGAGCTAGAAAATTGTTGGGGAATAGTGAGAGTCAAAATAGTGAGGTGACTGAATTAATTTTAAATGACACGGACAAACAACTTCTTTCAAGACTATTCCTTTTTGGATACTTTTTGGAACAATCCGCATCTCTTAATGAACCTCACCATCTTGCCAACTATTTATATGAAATCTCAAATTTGTTTAATCAATTTTATGAAAATGAAAAAATATCAGACATAAACGATCCTCAACACGTTTCCTCAAAGCTGTTTATTACTAATTTATTTTTAACGACAAGCAATAGTGTTATGTCATGCCTGGGAATTACCCCTGTAGATAAAATGTAATTACAGAAATACTTGAGTAGAAAGTATCCAAATAATTAATATCAAACTATAAGAGTGTTTATTTACTAGATTTAAATTTTTTCCAAAATTATGAAAAATAAATAAGACCAATGGTACTGTAATAAATCCTGAAAATGATACTGCCCTAGCTACTGTTAGGTATTCATTAATAAATACATTTTGATTTCTAAGTAATATTTGTAAAGCTACCAAAAAGAACAGAGAAACGAATATTACAGAAATTATGTTTGTTAGTAAATTTTTAAATGATCTGTTCTCTATGAAGTATTCATTTAAAAATTCAACTGGAATAAATAAAATAAAAAGTGAAATAAAAAATGTAATTAGTGACCAAAAAAGGCCTTGACCACTCCAGCTTATAATCGCTTGAGAAACAAATCCAGAAGACTCTAGAAATAAATAAACAGAAAACCCTAATAAAGATGTTCCTAACACAAAGCAATATAAGCCAATTACAGAGAAAACCTGACTTCGATTAAAAGATATATTGTTTTTACTCAGTTTACTAACTTCGTGTTGCATAAAGACATATTAACTGTTTTTGTATTAAAATATTATTTAAATATGGAATTAATAGACACACCTAACCCAAATGCTAAAAAAATTCTAGTAGATCATGAATATGAGATTGCGATATATATAAATAAAGAAAACACGGAAGATGTAGGGATAGGTAAGTTATTAATTGAAATTAATGGAATTGACTCTGTTTTTACAGGCCCTGGCTTCTTAACAATAACCAAAGAAGGGGATGCAAGTTGGGACACTATTAATAACGATATATTAAATAAGTTTGATACAATATAGCTATGGAAACCTTTAATTCAGACCCAAAACCGGGAAGAATTGTACTGCCTCTGGTATTAATTGGGATGATTGCTACAACTTATACTTTCATTAATAGAGTAGCAACAAATAATGATCTAGAAATTGTTGCTGAAGAAACACCTGTTGAAACAATCTCAGATGAAACTGTTGTTGAAGATACTTCTACAACAACTACAACTACAACACTTCCTGACAACTATGTTGCATATCTTGAAGAAATTACTGCTGAAAAAATTCAGGCTACTGAATTAGGTAAAGATGTACTCGAAGCAAACGAAAACTGGGATAATCAATCTGTTTCATACCAAGAAGCTAAAGATGAATTTAGAGCTTTTATTGAAACAGCAGCAAACTTTGTAACTACAGTTTCTGAACCTGGTCCACCAAATGAATTTGCAAATTTAGTTACAAGTCATGAGGAGCTTAAAACACTAGTCAATTTAATATCTGCAGATACTGTAGAGTTGCTTGCTGGTCTAGAATCTTCTGATACTGGTGAGCAAAGGGCAGCAGCTTTAGACTCTTTCAACAAAAATCTAGATCAATTTATTAAAAAGATTGAAGAAATAGTTGCTTCAGCAACTTCTAACTAGAAGCTCCAGAACAAACAGTATCAATCATCAACATAGCAATCACGTAAGGATCACCATTTGCATTTGGTCGCCTGTCTTCTAAATATCCTTTTTTGTCAACTTCAACCTGCCATGGAATTCTGATAGAGGCACCTCTGTCACTAACTCCATAGGAAAATGTGTCGAAACTTTGAGTTTCATGATCTCCTGTTAATCTGTCTTCAATGTTTGCACCATAATTTTTAACATGCAAATCTGCATTTTTACCTAGAGCTTCACACCCAGCAACAATTGCTTCATAGCCTCCGTCTTCTCGCATTTGTTTTGTTGAGAAGTTTGTATGCATACCTGCACCATTCCAATCTCCTTTTACAGGTTTTGGATCTAAGGTTGCAGAAATGTTCCAATCTTCAGCAATTCTATAGAGCAACCATCTTGCAACCCATACGTGGTCACCAATATCTGGTGCTCCAACTGGACCGATTTGAAATTCCCACTGACCTGGCATAACTTCTGCATTTGTACCAGATATACCTAATCCAGCCTCTATACACGCTGTTGCATGTGCCTCAGAGATGTCTCGTCCATATACTTCGTCTGCACCCACTCCACAGTAATAGCCTCCTTGTGGTGCTGGGTATCCTGATGGGGGAAAACCAAGAGGTTGTCCATATTTAAGAGAGTCGTAAGATTGCTCATAAAATGTATATTCTTGTTCCATACCAAACCATGGTTCAAACTCACTAAAATTTGAAGCTGATTCTACTAATGCTGCTCTTGTATTTGATGCGTGAGGTGTCATGTCTACATTCATAACTTCACACATTACCAATATGTTATCTCCACCTCTAATTGGGTCTGGAAATTGAGCAACTGGTTTTAATACACAATCAGATTGGTCCCCTGTTGCTTGTTGTGTACTTGAACCATCAAAGCCCCAAATTGGTGGCTCCGTTCCTTGTTCCATTATTTTTGTTTTACTCCTTAATTTTGCGGTAGGAGTTAGACCGTCAATCCATATATATTCTGCTTTTATCTTCATGAAAATAATGTAATATATAACTCAGACAATGTTGTTACAGAATTATTAAATAATTGTTTCGAGATGATAGATACATATATAAACATAGACAAAGAGCACAAAGGCTTTGAAGAATTATTAAAGTCTTCTGGGGTTAAAAAGCTCTCAATAAAAAAAATTGAAAATCCTAAACAAATTCATCTTGTTGTAAGTTCTTTATCAAAATACGGTGAAACAAAAAAAAACTTGTCCGATCTCGAGTCTTCAAATAAACCTTTTCCTACGTTAATTATTGTTGACAGTGTTGACTTTGAACAAACTGTTGAATTAATTCAGAACCCTCAAATTGAATTAGTCTCTAGCAATAGTAACTTAGAGGAGGTTAGCGCAAGAGTGCATGCCCTAGTTGGAGATAGTGAGTCAGAGATGCTTGAATTTAAAGATCTTACTATTAACTTGAAAACTTATGAAGCAAAAGCTGGTGAAGTATTACTTGATCTTACATTTATGGAATATGAATTATTGAAATTTTTTATCGTAAATCAAGATAATGTTTGGTCAAGAGAGCAGCTTTTAGAAAAAGTATGGGGATATGATTATTTTGGTGGAGCTAGAACTGTCGACGTTCATGTAAGAAGGCTTCGAGCAAAACTAGGTGAAAATAGAAACGACTGGATTAAGACAGTTCATTCAGTGGGTTATAAATTTAACTAAAGCTATTTCCGCAGCCACAAGTTCTGGATACATTAGGATTGTCGATGGAGAATCCTGTTTCCATTAATCCTTCTTTGTAATCAAGAGTAGCCCCTTTAATATGTTCTAAGCTTTGTCCGTCTACAACAATATTTACGCCGGCATACTCTTCTATTATGTCACCATCAAATTTGTCAGTATCAAAGAACATTTCATAAGAGTAACCTGAACAACCTCCCGGTTTTACTCCCATCCTAAGAAAGCTATCTTCCGCAGTTTCCTCAGATTTAAGTTCTACAAGTTTTTTTACAGCACCATCAGTAGCTAATATAGCTCTTGATGATTTAATTTGTATATCCATAGTGCAATTATAACAAGAAAATAGATATTCAATAAATTAATAATTACATCTTTCTTAAATCAACTTAGAATATTCATATGGTACAAAGTGATATTTTACTTAAACATCTATCAACAGTATTCGATCCTGAACTAGGGGCTAATATCGTTGAGCTTGGAATGGTAAAAGAAGTAGAGCACAAAGGCTCTAGTGTGTTTATTAAACTTGCATTAACTATCGCTGATTGTCCGATGAGAAACCAGATTGAAAAAGAAATACAAAGAAAGCTCACTTTACTTGAAAATGTAGAAAATGTAGAAATCAATGTTGTTGCGATGGATCAAAAAGACAGATCTACTGTAATGGAGAAGGCTAGAAAAAAAGCTAGAGAAAATGCTCAGCCTACAAAAATTGACCCAAGAACAAGAGTTATAGCTATAGGAAGCGGTAAAGGAGGTGTTGGAAAATCAACACTATCTACAAATATCGCTCTTGGACTATCAAAAAAAGGATTTAAAACTGGCCTTTTAGATGCAGACATCTGGGGTTTTTCCATACCTAGACTTTTAGGGATTAGCGGAAGAATAGAAGCAAATGACGAAAAATTAATGATTCCTTATGATTATGACAACTTAAAAGTTATTTCTACTGGTCTAATAACTAGTGATGAGGACACTGCCCTTATGTGGCGTGGTTTAATGTTGAGTAAAGCTTTAGAACAATTTTTAACAAATGTAGATTGGGGAGATCTTGATTACCTTATAATTGATCTCCCGCCAGGAACTGGAGACATTCAAATGGCGCTGAGTAGGCTCCTTCCACAGGCAGAATTAATAGTTGTAACAACACCTCAACTAATGGCTCAAAAAGTTGCTACTAGAGTTGCTGATATGGCAAAGAGAAGTTTTATACCTCTTTTAGGAGTAATAGAAAATATGTCTCATTTTGAATCAAGTAATGGAGACAAATTCAATATATTTGGTAAAGGTGGTGGAGATGCTTTGGCAGATCAATTCGCAATACCTTTGCTTGGTAAGGTACCTATTAGTGAAGGCACAAATGATGTAGCAGATGATGGCACACCTCTCATAAATCAAGATAAAGACACACCAACAAAGTCTGCAATTGAAAAACTAATTACTGTAATTGCAGAAAAACTACCTCCCATAATAGATGAGACCTGTACAGGGCGGTTAGCAAAAGTATTTGAAGAACTATCTAAATAATGGAGAATATTTCAGTTAATGAATTAGTAGAATCATCCAGCTCAGACCTCCCTAGAGAAATAAAACTTACATTCGCAAAAAATATTTTATCAACAAAAAAAGAGCCGGCTGAAGCAAAAAAAGAGTTTGGTGAATTAGTCAAAAAACTCAATATGAAAAAGCAACAAAATGTCATCAACGCAACTGGCACAGTTTTACATACAAATCTTGGAAGATCTCCTACAAATATTTCTTATTCTGGAACATATACAAATGTTGAATATGATTTAACAACATCTTCAAGGGGCAACCGTAATAGTTACTTAACAGAATCTATGAAAACTTTGCTAAATGCTGAAGATGTAGCATTTGTCAATAATAATGCCTCTTCTCTGTACCTAACTTTGCTTTGCCTATCTAAAAAATATAGTAAAGATAGTGTCATAGTCTCGAGAGGAGAAATAATTGAAATTGGTGGTTCTTATCGACTTCCAGACATAATTTTTGAAACAGGAATGAAACTAGTTGAAGTTGGGACTACAAACAAAACTAGGATAGATGATTATAAAGACGCATTAAAAAATAATCCTAACGCAATACTGTTAAAAGTTCATAGAAGTAATTTCTCGATAAGTGGGTTTACAGAAGAAGTAAATATAAAACAACTAAATATTTTAAAAAATGAATACGAAAGTCTTCTTATTCACGATCTAGGAAGTGGATTAGTAGCTGAAAACGCATTTCTTTCAAAACACAATCTAACAATGTTTCAAAAAGAACCAAGAGTTCAGCAATCATTAAAAGATGGTTCCGACATTGTTATGTTTTCAGGGGATAAATTATTTGGATCTTTGCAGTCTGGAATTATTGCCGGGAAAACAAAAATAGTTGAAGCTATTAAAAGTTTCAGTATTTTTAGAACATACAGGTGTTCACCAGTTGTCTTATATGAGCTTCAAGAAACTACAGATCTTTATATTAAAAAATTAGAGGAGAAAATTCCTTTTTGGAATTTATTAACAAGAACATATGATGAATTAGAACTTAGAATTCATAAAATCATTAAAAATACTGCTTCTAAGCACAAAATTATAAAAGGCGAAAGTTTAATAGGTGGTGGTACACTTCCAAATATCACAATGGAGTCTCCTGTTTTAGTTCTAGATACAAGCAATAATGAAGACATCCTTTATAAACTCCTAAACAATAAAACTCCAATTATTCCTAGAATTTCTGATGGAAATGTCAACCTTGACATTAGAAGTGTTTTTGAGTATCAAGATAATGAAATTGCTGAATTTCTTAATCTAGTATGACCGTTCTGGCAACAGCTGGCCATGTTGATCATGGTAAATCTACACTTGTAAGCTTTTTAACCGGGCAAGAAACGGATCGTTTGAAAGAAGAAAAGCAGCGAGGGCTAACTATAAACCTTGGGTACACCTACTTCGAATATAAGAGCAAAATGTTTTCTATTGTAGATGTACCTGGACATTCCGATTATTTTAAAAATACGGTAAATGGCTTTTCCAATGTAGATGGTGTTTTATTCTGTGTAGATACCACACAAGGTTGGTCTCAACAGTCAGAAGAGCATTTTTTATCATTGCAGAACCTTGGAATTAATAACTTACTTTTTTTCCTAACAAAAACAGACAAAGAAGAATCTGTGTTCAATGTTAATGATTTAGAAAGTAGAATGAGCAACTTTAAGAATCTTCGATATGGTGTGATAGAGTTCAGTTCAGTTAACAGCGACAAATTAATAATAAAAAAAAGAATTTTTGACTTTTTTAATAAGGTTGAGGACATTAATAATCCTCCTTCAATGTGGGTTGATAGAGTTTTTACTATTGATGGAATTGGGAAAGTCGTAACTGGAACAGCTAGTAAAAATATGAAATTAGATAACATATTCGTTGGCAATCAAGAATCTTCATTAGACATTCGCGAAATTCAAACTACCGGAAAGAAAATAATTTCATCAAGCTCTTCATCTTCAAGACTGGCAATATCTATCAAGAAAAATAATGCTTATGAGATAAAAAAAGGGAGTTTATTAACAAATAAAAAAATGGACTCTACAAATTTTATTTTTATAAAAAATGAAACTGAAGAAAAAAATCTGTTTATGAAAGGTACATTAAGGCTTTTTATAGGAACTCACAATCAAATTATCAAAAAATATACAACTATAAAAATAAACAAAAATGTAATTGGAATAATTCACCTATCAGAAAGCCTATGCACTCCTAACTACCAAAAAGTTTTATTGCACAACCTATCTAAAAATACATTTAATGGCGGAAGTGTGATATTTTCTACAAGCAACACTTTTCTAATATCAAAAATAATTAAAAATTTTAAGAAGCAAAAAAGTGTAGACTCTGAAACATTCTTTACAATGATGCCAGAATATTTTAAAAAAGATAAAATAGATTACAAAAAATTTGGAGACTTTTACATTTCTGATGAAAAGTTAAATGCTGTGGAAGAAAATTTAAAATCAAACATTGAAATAGTGAATAAATTTGGACTAAAAAAATATATATTTGAAAACTTTTTTATAGATGAAAAATCAATTGATGATTTAAGTAAACACTTTTTATCTTTAAAAATTAACCAAGATCAAGTCTCAAATAATTTGGTAACAAATATTGATACAGATATTTTTAATAAAATAAATACTCTATTAGGTAAAGATTTGAATGTTGAGATTATTGAATTAAAAAATTATGATTCCGAAGCAGTTAAGTCACTTTTTATGAATGGCTATCTATTTAGAGTATCAGAAAAATTAATTATTTCTAAAGATCAAAGAAGAGACTTAATTAAAATTATTGAATTACTGCCTAGGGAATTTTCAGTTAAAGAATTCAAAGATCTTTCAAAACTATCAAGAAAGTATACAATTCCATTTTTAGAGTTTTTAGATAAACAATTTATTACAAAGAAAATAAATAATGAAGGTCTAAGAAGAAGAATTGACTAAAAATAAACTGTCTCTCTTTTTCTTTCTACTTCATTCATACCGCCCCATACACCAAAAGGTTCAGATATTTCATTTGCCTCATCGAGACATTCAATTTTGACTGGACAACCGCTACATACAGCTTTTGCTTTTGATTCTCTTTTTTCACGATCTTCTTTTTTTTCAAAAGTTGCAGGCGGGAAGAATAAATTGCTACTGTGTTGTCTGCAAAGAGCATCGTACTGCCATGTCGAAACTTTAATTTGAAGCATATTTAAACTTTAAACGTCACAAATCGTCTGTAAAAAGATTTTTTTCGCGAAGTATTACTTAGATAATCAGTTTTCCATCTTCTTCAAGAAGTTGGTATTCATTTTTTAAGATATAGGAATTGCTTTTATTGGTTCCAACAACTAATTTTTTACCATTTAGTTTGACCAAAGCTTGGTTATTACTAATTATTTCAAGCAAAGTTACTTCTGAATTAACTAATGAAGACATGGCACTAGTATCTGTGGTTAAACGAGAGCGGATAACTGTAGGAATTGCAATATAGTAGAAAAAAGCTATCGCTAGTGAGGACCCTACTAAAAGAAAATGATTAATTTGAAGTAGGTAGTCTGAAAACATAATTAATGATGAACTATGCAAGATAATTAGTGCTGTTATTCCTAGCAGACCAAAAAATCCTCTTGAAAGAACTTTTATGAAAATTAAAAAAGAAGCTAAAAATATAATTAGACCTGAATAATTTAAACCATATTCATAAAACGTCATAGATGAAAAACTAATCAATAATGCCCCAATAAATGCCATTAACCCTGGTCCAATTGCAAAAAGTTCTAATCCAATGAGTGCAAAGCCAAGAGCAAAAAATAAATAAGCAAAGACTGGGTTTGATATTGCTATGTAGAATCTTTCAAAAAGTGATGGCTTTATAAATCTAATTTGGTCAATTTCTTCAGAACTTAAATTAAAACTTAATGACATTGGTCTTAATCTTGATGTTATATCTTGACTGCCAAGTCTTTCTACAAATGCTCCTATTGAACCAACAACTAAATAATCTTGATAGATTCCCTCTTCAGCGTCAATTAACACATCTGATCCTGAACAAGTATTAGATTCACAGATACTTCCAAAAGCCACATCACCTTCATCAGTTGTAACTACAGTTCCAGGAGATAGGCCTACGAAGTCAAAGTTTTTTAAGATACTCATCTTGACTTCTCTTTTATTTGGTCCAACCCAAATAGCTTTTGGAATATCAATACTGTTTAAAATAACCTCTAAATCTTCAACTGAATTCAAATTAATATCTGAAGCATTGTATTGAACTATAAAAAGATCTTGCTGATCATCTTTGCTTTCCTCAACATATCGTTCAAGAGCATTGATATGGCCACTAGAAAAAATACCCTCTATTTCAAAAATATTGACATTTGCAATATTTATGACAACTGAAAATAATATAGGTAATAGTTTTAACATTTTTTTATACTTAAATATATAGGATAGTAGTCTTTTAAAACTGTGAAAATTTGCTTAATAACCGATAACTCTTGGGTCAAGGATTCTTTAGTTAAGTTAATTGACTTTGAATGTAATTTTACTCATTTAGAAAACGCTGAAGATGTCAATATATCTTTTGATTTTATATTTGTAGATATGCAAGTTAATAATAATGGAGGCCCCTCAATGGTTAGAGAGCTAAAAAGAAGTGAGAAAGTAATAGATTCTTCAATAGTTCTACTAGTTGATAGAGAAGCTGATAGTTTTCAGGCTAAAAGAGTCGGTGCAGACAGCTATTTACTTAAACCACTAGAAAAAACTAAATTAAAAAACCTTTTTACTTAAACAAATAATATTCTAGAATCAATAATACATATTGAGTACTAACTTTATTATCGCACTTATAGCAATCTGCTTGTTTTTTTCTGCTTTGCTTTCAGGCTCAGAAACTGCAATAACCTATGTTCCTAGAGAAAAGATTCATCAACTTTCCGATTCAAAAAGAAATAACAAAATAAAAAAAGCTAAAGATGACCTAGAGCAAACAATAGGTGGAATTCTTGTTGCAAATAATTTTGTTAATATATTGATGGCTTCTCTTTCAACGATTCTGTTTGTTAATTTTCTTGATGGAGATGAAACAGCTGGATCTGCATTGTCAACAATTGTGATTACTTTACTTGTCTTGATTGCAGGAGAAATAACTCCAAAAACCATTGCCTCTAGAAATCCTATTGGATTTCTTTCAAGAACAGCTTTTATTATTGATTTTTTATCAAGAGTCTTTGCGCCTTTCACGAGCCTAATAACTAAGTCTATTGATAGAACCTCTCGAGATGGCGATATGGATGGAGATGGAGAAATAACTGAGGCTGATATTCAGGCATTAACTGCTCTAGGTGAAATGGAAGGGCAAATACTCCCTGCAGAAAGAGAGATCATTGACTCATTACTAGATTTTTCAGATCGTCCTATTAAAGAAATTATGACTCCTAGAGTTGATGTTTTGTTTTTATCTCTTCCTGTCGAGATGAGTGATATAAAAAAAATTGTTGATGAAAAAAGAATATCAAGAATGCCTGTATCAAAATCTGAATCTCTAGATGACACTTTTGGAATTGTTTATGTAAAAGATCTCTTTAATTTGAAATCAACTTCTGATTCAATCGAAGTAGAAAATTTAGTAAAAGATGTAATTTACTTACCTGAATACACAACTGTTCTTTCCGCTTTAAATATCTTGAGAGAAAATAAAGCAAGTTTTGCATGTGTAATTGACGAAAATGGTGGAATAGAAGGTGTAATCACAATCAAAGATGTTCTTTCAGAATTTGTTGGTGACTTACCTGATGAACACGATCAAAGGTTTCTCGGTATAAGAAGATTAGGTCCTGGTCAGTGGAGGGTTGATGGAAAAACTGATATTGATGATTTTGAGGAGTTTTTTGGTTTAGAGCCAAATGAAAAAGATATTGCAACAGTCGGTGGATTATTCCTTAGTCATTCCGAGCAGCTTCCAGCAGAAGGTGAAAAGATCACAATAGACGGCTTAGAAGTTACCGTAACCGAGTTGGATAACAGAAGAATAGAATCTTTTATAGTAAAGAAAATAGCAAAGAAATAATTCAACTAATATTATTACATGCAAGTAATTTATGCCTTAGTCCCGCTTCTTGGTGGATGGCTAGTTTACGGATTAATTGCTTCCCTATTTTTAAAAAGAGCAAGTAGCAGAGATTACTTGCTGTTAATTTCATCTGGATTAGTTGGGGGTCTAGTAGGTGGATCTATTGGTAACAATATGGATATTCCACAAAATCTTTGGTGGATGAGAGAAGTAATAAAAATAGGTATAACTGTAGTCGCAATGTATACAATTCAAATCATTAGATTGCAGATTTACAACTTTCGAAACAATACCTAGTTTTTAGGAACCCTTGCTGCTTTTAGCAAACTACCGTTTTCATCAATTAATCCACAGCGTTTTGACAATAATTTAGTATTAAAAGCGAATAAATTTTTTCTCCATGTTGCAACATAACCATAGCCACCAACCTCATCAAGTCTCAACAAAGCGTCATCCAAAGAGGTGGCTGATTCAGCAATAACAACTGGTAATGTTTCATATTCTGCATCCCACTTTTCAGAATCGCTCACTTTGCTTGACTTCTTTAGAAGCTCAATAAAATCATTACTCATTTTCAATCAGATCCTCAAACTTTGACATAAAATCTTCCTCTTCTTTTCCATCAAGTATAAGAGTAAAAGGTTTGTCTTTAGCAATTCCTAAACTTAATATTCCAATCATGCTTTTACCATCTTTTTCTACAAGTTTCTCTTCCCCAGTATCTTTATTAACTTTATTAAATTTAACAACTACCGTTCCTTCAAATTCTTGTGCCAACTTTACAAATAAACTTGCTGGACGAGCATGTAAACCTACTTCATCTTTTACTGAGAGTGTTTTTTCTATCATTTAAATTCCTAATCCATCAATGTATTTTTTACTATAACTATCAATATTCCAGAATTCAGTATAAAAAGAACTTTTGCCTTTAGACAATTGATTCGATTTAAATTCACTAAATCCTTCTACTTCCTCAAAGTTATTTTCAAAAATTATATTTAATATTGTTTTAAATGTTTCTATATCTTTATTTTCAGAAATTAGATAACTTAATGGTTTCTCAAATCTTTCATTTATAGAAAATTTAATCTCGGGATTTCGCGCTACTCTTGCTACCTTATCATGAAGTTCAGGTAAAGAAAATCTGCTTAATATAATTTCCTTAAATTTCTCTAGATTTTCATTATTTTTTGAATATAAATTGTAAGCTGTAGCAAGTGAATCAATAGATTGACTAGCAAAGTATCTTCCTAATTCGCTACTAAATACTTCATGTATAAATGACAAGTTTTTAGATAGCCCAAAATATGCAAGTTTCAAATGCAAACCATTAAGTAACCATAGTTTCTTATAAAATTCGTTTTCATAATTTCTGTAAGAAACTATATCTGATTCATTTAAAGGTTTTGAATTAACTTCCTCATCCAAAATAATAGATCCATATTCCTCTACCACAACATCTAAGGATATAGTTTTTTGTGGCGGAACTATCTTATCAACAACAGCATCGATTAAAATCAGTTGGTCTCGATATCTTTTATTTGAATTATTAGTTGACGCACGATACATATTCTCAAAAGCAATAAATACTTGTTTTTTGTCGGTATTAATTTTTGAAATATTCGTAAAGATATCACTTACAAACTTAGGACCTACTGAAGTTGTTATTAAATCTGCTTCTGATATTTTCTCTTTTAGTTTTGAATTATCATTTAAATCTATTCCGTAAACATTTTCAACGATTTTATTTGTGCTATTTTCTAAGCTGAGAGATGTAATTTTGTATTGATTTAAGTTATTGATCTGTTGAATTAGTTCATTATTTATATCAACAAATGTAACTTCATATTCATTTTCTTGAAGAACAGGTGCAATGAAACCTCGACCTATATTACCAGCTCCAAAGTGAACAGCTTTTTTCATATATTTTCAGACAAAAGTTCATATATTTTATCCACAGATGTTTCACTCCATAGTTTCTTAGCTTCTTCTAGATCTTCAATCGAATCGGCTAAAGAAGCTAACACATTCATATGATCATCTGAATTTGCGGCTATTCCAACAATAATATAAGCCTTCTCTTCATTCCAATCTACACCATTTGGTACCTGGATAACTGATATCCCTGTACTAATGACATATTTTGACCCCTCAGCCATTCCGTGTGGTATAGCAACACCATTGCCTATATATGTAGCAAAAGACTGAGTCTCAAGCTTTTCAAGCATTGAAGCTATGTACTCTTTTTCAACATAACCATTTTCAAGTAATATGTTCCCAGCAGCTATAGTTGCCTCTTTATTATCCAAAAATGCCTTGTCTGTAAGTATTGATTCCTTTATCAATACACTTTTTTGGCTCATGAAGAAGTTATCTCGTTATCCTCTGATAAATCCACAATCAACTTCTTTAAATTTGGATCATTCATAAACATAGTAAATTGAATTAAAACAGATCCTTCTGGTGCAGCGTTCTTAGCAGCTCCTGCTAATCCAGTATGACAGACTACAATATCTGAATCTTCTGGTATTTGTGTTGCTGGAGCATGAACTATCTCCACATCTAGGCCTGCTTTTTTTGCTTTCTTAATAAGACCATTTTTAACCATCAAGCTTGAACCAGCACCTGCTTCACAAGCAAGACATATTTTTTTTACATCCGAACCCTTAATTGAACTCATAATTTCCTCCAAAAAAAATTGACTTGGGAATTTTACTTCCCAAGTCAATTATAACTTAATAGTTTTAATTAGACAGTTGGTATATTACTCTCGATTGTAGTTTCTACACCTGCGTCTGTTTCTTTAATAGGACGTGCTCTTAGCAATATCACACCAACTACTGCCGATGCTGCTGTTGCTATAGCTACCCCAGCTAATACTGGGAATGCCCCACCTCTTGGAAGCATAGCAATGTATGCAAAAATACTTCCTGGCGATGGAGGTCCTACTAAGCCTGCTCCAGTTGCTACGAACCAGAGGTCAGCTGAAATTCCACCAGCCCACATTGCAATGATCATAATTGGATGACCAAGGACATATGGGAAGTAGATTTCATGGATTCCTCCAAAGAAATGAATAATTATTGAGCCAGGAGCGGATTCTTTCCACATTCCAGTTCCAGCAAACCAATAAGCAAGAAGCAATCCAAGTCCAGGACCTGGGTTTGTTTCAAGCAAGAAATAAATTGATTGGCCAGCTTCTGCTGACTCTGCTGCACCTAGAGGTGTAAGCACACCCTGGTTAACAGCATTATTCAAGAACAATACTTTTGCAACCTCAATAGGAATGTCTGCAAGTGGAACTAAACCACTATCAACAAGTGCTGCTGCACCATTTCCTAATGCTTCTGTGATTGCATCAAGTACTGGACTGATAACATTGTAAGCTAAAACAGAAAGACCCCAACCTAAAATACCAAGTGAGAAGTTATCATATAACATCTCAAAGCCTTCAGGAATGCTGTCTTGTAATCTGTCGTCAACTTGTTTCATTACCCAAGCTGCTGCTGGTCCCATGACCATAGCGCCTAGGAACTGAGGTGAAGATGTAGCAACAATAATTGCTGTTGTTACAATTGCACCGATCACACCACCTCTATGACCATGAACCATCTTTCCACCTGTATAACCTAATAACAGTGGAAGAAGAGTCAAAATCATAGGTCCAACCATGGATGACAAATCTTCATTTGGCGTCCAACCAGTTGGAATGTAGAGTGCTGTAATCAAACCCCAAGCGATGAAAGCACCGATGTTAGGAATAACCATTCCTGACATAGCACCGCCAACGCGTTGTATGGATTCTTTCATATTTACAATCCCCCTAACGATTGATTTTTATACTGATTAATTTATAAAATAATCTCTCTAATTATAAGAATTTTTCTCTTGAGATTCAGCTAATTTACATGAAATTTTTACATTTTATGTAACTCAACATAAACAGCAAGGTCTCATTAACCCTCATAGTTTGTATAATTGTGAAATATTTAATAAAAAGTGAGGAAAAATGGACGTAGAGTCAACAATGTTGCCCTTAGGGACTAAATTACCAGAATTTAATTTAAGAGGAATTGACGAAAAATACTATAAAAATACTGATTTTTCAGAAAATAATGGTCTTTTGGTAATGTTTATTTGCAACCATTGTCCATTTGTTAAACATATCAATGCTGAATTAGTTGATTTTACAAATGATTTGATGAACAAGAATATTGGAGTTATTGGTATTAACTCAAATGATAGTTCTCAAGAAAAATATGCTGAAGATAGTATCGATAAAATGAAGGAGTATGCATCTGAGCTAGGCTATCAATTCCCATATGTTGTGGATGAAGATCAAACTGTCGCTAAGAACTTTACAGCTCAATGTACACCTGACTTTTTTCTTTTCAACAATCAATCAGAGCTCATCTATAGAGGACAATTTGACTTTTCCAGACCTGGAAATGATAAGCCTGTTACAGGAGAGAGTCTTAATGAGGCAGTAGAACTATACCTGAATTCAAATGAAACAGTTGTTACACAATATCCAAGTATGGGTTGTAATATAAAGTGGAAAATTGATGAAGAGCCTGAATATTTTTTAGAAATTCAAGGCTAGTTTAAATCTTGTGTTTGAACAAACAATCTTCTAGATCGAGCACAATCTAGTTCGACAAAAAATAGTCTTTGCCATCTTCCAATAATTAATTCAGAATTAATTATTGGCAATGTTACGCCAGAAGAACCTATTACTGTACCTCTTACATGAGACCTACCGTTTACATTCTCATCTTCTTGCATGTTCTCGGTTCTCAAATCCCAATCATCATGCTCGTAATAAGAATCTGATGGTATAAGTTCTTCAATTCTTTTCTTAAAGTCATTAATATAACCTGTTTCTGACTCATTAATAAGAACAGCTGTTGTAGTGTGTGGTGTAAACAAGGTCACAGAACCGTGCTTAATACCTGATTTAGTAACGATACTTAGAACAGCTTCTGTAAAATCACAAAACTGATTTGTTTCTTCGGTATCAAAGTGAAGAGCAATTGTGGATGATTTATTACTTTCAGATTTAAAAAGCTCTACCTGCTCAAATTTTAATGTTTGAGCGCCTAGTCTTTGATTTTTATTTTTATTTTCCATCAGTTTCAAATCTTATAATAACTCTTTGTGAAATTAATAACTATCCAATATTTGATTTTGCTTTTTCCAATATTCACATAATACATTATCTTGTGCATCAATATCGCCAACCATCAAAGGCTCTCCTTTTTTTATTAATTTGTTCACAATATTATCCTCTGCAATTCCTAATGGAAGAAAGCCCCTAGAAGATATCGCTTTCTGAGCTTTACCATAAATATAATCTCCGCCAATTGAGCCTAAATTTGTACCTGGTTCAATATCTTGTTTAGCGTAAGCAACAACTTCAACGTTCCATGAAGTTGCACTTAGTTTTGAATATTTTTCTAACATAATATGCCTAATAGTCCTAGGAATTTCAAGGCTTGTTAAGTGATAGGGTCTAGCTAGGGTCCAAAAAGGGCCTTTGCCCATTTTTAAATACTCCATTTCGTAATTCACATAATCATCTTCAGAATAAATTACAGCAAAAACCCCTGGTGCAATACCAAACGCAAAATCTACAACTTGTGAATTTTCCAGGAGACCACCATCTTTTTTTGGTATATAGTATTGATTTATGTTTTCATAGGTGGCTTCTATCCCGTGCATTCCATCAATATCTATTTTAAAATCAAGAAAATTAGCGAGTGCTGCCATCTCAACCATTGTTTTTGAACCGTCTACAAAACTCGTTAACATTTTTGGATTCATTTTTTTTGAAGTAGCTTCTTTTGCTAATAAATCTGGGGTGGCGTACCTATTGAATGGGTTATTTTTACCTTTACCAATCGAAACAACTTCAAATGAAAGTTCTGTAGCAAAGTTGTATAAATCAAGTACTGCTACTGGCTCATCTCCATCAGCAACAGTAATTATGGCTTCATTTTTTTCAGCTTCTTTCCTTAAGGCTAAGCCGATTGTTGCTTCAGTTTCAACATTTAATAAAATTAAATTAATGCCTCTACTGAGAACATTTTTTGCAACTGCTGCTCCAGCGGCAGGTGTTCCTGTTGCCTCAACGACTATGTCTAACTCTATATCATCCAATGCTGAGATATTATCAGAGCACACCAGTTCGTTATTTTTTGAATTTCTATATCTATCTGAAGCATTTTCAAGTTGATTTTGATTTCTGTCAACTATACAAACTAAATCAACTCCATACATTTTTGAAATTTGGGCAACAATGCCTTGGCCCATTTGCCCTGCCCCAACAAGGCCCACTCTTACATTCTCTTTACGATCGTCTATATAGTTTTTAAATTTATCTAATTGGTTCATTGTGCTCTTGTAATGCCTTCAAGTGTATTTAAATCACTCATATAAGTTATTTTCAGATTATTTTTTTCACCTTTTATAACGTGTGTTTTAAGTTTGTTAAATTTATACATACTTTCAGTTGTATCAACCATATTAGTAATACCGTTTTCAGACAAATAGGAATAGCCCTCTAATAATTCCTTATATTTATATATTTGAGGTGTCTGAATGTCTACAATTTTTTTTGTCAGCACCATTTCATTATTTGAGGTATCGTAAAATTTACTACTCTCTAAATATGGAGCTGCCGAACCATATTCTTTTGCAGTATTAACTAAATTTGTTAAAAGCTCTGTTGATAAAAAAGATCTTGCAGCATCGTGAATTGCTACGATACAATCATCAGTTGCCTTTTGTTCTAAATATTGAATAGCGCAATACTCACTTTCTTGTCTCGATAACCCACCTTCAATAACAGTTATTTCATATTTTCCTTTAAAAAGATTTTCTAGTTTTGATTTATTTGACTCTGATGAGACAATCACAACTTCATCTATACTTTCGTTATTTAAAAATGTTTCTACGGGATAGAGAATCAGCTCCTTATCGTTTACTTTATAAAACAATTTATTAACCCGAGCATCGAAACGTGTGCTTTCACCAGCTGCAAGTATTATTCCAAAAGTTTTCAATATAAAACTATATTATGAACTTTCGTACACTTTGTGAATTTTTTTGAGATAGTATTTCATCAACATCTAATGTATTTAATGCATCATTAGCTTTTAAAAGCGAGGAGACAATGGCTGGAGCCTGTGATGGAGCTAAGCTATAAATTCTTAATCCAAGGAGATACAACATATATGCTCCCTCTGAATCTGACGCCATATCACCGCATACTGAAACCTCTATATTGTTGTCGTTGGCTGTTTTAATAATATTGTGAAGTAATTTCAAAAATGAGGGGTGTAATGCATCATGATATTTATTCAGTGAAGTTATTCCTCTGTCAGCTGCAAAAGAGTATTGGAGCAAATCGTTTGTTCCAATTGAGAAAAAATCTACTTCTTCAACAAATATCTCTGGGGCTATAGCGACAGAAGGTGTTTCCACCATAATTCCCATGCTTGGAACTTCTGCTCCAATTTTTTTAGCAATAGTAACTACAACATCTTTCGCTTCTAAATAATCTTCCAGGATCGATATCATCGGAAACATTATTTTGACTTTTTCTTTAATATTTGATTCTAAAATAGAACTTATTTGAGCTTCAAATAACTGTCGATTTTCAAGAGTTAGCCTAACTCCTCTTACACCTAAAAATGGGTTATCTTCTTTTGGTAAGTTAAGATAATCAACTTGTTTGTCTCCTCCAATATCTAGAGTTCTATAAACAATTGTTTTTTCAAATTTTTCATTTAGAAGATTGTTAGCTTTGACAAGATTCGCCAATTTAGGCTCTTGTTTTTCTTCAATATATAGAAATTCAGAGCGAAAGAGTCCTACTGAATTTATTAATGGATCTTTGAAATTTTTTATTTCGTCAGTTGAACCAATATTTGCCCTGAGCTCAATCTCAAGCTTGTCCAGTGATTCTTGTTTATAATTTTCTTGATAGCTGATTGCAGTAAGTTGATAATCTTCAACAATTTTAAGTGAGCTCTTGTCAGGATTGATCGTCAATTCACCAGAAGTTCCGTTTATAATAACTTCGTTTGTATTCTCAATATCAAAATCTTGGACACTAATATTTAAAATACATGGAATACCATAATTTTTAGCAACAATTACGGCATGTGATGTTGGCCCACCTTCTTTTACAACAAATCCAGTTACTTGATTTAAGTTCATCGAAGATGTTTCATTAGGTGTTAATTCATTAGCAAAAATTACTTGTGGTGTTTCCATATCAATCTCTAAAGAGACATTTTGAATTGTGAATATTAATTCTTTACCTATTGCCTCTATGTCTTCAGATCTTTGTCGAAAATAATCATCGTCCATTTGTTTGAATACTTTTGCTTGTTCTAGAAAAATATTATAAATTTCTTCTAAATGAGAGCTGTTTAAGTTTGATAGACTGTCTGCTAATTCTGGGTCATTAAGAATTAAGATATACGCTTCAATGACTTCTGCCTCAATCTCCCTAGATGATGAGTTGTACTTCTCAACAATACTTTGATACCTTGAGGTTAATTCTTCTATGCCTTCATCTAGAGATATTTTTGCTGGAACAGAAAAATCTAACGATCTCTCAATATTTACTGGTTTTCCAGTATTAACTCCTGGAGATACACCTGTGCCTTGTAAAACTCTCATAGACTAAAGTTAGTTAATTAATTATTTATTGCAATAGTTGTAATTTTATTAATTAATTAATGTTCAAAATATGGAATATAATTTTTTACTGCTTGAGGGTCAAAACTTACTATATGATAATAAAGGTAAGCTGTGTTCTTTGAACAAAGAATCATTAGAAATACTTACCAAAGAGTATACTTTAATTTCTAATACCATTCCCCATGAGAATTCACTTGTGTCAGAAATTGTAGATTTAGTTAAAAATAATGAAACTATAGTTAGTTTCGAGAAAGTAACTAGTGCTCTCAAAGAAATTGATAATGATCGAATAGTTTCACATTTAAAACGTGAAGATTACAGAAAAATTTCTTATCCAATAATTACTAGAACTGAACATATCAAAAAATACTTAATTAATTATTCTTTCTTATTCAGTGTTGATACATTTCTAAGTGCTTCTAGTTTTCAAGGGATTGAGCTTGATTCTTGGTATCAATAAAAACCTGTGTAATACCAACTAACAAAACAATTCCAAATCCAAAGTATTGAGAAATCCTTAGTGATTCGTTTAAAATCATTGATCCAATAATAACTCCAGTTACAGGTTCTAAATAAGTTATCGTTCCAATAGATATGGGGGAAATAAATTTTATTACGTACCAGTAAGTTGTTAAGCCAACTCCGGTGAGGAAAAAACCAAGAAAGATACTCACAAGTAAGTTTTCAAACATCCAAGAAATACCAGAATAAGTAAAAGGAGATAAAATAATTGCAGCAAAAAATACTTGAACAAATGCAACATTTAGACCACCAAATTCTATTGACTTAGATGATCCGTATATTATTAGAATTGCTAATGAAAGAGCGCTTGTAAGACCATAAACTACTCCTGCAATAGAAGAAATTGTTGTGAAGTCCAAAAGTAGATACAATCCAAAAAATCCAACTAGAATGATCAAAATTTGAATAGGTTTGATACTTTTCCCACGCAAAAGTTCAATTATCAAAATAAATATTGGATAAGAAAAAACTAATCCGATCCCTACTGCAACAGTATTTAATTCAATTGATTTAAACATTGTTGACCAGTGAATGGCCAAAAGAGGTCCTAAAAATATACCTGAATATAAAAGTTCTTTAGTTAATTCTCTTTTTCGTAATACAAAAATTAGCAAAAATAAAGCACCTAGAAATGTGCGTATACCAACTAGAGTCATTGAACTAACGTCTGAAGTTCTTATTATTAAAGGAATTGAACCCCAACAAACTGCTAAAAAACTAATTAAAAGGTAGGCCCTAAGTTTTGTATTCAAGTTTACTGTTGGTCTTGTTTGGCGTAGTTACTAAATTGTGTGAACTCTTTACTAAAGAAAAGATCAACTTTCCCAGTTTGTCCAGATCTGTTTTTAACAATATTTACTTCTGCAACTCCAGGAGTTTCTGTGCCTGGATTGTAATAATCATCTCTGTAAAGCATCATGACTATATCTGCATCCTGTTCAATTGCACCAGATTCTCTCAAATCTCCCAAACGAGGTCTTTTGTCTTCTCTTGCCTCTGCTGCTCTATTCAACTGTGAAAGTGCAAGTATTGGAACTTTGAGCTCTCGAGCTAGATTTTTAAGGTTTCTGCTTATTTCAGCAATCTCTTGTTGTCTGTTGTCCCCAGAAGAACTTTGCATAAGCTGTAAATAGTCAACAAGAATCAGATCTAAGCCTTTTGAAGATTTTAATCTTCTTGATTTAGCACGTATATCCGTAACAGTTATAACTGGCGCATCATCGAAGTACAAGGGGAGATTATTTACTTTTGATGCTGCTTCAACAACTCTGGACCATTTTTCAGGACCTAACTGACCTTTTCTAGCATCGCCAGAAGTTACTTTTGCTTCAGAAAATAATACTCTTTGAACTAACTCCTCTTTTGTCATTTCAAGTGAGAAGAACGCTGCTATTTTTCCATCTTTAGCTACGTTAGTTGCAATATTTAAAGCTAAAGAAGATTTACCCATGCTTGGTCTTGATGCAATAACAGCTAAGTTACCTTCTTGAAGTCCTGAAAGATAATAATCTAAATCTGAGAAATACGTAGGTAGTCCTGACAAACCAGTTCCTCTGTTTTCAATTTCTTCAATTCTCTCAATTGCAGATTCGAGAACATCATTAACTCCAACTAATCCATCACCAATTGCATCATCGGAGGCAGTAAATATTGTTTGTTCTGCTTCATCTAAGACACTATGTATTTCTTTATCCATAGCCATAGCTAATAATTCAATTCTTCCGCTTGCCTTTAATAGCTTTCTTCTATGTGAGTGCTCTAAGACTATTTCTATATATCTTTCAAAGTTTGCAGAGCTTGGAACATTCTCCACAAGCCTCGCAATATATGATGCATTAACTGATGAATTTTTTGCATCTTTAAAAATTAGTTCTGAGACAGTTACTGTATCAATTGGATTCCCTGTATCAAACAAACCCTTCATTGCTTCGTAAACACTTTGATTTGAAGGACTGTAGAAATCTGGTGGCTTAACTTCTTCCATCAGCCTTGTGACAGCATCTCTTGAGAGCAATGCGCTCCCTAAAAGTGCTTCTTCTGCTTCTAAACTATGTGGAGGAACTTTACCTAAAGACTGATTGTCTCTAGATGATAGTGCCTCTGGACCAACCATTATTTTGTTTCTGGAACTACTTCTAGAGTGATATCAAAATTTGTATCGGGCCCTAAAACCACTTTTATTGTATGTAAGCCTATTTCTTTTACTTGATTTTCAACACTGATTTGTTCTTCTTCAAGCTTAAAACCAGAAAATGTTTCAACGGCTTCTACAATTTGTAAATTACTAATTGAAGCATAAAGCGTTCCCTCATCAGTAGTAGTTTGAGAAATAACGATATGTGCATCAGCAAGAGCTGTGATTATAGATTCTGCAAGTTCATTATTTACTTGAGCCTGCTGTTGTCTTTTTTCTTGTAATTTTTGGGCAAACTCTAAATTATTTGAAGTAGCTACTATTGCTAATTTTTTGGGCAGGAGATAGTTTCTTGCATAACCTTTAGCAACTTCAACTACGTCACCTTTACGACCTAAGGACTTAACATCTGAATTTAAGATTAATTTCATCGTCTATTGTAACTTTGCTTGTATGTGCTTGTAGTTACATAAGGTAAAAGAGCTAGCTCTCTAGCTACTTTGATTAGCCTGGCAACCTTTGCTTGTTCCTGCTTAGTAATACCAGTTATCAAGCTTGATCGTATTTTTCCTCTATCAGAAATAAACTTTTCTAATAGTTTGACATCTTTATACGTTGCATTTTCTATCTGTTTTTTTGTAATTCTTCTTGGTTTAGGAGCTTCATATTTTGAAGACCTTCTTCCAGTATTTCTTTTAGTATTTGCCATAATAAATCTCCTTAAAAGGGTGCTTCATCTTCTTCGTAATTTTCTCTAGCTACAGGTTCTTGACTAGATTGCATACCACCAGAAGCTCTTTCTATGCTTGCTTTAGCCCATCGTAAGCTTGGGGCAATTTCATCAATTGATATATCTACAACTGACCTGTTTTGTCCATCTTGTGTTTCCCATGATCTATAGTTCAATTTTCCAACTACGATGACTCTCATTCCTTTTTGTAATGAGGCCGCAGCATTTTCAGCCATATCGTTCCATACTGTTCCCTGAAAATACATTGGATCTCCAGGTTCCCATGACCCATCAGAATTTCTCTTATTTTTATTTTGTGCAATTCTTATTTCTGCCAATGTCGCTCCACCATCAGTTACTCTGATTTCGGGATCAGCAGTTAAGTTTCCAACAATTGTTACTGTATTATCTACCATTTTTATCTACCTCTAGCTTTCCATCTTTAGGACTTTGTGTCTAATGACATCATCAGAAATTTTTAGCACTCTATCTAATTCAGCTGGTACTTCTGAAGGCGCCTCAAAAGTCGTGATCGTATAAATACCATCTTTAAATGTATCAATTTCGTAGGCAAGTTTTCTTTTTTGCCATACGCCTTGTTCAGACACAGTTCCTCCACCATTAGAAATTACTTCTGATATGGATTTGTGTATAGATTCGACGGCTGTATCGTCTGCTGTTGGTCTTACTATTGAGACTAAGTCATATTTATTCATTTTTCTCCTATGGACACTAATACGTGGCTTCTTTCGAAGCAGGTACCATTTAATTTAATACTAGAAATGTATTATGACAGAATTTTTTTAATTTCTTTTTTCCACTCTTTTAAAAAGTCACTTATATTGCTCCCGATGTCATATGAGTGGTTTTCTGTAGGAAATTTTCTTAACTCAATATCTGATTTGTAGCTTTTTAAAGCCTGGAGGGTTGTTTCATATTGCTGATCATATCTTTTGACAAATTTTGCATCTATATATTCTTTAGATTTCATTCCTAATAAATCATGTAATACGAGTACCTGACCGTCTGTTAGGTTTCCTGCGCCTATTCCAATAGTTGGAATGTTTATATTTTCAGAAATAGACTGGCCAACAATTGTTGGAACGCCTTCTAATACCATAGAAAAACAACCTATCTCCTCAAGAAGTAAAGCGTCTTCAAATAGTTCTCGTGCCAAGTCTAAAGTTTTTCCCTGAACTTTATATCCACCCATTAAATTTTTTGATTGCGGTGTTAAACCAAGATGCCCCATGACTGGTATTTCTGCATCTAATAAAGCTTCTATAGTTTCTTTTCTTTTTCTACCGCCTTCAATCTTTACAGCATCAGCCTTACCTTCTTGTATAAATCTGCCAGCATTTTTTATAGTTTCTTCTTTACTTATGTGATATGACATATATGGCATATCTGCAACAACGAGTGCTGAAGGTTTCGCGTTTGTTACAGCTTTAACATGGTGTAGCATTTCATCTACTGTTATTGATAAGGTGTCATCATGTCCGAGAACAACTTGTGCTAATGAATCTCCAACTAAAATAATATCAATTTCTGCTTCAGAGACTGCTTTTGCGGATGGATAATCATAGGCTGTCATCATTGACACAACACGATTATTTTTTAAATTTCTTATATAAGGTACAGTTTTTTTCATTTCCTCTCTCCGCTATAAAAGTCGAAGGATTAATTTAATTATAAAACTTTTAAAAAAGTAGGTAAAGCATTTTATTTTTAGATAATTTTATTTAAATATTTATATATGCTGAAATGTATTTTGTAGGTAATAATGAAAAATAGCTCGAAAAATATTTCTAATACTTGGCTCAGTGCTTTAGTGCTAGTTGTTGGTTTGTATCTTGCCTGTACTTTAATTGCAAATATTGCTTCACTAAGAATAGTTATTTTTGCTGGTTTTTCTATTGATGCTGGTACATTGATTTATCCACTAACTTTCACTTTACGTGATTTAATTCATAAAATAGGTGGAACTCAAACTGCTAAAGCAACAATTTATACTGGAGCCGGTGTAAATGTAATGATGGTTTTATATTTTTGGTGGGTTTCAAGTGCGCCCGCAGACATGGAAGTAGGGCCTCAATCTGAGTGGTCAACTGTTCTCGGGCCACAATGGAGAATTGTTACAGCCTCTATAATTGCCATGCTTATTGCAGAACTAATTGATACATATGTTTATCAAAAATGGGTAATTAGATACGGATATAAATTTCAATGGGGAAGAGTTCTTTCATCCAATACTATTTCATCTCCTATTGATTCTTTAGTTTTTTCATTTGTTGCTTTCTATGGCTTAATTCCAATTGGAGTTGTTTGGTCAATATTTTTATCAATGGTTGGTATTAAACTAATTAGTTCACTGGTGAGTATTCCATTAATTTACAGTATTAAACCTAAGCTTGAATGGACACTAGAGGGTCAAACCTAAAAATATAGAATATAACTGAAAATTTAAATTTATTACTTTTTTCTATCTGGTTTAATATTTGAATATGAAATCAGTAAAAGTTCTATTATTACTATTATTTATTTCATGTGCAGCAATAGAAAGTGTAGAAGTAATGAACGATAAGTATGAAAAAGCATATTTTGGAGGTGGGTGTTTTTGGTGTATGGAACCTCCTTTTGAAGACTTAGAAGGGGTAATAGAGGCAACATCTGGATACATGGGTGGCTCAGTAGAAAATCCTACCTATGAAGAAGTTACAACGGGTGAAACTGGCCATGCTGAAGTTGTTGAAATATTGTTTGATCCAGAAGTTATTACATATGAAGAGTTGCTAGAAGTGTTTTGGCGCAATATTGACCCAACCGCTTTAAATTACCAGTTTGCTGATGTTGGATCACAATATCGAACTGAGATTTTTACAGTTGGTGACAATCAAAAAACACTTGCTGAAAAGTCTAAGGAAGATTTAGATAGCTCAGGAAAGTTTAACAAGCCAATTGTTACTGCAATATCAGAAGCACCTGCGTTTTATATAGCTGAGGAATACCATCAAGATTTCTATAAGAAACAAAGCATGAGATACAAAATGTATGCTCAAGCAAGTGGAAGAAAAGGTTTTCTGGAAGAAACTTGGAAAGAAGACTAGTTTTTTAAAGTTTTATATAATGTTTCTTTCCACTGGTTGTTATCAATCTCCCAAATAACATTTATGTTTTTAGTAGTGTGAGACCAGTGCTCATCAATATGGGGTTCACTTTCCCCTACATTTAATTCATCAACAATTGTCATACCTCTCGCCGGGCCATCTAAAACTATTTTGACATGATGGCGGTCACTTTTTAAAACAACATCATCATTTAGTGCTACTGCCATAGCAACAGGGTCTGGAAGTCCTAATCCAGGGTCACCCAGCCAGTTTTGACTTGAATCAAGAGCGTGCTTGTTACAATCTATTGTAAAATCTCCCTTCCTGGTCTTTAAACTATATACATAATCCATTTCATCCTCAGTCAGGTTTGCTCCTCCCCGACATAACTCCCATCCAACCATTGTTATCTCATGATGATTAGATTTAAAAACAATATCAGCAGCCTCCGGATCACACCAAATATTGTATTCAGCAGCTGGCGTCACATTGCCTACTGTCGTTGAAGCTCCTCCCATTATCACTATATTCTTTAGTTTTAGAAATAAATCTGGATACTCTTTTGTAAATTTTCCTATATTAGTTAATGGGCCTAATGTCACGAGAGTAATTTCGTTTGGGTATTTTTCGATTAAAGATTTTAAGACTTCTATGTAATCAGATTTATCTTCGCTAAGTTTGGGTGGAGGATAATTCATATTCCCCATTCCATCTGGTCCATGAAACCAATCTGCATGTTCTTTTTTCTTAACTATAGGCTTATCTGATCCTACATAAACTGGTACTTCCTTTTCACAAAGCTCAATTGTATATCTTGCATTTATACTTCCTTGCTCAACAGGCATGTTTCCAGAAACTATGCTCACTCCTAAAACTTCTACATCTGGGTACTCAAGTGCCATCAGTAATGCAACTGCATCATCTGAAGCAGTGTCTGTGTCTATAAAAAATTTTCTCTTTGTCATTTAATTAGAATATCAAAAAATTTACAAACTATCACAGTGCCGTCGCAATACATTTTTAGGATAACTATCACTAACCACAAAATCTGGATCAGGATATAAAGTATTCTGCGACTTCTCTGACATTAGCTGGAGATATTCCTCTGAATCTCTCCAGTATTTGATACTAAATTGTTGATTTTCTTCCCACCAATCAACTTCTTCTTGAATAGTCCATTGATTATTTACGGAAATTAAATGTTTTTCAAGTGCAAGATTTGCTTCTCTTGAGTCTAGAAAATTATTATAGAAACCATCTATTAAACCTGACAAGTGGTCATTGTTAATTTCATAAATTGAGATAATTTTTTCAAGACCATCAATTCCAATTTTGTTAATCCTCAATGCTTCATTTACATAATCTAGTTTTGTTGCATCAATGCCAGAATAAGTCCTGTATATTTCACTCTCATAAGCTTCAATCTGTATTGTGTCAAAAACCTCCTCAATGTTGTCTGCCAGCATAATGCAGTTGCTAATTTTTTCGGGAGTTGAGACTTCTGATGTACATGTATTAAATACTAAAAAAAATATTGCAAGCTTCATGAAGTCTAGATTTTTCATCTTAATACATTGTTGTATAGGTTAAGTGGTGAGGGTGGTGCGTAGCATGATAGTTTTTCCATAATCTGTAATCAAGTTGTGGAATTATTATTGATTTATCTTCAGGCCTTCTTTCATTAACCTTCTCTGTCAAAATTGCTGTTGCATAAATAGATGCAGACCTTATCTCGATTTCCTCTTCAGAATCTCTTTCTATCATTTCTCCATCTCTTATTTTTTTATCCAACTCAGGTGTGTAAGTCGTTATTTTCATAACATTCAATGCAACAGGCACAATGTAATCTGCAAAAGCTGTCATTGAATGCATATCCTCTATTTTGAAATAGTTTGAGCCTGATAGTTCACCATGTATTCCCCAAAATGCTAATTGAGCTAATTTGTAAAACTTTACTGTATTCCCCTTGTATTCTGATGAGTCATTAAATCTGGGAAACTCATCTACTAATCTCTCTATTAAACCTTCACCATTTGCATAAAGTTTTTTTGGACCATTGTTAATGAAATTAAGCCAATCGCCTTCATAATCGTCAACTAGCTTTTGACCTACATCATTTAAAATCTCTACACGTTCTTTAAGCATGGGCATTTCAATATTCCCAGCAAAAATATTTTCTAATTGTTCTAGTGTGAGTGTGGCCATAACTTTTCCATCAAACAAATTATTTCCTGAATCTACTGCTTCATTAACTTGGAAATACATCGCTTCACTGTCTGAAAGTAGTTCACTACCTCGTTTAACTTCATACTTAATAGATGTTTGAAAGTCTGTGAATGCAAAATTTAAAGTATTCATAAACAGCGTTGCTCTTATAAAATCTTCGGGATTTTTTCTTACCTGATTGTTTTGTTGAATTGAAAATTCTTCATAAGCTAACCAATCTGCAGTATTTTCAATTGAGTCAAGGTCTATTGATAGGTGTTCAAGCTGGTGAATAGCTTTTGATACAGAACTTAAGACTTCTGAGTCCCAATTAATTTTCACACTAAGAATCTTAGTAGATATTAATGAAAAAAATTTTATACTTATTTTATGAGTTCAAAAATCTGTGTAATAGGAAGTTCAAATATTGATCAAATAGCATACACCCAAAATATTCCTTCTGATGGTGAAACACTATTTGGAGATTCATTTCAAATGGGTTTTGGAGGAAAGGGAGCTAACCAGGCTGTTATGGCCGGACTACTTGGAGCTGATGTATACATGATTACATGTTTGGGAGATGATGTTTATAAAGAAATGACAGTGACTAACTACGAAGCAAATAATGTAAATACTGATCATATACAAATGGTTAAAGGTGCAAGTGGTGTTGCGCCAATTTGGGTTGACTCAACTGGACAAAATAGAATCATTGTTATTCCTGGTGCAAATAATGAAATAGATGCGCAAAAAGCAATATCTTCAATGGAAGAAATTGGAAATATTTCAGTTTTAGTTGGGCAGTGTGAAATTCCTATGGAGGTAAATCATGAGGTCTTCCAATTTGCAAAGAGTAACTCTATCACAACAATTTTTAACCCTGCTCCTGCAAGAAGCCTTGATAGAGAATTTTTGGAGCATATAAGCTGGTTAATCCCAAATGAAAATGAATTTGAGTTAATCAGTGGTATGCAACCTAATGAAGAAAATTTTATAAAATTTAACAAAGAAATACCTTGTAATTTAATAGTTACTTTAGGTGAAAAAGGAGCAGTTTTTGTTGACGAAAATGAAACTCTTTACTTTGATGCACCAACTGTAGATGCAGTAGATACTACTGGAGCTGGTGATTCGTTTATTGGAACGTTTGCATATGAACTATCAGAATCAAACTCTCCAGAAGTATGTATAAAAAAGGCTGTAGATAGAGCTAGTCAGTCAGTTACAAAAAAAGGGACTCAATCTTCTTATAGTTGATCTTGAAGACTTAACTTCTACTGATCGATAGTTAAACTAGATTCCAAAATAATATTTGTCGCATTACTTACAGCATCTAAATATGTATCTTTATCTAGAGCTTCTTTTCTAGATTGGTCACCATAAATCACAAGTAAAGCTCCTGTTCTTACTCTTCTATAGTTTCCAACAACAAATAAAGCAGAAACTTCCATTTCTGAACATAAAACACCACCGCGTACCCAAGCCTCCCATTTTTGATTTAAGTCATAGGAAACAGGCATTGAATCAGGATCATGTTGTCCGTAAAAAGAATCTTTTGTTTGCACAACGCCGATGTGATAGGTACTTCCCTTGTCTTTTGCCGCCTGTTCAAGTGCAAAGACCATATCAGATGATCCAACAGCAGGGTACTCAATTGGCATATACTCTAAAGATGTGCCCTCTTGTCTTACAGCACCATTAGCTATTACTAAATCTCCTACTCTTGTATGTTCCTGCATAGCTCCAGATGTTCCTAACCTAATCATTGTTTTGACACCTATATTTGCTAACTCTTCCACACCTATTGCTGTTGAAGGGCAACCCATTCCTGTTGACATTACACTTACTGGTCGTCCTTTATATGTACCCGTATATGTTTTGTACTCTCTATTAAATGCAACTTCTTTTGCTTCATCAAAATGTCCAGCAATAAACTCAACTCTTCCTGGGTCTCCGGGCAAAATTACAAAATCAGCAACGTCACCTGGCTCTAACCCGATGTGGTATTGTTTTTGTCCGTCTAGCATTGATTTTTTTTCTGTCATGGTTGAGATGATATCAAATCATCTATAAAAGGTCACTAAAATTTTTTATAAATTTGTAGAAATTGCTGTTAAAAGTGATAGTTTAATGATATGAATATTCCTGAACTTCATCTACCTACGGAAAACAAAGAGTTTATAAAAAATCCTTATGTAAAAATGGCAGAATTTAGAGAAAGTACGCCTGTATTCTGGGATGAAATCAATGATCTTTTCTTTTTTACTAGGTATAAGGATGTTCGCAGTATCCAGTCAACAAAATCATTCGGTACAACTTTTAATCATATAGATGGATTTGAAGAAACTATTAACAATCAAGTTATACCAATTACATCAACTGCTTATAAAAGGTCTGATCAATTTGGAACATATGAAAATTTTTGGAAATCTGAAGAGTTTTCACTTTTAAATTTAGAAGGTCAACTTCACAAAGAACTACGGGGGTTGGTTGCTAAAGCATTCTTACCAAGGTCTGTTCAACAATTATTGCCTTTTATGGAAGAAACCTCTAACAAACTTTTTAACAATCTTAAGGGAACAGAATTTGATATGTTAAAAGATTATGCACAACCATATTCTGTAAGTATTATTGGAAAACTTTTAGGCGTTCCTGAAAGTGATCATTTAGAATTTCTTGATTGGTCCCATAAAATTGTCAAAATGTATGACTTTGAAGTTAGTGATGAGAATGCTAACAACGCCGAAGAGGCAGCAAAACAATTTATAGAATATACTCAAAATTTATTAGATAAAAGAAGAAAAGACCCACAAGATGACATGATTACAAGATTGTCACAAGTTTCTGAAGACAACAACTTTCTAACTGATGATCAAATTATTTGTACTGTTATTTTATTACTTAATGCTGGTCATGAAGCTACCGTAAATACATTAGGAAATGGCCTACATGCACTTCTGACCTTAAATAAATCATTTGAAGAAATAAAGAATGAGACTGAAGATATAAATGATGTTGTCGAAGAATTAATCAGATACGATAGTCCGTTACAATTTTTTCAAAGATATGCATTAGAAGATACTGAAATCGGCGGCCATAATATCAGTAAGGGCTCAAAAGTAGCAATTTTACTTGGATCTGCAAATAGAGATCCTCGTGTGTTTGAACAACCTGATCAAATAAATTTTAGACGTGAAATGAAAGATCACAGTAGCTGGGGTGGTGGTATACATTTTTGTATTGGAACACATTTAGCAAAATTAGAATTAGGTGTTTCTTTTAATCACATACTTCAAGAACAGTTCAGCTTAATTGAAGAGCCATCAAGAACTGGAGCCTTTGGTATCAGAGGTTTTAAAAATCTACTAGTTTCAGCTTAATTTTTTAATTTCAGGGATAATTTCATCTATATTGTTAACAGTTACAGTCAACATTCCCTCAACAAATAAATTTCTATATCTTCGTTCATTTGCATTTATAGCGATCACCGGTTTTTGTTGTCCATAAGTATGTCCAATCTCTGCTGCAGTGCCAGAATCTATATCTTGACCAGTTATTAAGGCTACAGTTAAGTCCGCTGCGTCCAGTGCGTCAAAATCATTTTTGAAAATTTTATCTTTTGTTTCTTGTGACATGTCTGTACCTTTAAGCTCTGACTCATCAATTCCTGTTTGATCTCTATGAGGTAAGAAACAATCGTAGCCATTTCCTTCTAACTCTTTGGCGATATCTTCCAAATACATTTGTTCGTGCTTGTTAAAGAGTGGACCAGCAATATAAATTTTTTTAATCATAAAACTAAATTAGCAAGAATATTTAACCAATGTATGAACAAATCATTTAAACTCCATGTATGGGGAAATCTAAAAACTACGGCATGAACACAAAAGCACTTCATGCAAATAAACGATTTGAACCAATTAGTGGAGACATTATGCCACCACTTCATTTATCAACAACCTACAAAAATGAAGTTCCTGGAGAATCAGATTATTTTTATGGAAGAATTAACAATCCAACTAGAGAGTTGTTTGAAAGAACGCTAGCTTCCCTTGAAGGTATAGAAAATTATGAAGAACAACATGCTTTTGCAATGGCTTCTGGAATGTCAGCAGTATCTATAATCGCTGAACTTGCAAAACCGGGAGACAATGTAGTAATAACAAAAGATGTATACGGTGGAACCACTAACTATTTTTCTAAAATAATAAGAGAACGTGGAGTCGAAGTAAATTTTTGTGACTTCTCGGACCATGAAGCACTAAATGCTTTATTAAATGAAAAAACAAAACTTGCTTGGATAGAATCACCTTCAAATCCATCTATGAAATTATATGACTTGCAAAAAATTTCTGAAATAGTCCATCAATATCAAACATTACTGGTTGCAGATAGTACGTTTTCTACACCTTTTATAACAAGGCCTTTTGAGCATGGCGTAGATATCATTATGCATTCAACTACAAAGTATATTGGAGGACATAGCGATACGCTTGGTGGTGCAGTCTTATGTAAAGATGCTGAACTTCATGAAACATTAATGCTTTATCAGAGACAAGGTGGTGCAATTATGTCTCCATTTGACTCATACTTAGTTCAAAGAGGTCTCTACACACTTGGTCCAAGGATAAAACTACACTCTGAAAATGCTCATAAGTTGGCTGAATATTTAGAAAATTCTGAGCACATAAAAGAGGTTAGATATCCTGGTTTGGAAGATTATGAGAATCATGAAATTGCAGTTAAGCAAATGGATTATTTTGGTGGAATGATGAGCTTTTACTTAGAGGAAAATATTAACCAAGAAAAATTTTGGCAGTCATTAGATTTATACAAACTTGCAGTTAGCTTGGGGGGTGTAGAAACTTTAATCGAGCTTCCGTATTTAATGACTCATGACAAGGCTCAAGGTACTGAAGCAAGTGCACCTGTTGATTTAATTAGAATATCCGTTGGACTAGAAAATGTTGAAGACTTAATTGAAGACATGGAGTCTGCATTAAATGAAGCAAAGAAGTAAACTACAAACCAATTATTTTTCGTACGCTTTATATTCTGTATTTTTTACTGCTCTATTATTCGTAACTTTTGGATATAACGGCTGGGGTCCAGCGGCTCAAAATGAACAAGCTATAGGTGAAATCTCTAGATGGTGCGAAAGGGTTAGTAGTGGTTTTTTTAGAGAGCCAGTAAATACCTTAGGAAATTTAGGTTTTGTAGTTGCTGGTTTGTTTATGTTTTACAAAATAACACAAGATGCAACAAATAACAGAGATCCTTTATTCGGATCTTTCAAAATAGCTTTACTTTATGCCTCCGCATCTACTTTTCTTGGTCCTGGTTCAATGGCAATGCACGGAACACACACTGCTTTTGGAGCTTGGTTAGACAATGTGTCAATGATTTCATACATTTTAATTTTCTGGTTGTACAATTTAAAAATTCTCAAAAATTTATCAAATAGAACATTCTTTATTAGCTACTCAGTATTGCTGTCTTACTATGCATATAGTTATTGGTTTTTAGATTCAGGACTTGGAGTCGGTGTTGATTTATTTGAACTAAGTATTGGTTTGTGGATTTCAACTGAGATACTAATTAAACTTCCCAATCTACTTGGAAGAGTTGTAGCTTTAGTAACAGTTTTAATAGTGATGCAACTGTTTGGATTAGATGTTGTTAATTTAATACTTAACATTCAAGATAGTTGGAAATCATTCCTTAATTTAATTCCAATATTTATTCCAAATATAAATTCAAATGTTCAAAGAACCTATAGGCCTTGGGCATTTATTGGCTATATTTCTTTTTATAGTGCTTTTTGGATTCGTGAAATTGGAATGCCTAGCCACCCTTGGTGTAATCCAGATTCCTTACTTCAAGCACATATGATATGGCATTTATTGTGTGCTGTTTCAACTATTAGTTTCTTTAACTTTCTACAAAAAGAGCAATCAAATGAAAGGTCTGAACTTTAGTATGAAAAAAATAATTATTTTATTAACAATCATTTTTATTTCCTGTGGGTCTGATGGAGAAAGCTCTAATTCTTCCCCAAGGGAAGAAGTAAGTAATGATAAATTAGAAACTCTAGACTGGCCTTTGGATTATCCTATTTTTGAAATTTACGAATGTTTAGAAAACAAAGGACTTAGCGACCTTCCTTCTCCTGAGGTAACAGATTCAGAAATACTAATAAGGTTTGATGAAGGATATGATGAAGATTTTCATAATGAATTTAATATTTTAATTGATGAATGCGAAGTAAAAATTAATGAAGATGATGAAAATGATAATAGAGAGGAAGCGGCTGAAGTAAAAGAGGAACCGGCTGAAGTAAAAGAGGAACCGGCTGAAGTAAAAGAGGAAGCGGCTTCGGAACCTACTATATCTATAGGAGAAATAGTTAAAGATGATTCTTATCTTGATTATCACAGATATATTGATGTTGCAGGTCTACGAATGTTTGTCCTTCCGGAAGTTGGAGAAGAGTTTATATATAAAGTTGGTGAAATATATTACCTTATGCTCCAAAAAGGTGAACATATTGATCAAGATATAAGAAGTAGTTATCTGAAAACAGTTAAAAATGATTTTGTTTTTCAAAAAATAGGATATGAAGGTCCAGAACGCTATGGATTAGATTCTGATCCTCCAGGTATAGATTGTTGTCCTGGAAAAGGTTATGAAGATAATCAGACAGACTTTATTTGGGAATATCCTAGTGCAAGTGGGGATGATCAAATTGGAGAAGTTGTTGAACATTTGTTGCATACTGTTACGGGGGTAGCTTTTGCTTTAGAGTTTACAGAGTGGAATTGGGAAAATCCAAACTCTGAAATTGTCCTAGCTATGAATGAAGCGATTGAAAAAAATATTTTTGACATCTCAAGTTATGAAGAAATAAAAAACTCTGGGAATATTGAGGATTTCAATAGAATTACCTCTATAGAGTTTGCATTTTGGGGGATAGTAACTGAATGGGGATATGGTGACATATATGACCTACCGCATGATGAGTTCACTATTAGTACTCCTAGTGAAGTAAAAGAGCAGCTTCCCTTATTTCATAAATTATTTGAAGATACTATTAAAACAATATTTACTCCCCCTAATAAAGACTATTTAAGAGAGTTGTTTAGATAAATTTATATGAAAAAAACATTAATTTTATTACTTTTAGTATCTTTTTGTGGAGGTACAGACTTAAGCGAATTAGAAAAAGATATCGTACAAACAGAAGAAAGAATAGAAGATCTAGAAAGTAAGGATGCACTTACTCTTGAGGAAGAACAAGAATTAGAAAACCTTAGAGAGCAATTTGAAGAACTTGAAGGTACAGAGGCTGTAGAAGAAATAGTTGTTTTAGAAACTCAAAAAAAAGAGGAAAATAGTGGGATCAGTGAAGAAGATTTTGATGAATATTTAGCAGGACTAGAAGATTACGGTGCAGGAGGTTCATTTGTGCCAATTCCTTTAAAGCTTGATGACTTTAAACCCTTTACTGAGTCTGGAAACTGTTTAAGTGATGATGTAACAATCATTGAGCCAGAAGAATTTATAACTCTACTTGTAGAAGCTTATTGGGGAACAAGGGAAGATATGACATATGGCTATATTTCTGAGAATGGGAATGTAACTCGTAATGGACCAGTTGCTACCTGGAATTATGAAAAATTAGTCGCTATCAATTCACAATATATTCTTGAAGAATTTGATGAATTTGTTATTAGAGGTTTATATAGAACGCCTGAGGAATATACAATTTATTGGAACGACTATGAAACACTCTTAAAATCCTTATGCAGTATTAAAAAAGATAACCGTGGTTATTTAGAAATGATAATGTCTACTCAAGAACTAATAAGTTGGGGGCAGCTAAAACATAGTTGGCATCTCAGTAACTGGGAAAGATTCGATTATATTACTACCGGAAGAAATATTATTAAACCAGTTACGCCACATCCTGGTCTTGAGGTTTACACGAAATACATAGCAACTTCAGGTGTGATCATAACAGCCATAGATGATGTTCCAGATGAAGCAGTGTTACAGGCTTATGATTCAATAACTAGAATGCTTTCAAAAAGACCCGATTTCCATCAAATCCTATATGACGGATATGCAAGAATGATGTTGTTTTGGGAAGAAGGTATTAATCATGGACTTCCTGAGTGGAAAGGTGAAGAGATATATGGTGGTTTTGCAGGAGGCTTTACAGGAGGATCAACAGCAAATGCAAGTTGGCAATGCTATCCGGGCAATATTGACAGAGGCGGAGATCCAGTAATACATGAACTAGTTCATCAAATAAATCACCAAGTGTTTGAGGCAATAAATGAAGTATATTTTTATGAAAGAATATTCAATTACGCTATAGATGCTATAGAAAAAGGGATTTACTCTACAGACTATGAACAGCAGTTAGCTGAGGGTGTTGTACAAGACATGGCGCAATTTATAGGAGAGTATTGGGCAACTACCAATGAAGGAATGGCTATGAACAAAGCTGGCTTTAAAAATTCTCATGACAAAATTGACTGGGTAAAAGAAAATGACCCTAACATGTTTGCTTTGGCAGAAAGATATTTCCCAACAGAACCCTGGGATTATTGTTCTGACGTTGAATATTAGTTAAAGGCTATTTCCACTGGATTTCTAATTCATCAATCCATTCATCAATTAAATTCATCGTCTCTGTATATATCTCTACAGCATGTTCTTCTGAATCATAATAATCTCTCTTTGGGTCAACAAAAGATTTGTGTATTCTATTTTTTGCATTAGGAAAAACTGGACATAGTTCGTTTGCTGAATCACAAACTGTTAAAGCATAATCAAATTCAGTATCAATGAGGTCATCTACTAATTTTGGATATTGACTACTTATATCAATTCCTTTTTCTTGCATCACTTTTACAGCATAAGGATTAACATTTGATTCAGGATGTGTTCCTGCTGAAAATACTTCAAAATCTGGGAATCTATTTTTGATTAAGCCTTCTGCCATTTGAGAACGACATGAGTTTCCTGTACAAACAACAATTATCTTCATAGAACTATTTTAAATCATAAAGTATTCTTTAACTATGAGTACAACAGAAAGTACCGAAAGAAAAGCTACCAAAACCATAGAAAAGATTGTGATGTCTTTTATGTACCTTTTATTTGGTGCAATGTTCTTGGGAGTAGCACTTGGGGGTGAACCAGCTGGATTTTTTGTAGTAGTTCCTATTGCTGCATTAAGTATCGGTTTAACCAAGTGGGGCATAAAGTGGCAAAACGACAGATATGTCCGGTCTGCAAAAAATGTAGATGATATCGAAATTCTTTCTGAAGAAATAAAACAACTAAAAATACGAATAGAAGAATTGGAGAATAAATGATTTCATTAAACCTTTTACTTGAGCATATGGCATGGGCAAATCAAGAAATTTATAAAGAAGTTAAGAAGCTGGATTCTAAAGTTCTTGACTATTTTGTGATTGATCCAGAATGGACTGTACGAACAATAATGATTCATATTGCAGGTGCATCACATTTATATGGTCAGCGATTAAATGGTGAACCCTTTTCACGTTTTGAACTTAAAAGTAATGACGATTCAGAAATTATTGATGAATTACTAATAGAACTAAACAGGATTGATCAAGGTTTAATGAAAAATGTTGACAGAGAAGATGAAGAAGTAACCTATAAAACCTCAAAAGGTGAAGGCAAAAGCACAGTTTCTGAAATACTTTCCCAACTAATATTTCATGCAGGAGAGCATAGAGCTCAAATTGTTGCAGCCTTAGACAAGCACAACGAAAGATCTATTAATTTAGATAATTTTTCCGTGTGGAGTTATGTTAATTCAACTAGCTAGTTGAATCCAAAACCCACTTTTCATATTCAGGCAAAGTAAATACTGGTTCCAATACTGTGATTTTTGGAAGTTCATAAGAGTGTCTTTGTTTTACTATATCGATAACCTCTCTCATTAAAGAATCTGTTGTGTAAAAAGAAATTTCAAATTCAATATCTTCAACCAAGTCCTCTTTCCATTTAAAAGATGATTGTATTTCATGAAAAGTTCCACAGGCTATCTTGTTTGTTTCAAGTAATAAATTAATTAAGTCTTTGGCCTTTTGCTCTTCATCTATGGTTGTTTGAATTATTATCATATATCTAAATTAAGTTCATTTGCTGTATAAGTCCAGAGTTGATTTCTTAACGCATCGTTGTAAACCATTTTGTTATGTCTCATAGTAGACGGTGTTCCATAAACACCAAAAATTTTTGGTGCATACACTTGATTTGCCGTCACGTTTGTATCTTCAATTGCCTCAACAATTGGTGCAATACCTGTTTGAATATCTGTTGAAAAATATGTATAAAAAGACTTTTTAATTTTCTTTACTTCATACGGTCTAGATTTTCTAGATTTTGTGACTCCCGGATGTGCTGCTGAGACTGATATAGATGTTTTTTTTAGTTTATGCTCTAGCTCTAATGCAAACATAGATCTAAGAAGGTTTGTAAAATTGTATCTACTACTTGGAGAAAATGATTCTTTGGAGTGTAGTCCACTTATATTGAATGTTCTTGCTAAATACATTGAAAGACTGGTAACTTGAACAATTCTTCCAGAACTTCTGTGTAGATTTTCCAGTAACATTAACGCTAATCTAAACGCACCAAAATAATTTACAGCAATCATTGATTCATAACCTTCTTCTGTTAATTCAAAATCTCTATAAATTAAACCGGCATTGTTATATAGGAGATCTATCTCAGAGAAGTCTGAGTTTATTCTATTTACAAATTGAGTAATGCTTGAGGATTTTGATAAATCTAATTCTAAAAAGGTTGCATTACTGCCCAAGAAGTCTTCAGCCATTTTTCCTTTTATTTTATCTCTGCAAGCCAGAATGATTTGATAATCTTTTTCAATTAAATTCTTTGCAATGGCTAAGCCTATTCCTTTATTTGCTCCAGTAATAATTGCTGTTTTTGACATTATTTTATTTAGTTTATTAATACGTATAATTAAAGAAATGTATTATTTATTAACTGGAATCATCGCAGTATCAATTCTTAGGTATTTCAATTTAATTCCAAAAATGACAAGTAGGTTTTGGAAATATGTTGACTATGTAATGGTTCTTGTTGCATTTGTTTTGCTACTGTCTCGAATACCACCTTTTTTTGCAGGTATATTACTCACAGTTGTGATTGGATATGCTTGGCGAAAAGGTTATTTTGATAAGTTCCGTTAAGGAATAATCTCTAGCAATACATCAATTGGCTGAGCGACCCATGTATCAAACTCAGCAATCATCTCATCAGCTGATTTTCCAAAATTAGATTTGAAAGCTTCTTCAAATCCAAGATCTTCAATTTGTGTCCAAAAATCAATTCTGAAAGTTTCCTCGCTTGTGTTGTGAACTAAATAAGCGACAAACCATGTAAGAATATCATAGGAATTAAATTCTTCGTCATAACCTAATTCTCTTAAACTTTTACCAGTATTGAAGTATGGCTTAATTGATTCTGCTTTATATTCCATTACTCGCTTTAAGTACCCCGCATCTACACCAGCTTCTTTGGAGTACCGATACTGTGCCATATATTCTGCTCCACCCTCCATCAAAAAAGGTACCTGTACTTCACCACCATTAAAATATACATTTCTGTTACTTGTTCTCCAGTCACCATCTGTGTCCGGTAATTCGGGTATTGATAAGTTTCCATGCTGATAAACATGAAAGTATTCATGCAATATTACTGGTTTATAATCTTCTTCTTCAGGACCTGGGTACTTAGACGACATGATGAGGGCATTAAAGTAATATCCTAAATGATCTCTAATATAAGAACTAACTGCAGCTCCTCCATCATCTATATACCTATAAAAAGGTGACCAACCATCACCGCTTCCATAAGGATCACCATTAGCGCAATCCCATTCTTTATTCCAATTTGGATCTTTTGTTGATCGAACTTCGCACCATTTTTCATCTAAAGCTATTACTTCATCTTTACCAGTACCGACAATCCATATTTCAAGTGGTCCATAGCTACCCCAATATCCAATTGCTTTGTTTACCCACTCAACAGTAAGATCAATGGTTGTTTGTGATACATCAGATGAAGCATAAACTTCTGGCTTGGCATCTGTAGCTCCCCATAATATTTTGCTTTCTGAAACAGATGTTGTAGTTGTTTCTTCATCAGCTAGAGTTGTTTCTTCATCTGAAGTTTCTTTTGACTCTACTTGCTCTTGGTCATTTTCATTTTGGACCTCGGGTGTAACCTCATTTGCGTCTACAGAAACATCTTCACTCGTTACTGAACCTGACTCTGCTGTACCACCACAAAAAGATACTAGGAGTAATAAAAGTACTGTTTTCTTTATGTTCTTAAGGATAATAAAGCCTCCCTGTTTGTTCTTCCACAGTTGGGATTACAATTTTTCTTTCCTCCTCTGAAAGATAGATCCATGAATCAAAATCAGCAAAAAATTCATCTCTTGTTATGCCAAATGTATTAGCAAAAACAAGTTCTGGATCACTTAATTTTTTTAATTCTGGATAATAAACATTTTCAAAAACATAAGGATCATTTACTTTATGAGTCAGATAAGCAGCTGCCCAAGCTCCCCATCCATAAACAGCCTGGCTACATGGGTCTCTATAGGTTATGTCTCTTATTGACATTCCTGGACACTGCTCCATAACTCTTTGCCCGTCAAAATATTGATTATTGAAATCTTGAAATATATCTCCTTGAATATTTTTAAGATTACCTATCTTAATCTGCTCTTGTAAAATCGTTATTTCTTTAAATACTGCCGTTCCTTCTTGAAGCCACGTACCTCCAACAAGATAGTCAATTGAATCAAAATCAAAATTACATGTTGATCGAACATCTTTATCAGAACAATTATAAAAATCCATATGAGCCATTTGAAATACATGCCAATATTCATGGAATACCCCTCTAAATTCTATGTTGTATCCCTCACCATTTTCAACTTCGAACCCTATTGGCTTTGACCAAACAAGCAAATGGTACCTTTGTTCGAATTGTCCATTATGACCTTTATTGCCACTGGCTTGATATCCTCTTTGTTCGGTTTCTAGACCACTTCGAAGGTACTCTGAAAAATATCTTTCATCGATAAAATTCATACAATCATCAAAATCTCGAAAATTAAATTGGAGGTCATTTGGGTCAAAATTACCGGCCTCTTCTCGATTAGTACAAAAAAGATTGGATAAATTGTCTTTTTCACTTTCATCAGTTCCTACAAAATATATTTCAACAGGATATTTTCCGAGTTTTTCTTGAATTATAGAGAAGGCATACTCTACTCGACTATGAACTTCAGTTGGTATATCTCCCGCAAAATAGAGTTTTGCTGGGTAGTCAACCAGAGACATATGATTTATAACTTCACCTGTGTCTTCAGTTTGTGAAGTGGTCGATGTATCTTCGGTTTGTGAGGTAGTCTCTGTGTTTTCAGTTTGTGAAGTGTTTTCTGTTTGTGCTTGTTCTGCACCGCCACTACACATCGTTAAAACTAAAAGTAAGATTATGCTTTTTTTCATTCGTAAAATTTATTGTTAAACAATAACCATCTTACTGAGAAAATAACAACAAATATTGAAAACAACATTGTCATGTTAGGAAAAAGGTATAGAAGGGTTACAGATCCAATGATTGCAATTAAAATTACTAACATCTTATTTTGAACCTGGCTTAAAAAATGTTTTGTTTTTACCTTGAACTAAATGATATCTATCCATTAATGCTTCTTTGTCTACCTCAACTGAGTCTGTAAGTTCTAAAACATCCATTAGCTCAAATCTTCGATTTTTATAATCTATCTTGGTTGGAACAATAGTTGCATCAAGTGCTTTTCCAATATAATGAAAACCACTTTTAATAGTTTGGTTTGTTTTCATCTCTCCTTCAACCGTTAAATATAAAATAAATTTCTCTTTTGTTTCTAATTGTTCAATCACTTGTTGTGTAACACCGGTTGACTTTGCTCTCCAGACAGGTATTCCTCCAAATTCAATAAGTCGTTTATTTTGAATTGTCCCGAAAGGATGCGGTATGCCTAATTTATCTGGGTTTTTTTTAAATGGAAGCGGTACAACAATTCGCGTAAACATTGAAACGGAACCAAGAAAGTAAAATTTTAAATCTACTGCTAAGCAAACAAAATACGCATAAATGGCATCGAAAGTAGATGAGTGTGGTGCTGATGCAATTATAATTCTTTTTTTATCAGGTAAATTACCAACTATATTCCAGTTAACAAGTTTTAAAAGAAACCTTCCAATTGGACCAAGTTTCTTTCTTTTTTTTACAGGATGATTATCTGTAATTTTTATATCTTTCATATATTTAATTTACTAGCTGTTTGTAATTTCAATCACCTGCTTAGAAAGGAATTTAAGATTTTTATTATTAAAATTTACAACCCAGAGAACTACATAAAATACCCCTACAAGAAAAAATAAAAATGCATACCCTCTTCCAGGACCAGTTCCTACAAGTGGAGATAAAATATCAACATTTTCTGGATAAAACGTAAACTCTAAATAATCTCCTAAAGGTCCGGCAATAACTACTCCTAAGGGGCGTAGCATTTGAGCAATCGTCCCTCTGAGTGCTAAAGCTCTACCTCTAATATCTTCAGTTGTAATAGCTAACCATGCTCCAGAAGAAACTGTGTATTGAACTGTTCCACTAACTCCCGCAATTACTCCGTGAATACATAAAAGAATGATGCTTGGTCTTATAGAACCTAAAATCAAACTTATACCACCTAACAGCCCCATATATATAGCAACCTTTAAATTTCCCTGAAGCTTATCAGCTAATCGAAGAGAAATAATAGAGCCAAATAGAAAAGCCAGGCCAACACTTGACTCAACAATGCCTAATCCCCTTGCGTCGGTGAAACTAAGTATCATCGGTGGAAGTAATACCGAAGTAAATCCCCATAAAAAATTACCAATTGTGAGAATAGTTACTAAAGAGAGCAGGCCTTTTTGTTTTTTTAACCAGTTGTAAGCTTCAATTAAATCAAGATAAACATTTTTAAAACTTAATTTACCTTTAATCTCAACTTTCTTACTTTTAAAAAAAGTTATAGTCGCAATGCCAAAAAAACATGTAATAAGATCAACTAGGATAACCCCTGGCAATCCAAAAAATGAATAGATAAAGGCTCCACCTATCGGTCCAATTAATACAGAAATCGCCTCTGCACTTTCAAATAAAGCTGAGACTTTTGTTACTTCCTGTTTTTTTACAACATCGCCTAAAAAAGCACTCCATGTAGTCCAGTGGGCAATTTCAAAGATACCAAAAGCTAAAGCAAATGGTATTAATAGTGTCAGTGTTAAAACATCGTTTAAAGCAAGATATCCAATAACGCACATCAGCACTGCAATGATTAAATCAAAAATAATGATTAACGTTTTTCTAGGAAATCTGTCAGCAAGCACTCCACCAAATGGTCCGGTTACTACTCCAACAATTGCAACAATGAAGAGTATTGTTGATAGCGCACTGGCTTTTCCTGTAGTTTCATATATCCATACACCAATTGCAAAAAATGACATAGAGGAACCTGTCCATGAGACTGTTTGTCCAAACCATAGAAGATAAACTTTTTTACTCATTCAAGAATATAATGATATCTAGAACTAATTATTAACTGCTAATTTAAAGGATATAGATGCAAGATTGGATAAAAACTGTACCAAAAGCTGTTCTTCATGACCACTTAGATGGAGGCTTAAGAGTAGAAACTTTAATTGAGCTTGCAAACCAACAAGGTTATAAAAGCCTGCCCTCAAACAATCATGATGAACTAAAGAAATGGATTCAACCAAAACCTAATAAATCTTTAGCAATCAATTTGGAAGCATGGGATCACACTATTGGTGTAATGCAAGATTCTGACTCAATTTATAGAGTGACTATGGAGGCGTTAGAAGATTTGTCCAATGATGGAGTAGTTTATGCAGAACTTAGATTTGCACCGCTAGTTCATACTTTTAAAGAATTAAGTACCAGTGAAATAATTAAATCTGTTGTTAACGGGATAAAAGATGGCATGGAAAAATTTGATATCATTGCTGGAGTTATTCTTTGTGCAATGAGACAGGAAAAGAATTCTCTCGAAGTTGTAAATTTATGTATTGAGCACAGTGATGTTGTTGGTTTTGACCTTGCAGGACCCGAGGTTGGATTTTCAGTACTAAATCATGATAGGGCATGTGATTTAGCGCTTGAAAACAATGTTAATGTAACACTTCATGCTGACTGGGAAGTCCCCGAAGGAATTAAAGAGGTCGTTTTAGACTCGAAAGCAAAGCGAATTGGTCATGGTTCTCAAATTATAAATGATATTTCATTTGAAAATGAAAAGGTTACTTTTAATAATGAAGCTGCCAAATACGTATTTGATAACAACATTGCTTTAGAGTTATGTCCTACTTCTAACGTACAATGTGGAGCATTTGCTAATGTATCTGAACACTCCTTTGGAAAGCTTTACGAGGCAGGGTTCAATGTAACAATTAATACTGACAACAGATTGATGAGTGATATCTCAATGTCTGAAGAAGTAAATAATGTAGTTGAGTCATTTGATTTAACTGAAAAAGATATTCTTAAGATTACCAAAAATACTATTGAAGCTGGTTTCGTAAAGCCTGATCTAAAAAATAAATTATTGGAAAAACTAACTATTTAGATATTTTTTAAGGTCATGTTGAATAATAAACATATTCAACTTGTTTTTGTTATTAAATGTGCATAGATTGTAAATAGAGCAATTATGTTAAGTGAAAAAGCAGAAAAAACAAAAAATATCTATAAAAGAATGAGTTTTTTCCTCTCATTAGGTGTTGCTGAACCAGGTAAAGTTTCAAAAGTTATGGCTGGTTTTGTGAGATATAACTTCAATAACATTGCAAAGTTTTTCAGTGTTGCAAAAGATGCAAAATACGAAGAAATTATATTAGGTGGAGTGCGTACGTGGAAAGTAACTACGCCAAATTCTGATCCAAAGAAAATTTTACTTTTTTTCCATGGTGGTGCATATATGGTTGGTTCTCCAAAAGCGTACTATCCAATGATGTCATATATGGCGGATATTACAGGATTCACTATTTTTGTCCCTGACTATAAACTTGCTCCAGAGAATCTATTTCCATCTCAACTTGAAGATGGTGTTGCAACTTACAAAGCACTTATTGATGATTATGGATACTCCAATAATGAAATTGCAATAGGTGGTGATTCTGCTGGTGGAAATCTTTCCCTAGTTACTTTTTTAAAATTAAAAGAGCAAAATGAAGCATTACCAGCCGCTGTTGTTTGCATATCTCCTTGGGCAGATCCAGCTGCTACAGGAGAATCTTACAACGAAGAGATGGCTGATAAAGACCCTCTTATAGGACCTCTGTTCAAAAAAATATGGAACAAATTTAATATGAAAAGCGCAATTGGGTATTACGTAAAAAAAGAAGACGTTGATCCATCTAATCCTTTTATTTGTCCGATAAATGGTGATTTTTCTGGATGCCCGCCGGTAATGATTCAAGTGGGAGCTGATGAGCTTTTACTATCAGATTCTCGCTCAATGAAAAAAGTATTTGAGAGAGATGGGGTTACACACGAATATAAAGAGTGGGAGAACCTTTGGCATGTATTTCAGTTAGATGGTGAGATGGAAGAGTCTACAAAATCTTTTGAAATGTTTAGAGATTTCCTAAATTCTCATATAGAAACAAAAGTATAAAAAACAATGGCCCTCGCATTAATTACAGGTAGCTCAGGTCATGTTGGCTCAAATCTAATAAGAGAGCTGACAAAACAAAATTATAACGTTAGGTGTATTGATTTTGATGGAGACCATAGAGCTTATGAAGGTTTTGATGTTGAAATTATTAAAGGTGATATAACAAATAAAAGTTCCCTTGATCCTATTTTTAAAAATGTAGATGTTGTATTTCATACAGCCGCATTAATAAATTTAGATAGGCGATATAGAGATCAAATACGGTCAGTAAATGTGGACGGAACTAGAAATGTTTGTGAAGCGTCATTAAGTGCTGGTGTAAAAAAACTAATACATTTTTCCTCCGTTGATGCTTTTTACAGATTTCCAATAGAAGAACCTCTGCTTGAAGATAGAAAACTTATTGATGATCCAAATGCTGTTCCATATGATTTATCCAAAGCAGATGGACAGAAGCTTGTTATGGAGTTTTGTGAGAAAGGTTTAGATGCGAGCATAATCCATCCAACATCAATTGTTGGTCCAAATGATTTTAAACCGGGTCTTCCTATGCAAGAGATGGTGAATCTTGCAAACGGTAAAAGGAAGTTGCTACCTAACTGGGGTTACAATTTTGTTGATGTCAGAGATCTATCTATCACAGCTATCTCAGCCTCAAACAACGGTAGGACTGGTCAAAATTATATTGTTGGTGGTGAGTATCATATGTACTCTTACATTGCTGAGTTAATGAAAAAACAACTAGAAAGAACTGTCTTGTTGGGAACAATTCCAAATTTTGTAGCTTATCTTGGACTACCGTACGAATATGTAAAATCTCTAGCAACCGGAAAACCAAGAGTTCTAACAGTAGACACATTGCACACTGGTAAAACTGGTAATAAAGTGGTCCCTAGCACGCTGGCTCGTGAAGAACTTGGCCATAATCCAAGACCTTTAGAAGAGACCATTCACGATATGGTTTCTTTTTTCCAAAAAAGAGGTCTGATTAACTAATTCAAGAGATATACAATATGGCTGTGAATAAAAACTCTGTAGTAAATATTGCTGGTTACAAATTTGAACCATTAGATGATGCAATTGATTTAATTCCTATATACCAACAAAAGTGTGATGACCTATTGCTAAAAGGAACAATGTTGATCAGTAAAAACGGAATCAATTTCTCTGTTGCAGGAACTCAGCAAGCAACTGATTCTTTTATTGATTTTATAGAGAAAGACAATCGATTCTTAAGTATTCCACTAAAAGTAACTTACAGCGAGACTCAACCATTTAGGAGAATGAAAGTCAGATTAAAAAAAGAAATAATCTCTTTAGGTAGAAAAGACATCAACCCAAGAGAGATGACCGGTGAAAAAATATCTCCAGAAGCATTAAAGAACTTGCTAGACACAAAAGAAGAAGTTCTTGTATTAGATACCAGAAATGAATATGAAACCAGAGTTGGTAAATTTGAAAATGCAATTGATCTTCAACTTGATACATTTAGAGATTTTCCAGAAGCAGTTGAATCACTTCCAGAGGAGTACAAAGATAAACAAATTGTAATGTACTGCACAGGTGGAATTCGTTGTGAGAAAGCATCTGCAGTGATGATGAAAGCTGGTTTCGCAGATGTAAAACAATTAGATGGTGGTGTTATAGAATATTTCAAAGAAACTGGTGGTGCTTACTGGGAAGGTGATTGCTTTGTCTTTGATGAACGTGTTGCTTTAGATAAAGAACTTAACGAAACAGAATATATTTACTGTTATATATGTAGAGAACCTTTGTCTGCAGAAGAGAAAGCTTCACCTGATTTTAAAATTAACGAACACTGTCCTTACTGTATAAACAGTAACTCTTAATCGTCACCAGGGAAATTAGGATTTCCACCGTAAGGTTCTTCATATTTGTTTTCATACAAGTCTTCTAAAGTCTGATATATTCTTTTAGACGTAGCTAAGACTGTAACAATGCCTTTTTTAATAAGCCATTTGTATGGTGCTGAAAATAGTTTTTGCTCTAACTCCATTAATTTTTTAAACATAACGGTATAAAAATACAATATTTTGAAATTTATCGGTAATTTTCATTATTAAATTTTCGTTAACAAATCTTTAACATTAAGAGTTTTGAAATAACTTATCATTTCACAATAATTAAATAAACGAAAGGCAAAAATGACTAATGAAAAAATTTACATAAAGATACTTTTTTATATATTTTATATATATCTTGCATTTTTCTTATTAGGAATATGGTTGACTTTTTATACAACTGATCCGGGCATGGGGAACACGGGACTTTATTCAAATGAAAACGTATTTACTTTAATGTCTACTCCTCCATTGTTTATTTCTGTAGCATCAATTGTTGTACTATTTTCAAAAAATGTAAATCTTATACAGATTATGGTGTTTTTTTACATTATCCTCTTAGCAAATAGAGTAATGGGGGTAACTTTATTTTCCGTAAATGAAGGCACTACATTTTCTTTTATATTAGAAGGTTTTAATTTTCTAGGAAATTTATTCTTTTATTTAAGACTTAGAAATAAGTAATTAAGTTTATTGTGCGTCTTTTTGATTTTTAACAGGGAAGATTTCTGAAAAACCCTTGTGGGCGCTACAGGATTTGAACCTGTGACTTCTTCGTTGTAAAAAAAGCGCTCAGTTATAAGTCGTTTATAAATGTATCTTGAAAGCTTTGTCTATCTTTTGTATTGCAAAAAAATATAACGAAGTATATAAAAAAAGAGGGGTGACTTGACTACCCCTCTTTTACAAGCTTAAAAACCCTGTCCAGAATTTCTAAGCTAAGAGATTAGTTTAGGTAACTTGTCTACTTATTGGATTTTTAATCTTGACCAGTGTTATTTCACTATAAAAAGTTTTAATTAAATTAAAGAACTATCCACTAAGTTTTTTATATTTCTCTTCTTGGAAGTCTAAGCTATTCCAATGTTTTTCTATTATTTCGTCTAGCCCACAAAGATAAAACAAAGGAAACATTAAAGATTCAACTTCTTCAGGAGTACCGCCTTTAAACCTGTATTTATAATATTCATATTCTAGAAAGTAATTTAATGTCAATCCGTCTTCAACATGTAAAAGCATTTCATCTTCTAAAATATTGCACTCTAACTTAAGCTGATCTGTCATTTGCCTATCTGAAAAATTTTCATATTCCGTATAGATATTCTTGTACATTATTGAAGTTTCGGCTTCATAAGTATCGTTATATGATGTACACGAAGTAAGCAGTATTATTAAAAAAATATACTTTCTCATAACCTGATTCTAACAATGAAAATCATATCTAATATTTTTTGAAACTGATTTACATTAATTTAGATGTCTTTTCTATCTAGCTTCATTTCAAGACTAGCAATTAAACCTAATATTTGTGTTCTTCCGTCCCGTGCTGTTATTGTTGCTTCTCTAAACAACTTTGTTCCATCCTTAGTTTCTCTCTTTAATAGTTCTTGAATAAGCGTTAATGTTTCTATGTTTTTCAAATTTTCCAACTTACCTTATCCTCCTTTTGTTTCAATAACATAATTATTTTCTATAAACTGATAAGCATCTAAGCCATATTCATATCCAAAACAGTCCCAGCAATAAAAACCAGTTTCAGGCTCAGCATCTTTTGTCTTACACCTTATGCATCCATAGTTATGTTTTGAATCTCTCAAATGACCTTCATCATAGATTTCATTATTACATTGTTTGCAAAAGCTTCTAATCCATGATTCTCTCCTTCGAGAAGTGTCAAACCAAAGTATTTCAATTAACTTTCTTTGATTTCTTATTTTTTTTATTAATTTAATAATCATTTTTATCTCGTTTAATTAGTTTTGGATCTCCATATATTCTGACAAGAGATATCAATATATTGAATATCTCTTCTTTTTGGTCATTGTCCATGTTTTTGGAATAATAAACAAGATCTAGAACTGCTCTCAGCAATCTGTTAATTCTTGGATTGTTTATTTCCCACATAGGGGATTTTTGTATCTCTATTTCTAATAGTTCGTCATGCATAAATGATTAACTCCTTTTATATTATCTATAAAACCGAGCTCAATAATTCATACAAAGTATTTTCAAATTATGATGATTGAGTTAAAAAAGACAGAATTATCTCTTTTTGGCTACATTATTTAGACTCTAAAAAACTCAATTAGTTACTGGGTATTTTGAATTGTATGATACACATTGTGTAATTTATACATTTATTTTCAACCTCCCTGTAGTTCAATTAAATAATCATATTCTCCAGGCTTTTGATAACACGCTTCTTTAATATTGTCTTCATAATATGAAACACGTTCTTCTGAAAGGTCCAATTGATTTATTACCTGACTTCTGTAAATATAAGCTGATTTGCTATTTGTATAGTTAATAGTTTTAAGTTCTGGGTGATATAAGATATGAAGTTGCATTAAATCTACATGACTAAAATAAGGCACTTGTGGGCCAGAAAATTCATAAGTCATAACTGAGTCCCAACAAAGATTGTGAGATAAACCTAAAGCATGACCGAGTTCATGAATAAGAACATGCGATCGCTTATCTCCTCTTAGGCTTGCATCAACCCAAATAAAATCTTGCCATTTATATACTCCGATATATTCGTCTATACAACCAATATGTCTGCCGCGCTCATTGTCACAATCAGTAATATGGATTGGTAAGGTGACATGTTTTGTTTCACTTGAATATGAAATATCTAGTCCTGGAGCAACTATATGTAAGACTTGTAATGCATTTTTAATAAGTTCTAAATCAGACTTACGTACATCCCCATAAAGACCTACTACAGTTTTTTGATTTCTAATTCTTTTAAAGCTTATATCGTGATCCACCCATTTATAGTCTCCATTTACATTCGGAGAATATTCTAAGTCTTTTCCTAGTAGTGCTAAAGATGCTTCGTTAGTCGTAAGGTTAAATCCAGATAGTCTAAGAATTTGATAGTCAATGAATTTTTCAATATAAGCGTCCTCTTCATTAGATTGAACTTTTATATTGTCGATATCATATGATGGAAGAATACCTTCAGCAAAAAATGGTTCTATGTTTTCAAAGTCTTTAAATTTCTCAACTGGAATGGTATAAACATTCTCTTCTTTACAATTAACTAAATCCGAACCATTGGCACTTGTAGCTTCTAAATTTACATTTAGAGGATAAGGCTTCTCTAAAGATTCAAAATTTGATTTGTATAATGGGAGTGTAACCTTTGCAACTTCTTCTGTAAATGGTATTCGGGTTTTTGAAAAGTTATGATATTCAAAACCCTTGGTTGCTATGTTCCAATCATCTGCCACAGGAGAATGAGGTTCAATAGCCAGATAAAGGTTTCTTATCTTGTAATCTCTGTAATCTAAATTATTAAAATCAATAACAAATTCAAGTGTCTCGAGATCTACCTCATAATCTATTTTCTCCCAAAATTCAGAGCTATCACATTCCATATCAAGGGTAACAACACCCATTTTTTTAGCAGTCTCACTTTTGATCATGAATTTTACGCCATTTTTTTCATGGATAACGTATCCAGGTAACAAAACGGAGCTCTCCTGTGATTCCAATCTTTCAATTACGTTATTGATTGTTGTACTTACCTGATCAACTGCAAATAGTCCCCAGCTTCCAATCCACATTGTTGCAGCTAAATATACATACAGGGGCTTAAGCATTTTTTTCAAACCAATGATAAATTGCTTTTGCTAGTTTTCCTCCACCAATGTGTGATGGCTCAATTGGGTTTGCGTAATCTTCAGGTCTAACAAAAATATCTCTTAGTTCTAATACATCAGCACCGTATTTATTTGCAGTTCTATATACGATGTCATTGAAAATTGAGACCATTGTTTTTGATGAATTGTTCACATCACTGAACTCATCCGAATCAACCAAATCTCCTTCATATACAGTGCATAGAAGAAGATTCGCCCTGTGGTTAGATAAGTTTGCAACAATGGTCTCATACTGCTTTTTAAATGGTTTAATTATTTCTAAATAAGTTTCCTCGAATACTTTATTTCTTGATGGGTTAAGTTCTTTAACTCCCCATTTTCCAATCATGGCTCCTTTACCCATGACTTTTGATAGCTTGCTCGTAGTTTGTAAAAAAGAAATATTATATAAAAGATCGTTGCCACCGATAGATACAACAATATTTGTTGCGTCTGAAAATAAATTTGAATCTAGATGATTTCTTTCAAGATCGTACATTGTGTCACCATCAACTGCGTGGTTTTCAATAGCTATGTTTGGATCTTCGGAAAATAGTCTTTTTAAATGTTCTGTCACATCTAGTTCATTACTCAAAACATAAGATTTATTATCTATGATCGAGTCACCAAGTAATATTATTTTTTTGGTCATTAAGCAGCCCATCCGGATATTCTTTTCCATTTTCTGAAATGCTTTTTAACTGTGTCTTGCCATATTTCTTTAAGTCTTTTTATCATTACTCTTCCTCTTCTCTTTTAAACATTTTTTTATTACTAAGCTTTCTTTCGTTTTCATAAAATCCAATCAGCTTTGAATTTGTGCCTTTTGAGAAATCATCAACAGTTCTTGAAACAGATTTAAATGCATCTATCGAATCTTCTTTTGCATAGTGAAGTGACTTTTCATACTGAAATCCAAATCTTTCACTTTGGAGTATTGCATCATGATCCGCCCCTAAATATATGACTAACCATCCCTGTTCTGTTTTTTCTTCGATAAGAGCTTTAACTGCTTTTGAATCATATTCTCTTGAAGCATTCTCCAATCCATCAGTAACAATTACTAGGACTTTTTTTTCATTTTCTTTTATGCGGTAATTATCAAGTTCGTTGATTGCTAAACCAATCGCATCTAGTAAAGGTGTGCTTCCTCTTGGTTGTAAAAAGTCATAATTTAATTTTTCTACTTTTGATACTGGTATGGAATTTATAGGCACATCTATGGATCTGTTATCAAACAAGCTTATTGTTAGAGCACCATCTACACTGTTTTTTCTTTGCTCCTCTAGAAAAGAATTGATTGAATCAATAGTAATCTCCCTACACGAAGCCATAGACCCTGATCGATCAAGAACCAATCTAATATTTAGAAACTCTTTTATATTTAAATTTTTTTTGCTCATTAAAATGGTGGTTCCTCTCCTGGTTCTTCCATTCGATCAATCTGTTCTTGACGAATTGATCTAGCTGTTTCATTTAAAAACTTATCAACCTCTAAAGACAGAACGAATTCCAACTCATTTTCAGGATTTGTTTCATTTAAAATAGAGCTAGAGCTTAAATTATTTCTATAATCCATAATCCGAGAAACCATCTCAGCTTTTGGCTCAACTCTCCTTATAAAGTTTTTAAATTTTCCTAAATAGTCTCTTCCAGACAATCGGTACATATTTTTCTCAGCAACAATAACTTTTATCAGTGCGTCATTAAATTTATCAATCTGATCTTGGTTGTAGCCAAGAAGAGAGTAAGTAAAGCCTATTCTCCAAGCAAAAGGACTAGTCTCATAAAAGAGCATTTTGTCAATTAAAGATGGTCTAATTGATTTTTTACGAAATACCTGTCTAGATCGCTTGATGACAACCCTTAAAAGAGCAAGTGAGAATATAAACATCCCAATTACACATACTGTTAAAACAATTTGTAATATATTCATTACGCATTCTCCATTTCTATTTTTTGAACTTTTTCGTTTTTAAGTAAGTAAAATTCAACCTCTGGAGTTTTATTAGTAAGGAATTTGGTATCGCTATCAACTGTTGTGCCTGGCCAATTGATTAAGACTCCATACTTCGTTTTCCTTAGATCGCTATCTGTATTGAGCTGTGAAGAAAGTAGATATCTTGAGAGTTGTGTTCTCGCACTGTCATTGAGACATTGGAGGCTCTTAGTTTCAATAATAAAGTTTGGAAGTTTTTTATCATTAACAAAAAAATCTAACCTGGCAAGGCCTACTGAGTTCTTCTTGTAAAAAATTTCGAAACTCATTTCTTTCAAGTAATTTATTTCGTATTTTCTTAACTCAATAGCTAAAGCGTTTTGATAAACATCTTCAGCAAAACCAGCACCAAGCTCTTTGTGAATGCTGTTAACTATTTTTGTAATCAATTTAGCAAATAATTTAAATTTACTTTCCATATCTTCTTCCCTTTCTGTTTCTTCTTATAAAATTGTTGTGTTTTTGAAACTGTGAATAGGCCACACTAACGTTCGGGAAAAGTTTTTCTCCACACGGTGAACACCATATGCCATTGTGCTTTGACCAATATCCGTAAGTCTTAGGTCCTAATTCTTCTTTGCATCCGTTACAGTCTGATCCATACTGCAGTGTTAGAAAAAATAATTGATAACAAGCTGTGTGGCGCCAGAAATTATAATTATGATCAAAAAATGGAGAGATTAGCTCTCCTTTGTAATAATCTTTTCCACAGACCTTACATGTACCATCGTATTTCGAATATATTGGACTATCTGGAACTAGTCTCTGATAGCTTTTTGCAAATGTTTTTAACATTAAACCAGTGCTCCTACTTTTGAGGTCCACTTAAAAATCTTGTTATTATTTTCTGATTTATTAAATTCGTATGTTGTTTTTTGACATGGAATTTTCTTTAGCTTGTCGCTAAGTCCGTGCTGTGTTGAAACTATTTCTATTGATTTTCCAAGCTTTAAAGCTTTGTTGCAAAGGTTTAAGAAATAATGGTCTCCTGATGCTATAACTATGTGGTCAAAATCTTCAAGCAATTCAGCGGCTTTTTCATTTAGAATCTTGTCAGCACCATCTTTACCTGGACGTACAAAAATTTCTAAATTAGACCCGATAGCAAGGTTTGAGAATTTTGAAAATAAATCAGAACTGGTTATATCACTATTCCATTGATCGAGGTCTTGATCATAAGCCCATGCAGTTAATGTAGGTAAAAATAATTCAGGGTTTGAGGCAATTAATACATAATCATTGGTAGAAATTTCTACTAAAGACTGATAAATGTTCTTTGATTCGTTAAATAAACCAACATTATCAATAGGACCACCTAATACATTCTCAACATCTATTACATGTAAAGTTTTCATAACTTACACCACCTCCCAGATAAACCCGACTGGTCTTCTATACCAGACTCCGATAAACTGTAGGGTGTTTTCGTTTACTCCTAGTTCGTAATCGTTATACATTTTCCTCCTATACTTTATTAACTTTATAATGTATGTAATAAATATAACAGGTATGCAAAATACTGCAAGTATTCTTTATAATTTTTATAATGTATTAATTTGAAGGAGTTTTAGTTGTTTTCTATTGTTCTCAAAACTTCTCTGCCAACAGCTTCTACTACATGTGGCACAACTGCATTCCCTAATTGTCTGAATGCTTGAGAATCAGATACTACAAATATCTCATCTGTGTTGTCGTATCGGTTCTCAATTTGGTTAAATCCCATAAGTCTTAAGGCCTCTAGAGGTGTCAATCGTCGAGGGTTCTTATTCTTTTGTTCTATTAATATCTCTGCACCATCTTTAAAGTATCTTTTTGTCAATGTACGAGATGGTCCTTCTCTATCAACGATTGAATAGCCGAAGCCTTTTTTTTGACCTTTTGGCATATTTCTATTTCTCTCTCTTATAGTTTGAAGAGAGTTCCATGTACCATCTTTTAGTGTGTATTTTTCTTTTACTCTCTTCTGTAAAATACTTCCAATTTTTAGTTCTGTTATAGGTTCAGTTGGAAAACTGAAGAAATCAACTTTATTTGTATCAAACTGCTTCTTATCAAAACCAGCTATAAAAACTCTTCTTCTGTGTTGTGGCACCCAGTGGACTGCATCTATTACTTTAAAATGAATATCATATTGAGCTTTTTTCAATTCTTCTTGAATAACTTCCCAAGTATTTCCTTTATCGTGAGAAAGGAGCCCTCTGACGTTTTCAAGTATGATAGCTTTTGGTCTTTTTCTTTTTATTATTTTTAACAATCCATTAAATACTTGCCCTTGGTCTCCACCCTCTTTTTGGTCTGTATATTGAAATCCAGACTTCTTTTTTTGGTTCTCTGGTTTTGTTTTATCCCAGTGTTTATTGGAGACAACTCCTGCAACAGAAAATGGTTGGCAAGGAAACCCAGCAGTTAATATATCATGGTCAGGAATATCGCTAGATTTATAATCAAATAGATTTCCTTCAGAATCTTCACTAAACCAGTGTTTATATGTCTGAATTGCATATTTGTCTATTTCTGAAGATAAAACTACTTTTCCACCTATAGCTTCAAGACCAAGCCTAAATCCTCCAATTCCTGAACAGAATTCAGTGACTGTAAAACTAGATTTTGGTTTATATGTCTCTTTATCGAAAATGCTAGTTTGGGTATTACTCATATTAAATCCAGGTTAGCACTGAGCCTAACTAACAACTAGGACATTTTCCATTAATGAGTTCTGTATCCATTACTGTGATGCCGCAATCATTGCAATTAGTCCATCCCGATCCTCTTTTGGAGCTTTGTGGGTCTTCAGTTTTTTTGGATAAATATTTTATTGCATTGATTAAAGAAGAGCTTTTATATTGATCTACAACCTGAAAGCCCTGTACGATAAAATTTTCTTTGTAACCTAAGTTTAAATTTATAAATGATTGAGGTAAATCTACTGAAATAGGTTCATCCACTGTATATATGTACTTATACGCCTTACCATTATTGTTCTTTTCCCATAAGTAAGAGCCAAGTTTTTCATTGATAAATTTTTTAGTTAATGTACAAGCGGCAAATGCTTTTTTATTCGCAAAGAATAACACTAAAGCTCCTTCTTCTAATTTTTCCCATGTTTTCTTTGGAACATTAACTATCCCCCAAAATCCGTGATACGGGCTTATTTCAAGTAGTTCCTTATGTTCATTTTTTGTTAAATATTTTTTCAAATCATTTATATCAAGTTGTCCAACTATGGAATAATTAAAATTTTCTTGTGCAGTTTTATTTGAACATGGTTGGAGTACAACTTGTTTGTAATTTTCTAGATCCAGTTCTTCATCTTCTTCTTGTAGCAATTCATTCTTTACAAGTAGATCCAAGTTTTGATAGGTTAGTAAAAGATTGTCTTTTAAGCTGCAATCATACCTACTAATCAAGAACCCAATAACTTTATTCATAGTTTCAGTAAAGCTAGGCGTTTGCTCTACAGCCCAAGAATAAAGTTCATCGAACTCTTTAATACTAAAAATTCTGTCGTAAGCTTTTCTGTATGGAGATTCCATATATCTTAAATGATTACTACCTGAAAACTCACCGTGATTTAAGATTGAGTTTTGAAATGTATCATAATTGTCTCTAAGCCAAAAAGCAGCTTTCCAAATGTCTTTAAGCCAAACAGACCTTGCTTTTCCCGACGAATTGTATGTTTTTAACCTACCGTCGTCATAGACAGTTTTGTATTGTTGTTTAACATTATTTAGAAAATTTGTAAATCTATGTTCATCAAATAAAGTTTCAAAAACAGTACTTGGATTTTCTTCATCTAGCCAAACTGAAAAATCGTCTAAATCCATAGAAGCAAAATTTGGAGATGAGAAATTTGCCTCCTCTCCGGTTATATTCTTATATGCTACCGGCCCATCTTTGTCTATATTTCCTGTTGCTTTTTTTCCTATGTAGTTTTCATATAGCTTTAAACCTGTTTTGCTTAAAGGTCTCAAACCAGTCGAAATTTCAGGTGGATTAAAAGTAGACTCAATATTAATTAAGTACAACCTTAATGATGAGAGGGAATGTCCCGTCTCTGTTTTTATAGTTAAAAGATACTCTACAGGAACTTCAGGAGTGTAGTTTGACTGTTTAAACAGCCACAAAAGAGCGACTATTTCGTCATCAGAATATCTTATCCTACTCATAAGAAATTTGATTTCTTGGAATTAGTTTAATTTCTTTTCTACAGGTATTGTTTGGAAGTCTAATAATCCAACCAAAACTTGGTTCACCTTTTGGATCTTGCTTATTATCTATCAGGTATCCGTGTATTGTTGCTGTTCTTTTTTGCTGTTCAAGTTTCAAAGCTTTATTTCCTACTCCTCTTTCGGTGCTTAAAGAATTGTTCATTATATAATTTACAAACTTGGAATCCATTCCACTCTCTAAGGATTTCCAACCTTGGGGCGTATTAGGGCTACGAGCTACTACAGTAAAATCATAGTTTTCATGATTGTGTCTTCGAAATTTATTTTCTAACTGTGATGCACCATTATTTATAATCAATTTCCAGTTGTCAATCCCTGGTTCACATGTGTGACTTGGAACATAGTGGATGCTAGATGTTTTTGATTTAGGACATTTTAAATTACCCTCTAAAAACCACCTTAGGACTTTTGTTGGATTCTCTACACTCCACTTGAATTCAGAAAGATACTTATGAATAAGTTCATTTTCAACATCTGCTATCCAGAATTCTCTTATTGTTTTTCCAAGTTTAAATTCCTTTTTTTGTAAATCTATATTATCTATCAAGGAAATAAAATTTTTAAAGTTTTCTTTATCTTGTTTAGTGCCTTGGGAAGGAAATGATTGCGATTTATCAAATGGCTTACCTCCTCCAAAATTTTCTGAAACTAATCCTATATTCCTCATTTTTTGAGCTGCAGTTGGTGGGACTCTACCTTCCTGAATTACATATATTGCTAAATCTAAAGGAGATGTATTTCTCAAAAATCTTTGTTCTTTTGATTCTGGTAAATTACTTAATAATTCTCTAAGTCCAAATTCAGTTTTACAAATATCTACAAAATCCTCATACAAATCTCTAGTGTTGTCACGTGCATCTCTTGCAAAAAATACTCTTACTAAATCTTTGTAATTATTCCTATAGCCAAACCATCTAGCCATCTGCTCAAGAGTGTCTCCAGCTGTAACTACTCTTGTGAAATAAGATATTGTCAAATCAGGAATAGTGTATCCTCTTGAAAGCATATTTCCACCGGTAAGTACCTTCCAAACTCCGGGTTCGCCGGGATTCTTGTTGAAAGAAGGGGTAGGGTTTGACTGATTTATTAGAATGTAAATATTATCGCTATTTTCATCTGGTGGCTGCTCTATTAAATCTCTTGCTACATATATATATTTTTTTATCTCGTTAAAATCACTTGGCAATTTTAATTCAGTATTATAGGGTTCAATAAGCTCATTCGTTTTTTTAAAATCTTCCTCGTATAACTTTTTTAATCGAACTAAACCAGCACCTGTGTAATCGCTATTGTCCCAAACTCCTTGAACTTTTTCAGCCATATCTTCTTGATCTTGATTTTTATGTGAAGTGTGAACCAACATTGTGTGGTGTGGAAATACATCGCCATAATTAACATTCATTTGTTTTTCTCGATAAAGTTTTATAGCACCTGACAAAAGAAAAGCATCCAAAGCATTTTGGATTGAATTTTCCTCATCAGATACTAGGACATCTCTTACATATAATGAAAAATCTTCGTGTGGAAATTTTTCTTCAAGATTTGTTGATATGAAGTCTTTAGGGCCCATATAATCGTCAGGAGCATCCAAAAGAGTAATAAAATCTTTTGGAAACAAGTCATCTTTATCGTCTGAAGTCACAAATACATTAGCGTAGGGCGTTGCTGTATAAGCAACATATTGTGCTCTAGGAAGAAGCTTAATTAAATTTCTAATTTCTAAATTTGTTGCTTGAAGGTCTTCTTCGTCCCTTAAACCGTCTTCATTAAATTCTGTATAAGGAGTCACCGATGCAGAATCTGCTTCATCATCAATAATTAAAACCGGCATATGTTTAAGTGAAGTTGTTCCTGCTTTCTTTAATAATTTAATTATTTTTTTTATAGATCCAGTAGTTTTATTAATAGCAACAAAGTGTGCTGGAACATTTTTTAAATCTTCATAATTATTTTCACCTTGAAAAGAAAATGGAGAGAAAGGCATTCGGCCAGTTGGTAATCCATTATCTGTATAATCAGTGACTCTTTGTACTAAAACACCGTCTGTAGTTGAACTTGGACGAAAACCATGAGAAACAAAAGTACTAGTAGGGTCCTCGTATGGAACTCTGAAAGTTGGATCATCAAAATAATCTTTATCCATGCTTTCATCAAAAGAAACGTTTGCCCAATCTACTATATCTGGATGAATTATTTCTCTACCAAAAATATCTTGATCAAATCTTTTTTGTGTCTGGCGTCTTAATATAGTATTTCTTCCAGTGAGAATAATTATTACTTTATAACCACAGTCAATTGCTTTTGAAACAAGTCCTTCCATATGTAGGGTTTTTCCACTTTGCACGTGTCCAATCACAAGACCCTTTGTTTGATAAGGCTTAGAAGTTACTGGAGGTTCTAAATAATCAAGGACTGCATTAGAAGATTCATCAAGCTCTTTAAGAATTTTATGTTTTTTCGGATTGTGTTTTAATTTTTTATCAAGAAGGTGTCTTTTAAGTGTGTTCCAATAATGAAAATTGGATTCAACATCTTTAAGCCACGGCTTTGATGGATTATCACTAAATACTTGTATATGCTCAGGTTCACCAAATTTAATTAACAAATTTAAAGTATCAATAACTTGTGGTGGGAGTTCTAATGTTTCATTTATTTTATTTCTTCTTTCTTCTGAATTTTTTGGGAAACCATCGAGCGATTCATTATCTTCCCAGAGAAAATCTGTATAAATCTTTCTAAATGACTGGAGAATATCTTGATTTTGATTTTCTATTTCTGTATATAAATCACCTAAATTTAAATCAAAGTCTTTATCTATAATTTTGTGAGACTGGATAAGCAAAGAAAGTGAAACAAGTGGTCCTTGAGAAGGTTTTTTAATTATTTTGTCTAATTTTTCTTTTATATTCATTAAGTTTTTTTAGTATTAATTACTTCTTGAAATTCTTGGGATCTACAAGGTACTCCTGTATTCAGACCACTTAAATTTAATTTATATGAAATGTCTGAAATGTTATCAGAAAAATTTAAAGCTTCGTATTCCTCTTTTTTAAATTTTGGAAAATTTTGATCAACGTAGAAACTCAAAGGATCATTATTTGAAGAAAAGACGTATTCCTGAGTCATTGACTTAGCTTGACTAAAGTCATCAGATAAATAACCTTCAACTTTAACAATAAAAGCATCCAAAACATCTTTTGAACTGATGCTGTTTTCAATTCCATCTATAAGTTTTGAAACACTCATTGAGCTAGCTAGATTTTGAACTGGTGAAACTTGGATTGAAATTAAAAATAAATCAGAATCATTACTAGGTTCTAGTTGTTCTATTGAAGAAATTACATGTTCTCTTTTTGTATTTTTTGTTGTTTTAATCTCAAACTCATTATTTTCTAATCTAAAATCATGCCGGTCATGTTCTGGTCCTCTCCAGTCATATACTGACTCTTCACCATTTATTTTGACTAGATATTCTAAAAACCATAATTCTCCAAGTAAACCCCTTTCTAGTTCTCCTTGAGTTCTAATTAGTTTTCCAACCTCTCTCCATTCTTTTATGGAAGATTGAACTACATTTTTTAAAGTATCTGAAGTTTCGGTAAACTTGTCATCAATTAATTCAAATAAACTATATAGTGATCTAAACAAAGAAGACTTGGAGGACTCAAGAATATAGTAACCTTCCTCGACTCTTGTCTCCAATATTTTAACCCTGTGATCAAAGTCAGTTTCCTCATTGTTTATTGGTATACGAAAGCTTAATTTACCATTTTTGGTCATAATTTGAGTATTACGTACCCCTCTTAATGGCCAAATTTGCTCTTGTTTGTAATCAACAAATTCAGCAATATTAGACCAAATTGGGTTATGTAATATTGTGAAAGAAAAATCGTCTATTATAGTTTTTTTAAGTTTTTGCATATGGAAATCTACTTCATCACCATACATTTCCTCAATTCCCCTTGATGAGGAAGGGAAAAGCTGTATTGTTGCTAGATCTAAAAATTTATCTTCAGCTATGCCTTCTTTTGACAAAAGAATTGGATATATTTTATAAGAACTATCTTTAGATTTTTTTTCTAATATAATTTCATATTCTTGTATGCAATCTTTGGATTCAAAATAAGCTGAGGATAGCAAGATTACTGCCCCGGTAGATTCCTCTAGTTCATTTTTAATTTTTTCAGCATAATTTTCTCCAAGTTGAATATTAGACATAGACCATATTTCAATATTGTTTAAATGTTTTGTTAAAATAATGTCAGCCATTTTTTTGTTTCTAGAGGAAAATGACATGAAAAGTTTATTCATTTTTTAAACTTTCAATCATAGCAGTGTTTATTTTGCTAATTTCTCTCTCGTCTTTATCGTTTAAGTTTCCTTTCAGGAAAAATTCTTTTAATGCAAAGAAGAGAGTTATTGAAATAATATCTCTGTCTTCTTTTTTCATATTTTTTATTTTTTTGATGCCAGTATTTATAGTTAATTTGAACTCATCTATGTCTATTTCAAATAACTGATCTTCATCTAATTTAGACCAATCGCATAAAACTACTTCCTCAGTTTCTATATTGTTACTAAATAGCTCTCTATAGATTTTGAGTTTATTTTTATTTCCAAATCCATTTCCTGGAACTACACCAGTTATTTTTGGTTGAGATGGTGGTTTAGTTCTGTAAAGTTCTTCGGCATCCTTTATCCAAATCTTTAAACTTTCACCATCTTTGTTCTTTGCATTGCTTAAAACATTATTAAGAAATAATCTTGGAGGCTCAACTTTGTATTTGCCCACTTGTAAACCAAACGCATCATCTAAGTCTGGTGGAAGATCTATGACTGCTCTAGCTAAGTTCATATGAGGTTCAATCGTTCTTAGCTTGCTCCATCCATGGTCTATCAGTCTGTTGTTCCTGTACCAAAAGAAGCCTTGAAAATCTGGTGCTTTTCCATTCATTTTATATCCAGATGAAGATGATTTTTTGGGCCAAATAAAAGCTTTTACATCAACTTTGCCGTCAGCAATATCTAATGAAAACTTTTTTGGATAATCTTTTACTCCTGATATTTCAGGCATAGGATTTATTGGTAGAATTTCTTCATATCCTGTAGATATTTCACTTTGAATATTTACTGTTGTTATATAAATATTTACTTTGTTCTGTTCTAAAAACCTATGAAAGTGTACTCCAATGTGGAACCTTAAACCTTTATGAATTCTGTCTAAGGTGCTTGCAACTTGTCCTTGTGCAATATTAAATTCTTGAATATTGTCAAGCTGAATAACAGTTCCTGATTTTGTCAAACTAATGCTTCCATAATCCATTTTTAACCAATCATCTGCTGCGGAATCTTCTAAATAATCTTGTTTCCATCCTGCTTCAATATTTTTTGCCGTCCATCTTCTTCCAATTGCTTTCTTTTTGGATGCTTTTGAGACAACTGTTAATGAATCTCCAATAGCAAAAGCCGCTGTTTTCATTCCTAGTCCAAAACGACCAAGAGATTTATTATCTTTTGCTGATCTACCACCCCATTTCATTGCAGTGTCAATATGATCAGGATGTATTCCTTCACCATCATCAATAACACGAATAAAGAGTAAGTCCTCATCGCTACGTCCAAATTCAATAACAACGTTTTTGGCTTTGGCATCAATTGAATTATCAATCAAATCTGAAAGAGCCTCTTCAATAGAGTACCCAATAGCTTTAAATCCTCTGAGAACACCTGTAGGATCTGGTAGGTTTTCCTTTGTGTCTGTAGATTTTAAGTTGGTGGCTGAATATTTTTTAAATTCCATAATTTGATTAAAACATACTATTTATTCTTTGTCAAATTTATAATGTATGTTATACTTTTCTTCTATGAGTGATAGGTATAAAGATACTCCAATAGAAGATCCTAAAAGATACTTCAGGCCAAACATGGCAACTGATGCTATCGTTTTTGCAATATTAAATACAGACTATACAAATAAAGATTTATATTCTGGAGAACTTCATGTACTCCTTATTAAAAGAGATGCTGTACAAAGCTCAGGAAAAGAAAGACCTGATCGTGGATACTGGGCACTACCAGGTGGTTTTGTAGCTGCAGGCGAATCATTAGAAGACTGTGTAATAAGAGAACTTGTCGAAGAAACATCCATTGACTTTAAGTCATTACAAAAAGAGGGGTCTTTAGAATTAACACAACTTAAAACTTATTCAAATCCAAAGCGAGATGCTTGGAATTTCGATAACAATGTAGCACTTGGTCAGCAAAGACAAACTATGTCTACTGCGTTTTTAGTTAATGTTCCAAATAGCAGCTTCACTTTAACACTTGCTAAGAGTGATAGGTTCTTGCGAAATAGTCGAGCTTTACATCTAGACATGGACATCTTTATGTATGCTCTATTTAACGAATGGCAAGCCATTGATGAGAGTATCCCATATGATTGGAAAAAATTAGAAAATAAGAAAGATGCGAATAAATATTTAACAGAAAAGTTTAATGTTGATGTAACTAAAGATGTTGAAATCAATGAACATCTTCCAACTTTTGTGGACAATGAAAGATTTATAGATATAAATGCAAAAGATTTTAGTGATGCTTCAGCGGCAGCATTTGTTCCAGTAAAAGATATTCTTGAAGGAAAAATTGAGAAAAAACGACTTGCATTTGACCACAATGATATTTTAAAAGATGCTGTCAATTTCTTTGCTAAACAAATTATGACTGAACCCCTTGCTTTTAGTCTCTGTGAAAAAGAGTTTACTCTTGCTGAAGTACGTGGCGTCTATCAAGCATTTTGGGATATAGCATATGGCTTTAATAAAATTGAAGTAGGAAATTTTCAAAATAAGTTCTTAAAGCTTGAGGACGTTTACAGCAATAGGGTGTTAGTACAAACTGGCAAACGAAAAGAGCAAAATAGATTTTCTTTGAATGATAAAGGCGCACTAATCAAAGACAAAGGTGGTCCCGCAAAACTTTTTAAACTAAACAAAAATCTATCATCTTTTAACCTTGCTATAGCTCCTCCAAAAAAGAGGTAAAATCAAGATCTTTAATTAAAACACTTTAAAATAAAGTTGTGAGTGTTTTTGTTTGTTATTCCTCAGAAGATAGAAAGTATGTAGATGGTTTAAAATCATTGTCCAACGATCAATCCAATATTGATATCTGGGCTTCACATGTAGACAAAGTTCCCGTAGGTGACAACTATGAAAGCTTTATTGAAGAGAAAATTAAATCTTCTCAAGGCGCAATTCTTTTAGTTTCAAGCTATTTTCTTGATTCCGATTTTATAAACAGAGTTGAACTCCCGCTGATATTTGAATGTTTTAATAATCAAGATTTTCATCTTGAAATTGTACTAATTGAGGAATGTGATTATAAATCGAATCCTTATCTAAATAATGTCCAATTTTCAAACTCAGAATCAACTACATTGGATTCACTTAGTTCGTCTCTTTATTCGTTAGTTATTAAAGATTTATTAAATAAATTTAAAAATTTAGAAATTTCTCGAGGATTTGAAAATAGCACTAATGATGAATGGGTTGATCGATTAAAAGAGTTCTATGAAACTTCGCCAAGTGAAAGACGCACATGGGACAAAGATGATGCAAAAAAATATACTCTTAGAACTAATAGAGCAAAAAAATTTTTAGTTACAGGATTAATAACAGCTTTTTTTCTACTTTTAACCTTAATTGCTCTATCTGATTTACAGGGTAGCTCCTCAGACCCTGAAGAAGCTAACCCTTCTGAACCTGCTGACGTAGTGACCTTGAGCAAGGGAGAAGGTGTTTTTTTGCAATACTTGGAAGCCAAAATGACAAATGAAAATGTAGGCGACGTTATTTTATTCTCAGATTACGATTTTCTAAATCAAGCCGATTGGGTATGTTTATTGTTAGATAAAGGTGTTAAACATTATTTCCTTTACGATGGTTTGTGGTTTCTTGTTGCTGAGAACCTGACAAAATATAATGCTGGTGAAAACATGACCGGGGATCAAATGTGGGGTGCAGTTTATTTCATTTTTCACGGTGCAAACGATTATTTATGTGATTCAACAGTTAATACAGATCAGTTAGAAAATAAATTTAATTTTCATAAAAATCTAACAACAGATAATTACGAATGGAGATCTGACTTGTTTAACGCACAATTTAAAGAAGGATATTTAAATAATCTTTATGAGCTCCTAGACAATAGCAACCCTTCATTATCACTTTTGGGCTATTTTGACTCCCAAGATGAGTTTTATGACCTTATGATTATGGGATGTGAAACTATTCTTCCCTTAGAACCAATGGATTATCTGGATTATGTACAAGACCGGTTTTCAGAAGCAAAAAACTTAGAAGATCAAAATGTCATATGGGATTTTGAAGAGATTGTTTTATTTGGAGTTCCTACATGGTTTTGTCCAGATCAAGTAGAAAAAGGGTCAAGGCTCTCTACCTATATTTATTTAGTTGATTTTAAATATTAATCTTACTGCATGATGTCGAACCAAAAATCACATACGTACTGGGCTTTTGGATCATAATTGTATAAGTCATTATAAAACTCTGTAAAGTCAGTAGTTTCAAAATCATATTGATAGGTATCACCCGTAGATAAATTCAGTCCAGCTAAAAGAATGTTTGTTGAAGTGTCTGAGTAATTAAAATCATTTACAAAATATTCTTCTAACCAAAACATACAAGTGTTCCACTTTTCCGCACTTAAGTCTTCAATTTCTGAAGGACTAGAACAAAAAGTTAAAAGAAGTACAAATAAAATTAAAAGTATTTTAATCCTCATATTTACTATCTTAAATTAAATCGTTTACGAATGTATCTTGAAAACTCTGTCTATTTACTAACTCAACTACACCACTACTAGTCACTGCAACAACTCCTGATTTAGGCACTCGGTTATAGTTACTTGCCATAGCGAAAGTATACGCACCGGTAGATGTAGACATTAAAATATCTCCAGACACAGTATCGCTTGGCAACATTGCATCTTTTACTAATAAATCTCCACTTTCACAGTGTCTACCAGAGACTGCATGAACTACGTCTTCTCCAGCTTTTTCACCAGAGATATTAAAGAGTTTATGTTCACTTCCATACAGTGCTGGCCTTGGATTATCTGACATACCACCATCTACCAAAATATATGGTTTCTCACCTCGATCGTCTTTTATAGCTCCAGCAGTATATAAAATTACACCTGGATTGTTGACCAATGCTCTTCCTGGTTCAATCATGACTTTATAGGAGCCACTCCAGTGTTCTTTAATCCCTTCATGAATGGCATCTGCATAGACTTTTAATTCATGATCTACTTCATCACCGGCATATGGTGAAAAGAATCCACCACCCGCATCAAAAACTATCTCTCTCTCGACACTTGCTGGGTGAGCATTAAGAAAATCTGCACACTCACTCATTGCTTTTTTATAACGATCTGGGTCTTTAATCTGGCTTCCAATATGCACATGCACTCCAGAAAAAAGTAAGTGAGGGGAGTTATATATTTGTTGCAGTGCCTCTTCTGCAAACCCAATGGAAATACCAAACTGTTGGTCGTATCCTGAAGTTAACACCATAGGATGAGTCTCAGCTCCAACATCTAAGTTGATTCTCATTATTACTGGTTGTTTTCTATCTAATTTCTCTGCAACTTCTTCTAGCATTGGAATCTCAAAACGATTGTCTACTGAGATATGGCCACCATTATGTTGCATAAAAAACTCAATCTCATCTCTATGTTTAAACGTTCCATTAAATAGTGAGTTTTCTAATGTTCCAGTAACTGCCTGTACTGTTGCCATTTCTCCACCGGAGACAACATCTACTCCCCAGCCTTTATCATCTAACTCTTTTACTAATGCTTTACAGATAAATGCTTTTGCTGCGTATCTAAAATATGTCTCCTGACCAAAGGCGTTCGTAAAATAATCAATGTTATCTTTTAAGTGTTCCCAGTCATAGACATACAGAGGTGTTCCATACTCTTTTGCTACATCTAGTAATGAAGTCTTTCCAATATGAGCAACTCCATTTTTAAATTCGAGATTAGATGGTAAATAATTCATTTCTTTAAACGACGCTTAATCCAGGCAATATCTTTCTTCTGCGCTTCAAGTCCTCCCGGTGTTTCTACAACAATATCAGATTTACAATTCTTAATAACATATTCCAGTTCTGCTTTTGGAATATTGCCTTTTCCTAGATTTTCATGACGATCTCTTGAACTTTCAAATCCATCTTTAGAATCATTGAAATGAACAAGGTCAATATTTTTTACCAGTTTTTTAAATCCTCTGACTGCCTTTTCAGTTGGAATACCTCCAGCCCATGTGTGACAAGTATCTAAGCAAAGTCCAACATTTAAATGTCCAATAACTTCCCATAGCCTTTCAATGGAATCCATATATCTTGCTACAGAGTTTTTTCCACCAGCAGTATTTTCTACTAAAACTCTCATACCTGTGTCTTCAACATGTTCTATAGCTTTTCGCCAGTTGTCATAACCTGTACCAATGTCTCCACCTTCACCTACAGATCCGCCATGTACAATAACTCCTTTGGCTCCAAAACTAGCTGCTACTTTACAAGTATCTTTGAGTAGTTTTCTACTTGGGTGACGTACTTTATTATTTGGTGTTGCAACATTTATTAAATAAGGTGCATGAACGTATATAGGACCACTGAAATCTTGTAATTCTTCTAAATCTTCTCGTGGTTTTGGGCTTTTCCACATCTGAGGACTTGAAACAAAAATCTGAAAAGTATCACCTTTTCTCATTTTTATCTCTTCTACAGCATTTTTTGAAGGTATGTGTGCGCCAATATTCATGGGTATATTATAAAGGAATAATAAGCTGTAAAGAAAAAATTATCCCATTACTTGCTCTGGCCCAACAAGAATATACACACACTGTGGATTAGCAAACTTTTCGTTATTATCTATAACAGTAACTTCCAGTGCATTATTTATGTTTTTGATTTCAACACTTGCTCCCTGAGCTGTGCTTAGGTCAAGATCAATACATATATTCATTACTTTTATATCTGCTGGATTAGCACCTTCCACTAACCATTTCTTAGTTGGTGCTTGTGTTGGTCCAGTATTCAATGAGGTTATAGTGTATTTTGTTTCTATACGTTCTGTAAAGATAAGCACACCTCCATTGCGACTGCTAAAATTTCCAAATGCTAATAATTGTCGTCCATTGGTTAAATCAAGAAAATCTGGATCACCTCCAGGTGGAAGGTACTCTGGTTCAGACCAGTTAATGCCATCAGGTCCTTTTCTGTATTCCATAAAGTCATATGTTGGCCAGATCCATTCCACAATTCCTGCTCTATTTAGTTTGATAGCTGGGTTTGTAGTTACATCTATATCCCCACCATATAAACGATCAATTTGTACACTCCAGCTAATTCCATCATTAGATGTTGCTACACACGCTCTTCGGTTAAAAGGGCCTAGAGGACTTACTAACTCTTGTACATGAAAAATCCAAGAGCCATCATTTAATTTAGTAATTGTAGGATCTCCTAATGGTCCAAATGGGTTTCCGTCAGTGTCCTTGCAGTCTGATTGTACAAATCTTGGAATACTAACTTCTTGAAAATTTTTTCCATCTGAAGATTCATATTTTACTAATGAGTCACCAGATGCGGAAAGTTTCCAGCCCCATGCAGATACTGTTCCGTCGATTACTAATGCTTCAATAGGAGACTGAACAGGAACTCTAACGCCTGCCTCTACAATCCATGTTCTTCCCCCATCGCTGGACACCGCTGAATGAATCAAGTTGTCATATCCACTGATCCCTGCTTGAGGTTCATTACCGTTCTTAAAGTAAACCCTAAGATTCCCATCATTTGTTTGTACTAAAGATGGATCAGCAATATTTCCTAAATTGTTTTCTAAACTTCTAATTGAACCAAGATAGGAAAGATGCATAGAACTTAATGTAGTGCCTTGCATTACCGGGTTTCCCTGCTCTTGTTTTTGATTTGCTTCAGATGGAGAATTATCGCCTTCAGCGACTGGTTGTCTGCCACCTATGCCCGGATCCGGTGGTGGTGGTATATTACATGCTTTAAAATATTCTTGATATTTTTCCTGTGTTGCGTTTCCTTCAATTAAATCCTTTTCCATCTCCCTAATTACTTCAGATCCTGCTTTTTCAACTAAACATACTTGCTCACTTTTCAATAAATAGTAGAAAATGCCCTGAGGAAACTCTGCCAGCAGTTCTTCAACTATATTTTCAGTTGAAACTTTATCAATAGAAGTAGCATCATTAATTATTGTTTCTTCTGTGCTTGACTCAATATTGATGTTGTCTGAAGAATTTTCTTCAGTTGAACAAGCTTGAAATAATAAAAGAAGAATTAAGCCTATATTTATTGACTTTTTCATATATTAACTATTATATGAAATATTTCGTTTTACAAATAAATTACGTAATTTTATTAAAATTATAGATAGGACTTCCTTTCGTGCTTTGAGCCACTTCTAAAGCCGATAAAACAAAAATTTACAGCCACGGGGAGTCTTTTTGCTTTTTTTGGAATAAAAACCCTGTAAAAAGTGAAAATCCCGATTGATCTTGCGACCTTCCGGGATTTTCTTACTATCTTCAATTAGGTCTTGCGACTTCATTTCTTATAGTTATATAAAAGTACAGTAGTTTTGTGATTTAAGCAAGATATTTTTGTTTCTTTTTTTCGCGAACTTTTATACATGTTTTCTATAGTTTTTATATCTATGGCGTTATTAAAACCATGGAGTAAAGAATGTAATCTCTGTCTCCTAACTCATTTGGAGCTACAGAAGATATCAATAAATAAGTGCCGTTGTCTAACAAAATACCTGTTGGGTCAAGATAGCTCATATTCGTTGGTGATATTGCATTTCCAGTAAATTCCCAAGTAAGGCCATCTTTTGACGTACCGTAAAAAATACTCTGAGGGATTCTTGGAAGCCCTTCTGGTGAATAGGAAAAGACAGCCTCCCAATTATTTTCTTCAGCTCGTAAAACTTCAAAATCAACATAACCATTTTCTAGCCTGTATCCTGGATCTTTCGTAAATTTTATTCCTTTAGGTGAATCTGAAGTAGCGCTTACTATTTTTTCTCCACGCATTCCTGTTGATTCTGCAACCCAATAAAGTCTTACACGTCCATCCGGTAAAAGAACTGAATCGGGAACACCCCAAGCCATACTTCCGCCATCGTTAAAACCTAACGATTTTGATTCGGAGTAGGTTAGTCCATCCTCACTGAATATAGCCGTATATATTTCTTTCGATTTTGTATTAGGGTTGAGTTCAACATAATACCCCCTTCTAACACCATCTACAGTTGTAATTAATGTTAAGTCTTGAACTCTGTTTACTACACCTTGTCTGATACAGTTCAGTTCATAATCACATAAATCCACAGCTAATCCCATTACATCAAGACTCGAATAAAAAATTCTTAATGTAGAGCTGTCAACAACTTCCATATGTGGACTTACGCCCCTTACCATCATGTTTTTAATTTCTGAAAGAACTCCGTCTGGCTGAAGAGTAGTTGTGGTTGTATCTTGAACTGTAGTTGTGGTTGTATCTTGAACTGTAGTTGTGGTTGTCTCCTGTTCTTCAGTAGAAGCAGGCTGTTCAACTGAGCTTGTAACACCCTCTACGCTTGAACCTCCACAAGAAATAAGTATGAATCCTAAAAATATTATTTTCTTCATATTTTGATACTACACAGTTATTTCATGACAAAAGCAAAAATCCCGATTGATCTTGCGACCCTCCGGGATTTTTTATTCTATCTTCTTTTCCATCTTGCGATTTCTTTTCCGATAGTGTTCTATAAATATACGTTAGTTTTTGTTCTTACGCAAGATATTTACTAATGTATTTTTCGCGAGGTTTAGGAACCATTTTCAACATCAAGAACAATATTCCTAATATAAAAAACCTATTCTTCTTCTTGAAAACTAAATGATGGAAAAACATTATGGATTTCATTAATTGGGACATCATCAATTTGAATACTGTATGTCTCTTCATCAAATGAAATCTTTAGAAAATTATCCTCTACTAATTCAACGTTTGTTATATCAAATGTATTCCTAATTACAGAAAGTGTTTTTTCTTTTGTACGGAGCACTATCTTTGTATCAATAACTTCAATAACCGGTTGGAATATACTTTGAATTGATATGAATAGTTGTAGTAACCCAAAAAATAGTAAAAGATAGTAAAGGTATTCCTCCCTCGAGTTTGATCCAAATTCTCCTAATTTAAAATAGGTTATCATTAGTTTTCTAAAAGGGCCTGAAATAATATTATCTATTCCAATGTATGTAAGGAGACTTCCCCTGAGAAGTGGGAGAAGAAGACTATTCCTATCTCTATAAATTTTCATATATTTTATCTTTAGCTATCAGAATAACCTAGTTTAGCTATTGTTTTTGTATGGAAATCGTATTGATTCGACATGGTCAACCAGAATGGATGCCTAATAATATTTATACTAAAAATCCAGGACTTACTGATTTAGGAAAAATACAATCTCAAAAATCCTCTTCAGTTTTTCAAAAAAACGATATTGATGAGTTGTGGGTTTCACCTCTAAAGCGTGCCCAAGAGACTTTTACTCCTTTCAAAGAAAAAGGTGTCGCAAAATCTACCTACATATATGAATGGCTTCAAGAAATGCAAGACGATGAGGAAGAAGCTTTATATGGGAAAAGCAGTGAAGAAATAATGGCATTTTTTGAAAAACGTAATTCACAGTCATTTGAAGAGTGGACTGTTGGTAATCATGGAAAATACATGGAAAAATTTAGTAAAAATATTGTATCGAATTTAGAAATAGAGCTGGAGAAAAGAGGGATAGTTTCATTAGATACAAAATTCGATAGGCGATTTGATTTAAGCAAATCTAACATTGAGAAGCTTATGATTATTTCTCATGCTGGAACTATGTCTGTACTGCTCTCGTATTTTTTAAATATGCCTCTTTATGCATGGACATGGAGAAAATTTCTTCCAAGACATACTGGACACACTACATTTAAATCTACTGAGATTTCTAATGGTCACTTTTTTAGACTTAAAGAGTTTAACAATGTCTCATTTATGGACAGTGACGAAGAACAAACCTACTAAAATAATTTTAAATTAATAAATTATGCCTTATACAAAAGCTTTACCTGAGGTAACTATTAGTGCCTATACGCCAAGAAAGAAGCGTTTCTTTTTGAAGTATCTTGCTCATTTTCTGCTTTTTTTTGAAAATGTCAAAGCTAAAGGATCATTTTTAGATAATAAAAGAGTAATAGTTGCTGCTGCGCCTCATCAATCGGGAAAAGACGAATATTTAATGGTTTTAATGATTTTAGCTTTAGATATTGATGTCTGTTATCTTTCAGCAAAATGGACTATGCGAAGAATTCCTAATCCTTTCATTAATCCTGCAGATATCGACAAACAAGGTATCCCTTGGCCACTTGGTTGGCTCCAAGAAATTGCATTTAAAAAATTTGGTGCCATCCCAGTAGACAGAAAAATGAATAGTGGCCAGTATGATTCTGTTGTTAAGGAGCTTACTCAACGAGACAATTTCCTACTTATTATTACACCGGAAGGCAGATTTGATGCAACTAGATTTAGAAGTAGTTTTTTGTATTTAGCTAAGGAGCTGGAAGCCGAAGTAATGCCTGTACAGATCGATTATGAAAATCATAAATTACAGTTTTTAAATAGTTTAGACCTTGAAGGATCAGAAGAAGAAGTTATACAAAGACTTCGTTTATGCTTTGATGGAATAAAGGGTAAAAAAAATAGGTTTAAAGCTTAATGGAAGAGAAAATTCATAATTTAATCAATGAAAGAAACCCTTGGTTACTCAAAAGTAATTTTTTATCAAAAACACTTTATAAGATACTTAAAAAGTATCTCAAATTTAATGAAACTGTTTTTGTTGGTGAACATATTCAAAGCATGTCTGGACAAGAGGCCTTTAGCTGGTTAGGTAATGAGTATACAAGTAACTGCACTGTTGAAGGTCTTGAAAATATTCCTAGTGATGGAAAATTCTTAATTGTGTCAAACCACCCTATGGGAGCTGCAGATGCTATTGCACTCTATCACCAGATTTATCCAGTGCGTGATGACCTTTTCTTTTTTGCAAATGAATTATTTGTTTATCTTTTAGGTGCTTTTCACGATCTCTTAGCGCCAGTTGTCTGGAACAAGGAAAAAGAAACCCATTCAGCTAACAAAGAAACTCTTGAACGTCTTAGTGTTTTTTTTGGCGATGATAGAGGCGGTATAATCTTCCCTTCAGGACGGCTTTCAAAGCTTACACTATTTGGTTTATGGGATCGACCATGGGAGAGCACTCCTATTGCTCTTGCTAAAAAATACAATTTCCCCCTAGTGCCTGTATATGTAGAAGGTAAAAACTCCTGGTTCTTTTATTTTGCATCATATCTAAATAAGCAATTAAGAGATGTTTCTCAATTAAATGAGTTGTTTAACAAAAGAAATGTAAAAATATCTATAAAAATCGGTAAACCTGTAAATGTAAGTACCCTAAATGACAATAACGACGTAGCAATTAATCAGCTGCGCTATAAGTCGGAAAGTCTTAGAAAAAAAGGTTTGTTGAAGTTAAATCGAAAAATTAATCTAAGAAATCTTAGTTAAATTTATTCTACAACTTCCCCTGTTCGTGGATTTACACCTAGATTACCAACCATATATCCAAATAAAAGTGGTGTAGTTACCAAACCTCCGAGGCCGTAGAATCTCCAAGTAATATCATAAGAGTTTTGTGCTTGCAAAATTAATAAATATACAACAAAAAACAAACCGTAAAGAGAAGCTACCATTGCTGAACTTACTTGAATTTTACGATCATGATCTGTTTTGTAATACCAATTTGTTACTGAATAAACTCCAAAACTATAGGCTGCACCAATACCAATAATTAACAACATTAATCCAGTGTCTCCTAAAGAAGAATGGACCGAAACATAAACAAAAGAGAGAAAATAGAGTAGGAACATTTGACTTGATGTCATTTTGAATCTTACTGCATAAACAAAAACAATACTCGCAAGCATAGCTTGAAAAAATAATGTTCCTGCAGCAAATGCATCGTCATATGAAAAAAATACACCATATTGCAAATATGGATGAAGGAACTGTGTAATAAACATTATCAAACCATAAATTGTTGATACTGCTACTACTGAAGCTGTATCTAGTTTGTCAGTACTTGGCCTTGCAGTAAAAACATAATCCAACATAAGAAAGGCACCTAAAAAAAGCATTAAGTGTGAAGGTGAAACTAGAGGTTCTACTCCAGTCTCGATCCCAAGCAGGGTATGCCAAACTGCATCAGAAGCTCCTCCTATACCGAAAATTACTGCCCCTAAAACACCAACATCAAATTTGTAATCTTTTATTTTATTTTTAACATAGATGGCAACAAGAACTGAGAAAGCATACCCTGAATACAATACTGCATGCCAGGGAGTAAAAAATGTTTCAATATCATCAATTAAGTATGTATGAGCACTTGAATCTATCCAGGCACCAATAAAGAACCAAAGCATAGCAACAATAAATAAGTTTCTATCTTTCTGATTGGTTATTGCAACAGGTGACAATTTATTAAACATATAAATATTATAAACAGAAAGCTTTTCTGGTCTTTACGAAAATAAGCTAGAAAAGATAAAATAAGCCTATGGAAAATCAAGAATTTAATCGAACGCTTACTTTGAAAAGTTCTATCTATCTTGGTTTAAGTTCAATGATTGGTGCTGGATTATTTAATAATATTGCTCCTACTTCAAAAATTAGTTCCTATGGATCACTTATTGGTCTGTTAATAGCTTCTTCTTTGGCTTTTGCAAATGCCTCATCATCTGCTCAACTGTCCTCATTATTTCCAAGAACAGGTGGAACATATTTGTACGCAAAAGAGGTTTTAGGTAGACCTTATCACATTATCGCTGGTGCGGTTTTTATAATAGGTAAAACAATCAGCTGTATAGCAATAGCTTTAACAGTTGGGAACTATCTTTCGCCAGTGTATGGACGAGAACTTGGTGTAGTTTTATGTTTACTAATTTTTTTGCTAAGTTTCTCTGGGATAAACAAAACAGCGGAGATAGCAAAGTGGTTTGTTTGGATTTTGTTTGGATTACTTATGTTTTACAGTTTTTCTATTATCTCAACATCAGGTGTTAATTATGCTATTCCAGTCTTTAACGATATCTCTTTCGACAGTATTTTACTCTCTGCAAGTATTTGGTTTTTTGCTTTCACTGGATATTCAAGACTAGCTACGTTTGGTGAAGAAATTAAAAATCCTAAAGAAATAATTCCTACGGCAATTTTTACTGGACTTGGAATTACTGTTTTTTTATATCTAATTATTACTTGGTTAACCCTTTCTATTGTAAGTCCAGAAATTATTATGAATTCAAGCACTCCGTTGCTCGTTGCAATGGATGTAAGTAGATTTTCAGAATTTACATTTCTGGTCATTTTTGCTTCTTCTATTGCTATGGTTTCTGTATTCCTAGCTCTAATGCCCGGCATAAGCAGAATATATGTTGCACTTTCTAGAGATAAAATACTCCCTCAGGGTTTCTCCAAAATTCACAAAAAATTTAACTCTGCTTACTTCTCAGAAGCTTTTGTTCTTATCTCAGTGATAATTGGAATTTACAGCTTTGATGTGGTGGGATCAATAAAGTTAAGCTCTTTTTTTATTTTGATATATTACACAATTACAAATCTCTGTGTTATCAAATTAGATAAAGAAAACAGGCTTTACTCAGTGGGCATAGCTTATTATGGCTTTACGCTTTGTCTTGTTTTAGCAGTAACACTAGTAATTTTTTGATAAAGAAACTGGGATTACTCCCGATTTGGTTTCTGTGATCTATAAAAATTTATGCTAAATGTTTCACAAATTATATTATTTTGTGAAATAAATATCACAATCTTGCACGGTTGTGAAAATAAAATTATAATTAATAGTGGTCAACCGCGTGTATGCGTTAAAAATCACTCAAATACACTTCCATAGTGGTTGACCTATGCTCAATTGAATATATAACCCAACGCATTTATTCTTAAGTAATGCAGAGATTTAAATCCTCAAATAGTAAATTGTATAAATGCTCTAAGGAAGTTCTTTGGGAAACTATTTCATCACCAAATTACTTAAACAATACACATCCATATTGTGAAAATAATTCTGTAATTAACTGGGAAAAAGATATCCATGAAGACAAACTAGTCTATCTAAATGGATTAACCTATAAAAGAAAATTTTCTTCTTGGAAACCGGGTGAAGGTTACGATCTCTGGATAGGAAGTAATAATAGAAATCAGTCCTTTGTTGAATGGAGAATAAAAGAGGAAGATAGCGGGGTAAGACTTTCAATAACCGTGTACCCCTTTTTATTAAGCACCTGGCCGAAGATTCTTTCTTTTTTGCCCTATTTTTTATATATAAATATCAAATTAAAGTCGTATTTGAACTCAGTATTAAGTGGAATTGAATGGTTTATTGAGGAAAATACTCCTGTACCCAGAAATAAATTTGGTAAACATAGTTGGTTTTCTTAACTTAATGTTCTCTTGATCTAGAGGATTTTGACATTGTTTTTTCTAAGGATCCATTTGCAAATATAAAAGACTCGACACTATCTACTAAGTGTTTTCCATTTTGTGATTTTTGCATAATTACATCAACAGTCATACCTTCATAGGGTGAGATTAATGTTATTGAGTGCTGTCTAAATCTCTTCGAAGACTGGTCTCGACGTATTACATCACTAATCATGTTGCTAGACTCCCATGACCAATCTTCACCGACGGAAACAAATTTACATATATGTTTTGTCTGTGACTTGTCTATTCTTGCTCCAGGGCAAACTAGCATAGAACCTTCAACCCAGGGGTTTAAACCTAATCCATCTATCTTTGGGAAAGCAACATTAAAAGAGTCTTCAACTATTGCCTCTATATCACCTTTTTTAAAATTTCTTTCTTTAATGATCTCAGAAATTGTATTTTGAATTTTAAATAATGATTCTTCGTCTAAATTTTCAAGATTTTCCCTGTCCATAGTTATATACAAACAGTGAGGTAAGACAAATTACTATTCTTCTTCTAGAAGAAGTTTTTGACCTGCTGTTTGTTTTCCTCTTAAATCACGAATATCTACACGAATTACACCGATTACAAATATTGTGAGTGTACCGACCGGAAATAACAGGATTAAGAATAACGGTGATGAAGTTAATGTATCTAGCATATTTTTATCATAACAAATTTACATAGTATAATTAAATTGAGAGAGGAAATATGCAAAAATTAGGATTGTACGCAAGCATGGTATCTGTAATAGCATCTGTGCTTATTTATATTGTTTTGGATGATTCTCAACTTGCGATCTATGTAGGTTTATGGGCTCCAACACTTATTCTTTATAGCCAGGCTTACGAACAAGCAAACAACTAGTTCAGTTTACGTATAAATTAAACTGTTGTTAGTATTTGATTGTGAATAAAGTTGAAAAGAAATCATTTTTTGGATTCTTAGCTATTGCATTTGTTTTGCACATGTATCTTGTTTTAACAACACTCATTGGTGGTTAAAAAAACTTTAATTCTTCTAATACTTCTAGTTTCTTGTTCTGGAAGCCAAACAGTTGTTGATGAACCTCCAAAAAGTCTTGATTCAGAAGAAGTTCTTAATTTAATATTTGATAGTTATAAAAATTTTACAAGCAACCCGAAAAAAGCTGTTGATACAATCTGGGGATTTGCTCATGAAGATAATAAAGAGATTACGGGACCGAAAGAACGCTTTTATCAAATGTTAATATCGGAGCCATACGACTCGATAATCGATTTAAAAGAATACTCTTATGAAGTTACATATGAAAATGAAACTAATATCCACTACGAAGTTAAAGTACTTGCAAAAACAAATAACTATTTTGTTATTACTTGGGTTTTTGAGAAAACAGAATGTCCTGATTCTGAAGAGCAGTGTTGGCTTACCATCGCTGTAACCGCTCCTGCATATTTTGAATCTGGTATTTAATTACTCATCAAGGCTATCAAGAGGATTTTCAGGCTGGCAAATTTCAAAAGCTTCCTGTACTTCCTCAGAGCTAAAATCAATATCAGCATCTCTGAAAGCAAAGAAGCCAAATTCTCCAGGTTTTGGATCCGGAAAATCTATACCTTGATCTCGCATGCATTGAGAAAACTCTAGAGAAGCATCTACCAAAGCTGCCTCGACTTCAGGATCTAGGTCAAACTGCTCTGGAAGTGCGTTTCTTAAAATATCTTCACAACTTTCAAAAGCATTCTCAAATTCTTCTTCATTTTCTATTTCTAGATTATCAAACTCAGGATTGCCATCAATATCAAATGTTGGGTCTGGAAAGTTAATTCCCTCTTCTCTCATACATTGTGCAAAATTAAGAACACCTTCTTCAAAAGTAGTTTCCTCATCAACGATGGTTGTTTGTGTTGTGGAGTCAATAGTCGCTACACCCTGTGATTCTTCCCCTCCAATTGTGCATGCAGTAAAAACCGCAACGAAAAAAAGTAGTTTTACTTTCTTACTGCTTCTGCTGGTTGAATTTTTGATGCTTTTATAGCTGGATAAACACCAGAAATAGCTCCGATTAATAAAGCTAAAAGCACTGCTCCAAATATTTGCCATACTGGTATTGAGAATACAATATTTGTGTAATTAGTATAACCCAGAGTTATAGCCGCTCCGAGAAGCACCCCTACAAGACCTCCAATGCCTGACAAAACAATACTTTCTAATAAAAACTGGTAGCGGATTTCTCTTCTAGTTGCACCAATAGATCTTCTAACTCCAATTTCCATTCTTCGTTCAAGAACTGACATAACCATAACATTAGCAATAGCTACTCCTCCAACGAGTAGAGCAACTGAACCTAAGCCTAAAAGTAAATTTGTGAAAGCCTCTTCTGCTGCTTGTTGTGCTTCTAATGCATCTGAAGGACGTGTCACTTCAACTTGGTCTGGGTTTTCAGGATTCATAGACGGAGCAAGAACCTCTACAACATCTTCTATGAATGTTGGATTTGCCCTTAAATAAATAGTTGTTGGTTCCTCATCAATATCAAAAAGTGTTTTTGCTACGCCGTATCCAATAAACACAGACCTATCTAGGTCTGGATGGATCTTTAATTCTTCTAATATTCCAACAACACCAAACCATTCGTTTTCAATCATGATTCTTGTTGGTGTAGATAGATTGTTAATTCCTAATCTTTGAGCCGTTACACTGCCCAAAACTGTTACTGGAACATCAGATAATCCATCTTGTATAAAACGACCATCAGTAAGATTTCCACCTATTACATCCAAAAGTTCAGAACTTGTGACAATAGTTGAAATACCTCCACCTTCAAATTCTGAAATAAAGTTACTTCGCCTTACCAATAGGTCTGTTTGGGTTGTTGATGTAACTTCTTGAACAGGACCTATTCTTTCTACCATGCCTAAAACACCTGTAGGAAGTTTTTCTTGTGTTCCAAAAAAACCTGCCTGTGGTGAAGCTTTGACTAAATTAGTACCTAACGACTCTAAGGTGGAAAGAAGGTCAGCCCTACCTGAAGCAGAGATTCCGGATACTGCAACTATTGCTGCGATACCGATGCCTATACCTATCGATGTAAGAGTTGCCCGTCCTTTTCTTGCTCGTACTCCATATAAAGCAACAAAAAACAAGTCTCTGATCTTAAGCCTTTTTTTACTCATTGGCTTACTATTTTTCCATCAACTAATTCAATAACTTTTTTGAACATGCTTGCATGTTCTTGATTGTGGGTAATCATTATTACAGTTTTTCCCTGATTATTTAGATCTTTTAATATATTCAAAATATTTAGGCCGGACTCCATATCTAAATTACCTGTTGGCTCATCAGCTAATACAAATGCAGGATCTTGAACAAGGGCCCGAGCAATTGCAACTCTTTGCTGTTGACCACCAGACAATTCTGTAGGCAGATGTGTCAACCTGTCTCCAAGGCCTACTTGCTCTAAAACTTCTTTTGCTTTTTCTAATCTGTTTTTTCTAGAAATTCCTTGATATAAAAGGCCTTCGGCAACATTTTCCTGTGCGGTTAAGCCAGGTAAAAGAAAGAAGCTTTGAAATATAAATCCAATTTTCTCACCTCTGAATTTTGAAAGCTCGTTGTCTGAGAGTTTTGATATGTCATTACCTTCAATTTCTATAGAACCGTCGGTTATGCTGTCTAGTAGCCCGATCATATTTAAGAAAGTTGATTTTCCACTACCTGATTGACCGACTATTGAAACAAAATCTCCTTCTTTAATTTCTAGTGAAACACCGTCTAATGCTCTTACAGGTGGTGGGCCTTCATATACTTTTGATATGTTGTTTATAGAGATTACAGTTTTTGTACTGGTTTTCATCTTGGTACAACTACTATTTGACCCTCTGAGATATTTCCTTTTACTTCGACAAATCCATCAGTAAAAACCCCTATTTCAACTGCAACATAGCTAGTGTCTACACCAGATTCACCTTCAAATGTTCCACTGTCGAGCTCTCCACTATAAATTTCTAAAGCATAGCCACCCTCTGCTAGGGCAAGTAAAGCGTTTACTGGAACATATAGTACGTTTTCAGAAATCTCTGTTGTGACAAATACTTTTACGGGTGCTTGATCGTAGGCCTCAATCTCTTCTGGATTAAGGACTTCTAAGGTTACTTCTATAAACTCTCCTGCTTGAGTTTGTGTTACAACCTGATCTATAAAAGTAATAACCGTTGGTACTCTCTCGTCTGTTGGGAGTTCTATCTCAACACTATCGCCAAGAGAAACTGTTTCTTGATCTGTAGCATCCACTTGAAAGACAACTTCAATTCCAATAGAGGAAATGTTATAAAGAGGTGAATTTAACACAACAGCTGAACCTACGTCACTAATATAAGAACCTACAATTATTGGTGTTTTTGATGCATAAGCATTTGTAGGGCTAAAAGTTTCTGATTTTGAAGCAAGCTCAAGTTCTTCAAGCTCTTCTTTTGCTTTTGCTAATTCGGCAGCTTGATCAACGCCTTCATTATAATTTTTGACTATATCATCATATGCTTTTTGTGCTGTCTCAATAGCTAAGGCTTCTGTTGCATCAATTCCCGACTCTTTTCCTTTTTCTAAATTTTGAATTCTTTTTTGTTCTTCTATTTTTTGTTCATAATCTTTAATTTCAAGTTCTACGACACCCGTCCCTTTCATTTTTTCAGCAGTAATAGGGTTCGTTGGGTCTTTTAATATTGCAATTTGAATTTCATAATCTTCAATAAGCTCTTTTGCTTGTTGCCAAGCTGCATTTTCTTCAATAGCAGTTTCTTTGGCATCATCTAACTTCTTTTTCTTGTCATTAACTTGAGCTAGTGATGTTCCTCCATCAGCAATAGTGTCTTCAATATTTTCGACTTCCGTCTTTTTTAAATTAATAGCTACCTGTTCTGCTGGTGTAATTTCAGATTTTGTATCAATCTTGTAGTCAACATAAAGAGCATTGAGCATATTTGAAGTAGTTTCATCAAAAGTTTCATCGGGTATGAAGTCTTCTGCAGCATAACCCAAGAATACAAGAGCTTTTTCAAGTTGTAGCACATCAGGACCAGTGTCTGAGTTCAGATCTAAAGTTCTATAAAATGGTGTTGCTCCCTCAACTAAAATTACAGGTTTATTATCAACAGCAAAAAGTATTTCTCCAAAATTAATAATTGTTCCTTCTTTAGGGACTAATGTAACAACTCCTGACATTGGTGAGTTAAGAACCTTGCTGTCCGTCTGTCTTAATGTTCCGTTGTACTCTTCTTTTTTTGCTAAATCACCTTTTTGTATTGCAACAGTAGTTAGTTCTAAGGTTTTATTACTAGAAGATGTTTCTGCATTTTGGGTACCAAAGTAATAACCCCCATAAGCCAGGGCTGCTATAAAAATTAGCGTGTACAAGTTTTTTAATTTAAGTAAGTTTTTCATCATTATTCCAATCAGATTAGTTTATTAAACCTGTAAGTTTTCTGAGAAATTATTTTATTAAATTTCTTAATCGTCCCATTCCTCGTCTTTTAATTCTTCTGGCATTGTTTCCTCGCAGGCCTGCCATGTCTGAACGATTGGATCATCTTCGCTAAAATCCCATTCTTCAGTTGTGTATGCATCAAGGTTCACATTTCTATTAAAGTAATCGGGATCAGGAACCCTTGGATATCCATTCTCTCTAAAACACTTTGCAATAAAAAGAGAAGAGTCTAATTCTTTTGCCACTTGTGCAGGGTCTTCAAATTGATTTTCATCAGCAACACCCCATAAATTATATTTCAATGCACATTCCTCGATAATATCCCAAAGTTCTTCCGCTTCCTGTTCTGTTATTGTTTCAAAATAAGAAGCAATGGTTGTATAAAGGTCTAAGAAGTTTTTAGGTTCTTTAAATTTATAACCAGATTCATTTACACATTGAACAAGGACTAGTGGGGCATCTTCATCTGAGATTTCTTCTCTTTCATCTGACAACTCAACACCCAATGAAATTGCTTCTTTTCCTTTGTCAGTGTCAGCAACTGAAACAACAGATTTTTCTTCTTGTTGGAATAAAGAACAAGCTGTTAATAATACGAGTATTATTGAGGTTTTTTTATACATATAAAATTATAAATAATATGTAGTTTTATCCTCCACCTTGCTGTGGTGGTTCAAGTCCGAGATCGTCAAAGCATTCTCCAGCAGCTTCTCTAACTTGGTCTTCTAAATATTGCCCAGACTGCACTAATCCAACAAGTATTGGTCTAAGGGGTCTGTCTGCACTAGGGTCTTCAACCTCTATGCCTTTTCCTCTTAAGCATTGAGCAAATTCAAGCTCTGTATCAAGCCTTTCTGCAACATCTTCTGGATTCTCAAAGTCTGCGTTGTCTCCCAAAGGAATATTGTTTTCTTCTGCACACATTTGTATAGTCTGAAAAAGCTCTGTTCTTCCTCTTTCATCAGCTGCAATAAAGATCGGAGTTAAAACACTTCTTAAACCTTCATCGTTCTTTGGATCTTGAACGTCGTATCCGTTATCCCTTAAGCACCTAGCTAACAAAAGCTCAGCATCTTCAGGTGATAAAGTTTCTTCGACAACATCTTCTACGATAGTTGTTACCGTTGCGACAGTCGATAAGTCTTCTGTGGAAACTACACCTTGTGAGTCATCTGACGAGGAGCACGCAGAGATAAGAACAAATATAAGTAATAAGAAAATGTTTAAGTATTTTTTCATAATTTTAATTGTTTTCCCTTATTGAAATTAAAAAGAAAATTAAAGTCACTAAACCTATCAAGGGAGAGAGCGCTCCCGGAGGATCTGCACTAATGATTAAAGACTTATAAAAACCAATTCCTGCTCTGAATATGTTTTCTAAAGCAATAATTAACAACATAAGCGGAATAAGCTCTCTAATTTTTAAAACAACCAGAAGCAAAATGCAAGTTAAAACTAGCTGTGAAAAACCCCACTGTGCAAATATTGAAACAATGTTGTTTGCAGCTTCTGGTGAATAACTACTTAGTGGAATGCCCGCAATAGATTCAGCTCCACCATCTTCAGCAAATATGTGTTCAAGGCTTCTAAATAAGTTGAACCCAACTAGTAACCAACAAAAGTAGTAGATAAATTTGTTACTTGGAATTTTATTTTCGATTGTTTCGGGTATTAATTTTTTCATAAAGTGTTTCTATGTTTTTAGTTTCTTTATTTTTTTTATTATACAAATCTAATACTTATTTTTGCCAACCACATTCTTGTAACAGTGGTGTTATATCATCTTCTGATTTTTTTAATCCACTTAAGTCAAGTTTAGGCTCTTGTTGGCTAGGGTCTTCAATCTCTATGCCTTTTCCTCTTAGACATTTGGCTAACTCAAGATTTTCGTCGTATAATTTAGCAAGCTCCTCTGGATTTGAAGCAGATGAATCTGTCCAAAGATTGTATTTATTAATACAATAATTAACATCGTCCCCCAACTGTAACTCTTCCTCCTTGCTATTGCTTAGTTGACTAATTGTTGTTTTTAAATCTTGTATGTCAAACGGTGTTGCTATGTTGTATCCCTTTTCTTCATTCAAACACTGAGATAAAACAATTGGATAATCCTCTTCTTCTATTATTGAGGTTGTTGTGGTGTTTCCCGAAAGAGAAGCTACTCCTTCATTGCTAGGGGCTGAACATAAACTTAAAAAAAGAATAAAAAGTAATAAATTTGTTTTTTTCAACTTTACTTATTCCTTAGACCAAACAATGGCCTTAGTGGTTTGATGTTTTTTATAGCGTGATAAATAGTTAAAGAGAGAAAGCAAATCAAGAACAAGGCAATTGGAAATTTAATTATTGGATGAATATTTATACCTGCAAAAAAATACATTACTGCCATTTGTACAGGTAAGTGAACAATGTAAACAGGATAAACAGCTGTTTTATAATAGGTAAGTTGTGGTGAATCATTGTTAAGATAAACAGCTCCTAGGCCCAGAAGTAAGAATATAAAATTAAAAGATTCGAAAGCTATGAGTCTATTGTCTAGTGCATAACCATCTTCGAAATTATTAAAAAATCTATACATATAAGAAACACTTGCAAAAGCTAGATGTATTCGCCAATTTCGCTTATTTGATTCCCAGAAAGCCTCGCCCTGTGAAGTTAAGACTATGCCGATCAAGAACCATAAAAAACCAAGTAGTAGCCCGTGCTCGGTGTTTGCATATTCGTTATAAAAATTTCCATAGTACGAATCGGGATTAAATCTAAGAAGGTTTAGAACGTGACCTTCAAGAATAATCGGTATTAAAAATATAAATATACCTCCGGGTTGTTGAAGCAAAGAAGAAATAATGCCTTCTTTTTGATTTTTATTAGAAATAAAATTTAAAACAGGAACTAACAGTATGCAGTAAATCAAGATATTTAAGAGAAACCATAAATGAACACCATTAAATTCAAAAGCAGCAAATATTAACCATAATGAGTCGGGTGACCAACCCTCATAATATGTAACTGCAATTACGAGAGAAGCTGTAGCAAATGTGATGGTTCCAAACAGCCAGGGGACTACAAGAATCTTAACTCTTTCTTTTAATATTTCTGGGCGTGTTCTTTTTTGAAACGATAACCTTAGAGCAATTCCAGCAATCAAAAAAACTAACGGTATTCTCCATGTGTTTAGTAAGTTCAGTAATGGCCAAATTCCATCAGCAATTCTTTTATTTTGAACAAAAAGAATATATGGAGAGAGTGAGGTAAATGAAATTCCAAGATGATAAAAAATGAGCAGAAACATTGCTATGGACCTCAAAGCGTCAATATCGTATCTTCTCTCGTTCATATGAACAATATTAATGCCTGGGTTTGAATTAATTAAATTGTAGTTTCTCTTTAAGGTCTTCAGTTATTGGTGTGGCTTTCATGGTTGTTTGATCTGTATAAACATGAACCGCTTCACAAGAACTTACTAGTTCCCCTGTTTCTTTTAAAAACATTCCCATAATCCAGGTCATACTTGAGTTGCCTATTTCCTTAACTCTGACCCCAATCTCTATATCCTGATCAAAGTAGAGAGGTTTGTTGTACTGAACTAATACCTGTACAGTATGAAAATCTTTTTTCGTCTCTTCGATGTCTTTCAAGTAATCATAATTTATATGCTTAAAATAAGCAGTAATTGCCTGATCAAAAAATGCTACGTGATTAGCATTGTGCATTACTCCTTGTGGATCAAGTTCATAATATCTAACAGTTGTTTCCCAAAAAGCTTGAAATTCTTCTCTAGATAGGTTTATTTTTGACATCTAAACAAAAATTTGTGTTTTAGGTTCTATCCCACCAGTTAAAGGCATGGCATATTCAAAAAAATCGTTTGTAACATATGGTTTAGTCTCATCCAAAAAATCTTGAGGCATGTCTTTTGTATGTTTCGCAACTTTATTCAGCTCTACAACATCGACATCACAGTGGTATGTTTCTGACAATTGTCGTTTAAGAATTACAGATCCACTTTGTAGATCTTGAGAAGCGATAACAGCATGTTGTCCAACCCTCTCTGCTTCTTCAGCGTCTACATCAGAAACATCGGCTAAAAAAGATCTTTGTAAATATCCAAAGGTATCCGCCCTAACTCTTGCACTATCAATGTGTTCCGAAACTATGTTTGTCAACGTATCGCCTAATGCCCCTGAGCCTGAGAGCTGGATATTTCCATGGCTGTCTTTTTTTCCAGCAAGGCCAGAACCTGTTTCACTTGCATATGTCTGTAAGAAATATTCACCCTCTTCGTTATGTATACCTTCAGAGACTGCAATCACACATCTTCCAAGTGAATCATATACTTCTTTCACTTCTTTTAAAAATTCTTCAATTTTGAATACTTTTTCAGGAACATAAACTAAGTGGGGACCGTCTTCTTCGGTAGACTTACCTAAAGTGCTTGCAGCAGTAAGCCAGCCTGCGTGTCTACCCATCAAAACATTAATTTTAATTCCTTTGAGACTTCTATTGTCTGCATCATCCCCTTGAAAAGCATGTGCGACAAACCGGGCCGCTGAGCCATAACCTGGACAGTGGTCTGTTTCAAGTAAATCATTATCAATAGTTTTTGGAATATGAAATGCTTTCATTTCATACCCAATAGAACTTGCTCCCTTTGCAACAAGATTTGCTGTTTCTGCAGAATCATTACCGCCTATGTAGTAAAAGTTTCTAATGTTTTGTTTTTCAAATATTGAAACAAGTTTTTCTATATCAGATTCTGTAGGCTTTTTTCTTACCGAACCTAAGGCTGCAGCTGGTGTTTTACCAATTCCATAAAGTTGAGCTTCTGATAGGCTGGCAAGGTCAACAAAATCTTCATTGAGCATTCCTTCTAATCCGTGTTTTGCGCCAAGGATTTCTTCAAAATCAGATTTAGTAGCTTCTTTAATAAAACCAACTAGTGACCTATTTATAACAGCTGTTGGACCTCCAGATTGTCCAATAACTGCTTTGCCTTGTGGCATTTTTAGCTCCCGTTTTGATATACAGAAATAAAACTTAGATAAGAATCTGCAATCTCTGTAACCGCTTCTTCTCGTGACTTTTCTTCTTCATGCCACCCTTTAAGAGAATTCCAGAAAATTGATCTTCCAATTGCAAAACCTTTATAACCGTCAACAGAGGAACCCGCTCTAAGCCATTCATTGACTTTTTCATCATTTGCTCCTCTACCAAGAACAACTGCTATAACGTCTTCTCTTCCACCGTCTTTAATAACTTTTGAAACATTTTCGTTATCTTCAACTGTGTCTAAACCTTCAATTTTCCAAATATCAGGATCTGCTCCTCTTTCTCTCATTTCCTCAACAACTTGTACGGCTAGCTTAGGTCTAATTTCAGAATCATATCTTGCTTGATCACCATCAACGCTTGCTAATTGTTCTTCTGATGCAGGAACAAGAAACTCTAAAAGAAACTTTCTCTCGTTTTCATCAAGCCATTCTGAAAGTGTTTTTATTCTTTCCCCTTGTATTTGCCTTGTTTCAGGGTCGTCATCAGGATTCCATCGGACGAGTATCTTTACAAAATCAGCATTCACTTCTTTGATTTTTTCTCCAAAATCGTCACCATATTCAAAATCAAAAACTTTTTGTCCTGACTTTTCTACAGGTGCTGCAAGCTTAATACCCATTTCTTTTGCCCTGTTTTGAACTTGAAGTCCAAATGTTTCGTCTACAAGAATTGCGGGGTCTCCGCCATTTATTCCTTTACTGCTTGCTTCAAGAAACCCATCAAAAATTATATCTTTCATAGATGAGACTCTTGCTACCTCTTCATTAGAGGGCTGCCTTCCTTCAACACCCAAAAGTCCCTTTGTTAAAGTACCTCTGTGGTCAAATGCAAGTATGTATAAATCGTTTGGATACCCCTTCATCAATTCTCCTTTAAACTTTTTGTTTAGTGTTTCTTCTAGTTAAAACATAAATCATTATTACTAAAAACAATAATGATATTAATAGTAACTGGTCAGAATACACGTTGGTTTGTGCACTTTCTTCGAAAGTAGTAGACAACTCTTCGACAAGCTGGACAGTAGTTGTTCCCCAGTTGCTTGCAAGAGTGTCATCAAGAAAATATACATTAGAGTTTTCTACTGCTGATATATTCCCCCAACCTTCTCTTATTGAAAGATCTTTATTTAAATAATCAGAGTGTCCTACAACAATATAGTCTGGATTAGACCCTATAACCATTTCCTCACTCAGAGCTGGATACCCACTTCCAAAAGGGTCTTCTTCTGAATTAGCAATGTTTACAATACCAAGTTCATTGTAAATTTCTCCAATTAGTGAATCAGAATTTACACTATAAATTCCATAGGAATATCCAATTTCATGATAGACAGAGACATTTTCGTAATTAGCATCATCTAATATCCGGTTAATTTCTAGTTTCATGTCTCTAACCTTCGAAGAGGCCGCACCTTTTTTATTTACAATCTCTCCAATTGTTGAAATTTGAGAATAAACATCTTCAAAATTTTTCGCTGGTGGAAGTAAGACATAGTTGATTTCCTGGCTTTCAAGCCCGTCGACTATTCCATTAAAATCAAAGGCAACGATAACCATATCTGGATTTAATGGCGCAAGCTCTTCCGCTGTTACTGTGTATGCGTCTATTCTTTCCACTGGAAAATCAACCTCAGAAAAAGCATCCACTGCAATTAGTGTGTCTTGTGCTTCTAATGACTGAATAATTTCAGTGTGTGTTGTTGATAAAGATATAATTTTTATATCTTCGCTTTCTTGTGCTGGACTCGAACACATCGATACCAACAAGGCAAGAAAAATTAACTTAGTTTTCATAATTTCCTTTCTTACCTTGAGAAAATTTAGGAAACTTCAAGAATTTCTAGAAACTTCATCCCTTCTCTCGAGGACTGTCGTTATACAAATAATGAAGTCGACCTGACTTATCTTTCGAATTACAGTTGCGGGACAGTGCTAGATTTTCACTAACTTCGCTCCATTATTCTTGTTGAATAGTAGCAGGTTAGTAAGAGTCGTCTTCTTCGTTTTCGGTGTTTTTAAGAGCATCCATCAAAGTAGGTTCTTCAATGTTTCTTGGAACGTCTGGCCTTGGTAGGTCTGACTCTGATGGCTGTTTTTCTGAGGCAGCTTCTGTTCTAACTTTTTTTATAGTCTTTATCATTGACATCAATACTGTTTCTTTTTGGTCTTGTTTTGTGTCTTGTTTTGCTTTTTTAGGTTTTGCTGGAGCATCAAGGTGTGTTTCCTCAAGTACTACAACTTCAATACCTCCAACTAAGTCAGATACAAGATTGTAGAAAAAAGCACCAACAGTAGCGATAGCTGTTTGTGTAAGCATATAAACAGCTGCAAGAGATACCAGTCCAGTAAAGAGTGGTTCAATATTTCCAACTAATGACGCGTCTTGGTCAAGCAAGGCAAGCCTTCTCGCAATGTCTTCTAGCCCTTGAGGTACTCCAGCGTTAACTAGTAATACCCACATAATAGAAAAACCTAAGACAACGGTTAGTGCAACAACAAAGTTTAAAACCAACGTGACTTTTAGAACTGTCCATGGATCAATTTTTCTAATTATTCTTCTTACTCTGTTAACTCGGACCATAACCTAGCTTTTTATGGGTATAAATGCTGAAACTTCCTCTTCTGAGGCTAGTTTCATAACCCTAACTCCTTGTGCTGCTCTACTCATTTGTTTTATCTGCTTTACAGCACATCTTATTGCTGTTCCGCCTGTACTCATAAGCATAACCTCAGTATCTTCATCTACTGATCTGGCTCCTACTAAATTTCCTTTCGCCTCTGTAACTTTTAAGGCCTTTACACCCATGCCGCCCCTGCCAGCTCTTCTAAATTCATCTAGCTTTGTTCTTTTTCCATACCCCTTAGCTGTTATAAAAAGCAGTGTTTCGTCTCTAGATGTAGCGGCTCCTACTACCTTGTCACCTTCTCTTAATTTAATACCTCTTACCCCCATTGCTGTCCTGCCTTGTGGTTTTAAATTTGTTTCATCAAAGCGTATTGCTTGACCTTTTTGAGAAACAAGTATGACGTCTTCTTTTCCTGACGTAGTTTTAACAGAAACTACTCTGTCGTCATCTTTTAGTTTTATAGCCTGAAGAGACTTGTAATTTGAATCAAAGTCTTTAAACTTTGATTTTTTCACAGTTCCCTTTTCTGTCATTATTAATAAAAATTTCTCAGTTTCATAATCTCTGGTATCAATGATTGCCTGTACTTTTTCATCTTGACCCATAGATAACACGTTTTGAATTAAGGAACCTCTAGCAGTTCTGTTAGTTTTTGGAATTTCATGTGCTTTCGCCCTGTAGACCTTCCCTTTGTCTGTAAAAAATAATAAATATGAGTGAACAGATGTTGAAAGGAGGTGTTCTATAACATCTTCGTCAGATGAGGCAGCCTTTACACCCTTGCCTCCTCGACCTTGTTTTTTATAAGATGTAGATGGTACAGATTTAACATATCCGTTTGAAGAAACTGAAACAATTATTTCTTCGTCTTCAATCAAATCTTCAATAGATACCTCTCCAACGTCGGGAACGATTCTTGATCTTCTTTCATCTCCAAATTTTTCAGTAATTGCTTCTAGTTCTTCAATTAAAATTGTATTTTGCTTTGTTCGGCTTTTAAGAATTGCTGCTAGCTCTTTTATAGTGTTTTTGAGTTCTTTTTTTTCTTCTTCTAGTTTTTCCATTTCTAAAGCGGTAAGTCTTCTTAAGGGCATGTCTAATATGTGTGATGCCTGAACTTCAGATAGTTTAAATTTAGTCATAAGAGATTTTCTTGCGGTATCTACGTCTTTTGAAGCTTTGATAACTTTGATTATCTGATCAATTTTATTTAAAGCAAGCAGTAAACCCTCTACAATATGTAATCTGTTTTCAGCTTTTTCCAACCTGTATTTGGTACGTCTTTGAATTACATCTATTTGGTGGCTTATGTAATAGTTGATTAACTCGGGAACAGATAAAACTTTTGGAACGCCGTCAACCAGCGCTACTGAGTTGACTGAAAAAGTGTCTTGTAGTTGAGTTTGTTTAAATAGTTGATTTAATACCACTTGAGGAACTGCATCTCTTTTTAATTCAACAACTAGTCTTGTACCGTTTCTGTCACTACTCTCGTTTCTAAGGTCAGATATTCCTTGAAGTTTCTTGTCTTGAACAAGTGTTGCAATTTTTTCCATTATTCTATCCGTTGAAGCTTGGTATGGAAGCTCTTTCACCACAATTGCTGATCTTCCTCTTCCAAGCTCCTCAACATCAGCAACAGCTCTTATTTTTATTGAACCTCTTCCTTTTAATATTGCTTCTTTAATAGTTGGGGTTTCAACAACAAGTCCACCTGTTGGGAAATCTGGTCCTTTAATAATTTTTAAATAATCCTTTGGTTTTACGTCCTTGTTAGCAATTGTAAACTTTACAGCTTCTGTGATTTCACGTAAGTTGTACGGAGGCATGTTTGTAGCCATAGCAACCGCTATTCCCTCTGCTCCATTAACTAAAAGGTTGGGGAACCTAGCGGGCAAAACTTTTGGTTCTGATGTCTCGCCAGAATAATTTGGTTCAAAATTAACTGTGTCTTCATCAATTCCGTCTAAAAGCTGTGATGAAAGGGAGGACATTCTTGACTCTGTGTACCTCATGGCTGCAGGAGGGTCGTCCGGCGTGCCAAAGTTTCCTTGTGGTTCAATCAGTGGATATCGAGTACTAAAGTGTTGACCTAACCTAACAAGGGTTCCATAAATGGCATCATTTCCATGTGGGTGATAGTTACCCATAACATCACCTACAACCTTTGAACATTTCCTAAAAGGACCTGTTGGTCTAATGCCTGTTTCATACATGGAGTATAAAATTCTTCTTTGAACTGGTTTCAGCCCATCTTTAACGTCCGGAAGTGCCCTAGAAACAATGACAGACATTGCGTAATCTAGAAAAGATTTTGATATTTCGTCTTCTACAGCAATAGTTCCGTTGTTTGTATTTTCTAGCTCTTTTGTAGCCACTGCAGATGGTTTCTTTTTTGGAGCTGGTTTTTTAGCTGCTGGTTTCTTTTTTGGAGCTGGTTTTTTAACTGGGGGTTTTTTAGCTGCTGGTTTCTTTTTTGGAGCTGGTTTTTTTGGAGCCATTATACGTCCAAAAATCTTACGTCTTTAGCGTTCTTTTCTATAAAAAGTTTTCTTTTAGATACATCGTTGCCCATTAAGACTTCAAACATATCAGAAGCCTTGGCCATTGCTCCTTTGGCGTCTGCAAGTGTTACTTTAATAAGGGTCCTTGTTTCTGGATTCATCGCTGTGTCCCACAGCTCACCAGCATTCATTTCACCAAGACCTTTGAACCTGCTGATATCAAATTTTTTATTTTTGTTTTCTTTTTTAAACTTGTTAAGTGCTTCGTCGTCCTTTAAATAGGTTATTCCAGAAGAAGCTTTAAGCCTGTAAAGTGGTGGTTCTGAGATCCAAACCTTTCCGCTAGTAATTAGGCCTGGCATAAATTTAAAGAAAAACGTTAAGAGCAGGGTTCTTATGTGTGCACCATCTACATCAGCATCTGTAAGAAAAATAATTTTGTCATATCTTGACTCTTCTCCGTTGTACTGTGTTTTAATTCCCGTTCCAATTGCTTTTATTAAAGCGCTAATTTCTTCATTTTGAAGTGCTCTGTTTTCTGTAACTTTCTGAACATTTATTATTTTGCCCCTTATTGGCAAAATTGCTTGAACTCTTGAATCTCTTGCTTGTTTCGCTGGGCCTGCTGCTGAGTCTCCTTCAACAATAAACAGTTCGCTTTCTGTTGGATCAGTAGAGGAACAGTCTGCTAGTTTCCCGGGCAGTCCTGATGTTTCAAGAATACTCTTTCTTTTCGTAAGCTCTCTTGCTTTTTTTGCGCTCATTCTTGCTTTTGCCGCAACAGCGCACCTTTCAACAATAGCTCTTCCCTCTTTCGTGTTCTTTGTTAGCCATTTTGGAAATTCATCATTTATTAATACTTGAACTCTTGATTTCATTTCTGTGTTCCCAAGCTTTGTCTTTGTTTGTCCTTCAAACTGTGGTTCTTTGACCCTCACAGAAACAACTCCTGTCATTCCTTCTCTTATGTCATCTCCAGTAAGTGAAATGTCTGAGTGTAGGTTTCTTTTTTTTGCAAAGTCGTTAATAGCTTTTGTCACCGCTGTTCGAAGGCCCTCTTCGTGGGTGCCTCCTTCTAGTGTGTGGATGTTGTTTGCAAAGCTTTTTACCGTTACATCATCTTCGTTTTTCCACTGTAAAGCTACTTCAATTTCTGAGTCTTTAGTTTGGTCTGCAAAAGAAATTATTTTTTCATGAAGTGGTTCAAACCCTTCGTTCAAATATTCAACAAAATCGATAAGGCCTCCTTTGAAGTGAAACTCTTCCTTTGTTGCTGGCTTGACCCTGTTGTCAACGAGAGTAATTTTTAGACCTTTGTTCAAAAAAGCGGTTTGACGGAGCCTTTCAGAAACAATGTTGTATTCATATGTCTGGGTTTCGTCAAAAATTTCTGGATCTGCAAGAAAGTTAACTTTGGTTCCTGTTTTTTTAGATACCTTGCCTCTTTTGATTTTTGTTTTAGGTTTTCCTAAATCAAAGTCTTGATTCCAAACGTGGCCATCTCTTTGAACCTCTACTTTAACAAACTTGGAAAGAGCGTTAACTACCGAAATACCAACCCCGTGGAGTCCTCCACTAACTGTATAGGCTCCTGACTCGAACTTCCCACCTGCGTGAAGAGTTGTTAAGACCGTAGTGAGGGCAGAAATTTTAGTTTTTGGATGTGGTTTAACCGGAATACCGCTTCCATCATCTTCAACCGTTACTGATCCGTTTTTCTCCAAAGCAACAGTAATTTTTGAACACCTGCCAGCCATTGCTTCATCAACTGAGTTGTCTAAAACTTCCCAAATAAGGTGGTGTAGTCCGTTTGGTCCTGTTGAACCAATATACATAGCTGGTCTTTTTCTAACTGCTTCAAGACCCTCAAGAATTTTTATATCTTTTGAATCATAACTATTTGAATCTTTTTTAGACACGAATTATCTCCAAGATACGCTTCTATTTATTTGTTACAGCCCCTGCTGAAATCTTATTTTACTAGATTTACAGATTATTGCTTAATATTGGATATTTGAACATCAACGTTTTTAAGCTTAATTTTCGTATTTTTTTCAATATTTATAATTAAATTTTGTGAATCAAGCTCTAAGATTTTTTTAACTCTTGAATTATCAACATAAACAATAAGCGTGTCGTTTAAAACTGGTCCTGTTACAACATCTCCTACCCACTTATAGTGGCTTTTAGTTATATAGTCTTCAATTTTTTTAGAGTTGTTGAAGTTTATACCCAGTGTGTTGGTGTTTGGATTTATTCTTTCGGGGTCTTTTTTAAACACTATTCATTAGTTCTAACAGGCATTAATAAGTATTGGTATGTTTCCTCTTCACCTTGAATTACCGCTGGTTTGTCGTTTCCTGAAAATCTCAAAAACGCTTTTCCGCCGTCTAAAACTTCAATGCCTTGAATTAAGTAATTGGGGTTAAATGAAATCTTAAAGTCTGATACGTCCCCGACCTCTAGTCCGAGAATATTAATATCAATCTCCTCAACACCCCCACCAATATCTTTGTTTGTTGATGAGATGTTTAATGTGTTCTCGTTAACAACCTTTAAAGTTACTGGAATAAAGCCCTCAGCAACAACAGTGGATCTGTCTAATGATTCCAAAATATCTTTTTTGTCTACCTCTATAGAAAAAACGTTTTCTTTTGGAAAAAGTGCTTGGTATTCTGGATAACTTCCTTCGAGTTTCCTTACTGATGTATAGTATTTGTCGTTATAAAAATGAAGCTCTCTGTCTGTTGAGTTTATGAAAATTCTTTCTTCACTGTCTTCAAAAAGTTTTATTGTTTCGTTTAAGGATCTGTATGAAACTATTCCAGCATCGTTTATTGGAAGGTTTGAAATCGTGTTTGTTGCGAGTCTGTAGCTATCTGTTGAAACAAGTGTCGTTTTTTCTTCTTCGTTGTCAAAATATACCCCCGTAAGTATTGGTTTTCCTCCTTCTGGAGAAGCTGCTATCCCAACTTTTCTTAAGGCTTGGAAAAGCTCTGATGGTGCTAGTTCTTGGCTTTCTTCTTCTTTATAAGACTTTTCAAGTAATGCTTTTGGGTATGTTAGGTGGTCTAGTTTTCTTAGTTTATATTCAGACTTTTCAGTTTCGATCATGACTTCGTTTCCTAGGTCTGAAAAAACAACCTCTCCTGGTGCCATTTTCCTTACCACCTCGGACAAAACCCTTGAACTTATTAAACACTCTCCGTCTACCATTGAATCTACCTGAAGCTTGGCCTTTATTACCAGATCTAAGTCTGAACCAATTACCTCACAAAAGCCTTCTTCAACTTTAATGTAGATGCCTTGAAGAGAAGGTGTTGAGGGTTTAACATCCACAGCTCTTGAAACAGACAGTATGACTTCTTTTAGCTCTTTTGTTTTTGACTTAAACTTCAATTTATTCCTTTATATATATAACAACAATAAAGCTGTTAAAAATGTTTAATAAACCAAACAACTTTTTAAACACGCTTTTTCTTTGTAGTAAGTTTTAAACATTTTAAACACTCTCAAGAGAATTGTTCTTAAAAGTTATTTTATTGTTGAAAATGTTTATTTCTTTCTTCAAACCAGGAGAACCCTCAACTTTTTTAATTGAGGACAGAATGGTCGAGTGAGATCTGTTTCCAACATACAGACCAATCTGATTTAAAGAATATTCGGTGTGTTTTCTCATTAAATATATAAAGAGGTGCCTAGCGTTGCTAACCTGCTCGCTTCTGTTTTTAGACAAAACCAGCCTTTTATCAACTTGATATAAATCTGAGCAGTAATCAAGAATAAACTCTGGCGTAAGCTCTAAAACTTTGTTTTCACTATACATTGAAACAAGCTCTGCAACGTATTTAGCATTACCCTCACCTGTTTGTTTATTGATTATAAGGTTGTTCACAACACCATTTATTTCCCTAAAGCTTTGAAAGTCTAAAGAGGAAAGTAGTTTAAACTCTTTATTTGTTACCAGGTTTCCACCATATTCTTTGTTGCTTTGATTCAGCACCTCTGAGAATATTTTTTTATCAGGCTTTTCAATATCAGTAACGAGCCCGTTTAATATTCTTGACACCAATCTCTCAGGAAAACCAAGAAGATCTTGTGGTTTTTGATCAGACGCCAAAACAACGGCTTTAGAATTATTTAAAAAATAGTTTATGGTGTGAAAAAGCTCTTCAGAAACACCCTTTTTGCCTAAGAAAAACTGAATATCGTCAATTAACAATATATCAACAGATCTTATTTTGTTTTTAAAAATGTCTATATCTTTGTTTTTTATTCCGCTTATATAAGATTCAAGAAAGGACTCTGAATCGATATAAAAAGAGGAGTAAGAAGCCTTTTCTATGGTTTTAAGTAAGTGGGTTTTTCCGACACCTGGCTTTCCATAAACAAAAAGAGGATTAAAACGACTACCGGGATTCATGACAACGTTTTTAGCGGCTGTTACGGCAAGGTTGTTACAACTACCTATAAACAAATCGTCAAAAAAATCAAGATCAAACACTGGCTGGTCCTCAATGATCTCCTCTTCGACTTTTTCTTCTATAACTTCAACTGATTGAGGGGGTTTAATAAAAGATTTATCAAGAACAAAGACACAGTTATGACCAGGCTTTATTGATTTATATACCTTTTCAATGCTATTAAAAACTTTTTTCTCAATAGAGGTCTTAATAAAATCAGAACCAACATAAATATTTAAATTACCATCGGGACTTATTTCAAAACCAACCTGGTCAAGCCAGTACTTATCAGTTTTATTTTCTACTTCACTATTTAATTTATTTTTAAAGTCTTGTAGTTGACTATTCATATCTCCACCCAACTTTATTAAACTTAAACGACACCATTAATATTTCATAGAGTGTGAAAAACATATTAAATTTTTACAATTCGTTGCACCTTACCGACAAACCTTGTTTTTATTGGCTTTTGTGTGTATAAATCAACAAACAACAAACCAAAAGTTGTTGTTATAAGATGTTAGTTAGTTTGTTTTTCGCGATGTATAAATACTTTTCGCGAAGTGTAAAAATTAAAAATAAATTTGGTTTGTTTAAATACTTTATTGATTTAATGTTAGTTAAAGGTAAAAAATGAAAAGAACTTATCAACCTAGTAATAGAAAAAGAAGCAGAAAACACGGTTTTAGATCAAGAATGCGAACCCGAGCTGGTCGCGAAATTCTTAAAAGAAGAAGAAAAAAAGGTCGAAAGATTATCTCTGCCTAGGTTTTGTTGGTGAAGTTCGCTGCATTAAATAAAAAAAATCATTTTGAAAGCCTAAGAAAAGAAGAATTCTGCTTTGCAGAAAAAGGCGTAAGAGTTTTTGTAAAAGAAAATTATGTTGACACAAACAGACTAGCAGTCAGCATTTCAAGCAAATACGCAAACGCTGTAAACAGAAATAGATTTAAAAGAAGGATTAAAGAAGTAGTCAGGGGTTTAGAAACAGATTTAAGTATTGATATTTTAGTTGAAGGAAACTCGAAATCTCCATTACTAAAATTGAATGAAGTTGAAACAATCTTAAAAAAACACCCTCTGCTTTAATATAAAAAAATGAAAATTGTTACGGTTTTATACCAAATGGCACGATCACTGCTTTCTTATTTCGGACTAGGTAGTGGAAACTGCATGTATTACCCAACATGTTCAGAGGTAATTGCTGAAAGCCTAGAAAACAAAGGGTTTGTTGGGACTATTCCTACAATTTTTAAGAGAGTTGTTATTTGTAATCCGATATATCAGAAATTTGGTAAAAATTGGCAATATTAGAACCATTTGCTCTTGCTATAGGATTTCTTCTTTCATATGTTTATGATTTCACCCTTTCTTATGGTTTTGCAATTGCAATACTTACAGTAATCATAAATGTAATTATTTTCCCACTTACATTGAGACAGACCAGGTCAACAAAAAGAATGCAAGATGCTCAGTCTGATATTAAAAAACTACAGAAACAACACAAAGACAATAAAGAAGATTTAAACAAAGCTATGGCGGCTATGTATAAAGAAAAAGGAATAAACCCGCTCGGTTGTATTTTGCCTCTTATTATTCAAATGCCAATCTGGTTTGCTCTCTTTAGGGTTTTAAGAGAACCACTAGAGTTTATCCCAGCGTCTTCAATTCTTTTTAAAGATCTTGAAGTTAGCACCAGCCTAACGTTTTTTAATATGGATCTACAGATTCCACCATCTGAAGTAGCAGAATGGATTGACAGGGTTCCTTATTTAATTTTGATTTTATTTGTTATTTTGACTGCCTTGTTTCAACAGCAACAAATAACAAAGAAATCAGGCAAGAGTGACAACCCCCAGGCCCAACAAATGCAAATGGTGGGTAAGGTAATGCCAATATTTTTTGGATTTATTTCTTGGACATTACCAACAGGACTTGTTGTTTACTTTTTAACAGGAAATATATTTCGAATTGGCCAGCAAGCACTGATTGTAAAGCTTGACGACCGTGAAGAAGTTAAAGATGAAAAAAAAGAGGAAAAGGATGAAGACACACAAACAAATCCAATTCAAGAAAATCCTCGTAAAAACCGCAAAAAAAGAAGGAGAAAATAGTGGCAAATAATAAATGGGTTGAAGTAGAAGCAAAATCAATTGATGATGCTATTAAAGCAGGCTTAAGTGAGTTGAATCTTCAAGACGCAACACAGGCAAACATAAACATACTACGTGAACCAGAAGGTGGAGTATTTGGCGTGGGCGGAACAAAAGCCCTTGTAAGAATTTCTGTAAGAAACGTTGGTTCAAGAAACTACTCTAATAAAAGACGTAATAATAATCGAAATAACAACAGTAAAAACACCAATAAAAACGGCTATAAAAAGCAATATGATTCAAAAAAACCAAGGGTTGAAGCTGATAAAGATGAGCAGTTAAAAGTATCAATTGACTTTCTAAAAGGCCTTGTTAAGTCTTTTGGGCTTAAAGGGGACGTAAAAGGTACACTTGAAGACGAAAATTTAGTAGTACAGGTAACCGGTGAACAAACAGAAGCATTAGTGGGCGATAAGGGATTCATTATCCGATCACTCCACGAACTTACAAGAACAGTTGTCCAAAGAAAAACTGGTGCTGGAACCAGACTCAGGTTAGATGTTGCAGACTATGCATTAAAAAGAAAAGAAGCTCTAACTATTTATGCTGAGAGGTTAAGTAAGCAAATTATTGAAGACAAACAAGAAGTAATGCTTGAGCCAATGAATTCTGTAGATAGAAAAACCCTCCATGATGCTGCTTCAAACTTTGAAGGTATAAAATCATATTCTGAAGGAAGAGAACCATACAGATCAGTTGTTTTTGCACCTGAAGAAGAAGAATGATTTTTGAGCCCCAGGTTCCTGACTGGGGTGAAAAATTAACTTTTAATAAATTAAACGAACTAATTAAATACCACACATGGCTAAGTACAACTGGCATAAAAACAGGCTTAATTAGTCCTAAAAATGAACAATTTATTTGGGATGAATTTATTATTCACTCTCTTTATTTTGCAAAAATAATTACAGAAATGCCAAATATTGTTGAAGAAGTTTCAGATCTTGGTACCGGTGGGGGGATTCCAGGTATACCTATAGGTATTACTACAGATATAAAGGTTAATTTGGTAGATATTAAGGAAAAAAGAGTTTTTGAACTATCAAGGCTTTTAAAGATACTGGACCAAAAAAACATGTTTTCACTACAAGAGGACGCAGAAGATCATATTAAAAATGGAGGGTTTTTTGTTTCAAGATGTTATATATCTAGTGAAAATGTAATAAATTCGATTAAAAAAGACAAGAAAACAACATATTTAGTTTCTTCAACTGGTGAAAACATAGAATATGACAATAACCTGTTTCACGTGAAACACGAAAAATTTAAGATCAATAAAAACGATATAAGACATATAGATGTTATAAATGTTAAGTGAAAACAATTTCTGTAGTTTGTCAAAAGGGTGGAGTTGGAAAGACAACCACAGTTATTAATATTGCAAGCGTACTTGCAAACAAAGGTCTAAAAACACTCATAATTGATACAGACCCTCAAGGAAATGTGTCTACATATCTTAATCAAGAAAAATCTAACACAGACAACACCACTACTACAGACATTTTGGATGGTGAAAAAAATATAAATCCGTTAAAAGTTATTGATAATTTATATTTAATTCCTTCAGATATTGATATTAAAAAACATAATTCGGAGAAAATAATAGGTGGATCAAAACTGAAAAAAATCCATGAAAATGAAAATATAAATACTTTTGACATAGTACTTATAGATACTCCTCCAACAATGAGTTCTCTTGTGCAGGAAGCTCTTGCAACAGCAGATTACTATTTTATTCCAAGTAAACCTGAGTTCTTAGCAGTTGAAGGAGTAGGACAAGCTATGTCTTTTGCTAAACAAACAATAGCAGAGGTTCCTCACACCAATCCAGTTTTTCTCGGTGTTATATTAAACCAAGTTGATACCCGAAGAGGTAGTTATCAAGATTTTGAATCTGAGTTAAAGCACATCTTGGCAGACAAACTTTTTAAAACACATATATCACAACTAACTGAAATTGCAGACAGTCCGTTCTATGCTAAAACTGTATTAGATTTTAATGAAAATAGTAAAGCTAGAATTGAATTTGAAGAGTTGACCGAGGAACTATTAAAAAAGGTAGGATTATGAAAAGGTCTCTGAACACACTTATTGAAAGCACGGATGTTAGAGAGTTTAAAGTTGTTGAAATTCAAATTCAAAAAATTAGTGAAAGTAAATCACAAGCAAGAACCTACTTTGATCCAAAAAAACTAGAAGAACTTTCGGAGTCTATAAAAAAAAGTGGTGTGTTACAACCAATTATTGTCCAAGACGTAGGGAATGACAGTTACCAACTTATTGCTGGAGAAAGAAGGCTCAGAGCTAGTAAATTATCTGGTTTAAAAACAATTCCATGTCTTGTAAAAGATGTAAGTGATAAAGATGCTGCTGTTCTTGGTTTAGTTGAAAATGTTCAGAGGTCTCAGCTTAATACAATAGAAGAAGCCCTTGGTTACAAAAGTATTAAAGAAACATATGGGCTTAATGCTAAAGAAATAGGTTTGTTAGTTGGAAAAAGTAGGCCTTTTATCGCTAATTTGTTAAGAATTTCAAACTTAAGCAGTACAGTACAGGAAGCTTTAAAAAATGAAAAAATATCTTTTGGCCAAGCCAGACCATTAATAGTTTTAGATCACAATCTTCAAGACAAGCTTCTTGTAGAAATTATTCAAAGATCAATGAACAGTCGTCAGGTGGAAGAAAAAGTTAGCGAACTAAATGGGAAATCTATGATGAGTGAAGAGGTTCTACATGCAAAAAACGAATTGGAAAATTTGGTTGGTTCAAAAGTACAGGTTAAAAAAACTGGAAAATCATTTAAAGTAAATTTAAATTTTCAAGACTTTGAGAAACTCAAACAGTTTATAAATAACCTCAGCTAATTATTAATAAATATCTGAATATACGTTTGAAATAACATCAAAAATAGAAACCAAATTAATTTGGTAAAAATTACCATTTATAATTATTGAAACAGCTCGGGTGTTTTTTAGAAGCATATTGTTCTTTCCGTTGGGACTTTTGTCTATCTTTGAAGATATTATTTCTGCTAGCTTTTTTCCGATATTACTTACGGAATGTTTTCCTTGAAAATAGTCAACAGTGGGCTGTTGGCTGTTTTCAAAAGTTAAAAAGACCGAGGGGTTTATTTTGTTAACAAAAGAAATAATGTTTTCTTTGGTTAATGTTTCTCCAGCTTCTGAAGCAAAAGAGACTTTTATTCCACTTTTATTCGCCAACTCTTTAAGCGACTCATAAAAAACAACCTGATCTTTATATTCACCAATATTTTCCACATATATACACACATTGAGCATTGACCCGGGACGTTTAAAAGCTTTAATAGCTTCGTTAAGCGAATTATCCAGGTTAGGTCTGATTAATTTTTTAATTTCAGTTACTGTATTTAAGCCAACAACTCCATCAATAGTTAAACCCCTGTTTTCTTGAAAAGCCTCTACAGATTTCATTAATTCTTTTGTGTATTCGGAATTTATAGGTTCTGAATAAAAACCAAGTCTAGAGAGTAATTCTTGGAGCTCTTCAATATCAGATCCCTTTAGAACTGGGTTTGAAAAGTTTAGAATTCGATCTCCGAGACTGTATCCGTGGTTTAAAAGTTCTAGCCATAAATTATCTTTAGAGATAGATTGTTCTAAATTGTAATCGTTTAAAAAAAGTTCAATGAGAGATCTACACTCAATTGAGTTTTCTGGAAAACGATAACCAGCTGCTTGAATTTTATTACTTAAATCTAACAATTCTTCTTGTGACAGATTGTCAATGTAGCTTAAGTTGTCTTGATTAATGATCTAACCATCTTTCAGAATCTATAGCGGCTTGGCACCCTGTTCCTGCAGCTGTTACAGCTTGTCGATATATTGAGTCAGCTACATCTCCTGCTGCAAAAACCCCAGGCACAGAAGTACTTGTGTCCGTTGTAAACCCAGTTTTGATATAGCCTTTTTCATCTAATTCAACAAAATTATTTAAAAAACCAACATTAGGATCATGACCAATGGCAACAAAAACCCCATCAATATCCATTTCCTTTTCAGAACTATTGACTGTGTCTTTAAGAACAATAGAAGACACAGCACCCTCTCCATTTATTTTTTCTACGGTACTATTCCAAATAACTTCTATTTTTTCATGGTTCAAAACCCTGTCTTGCATAATTTGGCTTGCTCTAAACTCATCTCTTCGATGGACAACATAAACTTTGCTGGCAAATTTAGTTAAAAATAAAGCCTCCTCCATTGCTGAATCTCCGCCACCAACTACAGCAACTTCTTTTTCTTTAAAAAAGAATCCATCACACGTTGCACAAGCAGAAACACCGTATCCCTGTAGCTCTTTCTCGCCTTCTACACCCAACCATCTTGCAGAAGCACCAGATGAAATAATAACTGACTTAAATTCATATTCTCCTTTTGAGCTTTTAAGCTTAAATCCTCCATCGATGCTTTCAATTGAATCTATAATTTCAGTTTTGATTTCTGTTCCGAATCTTTCAGCTTGTCCTTTAAAAACTTGCATTAGCTCTGGCCCCATTATTCCATCGACAAACCCAGGATAGTTTTCAACATCGGTGGTAAGCATTAATTGTCCACCAGATTCAAGTCCCTCAAAAAGAACTGGCTCGAGGTTTGCTCTACTAGCGTAAATTCCGGCTGTGTATCCAGCTGGCCCAGAACCAATTATTGCAACATTTTTCATATTTTTTTTCTCCAATAACTTTTAACTGATAAAAATAAAAACAAAAGCCCTAGTGAAGCAAAAGCAAAACCAGTAGGATTTACACCTATTAATAAACCCAGACCCTGCATGATTTTTATAATTCCTATAAATATAAATATTAAAGACAGGAACAACAAAACTATAAGCAGAAAACCTAAAGAAGCAAATCCAGTTACCCTCTTAACAGGCTTAACTATAAGTCTTCTTAAGGTGTCTAGTAAACTTTCAAAAGATTCTATAAAGCTATCTTCTTGTTCCATAGACTTTATATTAAGCTAACGAGGATTATTAATGAAGTTCTATTTGGGGTTGCTTGTACTTAAAATTAAAAAATTAGTCTTAGTAGGCGTGAATCCATTATTTAAGTAGAGATTTTTTGCATGTGTATTTTGTTCTTGAGTATTAAGCCTTATGTTTATTAACTTTTTCTGCTTAGAAAATTTTACTATTTCACTTAAAAGTATTTTCCCAAAACCTCTTTGTTGAAATTCTTTATCTATTCCAAACCTCTGAAGGAAACCATAGTTTCTTGTGACACCTAAAATACCATATCCTACAGTGTTGTTATCTTTCTTTTGTATGAACAAATAGTTATGTGTGCAGCTGGAAATTGTTTCATTAAAAGCAGCAACAGAGTTTTGCCAGTAGGAGTCAAAAATTTTATGATCAAGATTTATAATTTCTGGAATTTTTTTATTTGTAAAAATTTCTACATTCTCAACTTCTTTATCTGAGTACTTGATGTGCTTTAAATTAAGAGATAAAACATTAAGTTTTTGAACCTCTTCCCACCCAGAGACCTTCCATGTTTCTGAATTACTCTCGTCAACCATGGAACTATTAAAAATTAAATTATTTTGGTCAGCTATTTGATTTATTTTTTTAAGTAATGGTTTTCCACCATAAGCTTTTTCAAAATAAACTATTGAGGTATCGTCATTCCACTTGCGTGTATAAAAAGTTCCTTGCCAAGAATTGTGCTTCTTTTTTTCATCGGTTAAAAACATATTTTAATATTTTCCTGTCTTCATCATGAGTAAGTAAGCTAAGTGCGTTTTCAAAATTTTCTAATGCAATTTCTTCTACCTCATCATCAGGTTCATTTTTGAAAGCTTCTATGACTTCCATCTCATAAAACCATACTGTTTTTTGTACCGTTTCTCCATTACGCTCAACCTCATACCTTGACTCAGCAATTGGCTTAGTGTTCACAATTTTTACTTCAAATCCTGTTTCTTCAAACACTTCTCTTACAGCTGCTTCTGAAGGCTTTTCACCTTCTTCTAAGTGACCCTTTGGATAGCCCCACCAAGGTTCGCTATCTTTAGAAGAATCACCCTTTTTATTTTTTACTAATAAAATTTTTTCTTCTGAAAGAACTATTCCACCAGCGGCAAAGTCTACTCCTGCATTCATGCTTCTATTGTTTCCATTCTTCTTCTAAGATATCAATATGGTACCAAAAACCCTATTAAGTCTAATTGAGAATAGTGAATATTTGAAAACTGTGTCTGATCTATACAGTTCAAATGGTTATGAATTCTATCTAGTTGGTGGTGCTGTTAGAGATGGGATTTTAGATATTGAAACAACTGATTTTGACTTTACTACCAACGCTTCCCCTGAGGAATCAATCGATTTATTAAATAACAACGGTTATAAAACTACTGAAATCGGTAGAGCTTTTGGAACCATTGAGCTACAGATCGATAATAATTCTCTACACATTACAACATACAGAAAAGATACTTATGAAAACTCATCACGAAATCCATCTATAGAATCTGCAACTGATTTAGACACAGATTTATCTAGAAGAGATTTTACGATTAACTCAATAGCTTATTCTATTGATGCCAATGAACTTATAGACCCTTTTAATGGTTTAAAAGATCTAGCCGCGGGAGTTATTAGAACTCCAGATGATCCCATTATATCTTTTTCAGATGACCCCCTAAGAATGTTGAGGGTCTGCAGATTTATTAGTACACACGGATTTTCTCCAGATAATGAGACTTATGTGGCAATTAGGGATAACACTGAGAGAATAAAAATTGTTTCGACAGAAAGAATCAGGGATGAGATTTCAAAGCTTTTGATAGGAAAAAACCCTTCCCTTGGTTTAAGAACTTTTGTAGAGAGTGGCTTAAGCTCATATATAGTTCCTGAGTTAAATGCGCTTAAAATTGAGGTAGATCCAAATCACCACCATAAAGATGTATATGAACATACATTAACTGTTGTTGACAATGTTTCTGCAACTTTAGTTAGAAGACTAGGAGCTCTTTTTCACGATATTGCAAAGCCAAACACAAAAGGTATTGAAAATGGAAAAGTTCACTTTAGACACCATGAAGTAGTCGGGGCAAAAATGACTAAAAGGATTCTTCAAGAATTAAAGTATGATAAAAAAACCATCAAGGATGTAGCACTATTGGTTGAGCTTCACCTTAGGCCACATACTTTTAAAATGGGGTGGACAGACTCTGCTGTTAGAAGGTATATAGTTGATGCTGGTACAGTTTTAGACGATTTAAATAATTTAGTTAGGGCAGATGTAACAACTAAAAACAAACAAAAAGCCCAGGAAATATATGACAAATTAGATGAAATGGAAAATAGAATTAAAGAGGTTCTTGAAAAAGAGGAAATGTCAAAACTAAGACCTCCAATTACTGGAGATGAAATAATGGAAATCTTTAATCTTGAACCAGGTCCCAAAGTTGGATTAATAATGAAAGCTTTGTATGAGCAAAGAATTAATGAGGGTGAAGTCTCAAAAGAAGATGCGATAAAGTTAGCAGGAGACATCTTTAAAGAATTATAATTGTATAAATATGCAACCTTATGTATATTTATACAATGAAGAAATCTACTATTCAAAGACAAAGACTTATAGCTGACTTTATAGATTCTGGAAATGTTTCTTCTCAAAATCAACTCAAGGGACTTTTAAAAAAGAATCAAATTTTAATTACACAAGCGACACTATCAAGAGATCTAAATGAACTAGGTGCAATTAAGAAAAGGTTAAAAAATGGAAGGCTTGTTTACGTTTTGCCTAAAAACCAAGATAATAATGCACAATTCAAAATTGCAAAAAAAGCATTAGAAGATTTTGTTTTAGATGTTGAACCTGTTTCAAATCAGGTTGTAGTAAAAACTACTACAGCTGCTGCCCAAGTAATAGCTGAATCAATAGACAATCTCTATATTGACAATATTGTTGCATCAATTGCTGGTGATAACGTTGTCTTAATAATTTCTAATGATGAAACTAAAGCAAAAGAAGTAGCAAAGACAATCGAAAATAATATAAAATAATTTAATGCTCCTATTTTCAGAATATGATAAATCTTTAGATAATGTCTATTCAAGCCAACCAGTAGTTGATATTAATCTGAGTGATACTAACAATTATCTAGTAAGGTTTCCAAAATTTAAACAAGTTACCCACATCATCCTTGCGTTTGATGCTGAAAATTTATTTCTTAAGGAAAAAAGCTCTTATGGATATTTTTTTAATTTAGAGTCACTTTTGTCTGAGCTTGAAGAGAGTGAAAATAGAGGATATTTTGTTGTTGCGACAACATCTAATTCAAGCAGGCAACAACAGTACAATCCATATCCAAGAAATAAACGTGAAAATTTTGCTACCAAGCATATTAAATCTACTTTTGAAACACACCTTCCACAGATATGCAGTGATTATGACATCGAAATATCTAATTTAAAAAAAATTGTAATGGGAGCATCTATGGGTGGTTTAATGTCAATTAAGACGTCTATTTTATACCCCGCCTTTGATAATATAATCTCCCTTTCTCCAGCATTTTGGTTTGGTTATCCAGGAATTGTTAATGATTTAGATAGCTTGAATAAAAAATCTACATGCAATATATCTGTTGGCACAGAAGAGGGAGACATTTTTGGCGACGATGTAAGAAATATATTTCCAAATGATTGGGACTTAGATTTTTCAAATAACAATAATTTTTATGTTTCAGGAGTAAAGAGAATCAAAGAAGAATTAGAGTTAAGAAACATTAATACAAATTTCATATTTAAAGAACAGGGAAAACATAACGAAACATATTGGAATCCTATCCTTAAACAATTTCTACTTTCTATATAAAAAGAACTAGCCTATTAAGCACTTATTAGATTATTCTTATTCAGTGATGGGTAATTCAAAAATAGCTAGAGAAAATCTGGCTAAAGAAATTAAAAATGGTGCTGTGATAATTCATAGCGGTGACATTGTTTATAGAAACAATGACACTTGGTATCCGTTTAGACAGGATTCGAATTTTTATTATCTAACTGAATGGCCAGAACCAGAAGCCCATGCAGTAATTTTAATTAAAGACTCAAAGTATGAATTACATATGTTTGTTCAAGATAGAAATGAAGAGATGGAGACCTGGGAAGGAAAACGCCTAGGCCAGTCTGGAGCAGTAGAACAGTTTGAAGCTGAGAAAGCTTATTCGTACCAAGATTATAGAAAAATATTACCAAACCTATTGAGCGGGTATCAAAATGTCTATTGCGATTACTCTTCTCCAAACTTTGAAAAATATGACAAAAGTCTGCTTACGAATGCAGTTCCGTATGATCAAAGAGGTGCTGATTTCAGTAATGCCACTTTATATTCAATACAACCATTGATTTCAGAGCTCAGGTTAATAAAGAGTGATGGAGAAATTCAACTACTTAAGGAAGCGTGCGACATAACTGTAGCTGGACATATACATGCAATGAAAATTACAAATCCTGGCAGTTATGAGTACCAAGTAGCTGCAGAGATGGAGAAAGTATTTTATGAAATGGGAGCAGAGAGACTAGGTTATCCTTCAATAGTTGCGGGTGGTCACAATGCATGTATTCTTCACTATTCAACTAACAGAGACTTACTTGATAAGGGCAGTCTTTTATTAATTGATGCTGCTGCAGAATTTGGCATGTACTCATCAGATGTAACAAGAACGTTTCCCGTTTCTGGCAAATTTACATCACCCCAGAAAGCTGTATACGAAGAGGTTTTAAAAGTACAAAAAGAAGGCATTGAAGGTGTGGAAATAGGCAATTCCATGAAAAATATTCATGAACAGACAATTAAATCATTATCAGAATCATTAGTAAATTTGGGCTTAGTTCCATTAGGTGTCGATGAAACCATTTCAATGATGCATTTCTTTGAGTTCTTTATGCACGGCACTGGACACTGGCTTGGTCTTGACGTTCACGATGCAGGTAGCAATGAAAAAAATGGTAAACCAAGAGCATTTGAACATGGGATGGTAACCACTATAGAGCCAGGTATTTATGTAAGACCAACAAAATCTACTATAGAGTTTCCTCTTTTAGAAAGAGATCCGGTTCAAATAAGAGAGCGAAGAAAACTTATGGGAATGGAAAAAGCAACAAAACTAGAAAAAGAAGAAATCATGAATGCTAAAACTGTAAAACATGAAATTCCAACTGAGTTACTCGGTATTGGAGTAAGAATTGAAGATGATATTGTTTGTACAGACAAAGGACCAGTTAACCTTACCGAAAAAGCTCCAAAAACAATAGAAGAAATAGAAGCAGCTATAGCTTAAAGTCATGTCTTCACCTAGATTAATTTACTCAATTTATGAAAATCGTTTGCTGAATAAGTTGGAAAAAGAAAATCTGCCAAAACACATTGGACTAATACATGATGGCCACAGAAGGTACGCCAGAAAGGAAGGACTGCTGAGTTTTGAAGTTTCATACAAAATTGGTATGACAAGACTTAAAGAATGTATTGCATGGTGTGATGAAGTAGGGATTGATTTCATCACAAGCTGGCTTCTATCAAGAGAAAACCTATCAAGACCACCAGAAGAATTACAACCATACTTCCAAGTCTTGAATGAACTTTTTGAAGAGCTATTAATTGACGATGTAGTTGATAACTTTAAAATTGAATTTATTGGATCCACAGATCTTTTACCTGATTTTCTACAAGAAACTATTAAACAGCTCAAAGAAGTTAGAGGTGGTGGACAAAAAACCTTAACAATCGCACTTGGTTACGGAGGTCGACAAGAAATTTTAGATGCCATTAAGGGACTGATTGATCAAAATAGAAAAGATCACAATGATTTTGATGAGTTAATTGAGAACGTAACAGATGAGCAATTACGAAAACATTTATACTCACCTGAAACTCCAGATATTGATTTAATTATCAGAACAAGTGGAGAGTCAAGGTTGTCAGGGTTTTTATTATGGCAAAGTGCTTACTCTGAGGTGATTTTTCAAGATGTTTACTGGCCTGAATTTAGAAAAATCGATTTCCTTCGCTGTCTAAGAGAGTACTCTCAAAGAGAACGTCGTTTCGGTCAATAAAAATATTTATGTTAAACTAATTCAACTATGCAAGAATTTTTAGCTTCTACAAACTTCACAGTTATTTTTATATCTCTAATAGCTATTAAATTTTTACTTGAGACATATTTAAAAATTAGAAACCTTAAATCTATCGAACTTAACAAAGATACTATTCCTGAGAGGTTTACAAGTGTTGTCACCGAGGAAGAGTACAAGAAATCAATAGATTACAATGTTGACCGAATCAGATTCCAAATTTTTACAGCCTTATTCGGTGCTGTGGTACTAATAATCTTTACTTTAGGAGGATTATTTAACTTTCTTAGTGAAGTAGTAGTTTCTACAACCTCATCAGATGTTCTCGGAGCAGTTTTATTAGGGCTTTTACTGCTGATAGTTGAGCAAGTAATTTCAATTCCAATATCTATCTACTCAACCTTTGTTATAGAGGAAAGACACGGTTTCAATAAAACAACAACAAAAACATTTGTGACCGACATTTCTAAAAGTTTGTTAATTTCTGCGACTATCTCATCAGTTATTTACGCAACTGTAATTTATATAGTTGTAAATTTAGGAGACAATTGGTGGATATATGCATTTGGAGCCGTTTTTACTCTTCAAGCAATAATTTTCTTTCTATATCCGGTCTTAATAATGCCCCTTTTCAATAAGTTTGAACCACTAGATGATGATGAATTTAAAAAACCAATTGAGAAATTACTAGAAAAAATTGACTTTAAGTCAAAAGGCTTATTTGTGATGAATGCAAGCTTAAGAAGCACACATGGAAATGCTTTTTTCACCGGGTTTGGAAAGAATAAAAGAATTGTATTCTTTGATACTCTTTTAAAAACAATCACTCCGGACGAAATGGAAGCAATCCTCGGGCATGAATTAGGTCATTATAAACTTGGGCATATCAAAAAAGGATTATTGAGCTCATTAGTTTTTGGATTTATCGGGTTTTATTTATTAAGCGAAATATTACAGAGTGATAATTTCTTTTTGGATCATGGCCTTGAAAGCCTAACTATTTATTCTAAGTTTTTACTTTTTTACCTTGTAATAGGTTCTTATACTTTTTTTACAAAGCCGTTTACTTCAGCTTTGTCTCGTAAAAGAGAATTCGAAGCAGACGATTTTTCTTTTCAATACACTAGCGGTGAATATATGATTTCAGGACTACTTAAACTTAGTAAAGACAATGCTTCTAACCTTACCCCAGACCCACTCTATAGCTCTTATTACTATTCACACCCACCAATTGCTGAACGTGTTCAAAGCATAGAAAAAAAATTAAGCCAAATAGGAAAAAAGAGGGACTAGCCCTTACGCAACGCTTAAGACAAATAATGCTTGGAGTGTTAAAGCTACAGTTATAAACAAAAAGATATACTGAGTCTTATCACTTTTTTGATGTCCAAATAATTTTACTGATAAATCATGAGCAAGAATAACACTTAACATATGACCAGCAAGTGTAACTATTACCATAACTATCCAGAGAACAATAGGTTCTATGAAGTAATCAACTACAGGTTCTTGAATATTAAATAAATTCCATCCAAAACCAAAGGGATCATTTAGTCGATAGAGGACAGTCTGAAATTCAAACAATAGCAAACTTAAATAATGTGTCACATGATATGCAAATGCAATAGGAAGCATGGTGTGTCCAAATTTTAGAGATATCTCATTTAAATCAAATTTTTCACCACTAACGCGAATAGCAAAATAGCATGCAAATCTGTAAAAGACGATTATTAAAAGATTCATTAATAAGAAAGCCCCAGTAGAAAAAAATGTTTCATAAGTTTGTGAACCAAATAATTCAAACCAAAAAGTAGTTTCCCGCAAACCGTCATAAGTAACTGTTCCAATCATCAATAAAATGAAGTACTCCATACCTTTTAGTTGTGCAAGATTAGAGATGTTATTAAGTAAATTTTTAAAAACAGGAGTTTTATTTGTTATTCTCAACTTGCTGTATAAATGATGCAGTAGCAAGAGAGGATCAACTTCAATTATTGTTTTTTTATAAAATTTTTGAAGAAGTGAAACTACTGTTATCAATATTAAGAAAACTATTCCTATATGCCTAGGGTTTCCAGGCTTATTCCAAACTAATTCGAACCAGGTTAAACATAAAAATAAAATAGAAGCAAAATATACATTTTGTGAAACACCTTCACGATTGACAATAAGTGCTAAAGGGTTAAATTTTGCATATAAATCTCCAAAGATGAGACCAAGTACAGGTACAGCAATCCATAAAAATATCCATAAAACTAGGGGTGTAATAGAAGTTGTAGCAGCCTCGTTGTTGATTAATCCAGGAACAGTTAATAAGAGTAAAATCAAAAATCCAAAAGATTTTCCAGCAAAGCTCTGCTTTGTTGAAAACAAGGATTCTTGAGAAGTTAATATTGATTCTTTCCAAGAAGTCTTTAAAAACACGAAAGTTAGAACAATTACTAAAACTGCAGCGTTCAAAACTATATCAAATGGTATAGGCAGGTCCCCAACATTTATAATGCCATGTTTGACTTGTGGTAAAAATTTATAATTATTCAACTAAATAATGACCTTTTCTATCTTTCATTATCAATATATAATAAGTGATATATTATGTGCGTACTTTGTAATGTTATTGAAAAAGATTTTATAGAGTCGGCATTGGCAGTGCAGGATACTATTACCGGTGAGTCAATGACGATTCCTCTAAGGGCACCTTTAGAAACTTTTCATTCATTTGAAGGGATTCAGTCTCTGTTATTAAATGCAAATTTGCTTGCAATTATATTTTAATCCTATTTACAGTTTGAACATTCCTCAGTACAAAGCCCAAACATTTCAACTCTGTGATCTGTGATTTTGAAGTTAAAGTTTTTTTGTACTTTTTCTATTTCTTTATTGAGCATTAGTTCAAACTCTTCACTTAATTCAACATCAATAACTTCGCCACAATCACTACAAAAAAGATGATGATGATGAGAGTGGTCCTCTAATATTAGTTCTACAACAGTTGAATTATCAGGTGAAGTAAACTCATTAAGAATCTTTATTTTCTTAAGGTCATTTAAAACTCTATATAATGTGGATTTTGCTACGGCTCCTTGAAGTTTAGATTGAAGCTCATCTATCGTTACAGGGTTACCAAATTCTAAAAGCGCTTCAAGTACTAAAATTCTAGGATTAGTAATAGAGACACTGTGTTTGGATAGTATTTCTTTAGAGTCCTCAATCATGTTTTTTATTATACTTATCAATTCCAAAACAGACGAAATTAAAACATATATAAACTTGACAATAAAATAAATGAGACTTATTCTCATTTATTGTTATTAATTAGAAGGAGAATTTTTTGAAGAATAAACCTATTTTTAAATTTGGTGTTCTTGCACTCTCAATAGTATTGATTGCTTGTTCTGGCGGAAGCACAGATGCAGGTTGTCCAGAAATTGATGGCAGAGAGATCAATGTTGTAGCAACAACACCAATGATTGGTGAGTTTGTTGGTCAAGTAGGTGGAGAAAACATCAATCTTACGATATTAATGCCGCTTGAAGCTGATCCTCATACCTATGAACCAGCACCACAAGATGCTGGAAAAATCGCGGATGCTGATCTAGTTTTTTATACAGGGTTAATGTATGAACCAGCAGCTCTAATTGAGTTACTTGAGAATTCAGCATGCGGTGCCGAGGCTTTGGCAGAAGTGGGTGAAAGTGTTTTTCCAATAGAGTTTAAAGAAGGTGGTCACGATGATCATGATGACCATGACGAAGAAGGACATGATGACCATGACGAAGAAGGACATGATGACCATGACGGGCATGAAGGTCACGGCCACGGCGCCTACGACCCTCACTTTTGGTTTGATCCCAATAGAGTTGTTTATGCAGCAGAATTTATAGAGTCAAAATTAGTTGAGTTTGATTCAAGCAACGCTGCTAATTATGAAGCAGCTGGAGATGCTTATACAAAAGAGTTAAGTGGCTTAACAGGCCAGGTCTCACAATTAATTGGATCAATACCTTCTCAAAATAGAAAACTCATAACTACACATGAGTCTTTAGGTTACTTAGAAGCCAAATTCGGATTGGAAGTGCTTTCAACAATCATTCCTGATTTAGACTCTTCGAACGAGATAACACCATCACAGCTTGTTGGTGTGATTGACGTAATAGAAGATAATAATGTAAAGGTAATTTTTATTGAAGCTGAAGCTCCATCTGTTTATGCAGAAACAATTGTTGCAGAAACAGGAATAAAAGCTGTTGAAGGCTTGTGGGTAGAAACTCTTAAACCAGGTCAAACCTATCCAGAGTTTTTAATCGCTGCTGTTGAATTAATTGTGGAGAATCTTTCAAATACAGATTAAGTTGATTGTAGATAACTTTCAGCAATCTAAAGAAAGGTATCACAATGAAAACAGCTGAAGAAAGTGTACTTGGTGACACAGCAATCATCGTTTCTGACGGTTGCTGTGTTCAGCTTGGCAACACGCCTGCATTAGATGATGTAACTTTTGAAATCAATAAAGGGAAAAAGGTTGCAGTTGTAGGACCAAATGGTGGTGGTAAATCCACTTTATTCAATGCTATTGCAGGATTAGTTCCCATTGTGGCAGGTTCATTGCAAATTAATGGTATGAGTCCAAAAGACGCTAAGGGCACAATCAGCTACGTTCCTCAAAGAGATTTAATTAACCGAAACTTTCCTCTTTCTGTAAAACAGGTAGTTGAAATGGGTCTAATTAATAAAAGTTCTTTAAATTTGTTTTCAAGAAAAAAAATAAATTCAAAAATTAAAGAAGCATTAGAAAATGTTGGACTTACTGAAAAAATAAATGAAAATATAAACAATCTATCAGGTGGACAATTTCAAAGAGTCTTAATAGCAAGGGGCCTAGCTCAAGATGCAGACATTTTACTTTTAGACGAGGCTTTTAGCGCTGTTGATGTCGGAGCTCAAGAGGATATCATGAGTTTAATTAGTGATATAAATCTAGATGGTAAAACAATTTTAGTTGCAACTCACGACATAAATAATCTCGAGGAAAAATTTGATGAAGTCTTATGTCTGAATAGGCACTGTTGTGCTTATGGAGACCCATCTGAAGTATTAACTAAAGATGTAATTCAAGAAATGTATGGTTCACATTTTGAGATGTTTAAAACACACACTCCAGAAAGTCATATGAAAAATAATGATTGAAATAATAATTGAACCTTTCAAGTATGATTTTATGGTTCGTTCTTTAGTCACTGCTATAGCTTCAGGGATTATGTTATCAATATTGGGACCTTTTGCTATCAATAGAAATATGGGTTTTATGGCTGATGCAATGGCTCATGCGACACTTCCGATTATTGCAGTCGGTGTTTTTCTTGGTTTTAGTATTTCTGAATTAGGGGTTCCAGCATCTATATTGATTGCACTTTTCTTGGGATATATAATCAAAAATTCAAATGTTGGTGAGGACACTGCAATAGGCATTATTTTTTCTTCTTTTTTTGCGCTTGGATTTATTTTGATTTCGGTACTTAATGTAACAATTAATTTAGAGGATCTATTATTTGGCCAAATATTAGCAGTGAGTCAATTTGATGTATTAATAGTTATTGCAATGTGTTTTGCTGTAGTTAGTTTGGTCATAATATTTTTCAAGCAACTACTGTTTTATTCCTATGATCCAATTGGTGCAGAGGTAAAAGGTCTAAATACTAATTTCTTAAATTATTTATTTCTCATAATTTTATCTGTAGCTATTGTGGCGTCTCTTCAAACAGTTGGAATTATTTTAGTTTTAAGCATGCTTTTAATTCCGGCTGCTGCATCAAAGCAAATAACAGATACATTTGTTCCGTCCATATATGTAAGTATTATTTTTGGAGTCTTTTCATCAGTTTCAGGTCTTTTTCTATCTTACTTTTTTAACTTACCCTCTGGTCCAACCATGTCTTTAGTAGCAACTTCAATTTTTGTAATCTGCTTTTTTGTAAGTAAATTAAAGAAAGTTCGAATTCAATAAACCATTGCATTTAATTCGCTGTTGAGTCACAATTCTTTAATATAATTAAACCTATGAATATTGAAACATACTCAATCTGGCTTCAAAATTCCCAACATAATAAAGAGATAACAAACCTAATCAATAGATATGCTTCTGATGGATCAAAAGATAGTTTTTTTCCACATGTAACACTTGTTACACATATTGTTACTGAAGAAAGAGGGGTTGAGACCTTAACACAGCTATCTAATGATAAATGCGATATTGTTTTTGATAAATTTTCAATTGGAGACACATATTTTCAGAGGTTGTATCTAGAATCATCTGATAATTCTTACTTTTTTAATTCTGTTTCAAAAATCCAAGGATGGCCAAGCCTTTGGGTACCACATCTTTCATTAAGTTATGGGGATGAGTTACCTAAATCTTTCGACCCAGGGAGCTTAATGAACTCATCCCTATAACTATTTCATTTGATACTCTGTCTTTATACAAAACAGGACCAAAGGTTTCAGAGTGGAAGGAGATAACCACTCTAAGACTTAATTGACTCCTTTGCTATCTTTACTTTTTCAGCAGGAAATTCGTAATCTACCATTTCTCCTGATAAGAAATTACTATAAGCCTGCATATCAAAGTGTCCATGACCACACATGGCGGTTAAAACTGCAATGGACTTAGAGTTTTCATCTGCATTTTTTGCTGCTCGTATTGCTGACGCAATTGCATGAGTAGCCTCAGGAGCTGGAACTATACCTTCAGTTTTTGCAAATAACTGACCTGCTTCAAAACACTCTTTCTGACCTATAGCCTCTGCCTCAATTAATTTTTCTTCATACATAGCACTAACTAGTGGTGCCATTCCGTGGTATCTTAAACCACCAGCATGAATTGGATCAGGCACAAAAGAATGACCAAGGGTATGCATTTTGACTACGGGAGCCATTCCTACTGAGTCCCCAAAATCATATGCATACGTTCCCTTAGTCAAAGATGGACAAGCCTGTGGCTCAACAGCTCGTATAACTGTAGATTTGTTATTTTGCATATTCTCTCTAGCAAAAGGTGTAAAAAGACCAGCAAAGTTTGAACCACCTCCAGTACAACCAACAATTACATCTGGATAGTCGTCTGTAAGTTCTAATTGTTTTAATGCCTCTTCACCAATAATTGTCTGATGCATTAGGACATGATTCAACACACTTCCTAATGCGTATCTTGTTTTCTCATCTTTTGCTGCAACTTCAATAGCTTCTGAAATAGCAATACCCAGACTTCCAGGAGTTTCAGGGTCTTCAGAAAGGAATTTTTTTCCAATATCTGTTCTTTCAGAGGGGCTTGAATACACTTTTGCACCATATATCTCCATCATTGTTTTCCTATATGGTTTTGCCAAATATGATGCAGCTACTTGAAACACCTCTAGTTCAATTCCAAAAGCTTGGCATGCAAAAGCCAGAGCAGAACCCCACTGCCCAGCACCTGTTTCTGTAACCATTTTTTTAACACCTTCTTCAGCGTTATAAAACGCTTGGGGGATTGCAGTGTTAGGTTTATGCGAGCCAGACGGGGATCCACCTTCATATTTATAATAAATTCTTGATTTTGTACCCAGAGCTTTCTCAAGACGAATTGCTCTAAATAACGGAGAAGGCCTATAAAGCTTATATAAGTCTAAGACAGGTTTTGGTATGTCTATAAACGAATCTTGAGATACTTCTTGTAAAATCAATCCCATTGGAAATAGAGGAGCTAAATCCTCCGGACCAATTGGTTCCATTGTCTGTGGATTCAACGGTGGTGGTAATGGATTTGGCAAATCTGGGATTATGTTATACCACCTTGTTGGCATCTCAGATTCTGACAATAAAAATTTATATTGTTCGCTCATTGTTCCTCCTAAAATAAAAAAACCGGGCTGTGCCCGGCTTTAGAAAACAACATAGAACTAGGCACCTACATATGTAGAATCCACCAGTTCCAGTTTGTTACTTTATACATTGTTATAAATGTAGATGTTTTTTATAAAATTTCAAAATTATAATTGTAAATTTTTTGTTAACAATACATTAACAAAATATCAATAAACCAACTTATTACCTAGTATTGAACTCATGAATAAAATAATCCACTCACTAAATTTAACAAAAATTTATGGTGAAAAAGAAACTAGCGTTACAGCGCTAGACGATATTAATGTTGAATTTAAAGAAAATGATTTTACGGCAATTATGGGACCTTCTGGTTCCGGAAAGTCCACTTTACTTCATTGCCTAGCGGGACTAGATAGACCTACATCAGGTCAAATTTATTTGAGAGAAGAAGATATATCAACACTTAATGACAAACAATTAACAAAAATTAGAAGAGATAGTTTTGGTTTTGTTTTTCAAGCATTTAATTTAATCCCAACTCTAACTGCTGAAGAAAACATTACCCTTCCCGCATCAATAGCTGGTAGAAAGCCAGATATGGACTGGGTAAAACAAGTTGTTGATGCAGTAGATATTGGTGACAGGTTAACTCACAGGCCGAACGAATTATCTGGTGGCCAACAGCAACGTGTTGCAGCCGCACGAGCAATGGCGACGAAACCAGAAGTTATATTTGCTGATGAACCTTCAGGAAACTTAGATTCCAAATCAAGTAAAGAATTACTAGTTTTTATGAAATCAGTAGTTGATGAATTGAACCAGACAATAATTATGGTGACACATGATCCCTATGCAGCTTCTTTTGCAAATAGAGTAGTCATGTTAAAAGACGGAAGTATTGCAAGTGATTTAGAAAAACCAACCCAGGAAGAAATTGTTGCAGAGGTTACAGCCTTAACTAACATCTAATGTTTGGATTTACAAAGCGCCCGCTTTTTCTTATAGCTTGGAAAAACTTAAAAACTTACCCAGTTAGAATTTTTCTCACTACATCGTCAATTATTCTCGGCGTAGCAGTAATTATTGCCTCGAATATTTTTTCTGAAAGCAATAAGTCAGCATTTGACAATTTGTTTACGGGTATATATGAAGGGGTTGACTTAGTAGTACAACCTATTCAAGAAGATTTTGCTCAAGGATTTAGCGGAGATGGTGGACAGGGACCTATTTCTTTTGAAGTTAAAAAGATTCCTGATGAAAAGATACAAGATATACAAAATCTACCTAGTGTGAAAGCTGCTTGGGGAGAGGTTTTAGGATATGCTCAGTATATAAAATTTGGGCCAAGAAAAGACTGCCATTCTTTTATCAAAGAGTGCCCAAGAGAAACAATTCTTATTCAAAATGGTTTTGCACCTACATTTGGTGCAGCCTGGGATAGCAACTCTTATGCTCAGCAATGGTCTCTTGTTGATGGAGAACCTCCTGCAAGTATTAAAGAAGTAGTTATGGATGTGTTAACAGCTGAAAATAATGGATTTGTTGTAGGAGATAAAGTTACCGTTCTTGCTGGAGCAACTCCTGCAACATTTACTATTTCAGGAATTGCAGAATTTGCAAGTGTTGGGTCGCCTGGTGGTGCAACATTTGCTTTATTTGAATTTAAAACAGCACAGAGGCTTTTAGATTCAAGAGGTAAAGTCGATTTGATTAATGTTGTAATTGAAGACAATTTTGATATCAATGATGTTAAAGATCAAATTACAAACTTAGATTCAGAAAACTTAAATGTAATTAACGCACAAGAAGCAGCTGCAGAGCAAGCAGACTCTATCAAACAGGGTCTAGATTTTTTCAATACTATTCTTAATGTTTTTGCTGGAATAGCAATATTTGTTGGTGCTTTTATTATTCAAAATACCTTCAGAATCCTCTTGCTCCAAAGAACAAAAGAACTTTCATTGTTGCGAGCTTTAGGTACGTCCAAGCGACAGATTTATAGACTAGTTATCTCAGAATCTCTCTTTATGTCGATTATTGGATCAGGCCTAGGTATTGGTTTAGGCATTGGATTGGCTGTAGCGGTTAAAGCTGGATTGCAGTATTTTGAATTCGGACTTCCAGATGGTCCATTAGTTTTAACTACAGAAGCTGCATTGGTTGGTTTAGCAATTGGAATAACTGTCACTATTATGTCTTCGATACTTCCAGCCAGAAAGGCCTCACAAGTAAGCCCCATGGAAGCTATAAGAGATAGTATTTCAACTCCAAAAGGAAAATCATTATTTATACGCCTATTACTTGGCTCTTTAATTTCAACGATAGGTTTTGGAATGCTATTTGGTGTATTGTTTGAATTTTTAGATCTACCCACACTGTCTGCTTTACAACAAGTTGGTTTTGGAGCAGGAATAATATTTATCGGTATATCAGTAATAACTCCATCAATAACAAAACCTTTTGTATTTTTATTTGAAAAAGTATACAACCTTGTGTTTGGTATTTTAGGCAAGTTAGCAACAGAAAACTCAAAACGTACACCAAGAAGAACAGCTTCTACTGCATCTGCTTTAATGATTGGTTTAACGTTAATTTCTTTGGCTAATGTAATTACGACTTCATTTAAAGCACAGGCTGAGACTTTAATTAGTGAAGTAATATTAGCTGACTATCAAGTAAGTGCAGCTAATGTATTTGCATCTCCAGGAATTCCAACAGGATTGTCTGAAGAGCTCTTAGAGCTTGATGAAGTAACTAAACTTTCAAGAACAAGAGCTACAGTGGTTGGATATAATCAAAGACCCCTGATACTAGGTGCAGTTGATGAAACAGTTTTTGATCTTGTAAAGACAGATGATATTGAGGGAAGCAGAGAAGGGTTTTTGGAAAAAAATACTATCGGAATTCTAAGGCCTACTGCTGAGAGAGAAGAGCTATCTGTTGGCGATAAAGTTACATTAACGATTCCTGAAGAAGGGGAAAAAGTTTTTACTGTTTCTTATATATTTGATTGGACGACCCAACCTCCTGCTGAATTTTTTGTTTTATTAGAGAATAATTCATTTTTTAATGAAGAGTCTTTAGATACTGAGTTATATTTTAACGTATCCGAAAAAACTCCTGAGCTAGAAGAGAAAATTAATGGGATTGTTGATGGTTACCCTGGTGTTGAAATACGAGATGAAGACGGATTAGTTGAAGAAGCAAACAATCAAATACAGTTATTACTTAATGTAATTTACGGGTTCTTATCAATCTCCATTTTTGTTGCACTGTTTGGAATAACCAATACTTTATCTCTCTCAGTTTATGAAAGAACAAGAGAGATTGGACTAATGAGAGCAATTGGAACATATAGAAAGCAAATAAGAAGAATGATTTTTATTGAATCTTCTATTATTTCTATATTCGGTGCTGCTTTAGGTACAGGACTTGGAATTTTCTTTGCATGGAGCTTGATACAAACATTAGCTGATGAAGGGTTCACAGTTTTCGCTGTTTCTATTCCACAGACATTCTTATGGATTGGTATAGCAATTATTGCAGGTGTCATTGCAGCTATACTTCCAGCTATTAGGGCAGCAAGACAAAACATACTCGACGCTATCTCTTACGAGTAAATATATTTTGACCTTAAAATGTAAATTATGGCTCAAGAAGAAATAGTTAAACTATTATCAGAAATGGTAGAAATAAGATCTATCAGTTCAGACAAGAACCACAGAGATGATGTTGATGCATCAGCACAATTTGTTCAAGACTTGTTTGCAAATTTAGGACTCAATACTCAAGTTATAAAAGTTGCAGGAGGCATGCCAGCTGTAGTAGCGCATACAGAAATTGATCCATCTAAAAAAACAGTCTTGCTATACGCGCACCATGACGTACAACCAGTTGGTGATTTAGATTTATGGAATACTGAACCTTTTGATCCAGTAGTGAAAGATGGAAGACTGTATGGAAGAGGTTCTGGTGATAACAAATCTGGAGTAGTTGTTCATTACAATGTAGTAAAAGAACTACTTGACGACTTGCCAGTAAATATTCGTATTTTTATTGAAGGTGAAGAAGAAATTGGCTCTCCAACCATGTCAGATTTCATCGAACAGAACAGAGACGCTTTAGAAGCTGATGTAATAGTTATCGCAGATTCAGGAAATGTAAAAATTGGAGTTCCAACTGTGACTACAACTTTAAGAGGACTTGTAGATGCAATTATTGAAGTTGATCAACCAATGAGACCAATACACTCTGGTGTTGGTGGAGGAGTTGTTCCAGACGCTTTTATGGTGTTGAGTAGAATCATTGCTTCTTTTCATAATGAAAAGGGAGAGCTCATGGTTGAAGGTTTAACCCCAACTGATATGCAAGTTACAGAACTTGAAGAATCTTTTATGAAAAAAATGCTTGGATCAGATGAAATTAATCTATTTGATACCGAAAGTATTTCAAAAAGACTTTGGCTAGAACCAGCACTAGATGTATTAGCTATTGATGCTCCACCAGTTAAAGATGCAGTAAATTTAGTTATCCCTAAAGCTAGTGCAAAAATTAGCCTCAGACTTCCGCCAACAGAAGATCCGGAGCATGCAATGAAAATGCTTGAGGAACATGTGATGAAGAATATTCCTTGGAATGCATCAGTTAAATTTATTCCAAACTCAAAAGGTTCCGGCGTAGTTGCAAATCCTAATAAACCATTTACAACAGAGTTGGTTAACAGCTTTAATTCAATTTGGGATAATGAAACAGCGTATATTGGTGTTGGAGGCTCTATACCTTTTGCTAATGATTTTGTGAGAGAATTTCCTAATGCAGAACTTGTATTAGTTGGTGCTGCTGACGAAGAACTTGGAAATGCTCATGCACCGAACGAGAGTGTTCAACTTGACCACATTGAAATGCTCATTGAAAGTCTTGTTAAAACTCTCAAAAATATTTCTTAAAAAGTAAAGCTCCAGGTCCTTGTAAAGCCTTATTTTACTTAAATTTTACATAAATTTAATAAAATCTAATACAAGCCTCATAATATTTTTGTAGAATAGCCATGTAATTTAAGGAAGTTAAATTACGTCAAATATTAGGGGGAGCTTATGGAAGGTAGGTTAACCTATGAAAAAATTTTTCATCCAAGATGATGTTTCTACAGCGAAAACATCATCAATTCTATTCTTTATCTCTGGAGTAATAGCTTTTATACAGCCAGACATACTAGTTGTCAGAACATTAGCTAGTTTCTTTGGAGCTGTAGCAATAGCACAGATTGTACTCCTTGGACCACAAATAATGGAAGACAGCATTCCTGAATCCTGGAGGACTGCAAACGCTATGATTGCTGCTGTTATTTTGCTGGATAACTTGATCGACACTGGTTATGTCGCAAGAGAACTAGAAAACCCAATTGCACGAGAACCAATATTTATATTTCTTAATTTTGCTTTTCTTGGGTATGCTTTCACAACTGAAGGTAATATGTCTAACGTATTTAGATATATGATTATGTTTGGAGCTTCTGCATTTATTCTTGTTTTAGGCGCAGAGTTCTTTTTTGGAGTAGAGATACCTGAATCTCTTGACATAATATTTTTGCCAGTGTTCTTTACCTGGCTTATAGGAATTACAGCGGGAACTTACACAGCTTTTAGCAATAAACAATAACAAAAGAAAGGAAATAAAATGAAAGCATTTTTTACCCAACCGATAGGCAGTCTTGTAAGACAAAACGCAATCGGTTTTATTGGTTGTAATATTTATTTAATTGCTACTGGATTTGAACTTTTTGAGTCCGTTGATGGAGTAAATAGAATATTCAACTTTGCTTGGGGTTTTACATTATTAGCGATAATTATAGGTAGTTATCAATTAGTTGAAGATCAGGTACCTGAGTACTGGAAAATGGCTACCGGTATTTTAGGAACAGTGATAATACTTGGAACACTTATTGAAATATCAGTACCTGAATTTAGAGAAAATGGTTTTTCAGGAATGTACTTCCTGTGGGCATTCAACTCATTGACTTATCTTCTTACTATAAGAGGTACTGGAGTCTTTAGACCAGTTTATGAGTATTTAAGTATTTTTGCTTTTACTTTTATCCTCATTGCCTCAGGTGGAAATTTATTTTTTGATTATACACCACCAGAGTCAATCCAACTAGTTTTTGGAATCGCATGGATCTCTATGATTATAGGTTTTGGATACGGAAGTTATGTTGCTTGGGGTGACAAAATGTCATCAAGCACAGAATAAAAGAAAGGAAATAAATTATGAAATCATTTTTTGCATCAACAGATAAAGAAAATGCACAACAGGCTGGTTACTTATTCCTAATTACAAACCTTTTAGGATTTGTAACTACAGGAATAATGGGAATGGAAGCTCCTCCGGGAGAGCTATTGGTAAACTTTTTATGGGGTTTAAGCCTTGCTGGTATTTTTCTGACCATTAAACCATTATTAGGAGATAATGTGCCTGAAAATTGGAGAGAAGGCACAACTTTTCTAGCAGCAGCAATTTTTGCAGGAAACTGTTTAACACTAGGAAGTGATGGAAATGAATTTGGTCCTTTTTTCTTTTTTATTTGTTTAAACATGGTGGCTTTATATGCAGTTTCAGAGGGTGTTATTGGTAATATATGGAGATACAACCTTTTAGTCGGAGGGCTTATGGGAGTTATTTTTGCTGGGGCTGGGACATTTTTTGGATATGAACCGCCAGAAGCTTTAATGCCCCTTCAATTAGTCCTTTGGGTAACATTTATCTTAGGTCTAGGAGTAGGCCCATTGTTAGCATGGAGAGATAGATAATGTATGTAAGACTAGGATTAGCAACTCCAAAAGAAGGAATGACAGAGGAAGCTCTTCATTATTTTAGAGACGTAGCAATTTCTGTTTATGATCAAGTAAGTGGTCTTCTTGGTGCTGCAGCATGTATTAACAATGCTGGTCAGCTCATGGCATGGACTACTTGGGTGAACAATGAAGCAAAAGAAGCTGCAATGTCAGAGTTTCAACAAAACCTTTCAGGATTAGCTGATTTCATTACAGAACCCCCAACAATACTTGAAGGGCCAATGGTTGCAGGACAACAATACATTATGGTTCCAAAAGATGGTGAAGACCCATTTTTTGCAAGATTTGTATTAGGCGGTGGAACTCAAGAAGGTAAAACTTATGATGATGTTACAGAGTTTATGACAAACACTGTTTATCCGGCATATGAAAATGTTGATGGCATATTTGCTACTGCTGCATGCAAAGTTGATGACAATAGTGGTTTTAGTTTCAATTTTTGGACGAGTCACGATGCTGCACATGCAGCATCTGATGTAATCGCAGATGTTGTACAAGATGCAGTTACAAATTTAATTAAAGAAGCACCTCAAGAATTAACAGGAGAATGTAATGTTTGGAAAAACTATGTCGATTTTCCTGTAGGAAAAATATAGAAAGGAAATTATGTTAACTAGTAAAGAAGCTCAGCTCGGTAGTTTAATGGCAAGAATTGCAGCATTGGGAACCATTGTTGTATTCGCAGTTCAAGCTTTGCTTATTGGGCCAGATCAGATTGGTTATAGCACTGAATACGGAGCTATTGTAGATATAGCTTCATTTGTTCAAACTTTTGGAATTTTGTTTACAATTTCGTTAACTCAAAAATTGTTTGGAGACAACAATCCATACTTTAGGATTGTCAGTGCAATACTATTTGTTGCTGCAGTAATTCAACTAACAGGATCATTGTCATCAACAGGTAATGCAAACAGCGTCTTTGATTCTGTACTATCAGCAGATCAAGCAAATGCAGTTGCAAATAACGGCCAGCTCGTTACATTCGTCCTATATGGAATATGGGCCTTATGCTTAATAAGTGCTGATGAAAATAATCGTGTTCCATCGTGGGGAAGAATGTCTGGACAAGGTGCTGCTTACCTTGTTATAGCTGTTCAAATTGGAGCATTATTTGGTTTGATACCACTAGCTGCTTTTGTGCCGGTATTCATTCTTGGAGGAGTAATTCTCTTCCCAGTTTTTGTATACGGAATAAGCATTGCATTTAGTAAGTCGGGAGAATAGATTATGTATTTTAGAGTAACGTTACCAGCCTTACAAGATGGAAAAAAAGATGAGGCAGTGTCTTTTGTTAAAGAGAGAGTAATGACGGAGTTTGACAATACGCCCGGATTGCTTTCTATGACAGCTGCAATTACTGGAGACACAACAGGCATAAATATTGCATGTTACGAAAGTAAAGAATCAATGGAAGCTGTTATAGATCAAATTCAAGGTATTTTATCCGAGGCCGCCGACTTAATGGCAGCACCTCCAGTTATATACCAAGGTGATGCTGTGTATGGCAAGGTATACCAAACTATGGATAAAGAAAGTCAAAGACCAAGTTATTTGAGACTAGTTGTAGGTGTTGCAAAAGACACAGAAGCTGTCTTAAATTTCTTAAAAGAAAAAGTAGATCCAATATATGAAGAGTCAGAAGGCCTTCAGGTAACAGGTGCGATTTTTGATGGAGATAGCGCCATTAGTTGGAACTTTTGGGATTCACAAGAAGATATGGATGCTGCTGTTGCGAAACTACAAGACGCACTTGATAGTGAATCAGAGACTGACTTGTTCGACGGGAGCACTATAGCTTATATGGGACCTGTGTACGCAGGTAAGCTGTTTATTGATTTTAATGAAGGAGATACTCCAACATAGTTCTCTCTAACAGATAACGCATACAAAAAATGCACAGAAAAAAGGGATTTTATAAAAATCCCTTTTTTTTATCATAGAAATATTTAGCATATTTCTATGTCTAGAAAGATAACACCAGCCAGAGTATTTTTGATTCTTTTCGTTATTTATGTACTTTTTTCTGAGGATAACACTGCAAGAAGATTTAAACAACTACCTGAACTATTGCTAAATTATTTTTAAACTTAATTTATGAATTTAAACAATTTCACAGAAGCTGAATACATAAACCTCATTACTTATAAGAGAGATAAATCCTCTGTCACAACTCCAGTATGGGTTGCTGCTTTTTCTAATTCATTAGTTGTTACAACGAGCCTTAATGCTGGAAAAGTCAAAAGAGTAAGAAATAATGGTAAAGCAACAATTTACATTACTAACCAAAATGGTTCTAAAAAACTTTCAGAGAGCCTTGATTTAAAAGCAACACTTATAGAAGACTTAGATCTTAAAAAACAAGCTACAGATTTAATTAGAAAAAAATACGGCATGATGGCAAAGATGATCATGAAAGGTCCTGATGAAAAAAGGGCAATTATAAAACTAGAGGAAATAGGAGGTGAAAAATGATGTGTCCAGAATGTGGATGTGAAGACGAAAGTTAATTCAAATTATCTTTGTGCCAATTAATGATATGGTCAAATCTTTGTTTTCTGTGATTTGGCGTTCCAGATCTAGAAAGCTCATGACTTTCACCAGGAAATCTAAGCATTGCTGTTTTCACACTTCTTCTTTTAAGGTTGGAAAATAACTGTTCTGCTTGCTCTACTGGGCATCTGTAGTCTTCTTGTGAGTGAATAATTAGTGTCGGAGTTTTTATATTTGATGCGTATGTAATAGGACTTTTTTTTCTGTATAAATTAATATTTTTTTCCATATCATCAAGTAAATACATTTCAGGAAAACCTATTCCTATGTCTGACGTACCAACCATAGTCTCCCAATTTAAAAGCGCTCTTTCAACTATCGCAGATTTGAACATATTCGGATTATGACTAATGACCCAAGAGGTCATAAAACCTCCATACGAGCCACCCATAATTCCATCATTTCTATTTGTAATGCCCATTAATTTTTTCATACTTTTAAATGAAGTAAGAACATCATGTAAGTCTGTCATCCCCCATTTGTTACCACAGACATCTCTTAAGAAATCATGACCTCTACCACTAGAACCTCTGGGGTTACAAGCAATAACATTAAAACCTGCAGAAGCATATGTTTGAAACTCATCAAAAAATGTAAAACCGTATTGGCTTGCGGGCCCACCATGAATATTCAAGATTGTTGGTTTATCTTTACCCACAAAAATTCCCCACGTATCTATTTTTGATTTTCCTGTATCAATTCTTCTATACTCACAATCCCATGTCTTAACCTTTTTGTTAAAAAATTCATTAGCTTTGGACGTTTTTTCAAGTTGACCATTATTTAGTTCATAGACTTCGTCAGGCTTTGAGAATGAGTTGGCTATCACATAGATTTTATCATTGTTAAAGGCAAAATCTTTAACCGTAACTTCTGCATCAATTAAATCAATGTTATTTGTTCCATCACGGAGCAAAGTTTTTCCAGAGTCTTCATATAAAAAATAGAGTATAGAATCACTAACCTCTGCTTTTACAACATTTCTATCAAACGTACGATGTCTAAATGTAACTTTTCCATTGCTTGAAAGTTTTAAAACAGCCGTGTTTGTCGGCCAGTCAAACCTATTTCTTAAACCTACTGCGTGAAGCTCACCTTCATAATAGAAAAGATTACCCATGCTTCCTTTTGAATGAACTTCATTAATCTTTTTGGCTTCTAATGAGCCAACTTTCTCTTCTAACATGGTCCCCTTAGAGTTGTACTTTTCATAAGAGAAAACAACACCCTTATCACTTTCAACCAAGGACCCGATTGAAATAATATGGTTTTTATCTCCGTCTACTATTTTATTAAATTTACTTGTTCCAAGATTAACCTTATAGACGTGACCTCTTTTGTTATAGATTATTCCTCTAGTATCAAAACGAAATGGAAGATTTTCATAATACATTGGCTCAGAATCTTTATTTTCTATATTTTTAAATTCTTCACTAAATTCACTTGAAGTTACGTATATAAATTTTCCATCAGCACTTAATAAGTAATTACTTATACTCCCATCAATCTCAAAAACTTTATTTACAGATCTTCCTGCTTGCATATATATAGAAGATAAAGTTTTTTTTGATTTACTTTTGTCTTGTACAGTTCTATTTGTTTTAATATAAAAAATAGTATTTTCTTTATCTCCAAATTTTGGATTACTAAAGTTACTGTCCCCTGATTTAAACTTCTTCCATTCACCGTTGCTTCTTTTCCACAACTCACTGATGTATGTATTTGTATCAAAGTCCATGCGAGTACTTTGTACAACTAAATTTTTACCTTTACCAACTAAATTAGATAATGTATTAAAGGAATTTAAGTTTTCAGATTTCATATATTAAAACATATTCTATTTACTTAAACTATCAGCGACAAGTGTAATTAGTGCTGATGAAAATAAAGCTATAGCAAAAGTATTTAGATCAGCTAAACCATAAAGGTCTGTCGGTATAAAAATACCTCCAGGGTTTTCACTTAGATTTATAAATAGATATCTATAGATATAAACGGAAATAAGTGATCCGACGAATGGAATAATAAGTAAAGCATCCTTACTAGATTTTTTCAGCCTATAGAAAGCTGGAAAAACAAGACAAGTAGCAAACAGATCAGCCACTAAAAATACATTAAAAATACTTGTTACTTCAAGTGAAATTATTAAAGCAGTACAAACAACTAGTAACGTTATTAATTTAGCTTCTTCTGATTTTTTCTTAATGATGTCAACGGAAATAGTTGAAGCTATTGCATTTTCAAGAGTATCAATGCTCGATGTTACAAGTAGGGTGGCTAAAGAAACTAGTAAAATAATCGTAAAATTATTTAATTCAAGCTGGTCAATAAAGCTTAATGAAGGCGTTTCAAGACCTTTTCCTGCTCCAACTGCACCGCCAATTCCTAACAAAAGAATGGTCAAGAAAGCACCAAGCCCTGAAAAAATACTTGCTTTTTTTATAACTTCTGAGTTCTCTGCTGAAAAAGTCCTTTGCCAATACCCCATAGAAAAAACTTCAGCTGCAGTTACTGCAATTATTACAGCTAGGGCAGACTTAAGACTAAAAGTCTCAAAAGAATTTAAACCGCCAGCATTTGCAAAAGACATTATTTGAGAAGGACTATTCTGATTGAACCATATAGTAAAAACAATAACTAGTAAAAAAACAATCCCAAAACTCTGAAGCTTATCTGTAAAGTAAGAAGCTTTGAAACCATGTTTAAATAAGTAGGCTAAGGTTGTGACAGCAATAAGTAAACTTATCAATACTCCACGAACAGATGATATTGATCCAAAAACAAAACCTATTGATGCAAACTCAGCAACTAAAAAAGCTCCCATATATATGACTGCTACTGATGAAACTACTTTTTGAGCAATACTACCGTATTTAGTTTCAACAAACTGTGCAAGGGTTACTCCATTGGGAAGCAATTCTGCAATCTTAGGTCCAAAAATATAAATAAGTACAAACGGTGTAGCTGCAGATAGAGCATATCCATAAATGTCGTATCCCAAACCATACCAAGCCACTTCAGCTGGTGAGGTTAAAATCCAAAGCCCCATACCACTTGCGTAAAAACTTAAAGTTAAACCAAGTACGCCCTCAGACCTGTTTAAAACAAAGTATTCATCTTCATTGGATTTTAAGTTTCTTGTTTTGAAGTAAATCCATGACAAAATAGCAACAACTATTAAGTAGATTAAATTTGTATCCATATATAAATAATTCCTTTATTAATAATGGGATATGAGAGTTCGATTTCCCTTCGTTAGAATTACCTAACAGGTTCATACGGTCGGTTGTTAAACCCTCTCAGCTTTTGCTCCCGTATTTGAAATAGTACTAGAAATTTATAATAAAAGTTATCTTTTTTGAGACGTTACTATCTCAATAATGAATTCAACAGAAAAAAATAATTTAGAAAAGCCAACACTGATTCAAACTATTGGAGCAGTATTAGTAGCTGCATTTATGTGGGGTTCAGGAAATGTTCTTTCTAGAAGCTTGTTAATTGAAGGGGTTAATGAAATCTTCTTAGTGACATTAAGAGTGACCCTAATCGGCTCAATTCTTTTTTTGAATTATTTTTTATTTATAAGAGAAAAGTTTCAAATGAGAATACTTAAAGAGGCAACAATTACGGGTACATTCTCAGTCTTTTCTGTAAGCTGGTTTTTTATTTATGCCTTACAATATATTTCCTCTGGGCTTGTTACCTTGCTTATTAGTTCAGCTCCAGTATTTACAGCACTTTGGTTAAAGATTCTTTTAAAAGAAGAGAAAATCTCAAGAGTTAGATATATCGCCATAATTGTTGGATTTATAGGGATTCTGTATTTGTTTATTACAGGAGAAACAGGCTTGTTGAACGATGGGGATATTTTACTTGGCGGAACATTAGCATTTTTTGGTGTCCAGTGTATTGCATTGGCAACGGTTCTAAATAGAAAATATGCACCAAAGTATAAAGTTGCAACCTGGCTTACATATCAATATCCGCTAGTAATTATTTTAAGTATCGCTGCTTATATAATTTTTGATATAGAGCCGCAATCTTTATCAACATCTCAAATAATCAGAATAGGAGCGTTGGTAATTTCAAATCTTAGTGCTTTTACAGCTTTTACTTGGCTTATTAGAAGGGTAAGCGCTTTGCAAGTTGCATCTGTAGACTACCTTGTTCCAATTGTCGGAGTTACAGCAGGTGTTGTATTTTTAAATGAAGCATTTAATTCCAATATTGTTATTGCATCTATTTTTATTTTCTTCTCATTGTTACTAAACACCAAAGAGGAATTTTCAGAGTGAGTTAAGTTCTCTCTTGACTTTTTTTAAATCCTGCCATGTCAGCCACTTAGGCTTACCTTTTTCTTTTGATGGATTCCTTAGTAAATACGAAGGATGAAAAATTGGCATACACTTAATACTATCTTTTGTAATCCACCCTCCTCTCAATTTAGAAATAGGTTCACTAATTTCAAGATAAGACTGAACTGCAGTAGATCCTGCTAATACGATAATTTTTGGTTTAATCATTGTAATTTGTTCAGTTAACCACGGACTACATTCTGAAACTTCTTGTAAGAAAGGCTTCCTATTATTTGGTGGCCTACACTTTACGATATTTGATATATAACAGTCTTTATTTGTATCTATACCTACAGATAAAAATATGTTATCTAACATTTTTCCAGCTCTTCCAACGAAGGCCAAGCCTTGGTCGTCTTCTTGTTGCCCCGGCGCTTCACCTATAACTAAAAGTTTGGCATTGGGATTTCCTCGACCAAAAACTACATTTTGTCGTGTGGAAGACAATGAGCATTTAATACATGCAGTACATTCTTTTTCTAAGATTTTAAATTTTGCTTGATTTACCATCGTATAAAATTTTAGCTAAATTTGTTAAATTGAACACCCCAAGAACAAAGTTCAAGGGATTTTTTGTATACCAACAAATTACAGGGAGCAATTTTTATGATTACTAATTTCATTATGGATTAGCGAATTAAACACCTAATAAAATTGAGTTAAATAGTAAGTAAATTTAAAAAAGGTTAGGAAACGAGAAAACCCTTGAAAACTCCGCAATCTGTTTCCAGATTTCCTGTCTCAAGGGTTATCTCTTGATACTTCTTATAATGATCATCTATAAAGACTTTCTTCATAAAAAGTAATTTAAATCTAACTAAAGATGTTTTAAAAATCAAAACAAATCTTAAGAATTTTTCCCACTTTTTCTTCTAGTAATAATCAAATTGAACAGAATTGCAACAACAGTTATGCCTAATAGAGCACTTAAAACAGTAGATAAGAAATTATTATTGATTGCATTAATCCCATAATCGTCAAGAAGCAAAACAACTCCATCAGTTTGAGTAAATCCAAATTCTTCAGCAACCGACTCTAATCCATCTGGTGAGGATGAAGCAAAAGGTGTAATAAGACTTAAAAGCAATATCAAAATAATAAATAATCCATAAAAAGAAACTTTTGTTGTATTTTCACCGCTTCTGTCGTATGCGTAAACCAAATCTGGCCTGACGCGCATTAGTAGAGTAATTATTAAGGCAGTAATTATTCCTTCTCCCAACCCAATAATTAGATGAGTTGTAACCATAGCTATCAAAACTGTACCGACTGGAATAGATATTGTTCCGCCAATTGCGTATTGAATAGTAAACGCTATTGATGAAAAAACTACACTTAGAATCCCGGCAAGGACACTAACAGTCACAATAGAGGTTTTATTTTTACCAATAAATTTTATCCAATATTTTACGATAAACCAGCTTGTTGCACTGGTAACTATTGCCATATTTAGAACATTCACACCTAATGCACTAAGACCACCATCAGCAAAAAGTAGAGATTGTATTATGACAACTACTGATAGACAAATCAAACCTAATCTTGGTCCTAAAACAATTACAGCAAGAGCCCCGCCAAGAAGATGACCACTTGTTCCAGCAGCCACAGGAAAATTAATCATTTGAAGAACAAATATTAATGCAGACATCATTCCAGTTAAAGCTATAAATTTATCCGCAATTAAGTCTTTTGCTGATCTTACATATGCCCACAAAGTTCCAAAACTTATTACACCAGTTGCGGCAGACATAGTAACATTCATAAATCCGTCAGGTACGTGCATACAAAATTATAAAACTAAGTGAACCTTATTGCAAACACATTGCAATAAGATGTTTAAATAATTTTTTGCTCTCTAAACCACTGATGAATTTCACTCAATACAAATGTTCTGGTGTCTTGATTAAGGATCTCATGTTTAGAGTTCTCTACTTTGATAAACTTTACATTTTCTAATTTAGAAATTTTGCTACTTGCTTTAACAGGTACAATTTTGTCTCCAGAACCGTGCAGGACCAATGTGGGTATTTTTAAATTTTGTATATTTTCATTTACAAATTTTTGTTCATTATTTATTTCACTTCCAAACTTAAAGGTAAGACTTCTAAAGACCAGTGGATCATTAAAATAGTTTTCAACAGTTTCTATATCAGTAGATAAATTTTTCTTAGTTACCGGTGAAGGTGCTCGTAATTTTGGAAAAATCTTTGAAAGTCCTCCTGACATATTTTTAATAAATTTTGGGTAATAATCATCAAAGTGAGGGGCGGAGAGAATTAGATAGTCAGGCTTTATCCTATTTCTCAAAATTGCTGAAACTGATACTAGCGATCCATAGGAGTGGGCAAAAATAATTGTTTTATCTTTTTTTTCTAGTTCACTAAAAGCACTTGAAATTGCAGTCAAGTTCTCTTCCCATGACTCAATATGCCCTTTTTCATTAAGTTCTCCATGTCCAGGCAAATTAAATGAAAAAGCCTCAATACCTAGTTTTTCTAACCATGCAACATTATCTTTGTGACGTCCTTTGTGTTCAAATAATCCATGTAGTACTAATGCTCCAAAATTAGACACAAGCTCTCCTTTTTTTTATTAAATTAATAATAATGAATATAGACTTCATAAAAGTACCATTTTTAAATAATCCTTCTATGCAAAAGTATGATGGACCATTGTTCAACCATAATCCTGATAAAAAATATTTAGTTAAAAAAAAGGAAGAATTAGAGAAATATGGGGGTGATTTATACGGACAAACAAAACAATTTAAAAATTCCAACTTAAACAGCAAAGTTAATCAACTCCTAGGGCTAAATAAAAATGAGTCTTTTTTAAACACAGCAATGGAAATTGAAGAAGATTTGGCAGTAATGTATGAGGGAAATCTTGAAGCTATATGTTTTTGCTTTCCTAGCGGATGGATCCCAAGTAATGAATTAAAATCAAATTTTTCTAAATTACATATGCCTGTTGCAGATAATGATCAGTTAATAAAATCAAGTAAAAAACTTACAGAACATATGACTAAAAAAACTATTCGAAGATGGGTATGGAATTTAACCACTATTTCGAATTTAAGCAATCACCCAAACGAAAATCGACCTGAGATTACTGATTTTGAAAGTCTATATTTCAGACTTGAAACACAAATATCAGTTCCTTTAGATAATAAATCAAGTTTATTTCTTGTAAAAGTAGAAGTATTTCCACTAAAGGAAGTTTGGGATGAAATAATTCTTGAAAGTATTAATTCAATGAGTGAAAATATTTTACATTATAAAAAATTAATTGAAATAAAGAAATTTTTAAATAGCTGATTTTTTTTCTTTTACAATTAAATACAAGATTAAACCAGTAAGTATCGTTGTTAATGAATTGGTTGTCATCAAAGGTATGTCGTTTAAATAACTTCCATATAGAAACCACGATAAAGAACCAAAGAAAAGAAATAAGTATGTCAGCATAGACAAACCCTCAACATTTCTTGTTTTTAAAGTTTTTATTGCTTGAGGCAAGAAAGACACAGTTGTAAAAAAAACAGCAAAATATCCAAATATAACAAAACTCATTACTAACTAAATTTTATACCCTACAAGAATTATGAACTAAACAAATCATTAATTACCAAACTTACGTACTCTGCAAAGACTGACTTCGCATCATTCCAAGATATCTCGTAAATTAATTCAAAAGCTTCCTCAAAGTCTTTACCAGAAGCCATTACTGCATACATGTGCATAGCTGAATCAGCACCGGCCATTGCATTCATAGCTTCTACAGTTAAGAATCCGATAGAGTATCCTAGTACATAATCAGGATTCCTTATACACACACCTGGAATGCTGTTGTTGTAGTAATTTAAAATTGTAGACGGTGAGTATTCATTATAAGGCGCTTTTATATGCCTACCAGTTACTTGCGATGATCTTATATCTAAGTATTCTTCATATGTTCCTACTCCAAGTGATAAACCAGCTGCATGAGCAATCCCTTCATTCAACCAGCATGGAGAAGCATCATTAGCACTTTGTTGTGGATTTCTTGCATTTCCAATCCATTGAGCAGCAACAACTGAATGAGTTACTTCATGAATATGAAGAGGTCCATATCTATATGCATCTATTGAATCTGCGTTATTGATACCAAATGTACCTACACCAAAATGTGGAGGTCTTTGATATATTCCTGAGTTAGCTCCACTGCAGACTCCATCGCGACATGGCGCTCTAGCCATATCACCTTCAAATCCTGAACTATTCAATTCATTAATTGCCCAGTCAAGATCTCCATAGTTGTAGAAAAATCCATAATATTTTTCTGGCAGAGAAAAGTTTTGCCAGAAACTTATACCCTTCTGTATATATTGTTCGTTATCTAAAAAATATAGATCAGTTGAGGGACCAGTATTTAAAATTATTTCAAAAGTTTTATTTTCAAATTTTATATTTTCATTAGATATTCTCTGATAATCATTCCACGCAAATTGTGGCACATTATTAATATATGTGCTTAATTCTCCAATACTCACATACTCACAATCGTCACATTTATTTTTTACAATTGTCGTAGTGGTTGTATCTTGAACTGTAGTCGTGGTTGTATCTTGAACAGTGGTAGTTGTATCTATATTGTTTGAACTTGATGCCACCTCATTATTGCCATCCTGAGATCCTCCACATGTAAAAAATAAAAGAAAACTTATTATTAAATATTTTTTCATATTTTAATCTTACAGAAGGTTTTTTAAAATTGGTGGGCCTAGTTAGATTTGAACTAACGACCTCATCCTTATCAGGGATGCGCTCTAACCAGGCTGAGCTATAGGCCCATATGTCTAATTAACATTAGTCTATCAATAGAAATATTTAATTTTTTTTTTCATTTACTGTAATATTCTGTGCATAATATTAATGCGAGGGGATGTAGCTCAGCTGGAAGAGCACCTGCTTTGCAAGCAGGGGGTCGTGGGTTCAAGTCCCATCATCTCCACAACAAGCTAACCTAAATATATGGATAAAAAAGATTTAGAAAATTTGTCTGTAAGCGAGTTAAAAAAGCTTAAAGAATCAATTAATGATGAAATAGAAAACAAGCGTGTTCGCCAAACGCTTTCTAATGCAAACAGGAAGGGACTAGCTTTAGTTTGGGTAGCTATTGGAATAGCAATTACTTTATTTAGGCTCTTTGCTTCGTGATGGAGTACTTAATAGCCTTATTTATAGGTATAGTCATATTTAGGTTTTTACGAAACTCTATATCATCTTTAGCAAGCATACCTCCTGAATTAGACACAGATGATGTTGTAGAAATATCACAATCATTTATATGTAATAAATGTGGTACAGAGCTAACAATCAATAGACAATCAGTTGTCGCAAACGAGCCTCCTAAACACTGCAAAGAAGCAATGGAACCTGTAGATTAATGAATTTTTCGAGACCTGAACAATTACAGGAGCTTGAAAGCAAATCCGAATTTGACCTTTTGATCATTGGCGGTGGGATTGTTGGTTCTGCTGCTTTACAAATGGCTTCATCTAAAGGCCTAGATTCAATTTTGTTGGAAAAAAATGATTTTGCATCAGGAGCTTCAAGTAGAAGTACAAAACTTTTGCACGGAGGAATAAGATATCTTCCCCAATTACAATTTGGTTTAGTTAAAGAAAGTCTCCTAGAGCAAAAAATATTAGTTAAATTGCTTGGAGACCTTTATAAACCTCTAAAACTTCTTGCACCAATATATAAAGATGATGGATTTTCAGACCTACCAAAAATATTCCAATTTAATGCTGTCTCTTCAATTGCATTCAAAATTGGATTAACCTTATATGATTTTCTTGGATCTAGAGATAAAAACCAAAAACATCTAAATATAGATAAATCTGAAACCAAGAAGCTATTCCCAATATTAAAACAAGAAAAATTAAAAAAAAGCTTTATGTTTCAAGATGCTCAGACAGATGATGCAAAACTGGTAGTAACCCTGCTAAGAAATGCTGTTGAGATAAATAATGCAAAAGCTATAAACTATATGGAAATAAAAGATATAACTAAAAGTTCATCAAAATATAAAATTAAAGTTTTAAACACACTAAATAACAGAGATCACACTTTATACGCTACTAATATTATTGCAGCTACTGGAGTGCATAATTTACCAGGAGAATACAAAGAAAAATCTTCAAAAATTAAATATAGTGGTGGTGCTCATCTTGTTCTTCGAGGAGATCCATTAAAAATTAACGGACATGGAATACTCCTTCCAAGAACGGAAGATAATCGAATTATGTTTGTTTTACCTTGGTTTGGGAATACGATTGTTGGAACTACCGATACCGAATCATTTTCAGGAACATTAGATAGACCTTTTGCAAACAATCAAGATAAAGAGTATCTAATTAGACATGTTAAAAAATATTTTGACATTGAAGATATAGAGTACATCTCTTCATGGTCGGGCGTAAGGGCGCTAATAGATAATAAGTTAACTTCAACAAAAAATGTTTCAAGAGGTCACTTTTTCAAAAATATCGATGATAAATTTATTCAAATTTCTGGAGGGAAATTAACTGGTTTCAGGTTAATAGCAAAAGAGAGCCTCGAATTATTATTTGATAAGAAATTTGACCTAGAGCGTTTAAGCTTTACAGAAGAAGTTCTTGAGTTATCAAACCAATTTAGTGAAACAGATTTAGAAATATGTTTTCAACACTATTGTATTGCTAAACCATCGGACTATATGTTAAGAAGAACTCACTTAAGCTGGTTCAATGAAAATGGTGGAAAAAATGAGATTAGAAAGATTATTGGGAAGTTTGAAAATAAAAACATAGAAAAAGAAACATTAAAAGAGCTGGATGATGAGGGACTGTTGTATAAAAATAACTAGTTATAGTTTGTAGTCATAAGAAATCCTGCACCAATTAAACCTAAACCACTCCAGAGATACCATCTAGAAACAGAGCCTGGCAATAGGGTTAGATAATTTAAAACAATAAGCAATACACCGAGAATCATTAGAGACGACATCAATATGACATACCATCGAGATGAAGGTTCATTACTTGATGTCATTTGACTAGAAATATTTTTTGATTTGGTAGGTCTATTATTTTGTTTTCTTTTTTTTGAAACCGGCATATTTTACAAATTAGTATTAATTAGAATTTATTTCAATAATATTTTTCTTTAAAATTATAAGATTGTCTTTCTCTAACCCATGAAGAGCTTTTTCAATTTTTTCTTCTTTTTCATCAATTTTTATATATATTTCGTCTCTTTTAATTTTATTATTTTCAAGTAAAAGTTTTAGTAGCTTTCCTCGTAGTTCTCTATTCGACCCTCTAAATTTTTCAATTGAATTATTTTTCTCAAAAAAATACTTACTACAAGTAATTTCTAATGGACAGATGTCACATTTAGGATTTGAACTTTTACATATATAACTTCCAAAATCCATAAATGCTTGATTTAGCTCCCTAGAATTTACTTTTTTTAAAAAGTAATCAGAGTTATCCTTTATAAAATCTTTAGTATTATCGATTCCAAAAAATCTACTAAAAATTCTTTCCACGTTTGTGTCTACTGCTAAAACTTTTTCACCGTATGCAAATGAAAGAAGAGCATTTTTTGTATATTGCCCGACACCGGGTAAAATTTCAAAATCTGGATATATTTTATCAAAACCATTTTCAGCAAGAATTTTTGATGATTCATAAAGCCTTCTTGCCCTATTGTTATAACCTAATCCGGACCATATTGTTAGAACTTTTTTTAGCGATGAATTGGACATGGATGTTGGTGATGGAAATTCTTTTATAAATTTTTTATAGTAAGTATCAGCCCTTTCTATTTGTGTTTGTTGAGACAGTATTTCAATAAGAAGAATTTTCCATGGGTCTTTTGTTTCTCGCCACGAAAAAGTTCTCTTATTTTTTTTATACCAAATAAGTAAAGTTTTCTTTAGTTGCTTAGTCTTAGTTTCCAAATGTTAACTCTACGACGCCTTCTGGTTCCAAGAACTCACCTTTTCTAGGTATTTGTTTTCTAACTATTCCGTTGGTCTCACCATTTACTGTTACAACTAAATTAAGTTCTTCAAGGACTTTAATAGCATCTTCATAATTCAATCCCTCAACCTCAGGAACTTCTATTTTTATACCAAGCGATACTATAACTTGTATTACTTGGTCTGGGGCTACAATCTCACCAACTTCAGGTAATGTTCCTGATACTAAACCTATTTCAACATCTTCTGAGTACTCTTCTATTAATTCATACTCAAAACCAAGAGTTTCTAGTATTTGAATAGCATCTTCTGGAGATTTTCTGGAAAGATCACTGATTTTTATAAGACTAGGTCCTTTGGAAACAACTAAGTCAACTGTTGAACCGGGACTCATTTTTGTACCAGCAACAGGGTTTTGAGAAATTATGAAACCTCTTGGTATATTATCATCATTAACTTCAAGTAATTGTCCTAAGGCAAAACCACTCTCTTCAACAACATATATTGCCCTATCAGTCTCTATGTCTAAAACATATGGAATAGGAAATGCTTCAGGCCCCACAGAAACAATGATTGTTACTAATGAGTCAGGATTCACTATAGTATTTGATTGTGGTTGAGTTTGAATTACGGATCCAGAAGGAACAGAAGAGTCGGCTGCATTCTCAATACCAACTTTAAAACCCAGATTTTGAAGATCTTCCAATGCCTGTGCTTGGTCACTTCCAGTAAGATCCGGAATCTCTATTAAAGTTGGCGCACCTCCATCAACAGGAAGACCATCGAAAACTTGAGTTAGGGTCCAGACTGTCCCTATAACTACTCCTATTGACATAAGAAGCGCTGGTAAAGTAAATCTTAATTTAATCTTTGGATTAGTGAGATCTACTAAGTTTTCTCTAGTTTGTTCAGACTGTAAAGATTTTCTTTGCTGAAGGAGAGTTGCACGCAGGTCTTCGGCAGATTTAAACCTATCGTAAGTTGCTTTCTCAAGCAGTTTCATAATTGCACTTTCGACACCTTTAGGTAGGTCTCTTCTAAAACTAGATGGTTTTTCTGGTCTCTCAGTTAAATGCTTAGTTGCAGTAGATATGGGAGTATCTCCTGCAAATGGGGGTTTTCCAGATATGAGTTCGTAGAGGACTGTTCCTAATGAGTAAAGATCAGACTCTATAGAAACAGGTTTGCCTTGTGCTTGCTCAGGAGAAATATAGCTTGCAGTCCCCAGAATAGAACCAGTTTTTGTAATATCACTTTCTTCATTTTGTAGTGAAACAATACCAAAATCTGTTACCTTCACCTTTCCATCAGGGGTAATCATAATATTTCCTGGTTTGATATCTCTATGCACCAATCCTTTCTCATGCGCAGCATGCAAACCGCTAGATACCTGAGCACCAATAAACAAAATATCACTGAGGCTGATAGTTCTATTTTTTGCAATTATAGAAGTTAAGGTATTTCCTTCTATATACTCCATAACAAAAAAAGGTTCGTCTTCAATTCCCCAGTCAAAAATTTGAACAATATTTGGATGGTTTAAGTTAGCTGCAGTTTTAGCTTCTCTTTTAAATCTTTCTACAAATGTTTCTTGATTAACATAGTTCGGCTTCAATGTTTTGATTGCAACTAGTCTCTCAAGTTGGGTATCGCGTGCTTTATAAACAAAAGCCATACCACCCTCGCCTAAAATTTCGAGAATTTCGTATCTGTCTTTTACAATCTGTCCTATTTTCATAATTAAACTATATTTATAATAACCGCAGTTACATTGTCTTTAGGCTCTTGAAGCAAGACCTCACTAACTAAAGTATCGGCACTAATCCCTTCCTGAAGTTTTTTCTTCATATATTCTTCACCTATTTCGTTATACAGCCCATCGGTACATAGTAAAATCACATCCCCTTTATTTAATTGAAGATCTTTTGTTTGAATATTTAGTTTTTCTTTTGTACCCAAGGCTTGCAGTAATACATTTTGAAACCCAGGAACATTTTCATCTTCAGTTAGTTTAATTAATTGCCTTTTTGAAAGAACATAGCATCTCGAATCTCCAACATGAGCAACATGTAAAACACCTGATAGATCTATTTTTACTGCAGTCATGGTTGTGCCCATTCCCTCAGAGTCAGAATTGTTATTCTGGTATTCATAAATTTTTTTATTAGCATTTTGTACATATGAAACTAAATCATTAAATTCTTCATTCATAACCGAAGATGCTATATCACTTGCTACTTCACCTTTTTTGTGTCCACCCATACCATCAAAAACACCTGCCTTAAATGGCAACATGCCACTCCCAGAAATATTTGGATATGCAGCATCCTCATTCTTTTTTCTTACAGGTCCACACTCACTTTTTACAGACCAAACAACTTTAAAATTATCCACTTATCAACAATCTTAGTTGTGAAATGTATTTGTTTTCTTACACTTAATAAAGAAGTAGAATATCTCACGAGAAGTAAATTCTTTGAAAAGTTGGTAATTAAATGAGAAATATTTTTAGATATATTTTGTTAGTAATAGTCATTTCAATTATGTCTACTGGTCTATTTCAATACTATCAAAATTTTGATGAAGCTAGATCTTATAACAACTTTTTAGATAGTGCAGGATTAATATCTTCACTTCACTATGAAGCTTCAGATGAATTTAAAAAAATTCTTGATTTTTCTGAAATTAGCCGAGAAGAGTTTGAAGATAAGATAAATAAAGTAGTTTCAAATTCTAAAGAGGCTTATGAAATAATTAACAATACAGAATCTTCACTGACTCTGAAGGAAAAAGAATTACTTTCTCTAGCTACTATGTATTGGCTACAAGGCTTAGAGTTATTTGAAGTATCTATTATTACACTCATTGACAATCCAGATTCAGCAAAAATTCAAAATTCTATTGCTCAAAGTATTTCTGACATGTCTATAGGAGATAGATCTTATTCTGAGTTTTTATTTTTAATTAAGCAGAATGCTTTGAATGAGGGTACATTCCTACCAGTGCTTTATGATATTGAATATGTCGGACTGGAAGATAATTCATTTAGATTTGCAGATTTACTAGTCGAGAAGGCAAAATCTAGTACTGGAGGCTTATTCCTTCGTAGAAACATAGCTATTTCTGGGGCTGAATTTAAACCTATTCCAATTGCAATTACTGAAGATGATTATTCAGTACTGTTAAATGAAAAAATAGAGTTACAAATCGTTCTTACAAACGAAGGTAATGTTGATGCTTACGATGTTGTGATTTTAATACTTATAACTGATGAGTATGGTGAAACTGTTTATGAACAACAATCTAAAATTGACTCAATTGGACCTCAAGAAAGCAGAATATTCTATAGTGATGCAATTAATATAGAACCAGGTGTTTTACATGAGTGGTTTATAAAATTAGAAGAAGTAGAAAAAGAGGAAGACTTGAATGATAACTTATTTAGCGTATTTGGGTTCATTCCTCCTGAAGGATAGAAAATGCTAGACCCTGCATTATTAAAAAATGATTTAGAAACTCTTAAATTAAATATTTCAAGAAGAAACTTAAATGTAGATATTGACTTTTTAATAAATCTAAATGAAGAAAGAAAAAAACTTAGATTTGAAGCTGAACAAAAGCGTTCTGAACAAAAAGAGATTGGGAAAGAAATTGCAACCGCTGATGATAAAAGTAAAGAAGGCCTATTAAGTCAGGCATCAAGTATAAGTAATGAAGTCAAAGCTTTATTTGAGAAAGTTGACCAAAAGGATGAAGAATTTTTTAATAATTGGGTTAAAATTCCAAATATTATTTCAGAAACATCTCCAGACGGAAAATCCGACAGTGATAATTTAGAAATTAAAAAAATTGGCAATATTAAGGAAATGAAAAATCCGAGAGATCATTTAGAAATTGCATCAAAATTAAACCTTATAGATGTAGAAAAGGCTTCTGAGGTATCAGGTTCTAGATTTGCATATTTATTTGGAGATTTAGTCAAAATTGAATTCAATCTTGTTTCGTGGGCTTTAAATAAGCTATCAGACAAAGGTTTTACTCCAACTGTCCCACCTGTATTGGTTCGAGAAAATGCGCTATATGGAACAGGTTTTTTTCCTGATGATGCCGAACAAGTATATGAAATTCCTAATGATGATTTATTCCTTGTAGGCACTTCAGAAGTGCCTTTGGCTGCACTACATACAAATGAGATATTAAATATAAAAAATTTACCACTCAGATATGCAGGATTCTCTACATGTTTCAGGAGGGAAGCTGGCACATATGGAAAAGACACAACGGGTATCTTTAGAGTTCATCAGTTTGATAAAGTTGAGATGTTCTCCTTTTGTGACCCTGTAAAGTCTAAAGAAGAGCATGAGTTTATCCTTTCTGTAGAAGAAGAATTATTGCAGGCTTTAGAAATTCCCTACAGAGTAGTAGACGTATGTGCTGGAGATTTGGGCGCATCTGCTGCGAAGAAGTTTGATATCGAAGCTTGGATTCCAAGTCAAAATACATACAGAGAAGTTACATCTTGTTCAAACACTACAGACTATCAAGCAAGAAGGCTGAACATAAGGGCAAAAGATGAAGGTAGCACATCAGTTCTTCATACTTTAAACGGTACAGCAATTGCAGTTGGAAGGATACTAATTGCACTCATTGAGAATAATCAAAATACAGACGGGTCAGTTGTATTTTCTGATAAGGTAGCTGAAATAATAGGGGTCGAGCAGTTAGGCAAGTAACAAACTAGAGATCATACTTAAGGCAAGTAGTACATATACCAGCCTTTCTAATTTTGCATTTTTCAAGAGAAAGTTTTGCAATGCTTCACCTAAAAATAACCAGGTTATTACACACGGACCACCAACTAGTAAATAAATTAAATTTGCTTGCAAGTGAGGGATGTCAAAAGCCGTTAAGCCAGATACTGCCATTACAACACCCTTAGGATTTACCCATTGGAAAAGTGCTGCCTGAAAAAATGTAAAAGGCTTTTCAGAGCTATTAGTTTGTTTATCCGAAGTTTTTGTAAGTGCAATTTTATATGCAATATAAGTAATTACAATATATCCAGCATATTGCAGATACTGAAAAACAACTTCAGGAATATAAGATAATAAATTTCCACCTAGAAAGAAAAGGAAATTAAACCCCAACCAAATTCCAAAAAAATGAGGAAGTGATTTTTTTCTTCCAAACCTTATTCCAGAGGCCATTAACATCGAATTATTTGGACCAGGAGTTATAGAGGTTACAAAAGCAAAAATTCCAAATTCAAACATTGTTATATATTAGATAGATAAATTATTAATGCGGAGGGGGTGGGATTTGAACTCAGGGAGTCTATAGAGACTCACGACATTTCGAGTGTCGCGCACTAGACCGGACTATGCGACCCCTCCAGATGTGTATTATTAACATTATGGATTATAAGACTGATGAAAAAAAGATGAAAGTTGCGCTTGAACAAGCAAATTTAGCTTTTGATAAAAACGAGGTACCTGTTGGCGCAGCAATATTTGATAGCAACAATAATTTGATTTGTGCAAATCATAATCGTAGAGAAGTTGATAATAACCCAACAGCTCATGCTGAAATACTCGTATTGCAAGAGGCAGCACAAATATTAGGTAGTTGGCGGCTTGAAAACACAACACTTGCAGTTACGTTGGAACCAGATGCGATGTGTGCTGGTGCAATAGTCATTGCAAGAATAAAGAAACTTATATACGGGGCAGCTAATTTAAAAGCCGGTGCAGCATATTCACTTTACAATATTCCACAAGATGCTCGTCTTAACCACCATGTCGATATAAAAGATAATATTCTCTCCCATGAATCCGAAGCTATATTATCCTCTTTCTTTGACAGCAAGAGATAACTAAAATAGAATCTCAGGTTTTTTTCGGAGGGATCGCATAGTCTGGCCTAGTGCGCACGCTTGGAAAGCGTGTAAGGGTTTATCCCCTTCGAGGGTTCGAATCCCTCTCCCTCCGCAAAAAAAAAAGAAGACATCTGGAGGGATGGCCGAGCGGACGAAGGCGATAGTCTTGAAAACTATTGTATGTATTCCATACCGTGGGTTCGAATCCCACTCCCTCCGCTGACTTGGAGAGGTGACTGAGTGGCCTAAAGTGCTCGCCTGCTAAGCGAGTGGGGAAGAAATTCCCTCGAGGGTTCGAATCCCTCCCTCTCCGCCATGCGCCTGTAGCTTAACTGGATAGAGCATCTGATTACGGATCAGAAGGTTGGGGGTTCGACTCCCTCCAGGCGTGCTTATAATCTTTTAATAATTCCAAAGAGGTTCAGTCAAATTCCAATCTGGTGACTCACCCCATTTGTTAAGATATGTAACTTCTTCCACTGGCTTTCGTGCTGCAACTCCCCACTTACCAAGAGGATATCCGGCAGTAATAGTTGCATTTAACGTCCAACCTTTGTCGCTTGGTACATTAAGAACTTTATAAACATCCTCTGTTTTAAAGTTCATAACTGTAGTTAAGCAAGTGCCAACCCCATGACCTCTAGCGGCAAGCATTAGGTTCCATATTGCAGGATAGATTGATGATCCAGTTGGATCATTTCTAGAAAAAGCTAAAACCAATAAGGGTACTTTGTGGTAATTTTCTGCCAGCCAACTTGCGGAGTTGCTAATTCTTTTTACCGTTTCAATTTCATCTTTATTTTTTAAGCTTGATGCACCAAGGTCTTCCGAATCATTGTAAAAAGATTTAACATAATAATCCCAAGTTTCACGATATATATCAGCGAGTTCTTCTCTAGTCTTCTTATCAGTAACTACAAGAAATTTCCAATCTTGTCGGTTTGAACCACTAGGAGCACGAATTGCAGAATCCATTATTGATTTTATAACATCATCAGGAATTGAATCTTCTTTTACCCGCCTCATTGCTCTTGTCGTATAAAGAGCTTCAAATACATCCATAAAAATATTTTACTAAGATAATTTGTATGGTTGATAAGTTAATAAAAGAAATTAAGAATGATGTTGCATATATTTGGATTAATAGACCTGATAAAAAAAATGCTTTAGATTTTGATGTTTGGTTCGGAATACCTGACTTAATAGATGAAATAGTCGAAAAAGATGAGGCAAAGTGTATTTTACTTCTTGGCAAAGGCGATTCATTTTCTGCGGGTATAGATATTACTGTTTTAATGCAAGATATGAATTTAAATGAAAATTTATCTTCGACTGCCAGTGACAGAAGAGAGACGATGAAGCTCATATCAGATCTACAAAATGCATTTACAAGAATCGCTAAATCACCTATTCCAACAATTGCTTTAGCACATGGTTTTTGTATTGGAGGAGCTACAAGTATGATTTCAGCTTGCGATATCAGGCTCTCTACTCGTGATGCTACTTTTTCTATTGGCGAGACAAAATTAGGTCTAGTTGCAGACGTAGGGATTTTACAAAGAATGCCAAAAATTGTTTCAAAAGGGGACTTAAGAGAGTTAGCCTTTACCGGAAGAAAATTTAATGGAGAACATGCAGAAAAAATACGTTTTGTAAATAGTACCTATGACAGCGTAGAAGAATTATATAAAGCAGGACAAGACCTTGCTGAAGAAATTGCTTCAAACTCAAAGCATATAGTTCAAGGAACTAAGGAAATTTTACATAAAGGAGAGGACCTAACTACAGATCAAGCTCTTGACCTTGTAAAACTTTGGAATACATCTTACCTAATTTCTGAAGACCTCAAAGAGGGAGTCATTGCTTTCCTAGAAAAAAGAGATCCAGATTTTAGTTAATTTTTTCAAAGGTTGATATAGCAAACCTATCTGTCATTCCTGCAACATAGTCTACAGAGTTTGCAATATCACTCTGATCTTGAACATAATTTATTGGAAGTTTGTCTGGATTTTTTTCATAATAAATTACTAAAGCTTCTACAATTTTTTTTGCTTCAGCTCTTTGAGATATCGTCTCTTCACGAAGATATACTTTATCAAACATAAATTCTCTTAACTCATTCATAATCTCTAAGATTGTTTCGTCCATTTGCAAACTACCACTCGAGGATGCTTTGAAGACCCCTGATATTAATGAGTTAATCCATGTCTTTCCTGGAGAACCAAGAACCGCAGTGATTCTTTTGGGTATATCTTCCTCTCTCAACACACTTGCTCTTATAGCATCTTCAACATCGTGCGATAGATAAGCAATCCTATCTGCAAAGCGACAAATCAAACCTTCTGGGGAGAAGGGAGGTTCTTCATATCTCCAAGGATGTTTTTCAATTCCGTTAATGGTTTCCTTTGTTAGATTAAGAGGTTCAATTATTGATAGCATCCTTACAGAATTTTCTGAGTGGCTCCATCCACCATCTAGTATTTCATTCAAAACTTCTTCACCAGTATGACCAAAAGGTGAATGGCCTACATCATGACCTAAACAAATTGCTTCAGTTAAATCAGGGTTTAATCCTAGAGTTCTCGCAATAGATCTTCCAACTTGAGTTACATTTAAAGTATGTGTCATTCTAGTAATAAAATGATCACCATCTGGATTGATAAAAACTTGTGTCTTATGTTTTAGCCTTCTGAATGTTTTAGAGTGGATGATTCTATCACGGTCTCTTTCAAAACATGTTCTGAAAACATCAGGTTCTTCGTTTACATTTCTTCCTAAAGAGTTAGAAGCAAAAGTTGCATTGTTAGATAAAGTAACACGTTCATTTTGTTCTCTCCAGAGCCTATCACGAAGGATAAATGAATCGTTCATACAACTACTCTACAAGTTGTAACTTTCTAGTAAAGAATTTAATTCTAACCAATTATTGAGATCCTTTGTCCCTGCAATCGGTCTATTGTATGGGCGCACAAATCTTAGGATTAGCTTGTCAGGAACATTTTCAACAAAGCTCTTTAACTGGTGCGGTGCATCGTCGATATAAACATCACAATCAATTTTCCATTTGTCTTCTAAAAAATGAATTTCTTTGGAGGGAATTTTATTTTCACCAAGCCAAACAAGAGTATCATGAATTGACCACCATGGCTTTGACGATATAATTACAACTTCATGGCCGGACTTAGAGACTTCATACAGGACCTCGACAGCATTATCATAAGTTTTTAAATTTCTAAATATTGACGAACCATTAAAATCTTTTGCCCAATTCCAAAAATCAATTTCCTCTTCAAAATGGGTAAGTGGTTTAGACAAACCCCATTCTGTAATATTTTCTTCTTTAATTTCCTTATTGAAGTCTATTTTGTACTGAGAGGTCCATCCTTCGGTAAAATCAGCAACAACACCGTCTAAATCTACACCAATTCTCATTTGACTTAGTCTAATTGTATGATGCATTATGGAAAGTAAAGATAGTAAGATTTATTAATATGCAAGAAGCACTTTATAGAAAACACAGGCCAGCCACTCTTGAGGAGTTGGTGGGGCAACCAGATGCGGTAGCACTCATAAGTGAACAAATTAAAAAAAATAATTTAAGTCATGCTTACTTGTTCTCAGGACCTAGAGGAGTTGGCAAAACTTCTTTAGCCAGAATTATTGCAACCACAATCGGCTGTGACCCAGTATTTGATATAACTGAAATAGATGCAGCTTCTCATAATAAGGTTGATGATATTAGAGAATTAAATGACAACATTAATTTTATCGCAAGCAGTCCAGGTAAAAAAAGGGTCTTTATACTAGATGAAGCACATATGCTTTCTAATGCTGCATCTAATGCTTTTCTTAAGACTCTTGAAGAACCTCCTGAACATGTAATCTTTATACTTGCTACAACAGAGCCTGAAAGAGTAATCGAAACTATAAGAAGCAGAACTACACACTTAGCATTTAAAAGAATAGGCAGTGAGGAAATAATTACTTCTCTGGAAAAAATTAGTAAGAAAGAAAAAATAAAATTATCTAAAGAAATTTTAGAGTATATATCTAATCAAAGTGATGGATCTTTACGGGATGCTATCAATTTATTTGAACAAACTTTTTCTACATTTGGAAACAAAGCAACAATTGAGGAGCTTTACAGTATTTTAGGCAAAGTAACCACTGCAGATTTACACCAGATAATTGAAGCAATGGGAACACAAGATACATCAACCGTTCTAAAGATACTTCGGGATAATTATAGAAGTGGATTACAGGCTATTGATATTCTGAATTCAATAACAGACTTGTTTAGAAATATATTTTACTTTAAGTATCTTCCTGAGGATGAAAATTTCACTTCATTAAGTGATTCAGAAAAAGATCTAGTAAATAGCTGTAATGATATTATTTCTGCAAAAGACCTCTCAAAAATTTTAGACATGCTTGATGATATCAATCAAAATATCAAATCTTCACCCTCTCAGGAACTAAAGCTGGAATTATTTCTAGTTAGGTTAATTAAGCCACAACTAGCTACAGACATTAAATCTGTAAGTAGGAGAGTTGATATTTTAGAAAGTAGAGAGCAAGAAGATACTAAATATCAGGAAAAAGAAAATTTAAAAGATAAAAAAAAACTAATTAATGAAGCAAAGCCTGACAAAAAAGAGACTCCTAAAAAAAAGGCCCCTTCCTCAAAAAATAAAGTAGGAAAGAAAGATATTGAAAACTTCGATGTTTATTGGCCAAAAATATTACAGGAAGCAAAATCAGTTCTTACACCTAGAAAATATTCGTACCTAACGCTTGTTAAGCCAGAGGTTGTTGATTCTGAAAATTTAGTTTTATATATAGATAGTGAAAACGAGTATTTGATAACAGAACTTCGAAAGTCAGAGGATGTTATTGAATTAATTAAATCAAGTGTTGCGAAAAAAATTGGAGTGGATATTTCTATAAGCATACAACCGCATGAAAGTCCTCAAAGTGGTGATCAAACAAGTGAAGAAATTCAGAGCAATATTAATGAAATATTTGATGTAGAAAGTATTGATTAATTTTCTTTAAGATTTAATTCACTCAAAGCAACAGTAATTCTTCTAGATCCTTGATTTTGTGCACTTTTACAAAGTTCAATAAAACTTCTAAGTTCACCAGTACGAAATTTTTTTAATTCATCTCCTGATTCTACTTTTGTGTTTCTTTCTCTTTCTAATAGCTTAATTTCTATCTCTTTAGCTCTTGCTAGATAAGTGCTGCTTACTTCAAATAATGTATCAACACCGTCAGCTATGGGTGGCTTCATATGTCCCATTAAGACATCTATATATTCATTGATTTCATTGTGCAAATCTTGAGCACTAGACAAACCTTTTTTAAGTGGAAATTTTTGCATTATCTTCTTTTAGTAATATTAATATACTCAAAGTTTAGCAAACTTAGTGAGACAAAAATTATAACGATAGTTAGCACTAAGCTAACAATTAGATTTACTATCCCAGTAAGTGTAATTATGATTTCACACATTAAATATACAAAAGAAATCGTCAATGAAATTTTAATAAACTCAAAAACAAGTTTTTTATTTAAGACCAATTCAGAATTAAATTTAAGATATGAGAGCAAAGTTGCACAATAAATATATAAGGAAATAATAATAATCCATGCATAAGCTTCTGCATCTTTAGCAGTGTTAAAAAGCACAAGAGAACTGAGCAACGTTATAAAGCTGCCAATTACAACAGGAAACCAGAATCGTTGTTGAACATAATATGACCTTGTAAGTACTTGATTAATTGACCAAGGTATTATCGCTAAAGAAATAATTGTAAAAACTGAACTTACTCTAACGGTATCTTCATTGGTAAAGGCACCACGTTCATAAATTATTCCTATTAAATATTCAGCATTTATAATTGCAAACACCATAAGCGCACCACCAATAAGGAACAAATAAGACATTTGCTTCTTGATAAGTTGTACTAATTCTTCAATTTCATTCTTTTGAAAAAGTCTTGAAAGTAATGGATAGCTTGCAACACCAACTGCTTGAGCAACAATTCCAATTGGCAGGAGAGCTATTCTTCTTGCGTACCTAAACGTTGCTATGCTTCCGGCTGCAAGAAAAGAACCAAAAATCCTAAATAACTGTTCGTCTATTACTGCAATAGATTGACCTAAAATCAAGGGAAGTGAAATAGTGATGTAATTTTTTATGTGGATGAACTTTGGCGAAATAAGATAAAAACTTAACCCAGATCTCTTTGCACCATATATCTGAATTAAAAAGTGACCTAACACAGAGCCTATTAGAGTTCCGATAGCAAAACCCTTAATTGTCCCTTCAGGCGTTGAAGAGTTTATCCATCCAAAAAAAATAATTGTTGAATTGTACACTACAGGGGCTATCGCGGCGTATTTAAAATTATCATGAAAATATTGATAAGACATGAGTATTGCACCTACGAAGAAAAATACTTGGCTAAAAATAATCGGTGTAAATACTTCTACAAAAAAATCTAACGATGTTACACCGAGTAATTCTGCAAATTGAAATCTAAATGAGTATGTTATCAGTGAAAATATTACAAAAATTAATGACATACCATAAAGTATTGAAAGAAAATAATTGTTTAATTCACTTTTTTTCTTCTCACTCATAATGGGAATTAAAGTAATTGCAAGATACCCACCTGCCGAAAGATAAAATAAGAAATCAGGAATTATAAATGCTAAATCTAATGTATCAGTAGCTTCAGAAACACCAGCCCAATTAGCAAGTAGTATTTCTCTAAAAAATCCAAGCAATCTACTTGCGGCATATGAAAAAGTAATTATGGTTATTGAGCCAATTAATTTTTTATAATTTTCCATGAAAATCTTTCATTTTAGATAGTAATTCATAAGGAACCTTTATAGGGGAATTTTCATAACCTATGCCTAGTAAGTTGTTTGGTTTTCTGTGTCCATGAAAATCACTTCCACCTGAAACTAAAAGTTTTTGGTTTTCGCATATACTCAACAATGTATTTATTGTGTTATGGGTATATCCGGGATAATAAACTTCAACTCCATCTATGCCGATATCTTTTAATGATTGAATATAATCATGAAATTTATTATTTATCCAGTTGTCAGATTTGGAATACTGTTGATTACTCATAAGTGTATGAGGATGTGCAAGAAAGACTAAAGATTTAGAATTTTTAGCTAGCTTTACTATTTCATCAATACTTAATTGATGATTATCAATATCATCAATTTTTCCATTCCCTAAATATTTTGCAAAAGCTTCAGAAAGGTTAGTAACGTATTCTTTTTTGACCATAAGTTCTGCAATATGGGGCCTTCCTGGCACTTTGGTTTCTAAGTCATCAAGGTCTTTTTTTTCTATAGTTATTCCAAATTCTTTTAAATTATCAAGGATTGAATAGTTTCTTTGAATTTTATTTAGCCTTAGTTCATGAAGCTTATTATTTAAAGGAGAGTCTTCTTCTAGGAAATAAACAAGTAAATGTGTACCTCCAAATTTGTTATCATTCTCAAGAAGCTTCCAACTAACACTAATTTCCGCTCCATGAATAATTTCTATATCACTTCGTTTGGGAACTTTTGTTAAGTATTCATGATCAGATATACAGATTGCTTCCAATTGAAGCTCATTAGCAGACTCCAATATAGCCTCAATTGTTTCCGTTCCGTCAGAATTTATTGAATGAACATGTAAATCTATACTCATAAAAACTAGAGTACTAGGGTCTTTAATTCTTTAATAAATTAATTAGACTGTTTCCTATGGCATTAATAGTACAAAAATTTGGTGGAACAAGTGTTGCAGACACTGATTCTCTCAGAATCGTTGCAGAGAGAATTATTGAATGCAAAAAGAACGGATATGATGTAGTGGTTGTTCCGTCTGCAATGGGTTCTAGTACAGATGAGCTAATTCAATTAGCTAATAATCTTTCTGAAAACCCAACACCAAGAGAAATGGATATGCTTCTATCAGCAGGTGAGAGAATAACTATGTCATTGTTGTCAATGCACTTAAATAGTTTGGGATACACTTCATTTTCGCTAACTGGTTCTCAAGCTGGCATTATTACAACTTCGAAACACGGACAAGCAGAAATAGAGGAAATTACTGGCGAAAGAGTTAAAGATGGTCTAGATAATGGAGATATTGTCATAGTCGCTGGTTTTCAAGGATTCAATAGAGACACAAAAGAAATAACAACACTTGGCAGAGGCGGTTCTGATGCAACCGCGGTAGCCCTGGCCGCAGCTTTAGGAGCAGAAAGGTGTGAAATATTTACTGATGTAGAAGGAGTGTACACTGCAGACCCAAGAGTGGTTAAATCAGCAGAATTAATTTCGGAAATAACCTATGAAGAAATGTTGGAGATGTCCTCTTCTGGGGCTGGAGTTTTGATGGCTAGGTCTGTAGAATTTGGCAGAAGGTATAATGTACCAATAATTGTAAAATCTACTTTCAAAAATAATGAAGGTACTGAGGTAAAAGAAAAAGTAATGGAAGAAGCATTAGTAAGTGGAGTGACCCATAATACAAAAGAAGTTAAGTTCACTCTTTTTGAAGTTCCAGACCAACCCGGCATTGCGGGAACAGTCTTTGGTTCTTTGTCAGAAATTGGAATAAATGTGGATATGATTGTTCAAAATGTTTCTAAAGAATCAATTACTGATATATCTTTTACTGCACCCACAGAGCAAAAAGATAAAGTTGAAAAAGAATTAATTGATATCTCAAATGAACTTAATGCAAAAGGTTATGACATTGATGAAAATGTTGGAAGGGTATCAATAATTGGTGCTGGTATGAAGTCAGAATCTGGAGTAGCTTCAAAAATGTTTAAAATTTTAGGAGAACATTCTATAAATATATCAATGATTTCAACTTCACCTATTAGAATTTCTTGTGTGATTGATAGTAAAGATATCGAGACTGCTTTGGAAGTTCTGCATAAGGAATTTATAGAAAAATAATGAAGATTGCAATTGTTGGTGCAACAGGCCTTGTTGGTAGCAACATTATTCAACTATGTGAAAAAAATTTTAATCCAGAAGTTGAATATACTCTCTTTGCCTCAAAATCTTCTGATGGCAAAAAAGTAACAATTAGCAATAGAGAATATTTCGTTAAGGAACTAAAAAAAGAAAATATCGAAGCATATGATATTTCGCTTTTCTCAGCTGGCGGAGAAAGATCCAAACATTATGCTAAATATTTTGTTAATAATGGGTCATTTGTAATTGACAATTCTTCTGCTTTTAGGATGAATGAGGATGTACCACTTGTTGTACATGGAATAAATGAAAATGAAATTACAACAAGTTCAAAATTAATCTCTAATCCAAACTGTACAACTATGGGACTTGTAATGGCATTAAAGCCTCTACATGACGAGTATACTTTAGTATCTATGACTCCAGTTGCATATCAAGCTGTTTCTGGGTCAGGTTCTGAGGCAGTACAATCTTTAAACAATGAAACTTTATTGGGTGATAAATTAGATTCAAATTATAAAGATACATATTACCCAAAACCAATAGCCAGAAATGTAATTCCTTTAGCAGGCAACTTAACTGATAATGGATATTCAGATGAAGAAATGAAGTTTGTAAACGAATCAAGAAAGATCCTTGGAATACCAAATTTGATTGTTGAACCTTCTAATGCAAGAGTTGGGGTTAGAACTGGTCATGGAACTTTTTGCTCTGCAGTGTTTGAAAATGAAATTGATTTGGAAGAATGCACTAATTTATTAAACAATTTTGAAGGTGTAGAAGTATGGAATGATTCATTACCAACTCCAATTGACGTTGAAGGAAAAAATGAAGTATTAATATCTCGGCTTAGACAGGGACTTTCGTCTAAAAATATTTTAAATTTTTGGGTAGTGTCGGATAATTTACTCAAGGGAGCTGCTTTGAACGCAGTACAGATTGCAAAATTTGTAGAGAAATTATGATTTCAACAACAGACAATATAGCCCAAAAAAAAAGAAAAGTTCTTGGACCACTTGGACGGTTTTTGTTAAAGATATTTAGATGGGAAATTAAAGGAAAGATTCCTAATTTAGAAAAAATGATACTGATTGGGATTCCACACACAGCAATGAGGGATGCATGGTATGGACTTTTAGCAGTTTGGGCTTTAGATTTAAAAATTAACTTTTTTGGTGCTGCTTGGGTGTTCACTAGGCTTCCAAGCTTGTTTACAGTATCTAAAAATTTAGATAGATTAGGAATTCCGTGGCCATTCTGGTGGTTACAGAGATATTTGTTGCTGAAACTCGGAGGCATACCTGTTTATCGTGTAAATTCTCGAGGATTAATTAGGGGAGCTGTTGAGGAATTCAAAGTGATGGATAATTATATTCTTGTTATAGCTCCAGAAGGTGGTGTTGAAGCTGTAGATCAATTTAGAAGTGGTTTTTACTATTTAGCAAAAGGATTAAACATACCTTATGTGCCGATTGAAATTGATTTCAAAAATAGGTGTTTTGGAATTCAGGAACCAAAATTTATAAACGGTACATTTGAACAAGAGTCAGAAAGAATAGCTAAATTATTTGATGGAGTTATTGGAGCAACAAGAACTTTTAAAATGTTATAAACAATGGAACAAAAAGACTTAAGATATAATTTCCAACTGGTATCTGCTTCAAACCTAGCAAATTAATTCCTACTCCCACAAGCAAAACTCCTCCAATTCCAGCAATTGAATCAGCAACAACTTGATCAATTGATCCACCAAGTCCGAGTGCACACAGTGTAAAAAATCCTTGATAGATAAGAATGGAAACTCCAGAGTACACTGCGCCCTTTCCACCACTTGAAGTTAGGAATAGAACTAGAAAACAATCAAGTGCAGTTTTGATTAAAAGCAATTCTATATTACCTTCAACAACATCAAGAAAGGGACCAACTATTGCAAGAGGTCCAGTGATTACTATTAATGATGCAGTTAAATAACTTTCTATAAACTTATTTTTCTCTGAACTTTCTTTTTCAAATTTATTATGAAGGTACTCTCCAAAATTTTTTATCCTTTCTTCAATTTTTAAATATGTTCCGATAATTGCACCAATTAACACTGCAATTAATGTAAGTAAAAATTCAGGACTTTTTAAAGACTCTCTTATTCCCAATGTCAGAACTAGAAGACCAAGGGGTAGTAAATTATTTTCAAAATTTTTTATTTCTTTTTTAACAAAGATTCTTGTTACGATTCCAACACCAATTACAGCAAAAGAATTAATTATTGTACCAATTCCTGGAATCATTAGTTATTAAAGTCGTTGTGACTCCTACTTGGAGTAGGCCCTTCTTGACCCTGGTATTTGCTACCGTAAATACCAGATCCATATTTAGATTCTGAAGGTGAATTGAGATAATAAAAAGAAATTTGTCCGATTTTCATTTCGGGATAAATTTTTATTGGTAAATTTGCTACATTTGAAAGTTCTAGTGTCAAGTAACCTGAAAACCCAGGATCTACAAAACCCGCAGTAGAGTGAATCAATAACCCAATCCTGCCAAGAGAACTTTTACCTTCAAGTCTTGCAACAACTTTATTAGAAAGAGACACTTTTTCAAAAGTAGTTCCAAGAACAAATTCACCGGGATGAAGTACAAAGGGCTCTTCCATAGATGAAGTAACAAGAGTTGTAAGGTCATCTTGTTTTGCTTTTGGGTCTATGTGGGAATATTTATGATTTTCAAAAACCCTAAAATCGGCACCTACCCTTAAATCAACACTTGATGGTTGAATAAATTCTTCAATTAATGGGGAGATTTCAATGTCTTTATTTTTAATTGAACTTTTTATATCAACATCTGATAACAATTTATTCCCCTCACTCTTTGAATATGATACTCGATTTTAAAAAATTTTATCTGTTTATTAAGGAGGCGATAGACCAGAGAGTTATTATTAGTCCAACAATAGTTAAAAATACTGACCTCTTGATATAAAGGTTTTCATAATTTTCATTTTTGTTGAAAAAAGCAGCTACATTTCCAGCAACCATTGCTGCTCCAATACCTAGCAGTAGAAGAATAATTGTTAAATCTAGTGCAAATGGATCATTCATAACTTATATTATGATAATGAATATGTTCAAATCTAGTGAAGTGATAGAAATATTTTTAAATTATGATATTTCAAATACAAAAGATGAAAGTAAATATGAAATATCAGAACTAGATGGCATAACAAATACAAGCTTTGTTGTAGGAGTTGATAACAAAAAGTTTGTTTTAAGAATCCCCGGAGACAACCCAGATGTAATTAATAGATCATCTGAAAAACAGAATAGTACAAAGGCACAGGAATATGGGTTAACACTTCCATATTTAATTTTTGATGAAAATACAGGAATTAAAATTTCACAATTTTTTGATATTTATACATACAAACTTTCAGATTTTAAAAATGAAAATATGAGAAATAATGCGTTTAATGTATTAAACAAATTACATAAATCCGATTTAGTATTTGAAAATAATTTCTCACCTTTAACTGTATTTAAGGATATTGCAGACAGTTCAAACCCAATAGAAGAAGAAGCAAAAGAAGTAGGGATTAAAATTGTGAAAACACTAAATGATATTGGTATTAATAATAGTCCGTGTCATCAAGACCTTTATTCAGGAAACTTTATTTTGCACAAGGATAAAACTTTCTTGATAGATTGGGAGTACTCATCAATGGGGGACAATTATTTTGACTTTGCTGACTTATTTTGGCAAAATGAATTTGATTTAGATATAAATCTCCGCAATGATGCGCTTAACGAAATTGGAATTTCTAAGAAGGATGAAGTAGAAAAATTTGAAAACTTTGAAATTTTATCAATGATTACATGGGGTTTATGGGCTTTAAAAAGATCCCCTAATGACAGCGGTGGTCATATGGCTTTAAACAGGGCAATCAAAATTAGCATTGATAAAAAACTTTAAAAAGATTTTCAATTAATGATGAAAATCCGTTAGACTTTCGCAGTCAGGAAAAAAGGAAAATTGTTTAATTTATGGGATCTTTGATTAAAAAAAGGCGTAAAAAAATGTCAAAACATAAATATCGTAAACGTCGTAAATCAAATAGACATAAGAAGAAAAGCGTTTAGCTAAACATCTCTCTCTTCATTTAAGAAATCTTCGATTTGTTGAACAAGATTGTCTTCTGAAAAATTATCTTCAATACTGACGTCTGCTTCTTCCAGCTTAGAAACATACTCAGCTAGATCTTCTGAATTTTCCATTGCTTTGTTAATCTTTAACTCAAACTGCTGGCCTTCACTTTGGATTCCAGAGTCATCGATTTCGATTTTTAAAATTTCTGATGTTTTATTAAGAAGTGCACTCATCCCCTTAGGGTATCCGCCACTACTTAAATAATGAGGTACTGCTGCCCACAGCCCAGCAGTCTCAATACCACTATCTCTCAAATTTTGACCGACAACACTTGTTATGCCTGTAGGTCCAGAATAATTAGGATTAAGCACATTGTGTCTTGAATGGAAAGTTGGATCACCGCTCACACCGAATATTGGAACAGGCAATGTATGTGCTACCTGTCCAAAGAAAGCACCTAATGTTACAGCTTTTTTTACTCCAAGCTCGAGGAGAGTATCTGAAATATTTCTTGAATAATCTTTCCATTTCATGGAAGGTTCCTCACCAAAGACAAGTATTAAGTCACTTTTTAACTTGTAGTCTTCGATTGAGTAAAAGGAAGTTTGAGGCCAATGAAAGTTTCTTTCTCCAAAGTCTTTAACCTCTACAACGGGCCTTCTCATTTGATAGTTGTAATAAGAATCTGAATCTAGTTCAGCAAATGGTTCTACATCATACGTACTACTCAAATTTTCTACGCATCCTGTTGCAGTGTTTCCAGCATCGCTCCAACCCTCGAATGCAAGAACTGCAACGGGTTCTGATAAAAGTGGCTTTCTATACCAAACTACATCTTCCATATTTGAAGGATAATGTTGAAACAGATTTATTTAAGATTTAATTCTAGAGTTTTCTTGATGAGTTAACTACTACAGAGATACTTGAAAGGGCCATTGCTAGAGCAGCTAAATTAGGTGTAATGATGCCTATTACTGCAATGGGGATCATCAAAGTGTTGTAAATAAATGCTAGAAAGAGGTTTTGGTATATTCTAAGTTTTGATTTTTTAGATAATTTGAATATTTTATTTAAAGTTTCTAAACCACCCTTGTGAATTAAAATATCACCAGAAACTTGTGCTATTTGACTACTTGAAGATGTAGTTACTCCAACATCTGCTTGCTTGATAGAAGGAGAATCATTAATACCATCACCGATAAAAATAACTTGATTGCTTTCTTGCTTGTTTTTTATAAACTCTAATTTTTCTTCAGGATTTTTGCCAAAGTGATATTCATCTACGTTAAGATTGTCAGCAAATTTTTTAACATTAATTTCTTTATCACCTGAGAGAATTATTATTTCTTTTTCTAACTTAAGTTCATTCAAAAAGTCTGTTGAAACGGAGGATTCCTCTTCTAAGTAAATAATATAGACTTTCTCATTGATTGTAACCTTTAGAGAGGACTCTTTCGAGTCAACATTATTTTGAATCTTAATATGTTGTCCTTCAACCACTCCTTCTATACCAACACCTGATTGTTCTTTAACGTCTTGAGCTGAAAGCAGTGTTATTTCTCTTATCTCGGATTGATAAACTATACTTTTTGCAATCGGATGTTGTGAGAAATTCTCAACACTTGCAACCCACTGTAAGAAAATTTCTTCAGACATAATCTCATCTGGCATTTCTATTTTTGTAATTTTAAAAATTCCTGACGAAAGAGTTCCTGTTTTATCAAAGATCAGTGTATTAATGTCACCAAACTTTTGTAGAATATCAAAATTCTTAAAAAGAAAGCCACGTGCTTTACTTTTTGTTGCTGTTTTAAATAAAACAATAGGTGTTGCAAGTCCTAATGCGCATGGACATGCAATTACAAGAACAGCAATTGAATTTTTCAATGCTTCTATCAATACAACATCTTGAATAAAGTATTTGTATATAAACGTAATAAGACTTATAAATAAGACGCTAGGTACAAAAAATTGTGTAATTTTGTCTAGAGATTTTTGAATTTCTGGCTTTGTACCTTGAGCCTTTCTTATCAAATCTTCAATGATGTTATATGTTGATTTTTGGTAAGATTCTTTGACCTCAACTTCGAGACTTCCTTGCAAATTTATACTTCCCCCTACTACTGCATCACCAATGTTCTTTGGTAAAGGAATTGACTCTCCAGTTAAGAGGCTTTCGTCAACTGTTGTTTCTCCCTTGATAACTTTTCCATCAACAGGAATAATTTCACCTGCTAAAACAATAAATACATCTTTGGTTTGCACATCCTTCGTGTGTATTTCGATATTTTCATCATTTCTCTTAACAATTAGTGTTTTAGGCATTCTGCTCTTAATGGATTCAGAAGTTCTTACAGATTCTTCAATAACCCTGTCTTCAATTGACTTTCCAATAAGTAAAAATGAAATAATAAATGCTCCGGTATCAAGAAACATTTTATTTTCTCCTGCTGATGAGACCAACTCAGAAGGCAAAATAGAAATTAGTAGAGAGCTCAAGCTCCCTAAAGAGATTAAAGTGTCCATGTTAAAATCAAGATTTTTAATTTTTTTATAAGCAGAAATATGAAAATTTCTTCCTAGAAAGAGTACAACAATAAAACCAACAATATAGGCTACGGTGTCAAACCCTGCTTCAAAAAGATACTTCAGCGATAAAGTCATTATCAAAGAAGTTATGGGTAAAAGTAACTTAAGTTTTATTTTTTTATCTACAACTTCATCTGATGCTTCTTTGGCTTTGTAACCAATTTTATTTACAGATTTTATTATTTCTTCTAAGTTATCATTCTCGTCTGTAACATCAACAATTGCAGATTTTAGAGGAAAGCTTACAGATGCATCTAGAACATTTTTATTTTTAGAAAGAATTCGCTCAATACGTGCTGCACAGGCAGCACAGGTCATTCCATCAATATCTAGATTTATTGATTTAACTTGACTGGACAACTGTGTAACCTTGCTCATCTAGCATCTCAGATACAAGAGATAAGTTTAAGTCACTAGTAGATTTTACTGCTACTGATTTTTGTTCAATATCTACAGCCACACTTACTACAGATTCAATATTGCCAACAGTTGATTCAATAGTTTCTTTACAATGTCCACAACTAATTTCAGGTACGGTGAATTTTGTTTCCATATGTTTATTTTAATAATGTTAGGTTATAAAATAAGCCCCTTTTTAACAAGGGGCTTATTGAAAATCTCTTGGGGGGGAGATTTCGTTAAGGGGGGTTAAAACTTAAGCAGTTTCTTGGAGAATTCTGCCTCTTACCCTTGGGTATTTCACTGGAGCGTGATTGAAGCAATGATCTCTTTTGTTGTAAATACTAAGTTGAGTGCTGCAAGATTCATCTTTGCATACTCTGCCCTGGTCAAAACTTTTTGATGGCCTAATACCACCTTTAATTTGACTAGCTTTTAATCCGTCTGTCATTTTTATCCTTTATATACTTTGTGAATATATTCACAAGCTTAACACTTTTATTTTAGATGACAACCTTATTTTGACAAGTTTTTTTGAGACAAAAATGCTTTATCATTCCATTTCCTGCCCAAAAAATTTTTTACCATATATTCTGCAGGTATAGTCCCTCCAGGCTTGAGAATTTTGTCTTTATATTCAACCCCAACTTTATTTGAAAGAACTCCCTCATTTTCGAACCTACTAAATAGATCATCACCAATAATTTCAGCCCAGATATAACCATAATAGGCTGCATCATAGCCACCGAGAAGATGTCCAAATGCTGCTAAGTGGTTTATGTCGTCAGGATAAGCTATGGTAGTTACTTTTTGAGAAGTTTGCTCAACTTCAATTAGTGAATCGTTAAAGTTTTCACCATGTAAGTGTTGGTCAGCTAGGCCAAATGAAACTTGACGAAGTGTGAGTAAGCTGACACCGATATTTTTTGATTTATTTAATTTTGCACATATCTGCTCAGATAATGATTCCCCAGTTTCAATATGTTTTGATATTCTTGTTAAGCACTCTACTTTCCATACCCAGTGTTCCATAATCTGACTGGGTGCTTCAACAAAATCCCATTCACAGTTTGCACCAACAAATCTTGTGTATTTTGATTTACCAATTCCATTATGTAAAACATGACCAAATTCGTGAAAAAGAGTTTCAACTTCGTCAAAGGTCATTAATCCATCTCCTGTATTTGGGTTTGGAAAGTTTGCAACCATTGAACATACGGGAAGCTCCTGTCTTTCTGTTCCACCGGAAGATATATCAAAGACTGCTGCATGTGTAAATTTTCCATCTCTTGGATGAAGGTCTAAATAAAAATAAGCTAATTGTGGACCATCTTTTTCCCATAGTGACCAAAGTTCTACATCATCATGCCAAGCATTATGGTTTGATTCACGCTTTATTTTTAAATCAAAAACTTCTTCACAGACTTTAAACATTTCATTTTTAACATCATGAATATAAAAATATTTTTTTAACTCGCTATTTTCAACGTTGCTTACTTTGGCTCTTTCTGCCGAAACAAAGTATCTAATATCCCATGGAGCAATGTCATTAATTTTAATATTATCTATGACAAGCTCATTCTTTTCTTTATCTGCAGCTTTTTGTAATTTTGGAATTAACTCTTCATACATGGATGAAACATTTGACGGTCCTTTGGCCATTCTATTTTGCAATCTATATTCTGACCATGTATTAAAACCAAACAAATTTGCTTTTTCATTTCTCAATACCACCGCTTCTTCAAGAATTGGACTGTTTTCTTTAACGGATCGATTATTAAAGGCTTTCCAAACAACTTCTCTTGTTTTTCGCACAGAACAGTTTTCTGAAACTGCATTTATATCAGGGTAAGCCATTGTTATAACAAAGTTGCTTCCTTCTTTTCTAAGATTTTGAAGTTCGTTTTGACTCAATCCCTTTAGCTCATTTTCTAAAAACATAAGTTCAGTTTTATCTTTCGCTATATTTTCTGAGAAGGAAATCCCTAATTCAATAAGTTTCTTTTCAATTTCTGTGAGGCGTTCTTTTTTTTCTGCTGATAGTCCATGACCAGCATCTTTAAAATCTAGTCCTAAATCCTTATGAAATGAAAGATCTTCTTCATCTAAATTTAAAATATCAATATCATTGTATTTTTCATAAAGACCTGAATCGTTGAATATTTCAAGTGCAAAATTTTGAATTTTGGAATCTGCTTCGTTACCAAAATCTCTGATTTTTTCATCTGGGTGCACATCTCCAAGAAACGCGACTCTTCCAGAAAGATCATAAATCATACTTTCCATATCATTAAAATTATTTAATTTAACTTCTGATGATGCCTTAAGATCTTTAATTAACTCTTTACATTCAGAAATAGTATTATCTAAATCTTTTCGTAAACTTTCTACTGTTACGTCTGAATAGTTAAACACTCAACTCCTTTAACTTTTTATATGATACTATTTAGTTATGGAAATCAAACTTGAATTTTGTGTAGTTTGAAACTACACACCTCGTGCAGTTGGCACGATTGAAGACGTTTTAGAAATATATGGAAATAAAGTTACTTCTATTAATTTGATTCCAAGCGGTGGTGGAGTATTTGAATTTCATTTAAATGAAAAATTATTATTTTCAAAAAAAGAACTTGGAAGACACTCTGATGATGGAGAAATACTAAAACTAATCGAAGAAGAAGTTGGTTGAGTTTTCCATTTGATTTAACTTTTATAGAAGTAACTTTTATTGCAATATTACTTTTTATCAGCTCCTCAGTTCAAGGTGTTCTAGGTTTTGGCTTTGCGGTCATTGCTTCACCAATCATCATCCAAATCGAGCCTTATCTTGTCCCCCAGTTGCTTTCTTTATTGGGATTGCCATTGGCAATTAGAGTTTTTTACAGAGAAAAAGACCAAGTTGACTTTTCTAAGGTTAAGCCACTTATATTAGGTCGACTAATAGGCGGACCAATTGGACTTTTATTTCTGTTGAATCTACCTCAAAGATATCTTTCAATCTCTGTAGGTTTTATAGTATTTATAGCTGGCGTAGGCTCTTTTTTTGGTTGGGTCATAAATAGGAATAATGTAAATTCTTTTTTAGCAGGAACTTTTTCTGGTATTTTTGGAATGATTGCTGCAATTGGGGGTCCCCCAGTTGCTTTACTATATAGAAATACCAAATCGCAAGAATTCAGACCATCACTAAACAGTGTATTTAGTATAGGAATTTTAATTACGCTATCACTTTTAATCTTTAGCGGTAACTTATTATTGGACCATATAATACTTTTTCTTCTATTCATTCCATTTGTATTGGCCGGAATTAGATTTTCTAGTTCTCTTTTTTCCAAAGTATCTGATAACTTTATTGCGCAGTCAGTAACTTATTTTTCAATTATTTCTGGTCTTTATGTTATTTTGAGAAACATAAATTAGTTTATTTCAATTAAGGGAATTATTAACATATAAGCATATGTTTATGAACGCCACTATTGCCGGCTTGCTATATTTCTTAAGTTTTCCTCCATATGATTTTTGGTATTTAATTTTCCCCGCACTTTATATTTTTTATTTTTCACTGCTATCAAAAGAAAAGTCTTTTCTATCAGGTTTCATATTTGGGTGTGTTGCGTACGGTGTAATTTTATTAGGAATTCAATCAATAGGACTGGAAGCCTGGATTCCACTAACAATTTTAATGGGATTGATGTACGGAATATTCGCAAAACTATTTTCTTATTTAAACGAAAAATCTGAAAACAATTTTTATGTTTTATTGTCAGTTGTAGCAGTTTTTGATTTACTTAGAGCGTATTTTCCATTTGGAGGTTTCCCTTGGGGTTTCCCATCAACAGTATTATTAACTGGCCCTATAGACAGCTTTTACATGACAGGTGCTCGTTTATCTTTTGAAGGTTTTGGACCAACGGGAGTCTCTCTTTTATTACAATCCCTTCCATTAATCATTTCACTCAGAGTCTTTTCAAAAAATAAACAAAAAAATTATTTTAAAAATTACATAATATTTCCATTAGTAGTTTTTTCAATATACGTTTTCAATCTTATAATCATTGATTTTAATTATCAGGATTCTGATACAGAAACATCAGAACTAAACATCGCAATCGTTCAAGGCAACAGTCCGTGTCCTGGTGCAAAAAACAGATGTACTAATGAAAGGCAAAAAATCTATGATAGCCATTTAACCCAAACTCAATCTCTTGATGGGAATTTTGATCTTATAGTTTGGCCTGAAAGCTCAACAGGATTTAACAATGATCCTGGAATACATAGTAGAGTTCAAAACGATATTTCTACTCAAGCTTTGCGATTAGATTCATTTTTTTTAATAGGAGGAGACAGACCTGTACAAAACCAATATTTTGAAAATTATGGAATCTTTATAAATCAAGATGGTGAGATTGTAGACCAGTATTTAAAACAGCACCCTGTTCCCTTTGGAGAGTATATTCCATTTAGAAAATATTTAGATTGGATTCCCCCATTAGCATTAGTTCCTCGTGACATGATTAGGGGCGATGGTCAAAAAATATTTATAGTAAACGATACAAAAATTTCAACTGTTATTTCATTTGAAGGTTCGTTCCAAAGATATATTCGAAACAGTGTCCAGGATGGTGCAGAATTAGTTGTAATCCTTACTAACCAAGCAAGCTACGGAGAGAGCGGCATGTCAGATCAATTTATATTAATGTCTAGGGCAAACGCAATTTCAAACGGTAGGCCGATTGTACACGCAGCAATAACTGGTAAATCAGCATTTATTGACCATAAGGGAAAAGTAATTTCCAAAACTGAATTATTTGAAACAGTAGTACTGACTGAAAAAATTCACGCAAAACAGAAAGAAACTCCTTACAGCAAATATGGAAATTATTTAAATTATATTTTTATAGCATTTGGAGCAATCAGTCTTTTGTGGCCAAAGAATATATTGAAAAAAATTTAAAAAAGCCTATCTATGAAACTTGTTAGGGATTAATTTATATTTCAGAATCAATTATTGGCAAGCCTCTTGCAGCAGCAGCTTCCACTGTACCGTCTTGAAATGCTCTTAGTCCAAACTTTGGTAAAACTGCAAAAATATGATCAAATATATCAGATTGTATACCTTCGTATTCAACCCAATCAATTGTATTTGTAAAGGTATAGAGCTCTAAAGGAACTCCTGTGGTAGTAGGCGAAAGTTGCCTTACTAGTAAAGTCATCGTTTCTGTATTGAGACCATCATGATTTTGTAAATACTTCACAAGGTATGCTCTAAAAGTTCCTAGGTTCGTGAGCTTTCTTTTTTCTTTTGCTTCATCTACCAAAGAGTTGAATTTTTCAATATCTTTTATTTTTTCAGAGAGATATTTATTTATAGTCGGTATTTTCATTAGCTTATCGATATCTTTTTGCTCCATAAACCTAACACTCGAAATATCTATGGAGATTGATCTTTTAATTCTTCTTCCCCCATACTCTGACATTCCTCTCCAGTTTTTTACAGATGTGGTGACGATCTTTGATGTAGGAATCGTTGTGATGGTTTTATCCCAGTTTTGGACTTTAACTGTATGTAGGGCAATATCTATAACATCACCATCAGCACCATATTCTGGAACCTCAATCCAGTCTCCATTATTAATAATGTTATTCTGGCCAATCTGTACAGATGCTATAAATGATAAGATTGTGTCCTGGAACACTAACAATAGAACTGCAGTAAGGGCACCTAAGCCACTAATGTAGTAACTAACTGGCTGACCAGTCATAATTGCAAAAATAATTATGAATATAAAAGAGTTAACAACAATTTTAATAATTTGAACGTAGCCCTTAATTGGCTTATTTTTAAGTGATTTAATATTTTCTGAAACCTTATTTAACACATTCAACATTTCAAGAAGGGTAAGGCCAACGAATAATGTTAAAAGGGCACTAGAAACTCTTTTAGAAATTTCAGTATTAAATATTTCTAAATTGAACTGGGGTGTAGCAATTAAAAAATTAAATAAAACAAGAACGAATACATAAGAAACTCTATTTAAAAATTTTTTATCTAGGAATAGGTCGTCTATGTATGTACTTGTTTTACTGGCACCACGTTTAATTATTGGAAAAACTACTGATCGCATTATTAGATAGGAAGCAGTAAGAATTCCTACTAAATAGGCAAGTGTAAGCAAGACTGAAGCTGTTAAATTATTCACACATTAATCCTAGTCTAAAAACCTTTTTGTTGACTTTTCCATGGGGCTGGTATGTCATTAATAAATTCATCAACACTCGGACCGCTCAAAGACTGAAGTCTATTTTGTCCAATGATATAAGTAATGACCAATAAAATTAATGTTGTTTGATTTGATGATAAAAGTTTAATTGTTACAAGTATCTCAGGGGAATTGAAAAAAATTATTTGCAGACCACCCTTTATAAATAAGTATAAAGTCCAAATTATTGCAACCCTTGTATACGCAGGACGAACAAGTTCATGTAGGTACCACTCTTGGGGCCATTTTCTAATTGCCTTAGAACTATAGATAGTGAATGGTTTCCTAATTATTATTGAAACAAAACCAACAACAGCAATTGAAATATCCCTAATGATTCCAGGAATAAAAAAACCAGAAGCACTTCCTTGAACTCTTGCCAGAAGAAGCGCTACTAATGTTCCTACTAATCCGTAGAATACAAATTTTAAATCTTGCTTTCTAAGAAGACGATAAAGAAACAAAAGTAGTAACAAAATACCCGTATATAAAATTGCCTGATTAAGAGTTGTAAAATTATTTGTTACTACAAAAAAGATTGGGGCAATTACAGAATCAAAAACCCCTTCTTGATTAAAATTTAATTCTTTTAGCTCTTCATTGATTTCTAAATATTTTTTATAAAATTTTCTCAATTTATTTGAACTTATTATTAAAAGATTCTTCATCATTTGAGAGCGAAGTTTCTTTTTCAATAAAATCTAAAATTAAATTTGAATCAATCTTAAATTTTTCAGAGAGTTTTGTCACAATCTCTTTAGTTGAGAAATTCTCAAATGTTAAATCCTGTACCGATCTATAAGCTTCATCTCTATCAATATCATTTTTTACTAAGACTGAAAGAATTTTCTGACTGCTTAATTTATCTGCTGCATCACTTAGATTTTTTTCTATAGCTTTGTAGTTTATATGAAGACCATTAAAAATTGATATTAAATCTTTAGTGATAAAACAGATTAAGTTAAAAGTATCTGGAAGGATAATTCTTTCAACGGAGGAATTAGAGATATCTCTCTCATGCCAGAGAACTATGTTTTCCATACTGCTTAACGCATAGCCCCTAACAACTCTTGCTAATCCCGTAATTCTCTCACTTGCTATTGGATTTTTTTTATGTGGCATAGCTGATGAACCTTTTTGCCCATCTTTAAACGGTTCACTTAGTTCTGAAACTTCAGATCTTTGGTAACCCCTAATATTTGTTGCAATTCTTTCAAAACTACTAGCAAGTATTGCAAGGCTTGTGATAATTTCGGCATATCTATCTCTTGCTACGATTTGGCTTGCGAAGATTTCCGCTTCTAGTCCAAGTTTTTTAAGAGTTGTTTCCTCAATATTTTCATCTACTACAGTGTGGTTTCCAACTGGTCCACTTAGTTTTCCTATAGAAATAGTTTTTACACAATCTTCTAAGCGCTCCTTGTTTCTTTTTATTTCTTGGTGCCAGTTACCAAAAATATTTCCCAAAAAGGTTGTTTCGGCAAAAACGCCATGAGTCCTACCTATTACAGGCGTATGCATCTCCTGTTTAGCTTTGGCCTCAATCTGTATTAAAAGTTCATCTAGTAAGTCGATAGTTATAGATAAAGACTGTTTGATTAATAAGCTATTCGCTGTGTCAACTACGTCTGAGCTAGTGAGGCCATAATGAATCCAATTTGAATTGTCACCAACTTTGGATTGAAGTATATCGACAAATGAAGCTAAATCGTGATTTGTAATTTTCTCTCTTTCATATACTTCATCCTTTAAAACTTCAGTTTTTTCAATAACCTTAGCTATTCCACTTGGAGAAATATTATTTTCTTCTAAGGTTTCAAGGTATTTTTGTTCTACAAGTTTCCAGGTATCAAATTTATTTTGATCATTCCAAATTTTTTCAATTTCGCGGTATTGGTATCTTTCAATCATCAGTGATAACTATATTTTGGTTCCTTTCAGGCCCTACAGATATAAATGTTATAGGAACTTCAATAAAGTCCTCAATAGCATTTATATATTTTTTAGCATTTTCAGGTAAATCATCAAATTTATTAACAGAAGTGATGTCTTCAGTCCAACCATCTAGAATTTCATATACTGGTTCAGCAGTATTTAAAATATTTTGATCATAGGGATAGTCATTAATAACTTCATTTTCATTTTCATATCCTACGCAAAGTTTTAACTCTTCAAGACCAGAGAGAACATCAAGTTTTGTTATAAAAAGTTCAGTTAATGAATTAACTCTTACTGAGTATTTTAAGGAAATTAGATCTAGCCACCCACACCTTCTTCTTCTGCCAGTAACTACTCCAAACTCTGCACCTTTTTCTATTAGATAATCTCCAATTTCATTTTCTTGCTCTGTTAGAAATGGTCCACTTCCAACACGAGAAATATAAGCTTTAGTCACTCCAACAATTTTGTCTAAATTTTTTGGACCGATTCCCGATCCAGTAGCAGCATTTCCTGAGGAGGTATTTGAGCTAGTTACAAAAGGGTACGTTCCATGATCAATATCTAATAATGTCCCCTGAGCTCCTTCAAATAGAATTGTTTTATTATCTTTTATTGCATTTGCTATTAATAGTGATGTGTCTGCAACATGACTAGAAACCATTTCAATATAATCATTAAACTCCTCAATAATCTTGTCAGCTACTAAAGGTGCTTGGTTATATATTTTTGTAAGAGTTAAGTTTGTTTCTTCAATATTATTTTTGACTTTTTCAACAAAAATATTTTTATCCAGTAAGTCTTGAACTCTAATGCCTTTTCTCTGAATTTTATCTGCATAACATGGCCCAATTCCTTTTTTAGTTGTTCCAATTTTGTTTTCTCCTAAGCTCTCTTCTATAAGTTCATCAAGTAATTTATGGTATGGCATTACCAAATGAGCATTTGGAGAAATGACTAATTTTTTTGTATTGATGTTTTTTTTGTTTAGCATTTCTAGTTCTTGCTTTAAGAACCCAAGATCGACCACACAACCTGAGCCAATTACTGGTGTACAACTAGGGTAAAGAACTCCCGAGGGTGTTAGTGACAATGCTATTTTATCTTCTCCAACAACAATTGTGTGACCAGCATTATTTCCACCTTGAAACCTGACTACGTAGTCGGCAGTTGAAGCAAAAAAATCTGTGACTTTACCTTTACCTTCATCACCCCATTGGGCTCCAAGTACTACGGTAGTGGACAATTTTTCTCCTTAGGTACAACATAAAATAATAATGGATTTTTCTCGTAATCAGTAGGGGTTTCTTAGCGAATTTAGATTAAATTGCAAATTATTAGTTTTTTTCAATAATTATTCATTGATACATAAACATAACTATATTAAATTGAATACAATACAGCTTCTTTAAAAGCTGTGTACTTTTAATTAAAAGGAGATAAACATTGAATAAAAAAGCAATTGTTTTTCTTTTAGTATTTGCAATGGTAATCGTCGCTTGTGGAGACACAACCGAAGAAGTTGCTGTTGAAGCTACTGAAGAAGAACATGACCACGAAGACGAGTCAACGCTTGAACAAGTTCAAGAAAGAGGATTCCTTAAGTGCGGTGTTAGCACCGGTGCTACTGGATTCACTGAAGTAGGGGACGACGGTTCTTACTCTGGATTTGACGTTGACTATTGTTACGCAGTTGCTGCTGCTATTTTCGGCGATTACAGTAAAGTTGAATTTAAACAACTTACTTCAGCTGAAAGATTTACAGCACTTAGCGCTGGCGAAATCGATGTCTTAATAAGAAATACAACTTGGACTCAAAGTCGTGATACCGAATTAGGTAACGATTTTGGACCAACAACTTATTATGATGGTCAACAATTAATGGGTAGAGTAGCTGATGGTTTGTCAAACAGCTCAACTGTCGCAGATATTGACGGTTTAAGAGTATGTACAAATGCTGGAACAACAACTGAGAAAAATATTACTGAGCGTGTTGGTCTTGCAGGTGGAACAATTCAGCTTATTACAGTAGAAGCATTCTCTGAAGCAATTGATAAATTTATTGCTGGTGAGTGTGACATTGTAACAACTGACGGTTCTGGACTTGTTGGTAGAAGAGCGGTAAATGATGCTCTTAATGATTGGGTAATTTTCCCAACATCACCAATTTCTAAGGAACCGCTTGGTCCTACTTATAGATCAAACGATAGCCAGTGGGCTGACATCATTAACTGGACTGTATATGCAACAATTATCGCTGATGAATATGGCGTTACTAAAGCAAATGTAGATTCAGCTGATCTTGAAGCTAACCCAGAATTAGGAAGACTCTTTGGTGCAAACGATGGAGAACTTCAAACTAAGATGGGTCTTGATGCAAAGGCTTACTACAACGTTATCAAGCAAGTCGGTAACTATGATGAAATCTTTTCAAGAAACCTAAATCCATTAGGTCTCTATAGAGAAGGTGGAGATAACGACCGATGGGCAGACGGCGGATTAATTTACGCACCTCCTGCTAGGTAATCGTTAAAAAATTATTGCGAAAAGAGCCTTCGGGCTCTTTTTGCTTTTGTAGTAATTTGAGTTTCATTTAACAGTTCAATCAAGTAATATTTTTCTATGGTCAAATTGCTAAGTAAAATTGGAGCATTCTTCAGAAATGTTGTTGTTTTAAAGTGGGCAGTACAATTTATTTTCCTCGGTGGCCTAATAGCTCTTATTTTCAACTATTTAAATATTGCTGTTGGTAATTTAGCTAATACAAATATTGCTTTCTCATGGGGCTTTTTAGGCGAAACTCCTGGAGTTTCTATTGCTGAAGGGCTTTATACGCTTCCTAAATCTGGTCTTCAAATGCTTCAAACTGGAATGCTTAATATGTTACGTATTACAGTAACGGGGATAATAGCAGCAACATTCTTTGGTACGATTCTTGGCATAGCACGATTATCTAATAACTATATTGTAGAAAAGACTGCTACCTCTCTTTTAGAGGTCGTCAGGAATGTTCCTCTATTAGTTCAAATATTATTTTTTCAGGCTTTAATTCTATCTCTACCAAGATTAGAAGTTTATGATGTTGGATCTGTATTGTTCCATGCCAGTTCTAAAGGGGTAGCTCTATCATGGCCAAACAGACAAGATGGAGCATGGATGTTCATGCTATATTTTTTAATAACCTTATACATCAGTAATCGTGTGTACAAACAAAGAGTAAAATTATTAGAAGAACAAGGAAGAGAAACAAAACCTTTTCTTTGGTCTTTGTCAGCTTTAGTTATTTTGTTTGCTGTTGGCTGGTATGGAGGCTACAGGATTGTTGGAATAATCGGATTTGTCTCTGGTTTTATCTCACAAGGTCTTGAGGTACTGCCAGGTATTTTTTATCAAATTTTATTATCTGTTGTAGCAGGCTACATATCGATTACATCCGTAAGAAAGCAGATTAGTAGTAAAAGATCTGGAGAATTGCAAGGCAAATATAGTGATGATGACTACTTCAAAATGATTATTACTATTGTTATCGCTATTGTGTTCATCGCTTTAATGTTTGCTCCTGTTGGCCAAGGTATTGCCAAATTTTTAGTTGGAGACGAACCAACATTCAAATCTGATTGGGGATTACCACAATTTTTTGGTGGAATTTCAAATGCACTTGACTGGTCTATTACAGGCGCTCCCTACGAGTTAAATATGGCTGAAATTGAACAAGTTGGAACAACCAAATTTAAGAAATATTCGACTGAGGTTGGAAAAAGCTTAACTGTTGGATATTTTGCTACATGGCTTGGTGTTGTTATTTATACAGCAATATTTATTTCTGAAATAGTCAGAGCTGGAATTATGGCAGTTTCCAAAGGTCAATCTGAAGCAGGATTATCTCTCGGTTTAAGAAGAAGTTCACTACTAAGGCTCATTGTTCTTCCACAAGCGGTTAGAATCATGCTCCCTCCAATGGGAAACCAATATCTTAATTTAGCAAAAAATACATCTCTAGGAATTGCGGTTGGGTTTCCAGAAGTAGTTGCTGTTGGGCAAACCCTATATAATCAAGAAGGTCAAACCTTACCGGTTTTCCTTATTTGGATGATATTTTTTAGTACTGTGAGTTTAACTCTTTCAACTATTGTTAATTATTACAATCGAAAACTAAAGATAGTAGAGAGATAATGAATATCGATATAAAAAAACAAACTAGAGTCATAAAAGAAAATTTATTTTCCTCTCCTGTGTCTACATTGTTGACTTTTATTACAAGCTATATAATGATAAGTTTCTTTCGAGGAATGTTTGGCTTTGCAACAGCTCCAGATAAAGATTGGTTATCGGTATTAAATAATATGCAACTTTATATGGTCCAAGCTTATCCCGAATCTGATTTCATAAGAATCTGGATTTGTGTCGGTTTAGGTTTTATATTTTCTGGGCTTTCTGTAGGATTATGGGAAACTGAAGAAAAAACATCTCTTAGTAAGCTGTGTTTAACATTTTCAAAAATAGTTTCCGGCATTATTTTTCTTACAATTATTGCTCCAACCAATTCTGTTGTGGTAAGCACCGCTACAGGAATAAGAGAACAAGTAGAAGTTTTTTCATATGCTGAAAGAATTCCTTTATTAAGTATATTAATTGGATTATTAGTAGTATTTTTTCTTATCTCAAAAATCAACTTAAGCTTTAACAAGTCATTACTAGTATCAATATATTTATTCGTTCCGATAATTCTTTTGTGGATTATGAAAATTCCAACTATTCAACTCGATTCTGAAAATCAAAGAGTATTCCCGGATCCTTTAATGCCAATAGCAAATTCTACGAAAATACCTTGGACCTTAATTTGGATTTCCTTTGTGGTGGCTTACTTAGTTGGTGTATATTTTAAAAATAAAAAACAGTTCAAAAATGCAGTTTCTATTTCGTGGGTACTGCTACCTTTATTGATATTTTCATGGATTTTTAAAAAACCTCTTATTGATCTGAACGAACTTATAAGAAATGACATTCCAGTATTTATTGGATTTTTATTGATAGGAGTTTTAACCATATACCTTATTAATAATAAAATTGTTGAGAAGTTCTATAGTTATTATTTAGGTTTTCTTGTAGTCGTTACAATAGCTTCCCTATTTTTAAAAGTTATCCTACTTGTAAAAGCTGCTTTATTACTACTTTTGCTATTTTCAGCTATTATTCCAGCAGTTTCCACTTCTGCAAAAGGGAAAAGAAGCTTGACTATTGTGTGGATAGTGTCTTTAACAACAACTGCATTTTTACTTGAAGGAGGAACATCGACTACTCAAATAGTTGTTCCTGGCTCAAGTATTTTTGGGGGATTCTCACTAACCTGGTTGCTAGCAATATTTGGTACATATGTTTCCTTCCCCCTTGGAGTTCTGTTAGCCTTAGGCAGAAATTCTTCACTTCCAATTATTAGAGGTGTTTGCACAGGGATAATTGAACTTGTTAGATCTGTGCCATATATTACATGGTTATTTTTTGCTAGCGTTACCATGGCAGTATTTTTACCTGACGGCGTAGAGTTCAATCTTATTGTTAGAGTTTTGATTGTTACAGCTTTTTTTAGTGGTGCTTATTTTGCAGAAAATATTAGAGGTGGTCTACAGTCAATTCCTAAAGGACAATTTGAGGCTGCAGATGCAATTGGTATGAATACTGTGCAAAAGACATCATTAATTGTGCTTCCACAAGCCTTGAGGGCAATAGTTCCAACTTTAGTTAGTAGTATAATTACGTCATTTAAAGACTCTAGCCTTGTTACAATTATCGGATTATTTGATTTTCTCACAATTGGTCGAATGGTAATTGGAAATCAATCAATTCCTATTAACTTCATAGGACACGATAGAGAAAACTTACTATTTATTGCATTTGTCTATTGGATTTTTACATTTACATTATCTAGAAGAAGTATGAAATTTGAAAAGCGATTAGGATTAGGTGAAAGGTAATAATATGAGCATTATAGAGGCTAAAGATGTAAAGAAATGGTTTGGAGATTTCCAGGCACTAAAAGGTATATCTATGGAGATTCAAGAGGGAGAAGTACTTGTAGTTTGTGGTCCATCAGGTTCTGGAAAATCAACTTTCATTAGATGTATAAACAGATTAGAACAACACCAGGAAGGATCAATTATTGTTGACGGGATTGAGTTGACAAATGATATTAAAAATATTGAAGCAATCAGATCTGAAGTAGGGATGGTTTTTCAGAGTTTTAATCTATTTCCACACCTTACAGTTTTACAAAACATAACTCTTGCCCCTACATGGGTTAGAAAAAAAAGTAAATCTGATTCTGAGCAGAAAGCTATGGAACTTCTAGAGCGTGTAGGAATTCCAGAGCAAGCAAATAAGTTTCCTGGACAGCTATCAGGTGGACAGCAACAAAGAGTTGCAATAGCAAGAGCCCTTGCTATGGAACCAAAAATTATGCTTTTTGATGAGCCAACATCAGCATTAGACCCTGAAATGATTAAAGAAGTTTTAGATGTAATGAAAGAATTAGCAAAATCTGGAATGACCATGATTGTTGTAACTCATGAAATGGGATTCGCTAAAGAAGTTGCTGATAGAGTAATGTTGTTTGATGACGGGTTAATGGTTGAAGAAAATACTCCAAATGAATTTTTTGATAATCCAAAAAATGACAGAACAAAGCTTTTTTTAAGCCAAATACTTTAAAGTTTATCCCAAAGATTCTTTTCAGCTAAATCTATTATTGAAGCTCCCATTGCGTATGCTCCATCATAAATAGCTTTATGTCCGCCCGCTGTTATCGTAGCCGCTGCGTACTCTGGTTGATGATTAACCGCTTTTTTTTCGCCAATACCAAGCATTGGATGTATAGATGGGAAGATTTGAGATACATTTCCCATATCAGTGGAACCTAAACCTGGCCTCGTAGCATCTTTTTGCAAAATCATTTCTCTACCTACATCTTGAGCATTTTCCATAAAAAGTTTATACAGTGTTTCATTATTGTTAATTTCCTCATATCTGTAATCAGGAGATGTAACTTTTACTTCACATTTTGTTGATAGTGCAGCAGCATTAGCAAAATTATAAAAGTCTTGTTCTAGTTGATTTAGCCCTTCTTCATTAAGTGATCTTAAATACCATTCAGATTTTGTATATGATGGAATTATATTTGGCTTAAAACCGCCCTCTCTAATCACCCCATGCATTCTATTGCTCTGAACCATTTGTTGTCTGTAAGTTGATGCATTTACAAATAGTTGTATTTGCGCATCGAGAGCATTAATTCCCTGATCTGGAGCACCCGCTGCATGGGCATCTTTACCAAAATATTCAACTGTGTATTGTTCAATTGTTGTAAAGGTTGGATTAACCACATCTTCATAGCCTGGATGTATCATCATAGAGCAAGAAGCATCTTCGAAGGCACCTTCGTTAATAAGAATAATTTTTCCACCACCACCTTCTTCTGCAGGGGTTCCTAAAAGTTTTACTCTTATACCTAATTTTGATGCAATATCTTTTAATCCCAATCCCGCACCTATAGAAGCTGTAGCAATAATATTGTGTCCACAAGCATGTCCGATTTCAGGCAAAGCATCATACTCAACACAAATAACAACTAGAGGACCATCCTCACCGAATGTTACATCAAAAGCTGTTTCAAGACCATGTGAAGGATAATTTACAGATTTAGAGTTTTTCTGAATGTAGTCAACCAGATGCTTTGATGTTTTGAATTCTTGAAATCCTAATTCTGGATTTTCATACATCCAGTCACTTACTTCACACAAGCTTTTATGTAACTCATCCAAATAATTTTTAAATTCAACTTTGAAGCTCATGATTCAATTTTAGTAAAGAAATCTTCTTGATACACACTAGAATTATTCCAAATTATCCAATCAAGACCCTTGTCCTCAGCTGCTTTAATATTTAACGCAACATCTTTTGATGAGTGCCAAAATCCTTGAAGGAATGGCCTTAGTTGTTTTTGATCCACCCCTCTTGAAAGGCCTTGATTCAAGGATGCTGTGACAACTTCATATGGGTGATTATTTGGATAATTATACCCAAAAGAACCTCTTGAATAATGAGATGGGTAAACCATTGGCGAAATAAAATCTACCGTGTTTACGATTGTTTCTAAGTATTGACCTATTCCATTATCACTTTTGGCATTTAGAACATATCCGAATATATCTGCTGAAGCTAAACAGCCGATATCGTGTAAGGCATTTGTAGCACTGAGAAGAAACGAATCAATATTCTTTGTTCTATTTTCAAAGTTACTTTCTTCATCGTAGATAAGACCTTGGTAAGAGGTATCTGGATATCGAATATAATCAAATTGAATTTCATCAAAACCAAGCAAGCATGCTTCAAGTGCAATATTTAATATATAATCTTTACTGTTTTGATCGCTTGGATCAAGAAAGTATTGACCATCTTGTGAGTAGGGAGTGTTTGTTTTTGAATCTATAATTGCCGATTCTGAATATTTTCTTGAAAAAATTGGATCTTGAAAAGCCACAACACGACCAATCAAATAAATATTCAGTTCCTCCTTCAAATATTTAAGTGTTGTTGAGTCATATTTTATTCTTTCATTATTTAGTTCTTCAACAGATTCTATTTGACTGTCATACATTAAATGGCCGTTGTCAGTTTTGACATCGAGAACTATCGTATTCACAATTGTATTATTTACTATTTCTTTGATTGGATTAATTTTTTCCTCTCTTAATAAATGATAACCACTCAAATAAATGCCTTTAATGCCGTTATTCGTTTTACTAAATGTTTCCCATCTATGTTTGGCGATAAGAGCATTTACACCCTTCAATGTATCAATTTGTAAACTTTCATATTGATTAAAAAAGCCATTTTGTGAATTGGTTACAGAATTAAGGTTTTTACGAATCTGAGCTTTTTGCTCTTCCGAAATAATAATTTCTACTTCTTTTACTGGTTCTGAATCTTTTATTAATCCAGCTCCAATTTCAGTAATTAGTTCAAAGTAACTGATTCCTTCACTGTTTACATTATTTATGCTTAAAGGAATTACTAATAATGAAATAAATAGTATTAAAAAAAATACCCTGTTCATAATCATATTTTAGATTACTAATACTAATCTTTCATAGCTAGTTTTATAATATCTATATGAATAATCAGAACTATTTGAAAGCAGAAAAGTTTTTTGAAGTACCTGTAATGATTTCGGTTCTTATGTTAATCCCAGTGTTAATAATTGAATATACACAGCAATCTCTCAGCACAGTTGCTTTGTATTTGAACTGGGGAATTTGGATAGTTTTCTTACTGGAGTACGTAATTTTATTCTATTTTGCAGAAGATAAAATGAGATTTGTTAAAAGCCATAAAATTGAATTAATTATTGTAATTTTTTCATTTCCAATTGTGCCTGAGGGCTTGGAGTCATCTGGTTTTCTAAGGTTTGCTCGATTGCCTAGATTATTAAATGCATTAAGATTTTTTAGACTTGCAGCTTTACTAAGCAGGTTCGGAACAACTGTTAAATCAATCTTTAATTCAAAAGGGTTAAGATTTATTGTGTATGCAACGATTGCTATTGTTTTATTCTTTGGATTTCTCTTTTATATTTCTGAACCAGATGTTCAATCATATAGTGACGGATTGTGGTGGGCACTCGTAACAATAACTACCGTTGGATATGGAGATATTACTCCACTTACAAATCTTGGACGAATAATTGCAAGCTCTTTGATGATTATGGGCATCGGGTTTATTGCAACAATTACAGCTGCTGTATCTTCTTATTTTATTTCTAGCTTTAACGACAAAGAACTTACAATTAATGAACTAGGTGATAAGTTAGATAAACTAGAAGAAGAAATAAAAAGCTTAAAAAAGGAAATCAATGAGAAATAACGAATTGCAACAGCTCTCAAGTGACTTTTTTCAAAACTCTCTAGACTCTTCTCCTACATCAGCAATCATGAGAGGTCACAAGCAATATTTTGATCAAATAGAAGAGATGACTGATGAAACTTTTAAAAAAGAAACAAAAAAAGTAAATGATTTTATTTCAAGGCTTGAAGGCATAAACCCAGAATCTTTATCAAATAGAGAAAAAGTTACTCATGGGATGTTGGAGTTTGCTTTAAGTTCTAACAAAGATTCTTTGTTAGATAGGAGCTGGGAGTTTGGAGCTGGCGTCTCTGGCTTCACAGGATTTCTTATTGATTATAACCAACAAATGTTTGTTCCAGATTCAGAATCTGCTGATATGTTGTTAAAAAGACTTGAACTTTATAAAAGACTTTATACACAGATCGCAGAAGTACAAAAAATCGGCTTAAACAATAACAGGGTAGCTACAGAACGAAATTTACTTAGAACAATTGATCAATTGGAAAATTATTTGGGTTCATCGCTGGAAGATGATCCACTATTACTAATTAATTTTTCACCAGAAATTTCAGAATCTTTTATATCTGATTGGAAAGAAAAAGCTAAAAAAATTATAGATGTAAGCATAAGGCCTACAGTATTAGCTTATTTAGATCAATTAAAAACAGAACACATTCCTAAAGGACGTACAGATGAGCATTCTGGAATAATGTGGATTGAGGGCGGGGAAGAGACGTATTTAAGAGCATTAAGAAAATACACAGGTCACAAAGATATAACTGTACAAGAAGTTCATAATGTAGGACTTTCTGAAATAGATAGGCTAAAAAAAGAATTTTTTGAGATTGGAGAAAATGTATTTCCTGGAGTCAGCACTCCAGAAGAAGTCTTACAAAAAATGCAAACAGAGCCTTCAATGAGATATGAAAGCAAAGAGCAGATGTTACAGTTAGCTGTTGATACTATTGAACGAGCATATAAACCCTTAGAAGAGTGGTTTACAGTATTTCCAAAATCTCCTTGCAAGGTCTTGCCAGTGCCAGCTGAGTCTGAACAGCATGCTCCACCTGCATATTATTACCCACCTTTACCTGATGGTTCAAGGGATGGGACATATTTTCTTAACACTTACAAAGCAGAAACAAAAAGTATTTTTGAAGCAGAATCTGTAGCTTTTCATGAGGCGATACCAGGTCATCACCTTGATAGAACTATTGCAGTTGAGCTACAAGATGTACCAGACTTTCAAAAGTATGTAGCTTCAACAGCATTTGTTGAGGGCTGGGGACTTTATTCAGAGCAATTAGCTAATGAAATGGGCCTTTATTCCAATGATGTTCAACAGCTAGGAAGACTTGGAAATGATGCATGGAGAGCTTGTCGTCTTGTTCTTGATACAGGAATGCATGGAATGGGCTGGTCAAGAGACAAAGCAATTAAGTTTTTCAAAGCAAATTCTCCAATTGAAGCTATAAATGCAGAAATTGAGACCGACAGATATATTGCCTGGCCTGGACAAGCATGTTCATATAAAATGGGCCAATTGAAGATTGAAGAACTACGAAGAAAAGCTGAAAATGAACTAGGTGATAAGTTTGATATTAGGTATTTTCATGATGAAGTCTTATGCGATGGGGGAATAACGCTTCCAATTTTAGAAAATAAGATTGATACATTTATTGCAAAGCATAAAAGCTAAACAAAAAGATAAGTAAGTTTTCTCAAGAACAGCAAAGCCCCTGATAAAGTCAAGGTTTGTAATTCTTTGAGAAGAATTCATTTAATTATTCTTCTTCGATATAACTTTTATTAAACATCCAAAGTATTGTGTAAGCCAAAGCAAGTCCGAATATAAAGAAATTAAAATTTGGAAGTTCGTTAATTTCCAATTCAAAAATACCATCAACTATAGCTATCAAAACTCTGAGAACGATTCCAGAACCAATTAGCCTACTAAAACTAAATTTTTTTAAAAATGAAATTATATTTCCGGTATCCATTGATTTTATTTTAGAAGGTTTTTCTTATTGTTTGATTATTTTTTTTAACGATTTCGTTCTTATAACTTTTATGAATTTCTTTTGCTTTATTTTTAGAATCAATTTTTTCACTTGAGATTTCATTTTCTAAAGAAATAATTTTTTCTTGTAGTTCTTCAATCTTATCTCTCATCTCATAAATTATTTTTATACCATCTAAGTTGATTCCTCTTTGAGACAGATTTTGAATTTGTATCAACTTATCTATATCTTCTTGAGAATAACGTCTTGTTCCCCCTCCAGTCCTGAACGGTTTTATTAACCCTTTTTCTTCATAAGTCCGAATTGTTTGTTGATGTATGCCCGAGAGTGTAGAGGCTACGGATATAAAGTATATTGCGTTTGACTCTTCACTACTCATCTAAATACTTTCTTGGAGAATCACCAGATTCAAACTGTTCTTTAAATTTTTCCAGATGTTTTTTTGCAGACCTTGATAAGTTCACAGGGGGAGTAATAAATACCTTCACATATAAATCACCGGACCTTCTTCCTTGAGGAGCTATACCCTCACCTCGAATTTTAAATGTTTTTCCACTAGGTGTTCCAGATGGAATTTTTAATGTGACAGATTTTGTTAATGTGGGAATCTTAATGCTCGCACCTAGGGCAGCTTCAGTAAAGAGTAGGGGGATTTCTAAAATTAAGTCCATATTGCTTCTTTTAAAGAACTTATGAGGCTGAACGGAAACTTGTACCAATAGATCTCCATCAGGTGCCCCAGCAGCTCCAGGACCTCCACGGCCCCTAAGCCTAATTACACTTCCATTATCTACACCTGCTGGAACTTTTATTTTTATCGATTCGTTTTCTATAGGTAGTACTACTTCAATACCAGAGGCAGCTTCAGCAAATGATATAGTGATATTAGTTTGGTATGTTTGACCTTTTCTTCTTCCGCCAAAACCAAAAATATCACCAAGGTTTTCAAAGATATCTCCAAAGTCATCAACAGTAAAACCCTGACTAGTGAAACCTCCAAAACCTGAACTTCCCATTGCTCTGATTTGATCATATTCTTGACGCTTCCTATCATCGCCTAATACAGCGTGTGCTTCAGAAATTTCTTTAAACTTTTTTTCTGCTTCAATGTTTTCTGGGTTTAAATCTGGATGATTTTCCCTTGCTAATTTTTTGTAAGCTTTTTTTATTTCATCTGAGGTTGCATTTTGGGGTACGCCAAGTGTGGCATAGAAATTTTTATCTAGCCAATCTCTACTCACTTTTAACCTTAACCATGGCAGGTCGAATTAGGTTCCCTTGAAATTGATACCCTTTACGTAAAACTACATCAATTTTTTGTATATTACCTTCACCAGTATGTTCAACAGCCTCATGTAAAGCAGGGTCAAAATCCTCTCCAGCATCTCCAATTTCTGTGACTTGAAGACTTTCTAAAACTGACGACAATAGGCTGCTAAATGTTTCTACTTCTTTGGCAATTTTATCTTGAGACATAGCCATTTCAAAATTGTCTATAAGAGGAAATAAAGTATTTACAAAATACGCAATAGAGGCTGAGCCAATATTTTCCTTCTCTTTTTCAGATCTTTTTTTATAATTATCAAAGTCAGCAGCAAGTCTTAAGTAGTCGTCTTTTATTTTTTCGTACTGAGAAAGAGGGACGCTTGATTCATCAGCTTCTATATTTTCATTTTCAGAAGAATCATCAGGTTCTTCAGTATGTTCCTCTTCGTTACTCATCTTCTATGACTTCACCTTCTACCACGTCATCGGATTCACTTGAAGACGGATCAGGAGTATCATTTTGTGTCTCTGAATATAACTTTTCAGCAAATGATTGACTAGCTTTAGAAAGCTCTTCAATAGCAACCTTGAGATCATTAACTTCGTTATCTTCATTTTCTAAGAGTTTCTTTAGATTTTCATTTGCATCAGTAATTGATTTAATCTCATCATCAGTTGCTTTATCTTTGTTGTCTTCCAACATTTTTTCTGTTGAAGTAACCATTCCTTCAGCCATATTTCTTGTCTCGACAAGATCTTTCTTTTTTGCATCTTCATTTGCATGTTGTTCTGCATCTTTTATCATTCGGTCTATCTCATCGTCTTCTAAAGCAGTTCCACCAGTAATTGTTATTGCTTGCTCCTTACCAGTGCCAAGGTCTTTAGCATTTACATTGACAATTCCATTTGCATCAATATCAAAAGTTACCTCTATTTGAGGTGTACCAGCCATTGCTGCAGGAATATCGGTTAATGTGAATCTACCCAAAGATTTGTTACCAGAGGCCATATCTCTTTCACCTTGCAAGATGTGTATTTCAACCTGAGTTTGATTGTTTTCAGCAGTACTAAATACTTCTGACCTCTTAGTTGGAATAGTAGTATTTCTTTCGATCATCTTTGTCATGATTCCACCTTTTGTTTCAACACCAAGTGTAAGTGGAGTGACATCAAGTAAAAGAACATCCTTTACATCACCTTTAAGAACGCCAGCTTGTATGGCAGCACCAGAAGCAACCACTTCGTCTGGGTTGACACCTTTATGAGGATCTTTACCAGTTAAAGCTTTAACAAGCTCTTGCACTGATGGCATTCTTGTAGAACCACCAACTAATATTATGTGATTTATATCTGAAAATTTCATTCCAGCATCAGACAAAGCATTTTCAACAGGTGCTTTTGTACGCTCTACTAAATCAGCTGTAATTTTTTCAAATTCAGACCTACTTAACTTTTCTAATAAATGTTGGGGACCAGCATCGTTAGCAGTAATGAAAGGTAAATTAATTTCTGTTTCACTAGTCGAAGAAAGTTCAATTTTTGCTTTCTCTGCACCTTCCTGAATTCTCTGGATAGCCATTTTGTCTTTTGATAAATCAATACCTGTTGATGATTTAAATTTATCAATTAACCAGTCCATAACTCTCTGATCCCAGTCATCACCACCTAGTTTTGAATCACCAGAGGTTGACTTTACCTCAAAGACTCCTTCAGAAATTTCCAGAATAGAAACATCGAATGTACCACCACCCAGATCAAATACTAAAATTTTTTGATCTTGATTATTTTCTAAACCATACGCAAGTGATGCAGCTGTAGGTTCGTTAATGATTCTTAATACGTTTAATCCAGCTATCTGACCTGCTTCTTTAGTCGCTTGTCTTTCTGCGTCATTAAAATATGCAGGCACAGTAATAACAGCTTCAGTAACGTCATCTCCTAAGTATGCTTCAGCATCCCTTTTTAATTTTTGAAGTATTCTTGCTGATATTTCTTGTGGAGTATAATCTTTCCCTTCAAAGCTTTCTTTCCAATCAGTTCCGATGTGTCTTTTAATTGATCTTATGGTGTTATCAGGATTTGTTATTGCTTGTCTTTTTGCAAGCTCTCCAACCAGTACTTCTTCAGACTTGAAAGCAACTATGGATGGAGTCGTCCTATTTCCCTCTGCATTCGCAATTACAGTTGGTTCGCCGCCTTCTAATACTGCAACAACACTATTTGTTGTTCCTAAATCAATTCCTACAGCTTTTCCCATTTTGGATTATCCTTTCTTAAAAATTTCTAATTATGAGATAGGTTCTTGTTCTCTTGGTAAATGGCCTCTTACCCTTGGGTAGGAGACAGGTGCATGAAGAAAACAAAATTTCTTTTTGTTGTACACACTTATTACTGTTTCACAAGCATCAAATGCGCATATACGACCTGTAGTGTATTTTTTTGACCTTCTAACACCAGGCTTAACTTGAGATGCAGTTAATGTTCCGCTCATTTTTTACCTTTCTAATCTATACATTATTATATATAAAATCTATGTAAATTTACTTAGATTTGTATTAAATATAACATAATACAGATATTAGGCAAAAAAAAATAAAAAAAATTTTAAAAAATGGCTTTATTTAACCTCCTATCATTTAACTGATATTATTGAAGAATGGAAAAATTAGATATTCACATAGTTGGTTTGGGTAATTTAGGATCTGCATTCTTAAAAGGTTTAAATAATGTAGAAGATATCAACTTGTTTTTATACGATGATTTAGAATCTGTTAGAAATTCTGTTAACAATGAATTTTCTATTATTCCTAAAGACTCAATAATTTCTATTCAAAATGGAGTTGTTATTCTTTGTATTAAACCTCAAAATATAAATAATTTTTTTGCAAATAACAAAAATAAAATAAGTCCAGATGTTTTAATTTGTTCCCCTGTTGCTGGGCTAGAAATCAAAACAATTGAGAGCTTTATGGGAAATAAAGTTCTCCGAATAATGCCTAACTTGCTTATCGGCAACAACAAAGGCTTCATTCCGTATGTTTCAAATTATGATGGAGATTATTTCACTTTTAATGAGAATGTCTTGGAGAAACTTGGTGTTACAAAAGAATTTGACGAGGACATGTTTCCACTTATCACAGCTTTATCGGGAAGTGGTCCTGCCTGGTACTATGAGTTATCAAGTCAGTTGGTTAACTCTGGCCAAGAATTAGGACTTAGCTTAGATGATTCCGAAATGATAATTAAAGAACTCATAAAAGCTCTTCCAGCATTGGTTGCAGAAGACATTTCATTTAAAGATTTAGTCAATAAAGTAAAGTCACCTAATGGGACAACTGAGGCAGGCCTCAATTCGCTTAATAATGATTCATTTGATAGAATAATTCACGATGCTATTCAAAAAGCAACTCATAAATCTACTGAAATATCAAGAGAACTAAGTAGTGAATAAGTTTTTAAACAAATATAAAGCAAATGATTACGTGCTTTTGTTTTCTGCAGGAGCAGCAGTAGGAACTCTTTTTTTGTGGGCGGCAAGCTATGTATTTCCAGAGGGTGAAATTGTAGGTGGAAGAAGAGTATTTGAAAATATTCCTAAAGTGCTTCAATACATATTTTATGTTCTAAGTGCTACAACAATTTATATATCAGGTTATTTATTTTCTCTTAGAGTAAAAAACTGGACAAGAGGCAAAGAGGAGAAGCGAAATGTAAAGTTGTCACAGAGAATTTTCAATCTTTTTGATGGTTTAACTATGAGAACTGTACTTAGATTTAGAGCTGCCGGGTTAATGCACTCGCTTATTTATATTGGGTTCTTAGGTTTGTTTGCTGGGACTATTACATTAGAGATTCATCACCTAATGCCACCTTCATTGAAGTTTCTACAGGGCACAACTTATATCGTATATTCATTTACCTTAGAGTTAGCTACTATTGCATATTTAATAGGTCTTTTTTGGGCTTTAGCAAGACGTTTAATTGGTACTGAGTACAGAATTAAAACAAAAACAACAATAGATGATTATTTAACTCTTTCCTTATTAATTTTTATTGGTATTTCAGGTATTACTACTGAAGCTGGAAGAATAGCCTTAGAAAACTTTCCAGATTATGAAAGATGGTCATTTATTGGATACGCTGTAGGTGAAATTTTAAATCTTTCAAACCCTGGTCTCTTTCATAGAATTTCATGGGTTCTGCACGTTGTATCATTTTTTGTTTTCCTAATTGCTATTCCATTATCAAAGTTGAGACATATTTTTACATCACCAATAAATATGTTTATGTCTCCAAAAGATAGACCAAAAGGCGCAATGAAATTTATTGGAAATTTACTAGAGGCAGAAGATATAGATTCTGTTGGTGCTGGAATTGTTGACCACTTTACCTGGAAGCAATTAATGGATTTAGATGCCTGTACGGTTTGCGGTCGCTGTACTTCAGTATGTCCTGCTAATCAAACTGGTAAATCTTTAGATCCTAGAGAGATTATTTTAAAAGTTGGTCAAGTAATGTCTGAATCAGGAAAACCTGCTGTACCAGCTACTGTTTCAACACCGGGCCCCTTACGCGTTAATTCTGACAATGTATTTGAAAGAATAACTTCTGAAGAGCTATGGGCTTGCACCTCTTGCAAGGCATGTGATGAGATTTGTCCTGTAAATATAGAAATTTTGGACAAGATATTGGATATGAGAAGGCATTTAGCTTTAATGGAATCGGACTTTCCTGCTGAGCTTGGTAAAGCATATGTTGCGATGGAGAACTCATCAAACCCTTGGGGAGCATCTCAAAACGATAGATTGAAATGGACTGAAGATCTGGACTTTGAAGTTCCCGTTATTGATGAAAAAAACCATGAAGAATATGATTATCTATATTGGATAGGATGCGCGGGGGCTTTTGACGATAGAAATGTTCCTGTAACAAAAGCAGTAGCCACTCTTTTAAAGCGAGCCGGGGTTTCTTTTGCTGTACTTGGTCCTAAAGAAGTATGTACAGGAGATTCAGCAAGAAGAACCGGAAATGAATTTGTATTTCAACAATTAGCAATTCAAAATATCGAAAATATGAATAATCTAAAAGTAGATAAAATTATCACTCAATGCCCACACTGTTTTAATACAATAAAAAATGAGTACCCACAATTAGGTGGTAATTATGAAGTAATTCATCATAGCCAATTATTAACTGAATTAGTACAGTCTGGAAGAATTGAAGTTGGAACAAGCGATAAGCCTTATAAGATAACTTATCATGATTCCTGCTACCTAGGCAGACATAATGATATTTATACTGCTCCACGAGAAATAGTAGGCTCTATTGGTGGAATTGAAATTCGTGAAATGAAGAGACAGGGAACACAAAGCTTCTGCTGTGGTGCCGGAGGTGGAAGAATGTGGATGGAAGAATCTGTAGGGAAAAAAGTCAATATTGAGAGATCTCAGGAAGCTATTGAAACAGGTGCGGATGAAGTTGCAGTTGCTTGTCCTTTTTGTTACATAATGATGGATGATGGTGTTAAGGAATTGGGTTATGGCGACAATGTCAGAGTAAGAGACGTATCTTTAATTCTCTTAGATAATCTTAAGAAAGATTAAAAATTTCGACCCATAAAAAATTTTTGAATATTTCCATCTGAATTTCTAATACTGTAAATTATGTATAAGGCAATAGTAAAACTTCCCATTATCATAACAAAAAAAGTCCAAAGAGCTGCTGGTATTACATTTTCTTTATAAAATATCCAAATACTAAACAATATAAATCCTGAATAAAGATCAACTAAGGAAACAATACCCCATGGCATTCCTGCAATAGGCGAGTCAAAAATTGACACTTCACCCTGAGCCCAAATAATTACTCCTGCCATAGAAACAGTTATAAAGTATGAAATAAGTTTTGTTATAGTCATAAGATAGATTTTAAATAAGGAAAAAATAAATAATGAGTGAAAGACAAATATTCTCCAAAATCTTACGTCTTGATAAATATATATACAATGAGCTGATTGTCCTTGACGGAGCTTTACAAAGAGGAATAGCAATTTTCTTGGCCGTTACAACTTTAACTACCTTGAGTGCTTTTAGACTTTTTAATAGCTTAATTGAATTCCTTGAGAGCAATCTTGTTTTGTTTAGTGGTGAAATGTCTGACGAAGAGTTTGCAATGTTTAAAGCCTTGATTGATGAACTTTCTATAATTTTTATTCAACAAGACTCTACCACTACACTACTCTTCTCATCAATAGCTTCAACAACAGTTACTTCTCTGATAGGTCTTGTTATTTGCTTTTTAATTCTTAAATTTTTGTTTAGAAAAGAACCCAGGCCAATTGATTTAATTATTATTTCGTTCTTTTCAAGCGCTCCTGGTTTACTTGTATTTCCAGTTCTTTTTATTTCAGATACCTTTATTCAAGCAATATTAGTACTAGTGACTTCTTTATACGCTCTTGTTGCTTTTGGATCTGGACTTAAGCAGGTTTATTTATTAAGAAACATTGAAGTAATTTTGGTAATAATAGCTCTTACTTTTGGCGGTTCAATACTGGGAGGATTTTGATTATGAACGCAGCAGTTATACTTGCGGCTGGTGATTCAAGCAGAATGGGCTTCCCAAAACAGCTAGCAGAAGTAAAAGAGAAATCTTTACTACAACTAATTATTGATAAAGTTAATAATAAATTTGAATATTCTTCTGTTGTTTTAGGCTCAGAAAATGAAGTTATTTCAGAAAAAGTTGATTTTAAAAATTCAAACATCTTGATAAATGAAAACTGGTCAGAGGGCATTACATCTTCTATTAGGACATCATTGTTCTTTTATCAAGGTCAAAAAGAAATCGATAATGTAATATTTTTTCTTGCTGATCAACCAGAGGTAGAAAGTGAAGTTATAGATAGCCTGATAAATGATCATCATGATGGTACAAAAATTTTAATTCCACAATATAGATACAAATTAGGATTTCCTATTTTAGTTCCAAGATTATTTTGGCCAAAGCTAGAACTTATAACACAAGACGATGATGTGGATGAAGAAAAATCTGTTTTTCAGGATTTTGATTTAATCGATTTCTTTATTTCATCAGAAACTGAAACTAAAAATTTAAATTTTAATTTTTTAGAGCCAATCGATTATGACGAAGAAAAAGATTTTTAAGAGTGGGAAAAACTCTTAAAAAAAATCGTTTGTTTATCTAAATTATTTTGTAAAATTTAAAACATGAATTCAATTGACTCTATAAATGGTATGACACATACCGAAGCAACAAAATTAAGAAGAGCTAGAGTCAGAACAACAACTACTTTCTTACAGATCGCATCTTCCAGGTCTGGTAGGGCACTACTTACAAAAGAAACCGGTATAAGCTCCCCAAAACTTTTACACTGGGCAAGAAGAGCAGAATTAATGAAGATTAAAAATCTTGGAAGAGATTACGCAGACTTACTTGAAGCAGCTGGTGTAGAAAGTGTGTCTGAGTTAAAACGTAGAAACCCTGAATCTCTTCATGAAATGATGGCAAAGATTAATTTAAAAAGAAATATTGTGGACAGGATGCCTTCTTTAAAAAGAGTATCAAAGTGGATTGACGATTCTAAAGATATAGAAATTAAGGTTTCTTCATAACCAAACATCCCATCTATCATTAAATTGTGAATAAAAAAACCTTAAGAATTACTGGTGCTCAAATGTCATTTCCAGTTGGCGCGATACAGAAGAACAAGCAAACTATCTTAGACTGTTTTGAAATAGCCGAAGAAAAAGAAACTGACATCTTGATATTCCCAGAGTTGGCTTTAACAGGATATCCTCCAGAAGATTTACTCTTGAGAGAAAGCTTTATTGGTAAAAACTTTGCAGTTCTAGAAGAGCTTGCAGAGTTTTCTAGCAATACCAGTGGTGTTATTGGTTTTGTCGATAGAAACTTAGATGAAGACCATACAGATAAGCAAAAAAGAGGCATAGCAAATGCCGCAGCAATAATTCAAAATGGTGATGTAAAAGGAATTTATCATAAGTGTTACCTTCCAAATTATTCTGTTTTTGACGAAGCAAGGTATTTTGCTAAAGGAAATAACCCTGGCAACCTTTTTTGGTACAACGATGTTGCAATAGGAATAAGTATTTGTGAAGATATTTGGATTGATGAAGGGCCTTCATTACAACAGGTTGAAAACGGAGCATCTTTAATAATAAATATAAATGCTTCACCTTATGACCAAAACAAAAGTAACTCCCGAAAAGAACTTGTAATCAGTCAGGCAAAAAAACTTAAAGTACCAATAATTTATTTAAATATGGTTGGCGGTCAGGATGAACTTGTTTTTGATGGCGGTTCATTTGTTGTAGATGGGAAAGGAAAAGTAATTTATCAAGCCAAGCAATTTGAGGAAGAATTATTTCATATTGATATAGATCTTGAAGTAAAAAAACAACCTACTGGATCAACTTTAGAGATTAGAGAAAAAAGCACAGAACTAGAAAATTTACAGTCATCTGAAATACTCTCAAAAAATGAATCTTTATACGCAGCACTAGAACTTGGCCTTTTCGACTATGTAAAGAAAAATAATTTTGAAAAAGTACTTATAGGGCTATCCGGAGGAATTGATTCAGCATTAACAGCTACAGTTGCGGTAGATGCTCTTGGTTCTAAAAATGTTATTGGTGTTGCAATGCCATCTAAATATAATTCAAAAGAATCTCTTCTTGATGCCAAGTCATTAGCTGAAAATCTTAAAATAGAATTTAAGACTATAGAAATTGAAAGAATAGTAGAAAATTTTAGAGCTACATTAACTGGCGTAATCAATGAAGAGCTTGGACAAACAACTGATGAAAATATACAGTCAAGGGTTAGGGGTAATATTTTAATGGCTCTTTCTAACCAAACCGGAGCCATGGTTGTATCTACAGGCAATAAATCAGAAATGGCAGTTGGCTATTCAACACTTTACGGCGATCTAGCGGGAGGCTTTGCGTTATTAAAAGATTTATATAAAACAGAAGTTTATAATTTATCAAATTTTAGAAACACAATTTCCAAGGTAATACCACAAAACACAATTGATAAGGAGCCAAGTGCAGAACTTAGGCCAAATCAGTTTGATAAAGATTCACTTCCAGAATATGACCTGCTTGATAAAATATTACATTTGTACATTGAGGAAGACAGCTCTTCAGAAAAAATTATCTCTACTGGAATTGATGAAAAAATTGTTTATGATGTCTTGTCTAAAGTTGATAGAAATGAATATAAAAGAAAACAGGTTGCTCCAGGGGTAAAATTAACTGAAAAAGCATTTGGCAAAGATAGAAGAATGCCGATTACAAATACATATATTAGAGAACGGGATTAAGCAGCGTGTATTTTATAAATGAGGAAGAGGTTGAGAAAGAGCACTTTCACATACCAGTTGAAAATTTAGCTGTATGGCGAGGTGATGGAGTTTTTGAAGCATTAAAGATACATGATTATTACCCTTTTGGTATAGACAAGCATATTGAAAGACTAAAGCAGTCTTGTAGAAAACAATTATTTGAAAATGTTGATTTCAACCTTATTGAGAATAATATTTTAAAAATTGCGTCACAGTATAAAAATGGCTACGTCAGGATTCTTATTTTGAGAAATAGCTCTGATGAAGATTTTACAATTTATTCTTTTTATCAACTGCCAATTAATATTCCAGAGAATTATAAATTAGAATCTCAACCTGCTCCCTGGCATCCTGGGGGAGATTTTGAAGTTAATAGTGATAATATTGTTGGGTCTAAATCAACTTCATATGCATACAATATTAAACAGACAAGAGAAGCTATAAGGAATGGGTTTAGTGATGCGTTGCTTCTTAGTAGCAAAGGAGTAGTTCTAGAAGGCCCCACGTTCTCAGTGGGGTGGATTAAAGATGAGATAATATATGTTCCAGATTTAGACCTGGGGATACTCGATTCAATTACTAGGAAATATTTGCTTGAATTTGGAAGTAAAAATAAAATTAATACAGCAGTATCTAGAGTGACTATAGATGAGTTGTATATGGTAGATACAGTTTTTGCTATGTCCACTGCCAAACATGGAATATTTGTATCTAAAATTGATGACAAAGAGTACAAGCAATCACCTTTATTGAACACTATTCAAGATTTATTCAAGAAAGAAGTTTTAAAGGAAAAACAAGAAAGTTAAGGAGGGTAAAGTGAGACTTACAGAGTATTCTCATGGCTCTGGTTGAGCATGTAAACTCTCCCAAGGAGAGCTTGCTCAGGTTCTGAAGCAATTACAACAAAATAATCACAACAATTCTGAAATTTTAGTTGGACTAGATAACCCTGATGATGGCGCAGTTATTGATTTGGGAAATAATTTAAAAATAGTTCAAACTGTAGATTTTTTTACACCTATCCTTGATGACCCTTATGACTGGGGTAGAGTTGCTGCTGCGAATGCATTGTCTGACATATACGCCATGGGTGGAGTGCCTATTTCTTCACTTCAGTTAGTAAGTTGGCCAAGAGATGAGATAGGATTTGATATCTTATCAAGAGTTATTAATGGCGGTTCAGATGTGATGAAATCAGCAAAGTGCAGTATTGTAGGCGGGCATAGTATTGATGATAAAGAGCCAAAATATGGCTTTGCTGTGACAGGGATAATTAATGAAAAAATATATAAAAAAACTGAAATTAAAAAAGGTGATAGACTCTTTTTGACCAAACCACTTGGCTCAGGAATAATTGCGACAGCAATCAAAAAAGGTAAAGCTGAAAAAGAAGCTATAAGTCAAGTTACAGAGATTATGACAACATTAAATGATAGAGGTTTAGCAGTAGCCAATAATCTAAATGCCAACGCTGTTACAGATGTCACAGGCTTTGGACTTCTTGGGCATTTAAGTGAAATGTTGATTAATGATAATTTGTCAGCAAATTTAATCTTTAACGACATTCCAATAATTGAGTATGCAAAAAAATATTTTGAGGAGGGAATTTATCCGTCTGGCAGTCAAAGAAATTTTAATACTTTGAAGGATTCCATAACATTTGAAAATGAAGACGAAGCATTACTATTATCTGATGCTCAAACTAGTGGAGGTCTTTTAATTGCTGCCCCTAAGGAAACAAATGTAGATTTTAGCGACATTGAAAAATCACATGGAGTAATAATAAAAGAAATTGGGAATATAACTGATAGATATAATAAAAAAATAAATATTATTAGTAATTGATGATAAAAACATTAACTAAAATATTCGCACTAACAGCAGTGACTAAAAGCTTACTTGAAACGAAGAAAAGTCAGTCTGAGGGAACAACTCAGTTACATCCAAGTAAAATTCCCGGAAGAACTCTATTTATCAGAGAAAAAGAGTTTTTTGTTAGAGAGAATACTGTAGAGGGAACAGTACCAGTTGTATTTCTTCATAGCTGGGGATCTGACTCTTTAGGAAGCTGGTTTAAAATACTCCCAAAAATAAAGAAAGAGAGTTCGTTTGTAGCAATCGATATGCGTAATCATGGAAAGTCTGATGCTAGCTGGGATAGATGGGATGTTGACGAGAATGCAGATATTGTTATAAGTATTTTAAAAGAGCTAAGTATTTCAGAATGTAATATAGTTGGATGGTCAATGGGCAGTGCTGTTGCGATGTCTGTAGCAAAAAAAAATAAATCACTAGTAAATAAACTTGTTTTGATAACCCCATTCAGCTGGCTTGGTGGAGCCGTCTACAATGACAAACTAGCTTTCAAAGTTTTTGTAAGTTTTGTACGAATTAGGGAACGACTATTCCCAAACTTTAATCCAAAATCTAAATTTTCATTTTTAAGAAAATCAAACTCTATAAATGACGAATATACAGAATGGGCATGGAACAACTTACATAAGTCAAAAGACGACTTTATTTATGCAGATGGAGGAAGATTTGTTGTACCATACGATGCACGTCCTTGGATAGAAGAGATAGAAGCTGAAACATTGGTCATTACAGGTGGCAAAGATAAGCTTGTACCTGAGGAGACATCAAACGATGTTGTTAAAAGATTAAATAAAGTCAAAGTCCAAACCTTTCCAGATGCAGGACACTCAGTGCCCTGGACTCATGAAGATGAACTAATAAAAGAATTGAAAGAATTTTTTTAATATATGAAAAAAAATGTTTTGTTTGTTTCGCCAACATTTTACCAACTTCCCTTAACTGAAAATATTATCAAAAAACATCAATACCTTGATGAAGTAGCAAATGTTACAGTCCTTGCATTCTCAGACCAAAAAATAGCTTTTCAAGAATCAAAAACTAATTTTTATTTAAGTAAAAAAGTAAATTCAAGAATACTAAATTACTTAAAAATCTTACTAATTTCATATTTTCAAATTCCAAAATTAATTAAAAAACACAATGTCGAAATAGTTACATTTCAAGATCCTATAACCAGTTTCATAGGTGTTTATAAAATAAAAAAGAACTTCAGAAATATAAAAATTGTCTTAGAGTCACATGGAGATTTTATCAATACTTTAGAGCTTGAAAAGAATCTTATATTTCCTGCTGTTTATAGAAACTTATTTCTAAAGATGGCTTCATATACAATTAATAAAGCAGATATACTTAGAGCCGTTTCTTCTTCCACAGAGGAGCAAGCCTTGTCATTTGATCCTACAAAGAGAGTTGTCAGGTTTCCTGCCTGGGTTGATTTTGAAATATTTAGTAAAGTGCAAGCATCAAGAAGTGATGAAAAAGATTTTAAAATATTATTTATAGGAAGTGTCACCGATAGAAAAAAACCACACTTAATTGTTGAAGCAATAAATAAAATTAAAAATAAAGATATAAAATTATATGTTGTTGGTCCAACACCTAATGAAAATTATTTATCACAATTAAAAGAACTTGTTCACAATTATGACTTAGAAGACCAAGTTTTATTCACTGGTTCTGTTGATAGAAAATCAGTAATGGATCACTATGCAGATACAAATTTGATGATTTTACCATCAGTTTCTGAAGGCTTAGCAAGAGTAATATTTGAATCACAGGCTACTGCGTGCCCTGTTCTTGTAACCGATGCTCCAGGAATGGGCGATATTGTAATCGATGGACAGACGGGGTATATTTTTGAGAGTGATAATCTTGAAAGCCTAACTAATAAAATACAAGAAATTATAAACAACTATAATGACGCAGTTCATGTTGGTAATAATGCGAAAGATTTTATATTAAGTAACTATTCAGCAGATAATTTTAAGTTCAGTTTCAAAAAGCTTTTTGATACAGTTTAGATAAACTAATTATTATTTATATCCGAAAGGAAGTTTCTCCAGGATTGTAACACCCTTAACTACCAAATTGTCTGTACTAATTGCTATTCTTAAACTATGGAAATTGGATTTTATATATTAATTATTATGCTTCTTGGAGCAAATCTGTATTTTGTTACAAGAAAAGATGCTGAAGAAGATAAGCAGGATGACGAGTACCTTATTAAAGGTATTGTGAGTGAAATAATTGAAAATGAAGAATCTCAAATATATAAATTACTAAACAAGTCTGATCAAACTGTAAAAGAGTTTTTAGAAAAAACTGGTGAAATCAAAAGTTCTATAACTGGTGTAGATCAGCAGACTAGAAATTTGATCTCTGTACTTAATAACAACCAAAGCAGAGGACAGTGGGCTGAATTTCAAGTAGAAGATTTACTTGAAATTATGGATTATAAAGATGGTATTCATTTTCAAACTCAAAAGAGAATGTCAAGCGGTACTATTCCAGACTTTACTTTCTATCTCCCTGAAAATAAGACTATTAACATGGATTCAAAATTTCCACTTACAATTTATATGGAAATTGCAAAACTTAACAGGGACTTAGAAAACGAAACTCTTGATGAAATTGCTAGAAGAGACATATTGGAATCTATAAAAAATAAAAATAAAGAATTTTTAGATAAAGCAATTAAAACAAAAATTGATGAAACTTCTTCCAGGGAAGGATACATCTCTTCTGACGAAGGAACGGTTGACTTTGTTTTGATGTATATACCACTTGAGAATTTATATCATTTTTTATTAACTTCTGAGATCGGAGCAAATAAAATACCTGTAATTCAGTATGCTTTTTCAAAGAAAGTAATCTTAGTAAGCCCTCAAACTTTAATGGCATATCTTGAAACTATACGACATTCAATGAAATTGTTCAGTTTGCAGACAGATACTAAAAATATTTTGACAACACATGAAAAAGTAAAAGATGAACTCAGAAAGTTTATTGATTCATTTGACGATGTTACAAAGAGACTAGACCAAACTGTGAAGTCATTCGATGCTTTAAAGACTACTAGAGTTAATAAGCTTGAAAAATCTTTTGAAGATTTAGATAGTGTAAACAAAAAACTCGAAGACTAATAATTATCCTGCAATCTTGCCACCACCATAATGCATTTGTCATCAATAAAGTTTTTATTTTTAGATTTTAAATAGCTTGAGATTTCCTGACTCTCAGCACCAGGCTGATACCAAAAATTGTCATAACCATTTTCAACCAAATCTTTTGTTATCTTTAAGCCAACTTCAGGGGGTACCACAAAATTAATTATTGATGGCTTTTCTGATGTTTCAAATACATTTTTGTATGCCTGCAGTCCAGCTATTTCTTCTTCTTTAGGATTAATTGGCAATACTTTATGTCCCTTTGAAATTAAATCTAATAAAATTTTGTTTCCGTATTTATTTTTATCATTAGTTGCACCGATTAAAGCGATTAAATTTTTTTTATTCTTTAATAATTCAAGCAATTAGAAGTTTTCTGCCTTCATAGCGTATAGATCATCTTTTCCAGCTGTTACAGATGAAGCATATCCAGAAGCTAATGGAAGCAGTTGTTCGATATAGAATTTTGATAGTGTAATTTTATCTTTGTAAAACTCATCACCAGTTTCTTTAAACTTTTTGTTTGCTAGGATTGCTGCTTTACCCATATAGTATCCACCTAAGACTTGTCCAAACATTTTTAAGTATGGAGTTGCGCCTGAACTTGCATCGACTAACTCTCCTTCAAGCATCTTAGATCCTAGCCATAAAGTTATTTCAGATAGAGTGTTTACCTCTTTTTCAAGCTTTTCAGCCATTGAAACTATTTCTTCATCATCTTTTTTCATTTCTTCAATAACTTTATTTACATCTGAAAGAAGTCTTTGCATGGCTTGACCATTGTCTAAAGGAAGCTTTCTAAACATTAAATCAAGTGCCTGAATACCATTAGTTCCTTCATAAATTGGAGCAATTCTTGCATCTCTTAAATACTGTGCTACTCCCGTTTCTTCTACGTACCCCATGCCTCCATAAACTTGAATAGCTACAGAAGATAATTCAACCCCAAGGTCAGATACCCATGCTTTTGTAATCGGTGTTAAGATACCACACCTTTCTTCACCGAAAGATTTCATTTCTTCATCTTCTCCAAAATACTCAACATCTAACATTAATTGATTGTCATACATGAGATATCTCATTGCATCAACATATGCTTTAATTGTCATCAGCATTCTTCTAACATCCGCATGATCAATAATTGTTGAATTTTTAGCATCTTCCTTAGACATCCCAACAGGCCTGCCTTGCACTCTATCTCTTGCATATTGAGCAGCACCTTGTAGTGAACCCGAGGCACAGGCTAAACCTTGTCCTCCTACCCATACACGAGCCTCATTCATCATGGTAAACATGTAATTAAGACCTCTGTTTTCTTCACCAACTAAATATCCAATTGAGCCGTCGTACTCCATTACACATGTAGGACTTGCATGAATTCCTAACTTTTCTTCTATAGATAGACAACTTACATTGTTTGGATCTCCAACAGACCCATCATCGTTGACAATAAATTTTGGAACAATAAACATAGATATACCTTTTGTGCCTTCAGGTGATCCGGGGACCTTGGCTAAGACAAGATGAATTATATTTTCTGTCATATTATGTTCACCAAATGTAATCCAGACTTTTGTACCTGTAATTTTGTATGTACCGTCATCTTGAGGTTCAGCTTTTGTTGTAATCGTTCCAAGATCTGAGCCAGATTGAGGTTCACTCAGGTTCATTGTTCCAGTCCACTCACCCGAAACAAGCTTTGGCAGAAATTTATCTTTTTGTTCTTGGCTTCCATGAAAATTTATAGCAGAAATTGCACCAGCACTTAATCCTGGAGCAAGACCAAAAGCTAAATTGGCTGTACTGAGAATTTCTAATGTTCCCCCAGATAGAGAAATTGGCATTCCACCTCCACCAATTTCAGATGGAAGTGAAATTGAAGCCCATCCAGCTTCGGCAAACTTTTTGTATGCATCTACAAATTCCTCAGGCATAGTAACAACTCCATCTTGAATTGTTGCTCCTTGTTGGTCGCCAATCGCGTTAATTGGCGCAAGAACTTCTTCGGAGAATTTAGCGCATTCTTCCATTGTTGGAACGACAATATCTTCTGAGAAATCACTAAATGCAGAAATTTTATTTAAAACATTATACGAATCTATAACTTCGTATCCAAAAACAATATCTTTAACTGGTGCTTTATAGGGAACTGCCATAAGTAATTATATTACTAGATTTTTTTGAAAAGTATAAATTGCTACCGAAGGTTTACATCAACAAGAGCTGATATTTCTTGAATCTTTTCTAAAGTCGGTTTTTCATTTGTACCTGCCACAATAGCGCCTGCAGCACATGCATTTTTAATAGTAGGTATTAAATCGTTGATACCAAATGCAGCAATATAGGCAGCTGTAGCATCCCCCGCACCAGTAGAATTAATAGTTTTAAAATCAGGAGGTACAATTTCTATATTACCTTCTGAGCTAATGAGCCTTGCAGGCAAGCTTGATGATGTTAAAAGGATGTATTTTACTGTTTTGGAGTCAATTAAATCATTTGCTTGCTTTACGTTGATTTCATCCTTGCTAACTATTAAAAAATCTAATTTATAGTTAATTTCATATTGATAACCAGCTTGGCATAGAAATAAATTATTTTTATTTTTTAGGCTTTTGAGATCATCTTTTATAAATTGAATTGAGTATCTATCTAAAATTAGAGAATCAAAATTATTTAAATTTTCTAAACTACTCCATTCCAGCTGTTCATAACCTGAAGAAACAATTGTTCTTTCACCAGTTGAGTCTACAAAAATCGAGCATGTTGGAGTAGGTGTATCATTGATAATTACATCATCATATTGAATATTATTTTCTTTTAAATGGTTAATTAAATATTTACCCATAGGATCATTACTTATACTGTTTCCTCTGACATGAACAGGCTTATTCCAGAGAGCGATAAGTTCTGAACAATTTATTGCTGTTCCACCTGATCTTATTTTTGAGCTAAAGCTTCTAATATCGTCACCTTGATTAGGTAATTTATCAATGAAATAAATTAAATCAGGATTTAAAGTGCCAAAGCAAAGAATATTCTTAAAAGACATAAATAAGGTAGTAGCTTTAGCTACACAAGTCCACTAATTATTGCTCCTGCAACCAGGATTGCAATATAGCTAAACAAACCGCCTACTATAGCTGCTAGTTTCATACTTCTTGAAATTTCACTAGGTCCAGCAAGATGGTAAACCAAAACTCCTAAAAATGGAACAAGGTAAACAACACCTAACCAAATGTATTTCATACTTCCTTTAACTCTTTCATTAGAGTCAATATCTTTTATTGCCAAAGCAGCCCATGCAGCATACAACACAAACGGCATTAAATATCCGTAAAGTTGAAATAGTAACTGCCATATTGTTGGGCTTGAAATGGGTACTCCGCTCATAATTATCTCCTTTTCAGCATTGTAGTAATTTTCTAAATTCTCATTAAGTAAGTTTGTTGGTAACTCTATTGATTCAAGGTCAGGTACATAAAATAAATTTATTGCCGGTGAGGGCTTATTTATATCAGCAAATTCCATATTTTTTTGCTCTTTTGGCCATGGATATTCTTTATACCTATTCTTATCAAGGTCGGTTGTTTGTGCATCCGCAAAAAATCCAGCAAGCATCATTAAACCAGAAGGGTCACCTTGGAGAGGAAATCTTGCAATCATATTCGAAGAATCTATAGACGAACAGTTGTGAAGCTGTTCTAGAAGCGGTGGCGTGCTTGTTTGATATATATTATTTTCAAAACAGTTACCCGGACCCCAAGGACCTGCAAGCGCTAAGTCGGTATATCCAGAATCTAAAACAACATTGTTTTTAATACTTACATGTTGTGAAAAATATAAATTTGCATCCAACATAGGACTTGCAACTATTCCATATCTGTCATGATTAACGACCAAATTTTTCTCTATTATATCGCCGACCCTTCCCGGTACTACAATCCCCATTCCTTTTGCAACAATACCAAATCTATTTGTCGGAGCATCATAATTATTATTATCTATAACTAAATTTCCAATAATTGTAGTTTCTCTTCCAGGCGGATTTAATTCAGAGTCGAGTGTATTTGGTACAATTCCAGACATATTATCTCTCCAAATGTTATTGTATAAATATAAATGCCCTCCAGCATTTGTTCCGGAGTAACCTAATGCATTTCCCTCTACAACATTATCAAATATCAAGGAATTACATGGATAGCATTGTCCAATATAGATTCCACTATCAGGATGTCCTGAAGCATAAACATTATCAAATACTCCATCTGTCGAATTGAATGCATATACGCCATAATCGCCGTTGTTATATACGGTTAGATAAGATCCTTTAAAGCCCTTTGATGTATTCCAATAGACACCATTTAAAGTAAAATTCCTTACAGATAAATTTTCAACAGTTACACCATCTGTTTCATAAATTTGTATTCCGTTCTCACTCATAAACTGACCATCAACAATTACTTTGTTTCTGTCTGTACCACGAAGTGTTAAGTATGATGTAGTGACCGTAACACTTTCATTATAAACACCCGGTCCTATTAGAACTAGGTCACCTTCATTTGAATTATTGACTGCATCTTGAATTGTTGTGTACTGTTCACCATTGCCAACTTTAAGGACATTCTGACTTAATGTTGTAGTGGCAACCTCTTCTGTGACTACATAATCTACATCACCAACAACAATCGTGCCAACCATGCCTTTGTTGTTGGTTCCGTGGTATGGGCAGTAATATTCATATATACCAGGCTCATTAAAAGTATGCTCATACTGATCACCTTTAGTAATGATTCCATATTCAAAATAGTCTGATGAGATTGCCTGCCATGAACCGTCACTTGCAATTACGTTATGATCGTTTGCCCCTCCGGATTCCCAAATTACGGTTGTACCTGGCTCAACATACAACACTCTTGGCGAAAACTCATCGTCAACAACTTTTACAATTTGTGGATCAAGACTTGTAGCTTCTTCAGAGCCACAGGCAAATAAGAATAAGAGCATTGAAACGGATAGAACTCTAAAAAATCTGGACATACCAAATTTTACCTTTCTATTAATTAGCAGTCCATCTAAAAACAACTTTAGATACTAGATTTATTAAGCCTGAATCCAATCTTCAGGGTTATCATCAACAAAAAAGTCTGAAACAAGCGTTGACTCTGGATCGACAGCATATTGATCAAAATCTGTAACACCTTCTTCTTCAAGGACATCTTGGTCTAAAAAGAAATTCCCAGTACAGGTTGAAGAGTCTCTTTTTAATACTGCATAAGCAGCGTCAGCATAAATAGATGGTTTTCTTGATCCTTTAACTAATTCTGCACCAATCACATTTCTAACAGCGGCAGTATCAAGCGAAGTTCTTGGCCAAAGGCAGTTAGATGCTACATTGTGTTTTCCAAGTTCTTCAGCTAAGCCATGTGCCACAAGGGACATACCATATTTTGCAGTCGTATAAGCTAGTGTCATTCCAAACCATTTTCTTGCTATATCAAGTGGTGGGGAAAGAGTCAAGATGTGTGAATTATCACCCTTTTTTAAATGGGGAATACATTTTTGACTGAGCATGAATGTCCCCCGAACATTAATGTTGTGCATTAAATCATATCTTTTCATTGGAGTATTGATTGTGTCAGTTAGGTGTATAGCACTTGCATTATTGATACATATATCAATACCACCAAACTTGCTTGCAGCTTCCTCAACAGCAGCTTCTACTTGCTCTTCATATCTAATATCACAAACTATTGGAAGCGCAGCACCTCCTACTTCCTCAATTTCTTTTGCAGCTGTAAAAATAGTACCTGGAAGAGTAGGATGTGGCTCTGTTGTTTTCGCTAGGATTGCTATGTTTGCACCATCTTTTCCTAATGCTTTTGCAATTTCAAGACCCACACCTCGTGAACCTCCGCTCATAATTACTGTTTTGTTTTTAAAATATGTCATTTTTATATTCTATTAAAATTGTGTATTCTCTGTAGAGTCTTTTTCTGAAAGTAATTCCGAGTCATCTCCAAGTAAAGCTTCACCAATTTTTTCATAATAATTTCCACCAACTTCTTGCTGATGCTTCATTCCTGTATAGCCATCTTTGGATAGGTCTTTTTCGAATTGTTGTAATTCAATTATGGCATTCATATTTCCACCCTTGTATTTATTTGCTAGGTCATACATAGAACTAGCTAAGGAGTGAAACCCTGCAAGTGAAACAAATTGAAGTTTATAACCATAATCATTTAGATTATTTTGAAAGTTTTCAACCTCTTCTTTAGTAAATTTATCTAACCAATTGAATGATGGAGAGCAATTGTAAGCAAGAATTTTATTAGGAAAAGATTTCTTAATTTCATCAGCAAATTCTTTAGCAAAGCCTAAATCAGGGGTATTTGTTTCGCACCAAATGACATCTGCATACTCGGCATAGATTAATGATTTAGAGATAGCTATCTCATGATTATTTTCAATTAAAAAATAACCGTCAGAAGTCCTTTTTTTACTTAAAAATTTTCTGTCTCTATCATCGAAATCTGATGTCATTAATTTTGCATTTAGTGCATCTGTTCTCGCAATAATAACTATTGGAATACCTGCAACATCTGATGCAAGCCTTGCAGAATTTAATTTTTTAATATATTCATGTGTTGGTATTACAACTTTTCCACCAACATGGCCACATTTTTTTTCTGAAGCAAGTTGATCTTCAAAATGAATTCCTGATACTCCAGCGTCTATAAATTGATTAGTAAGTTCGTATACATTATAAATTCCACCAAATCCCGACTCTCCGTCAGCAACGATTGGAGGTAACTTCTCTTTGTTGAGTTCCGCCATTCTTCTGAGTAGAGTGTTGTTTATTTTTTTTACAAAATTTGGAGTACTGTTTGAAGGGTAAAGAGATAGGTCTGGATAGGTATTTGTACCTATATTGCTCTCTGCTGCAACTTGCCAACCACTGATATAAATAATTTCATAATCAAGATGAAACATTTGAAGTGCTTGTTGTGCTGTTGCAGCACCTAGTCCAGAAACCCAAGAATCACTTCTGTTAAGATGGTCTAAAAGTGACTTGGACCCTATTTCAGATAAAGAGTGTTCCACTTTAAATGAAGGTCTTAAAGAACAAATATCGTTCGCAGAGTAATCTCTCTTCACACCAGACCATCTATCAGATGCTAAGTATTCTTCTACTGTTTTTATATCATTAAAAATTTGATTCATAAATTTAGTGTTGGCTTGCTGCCACACTAGCAATTATCACAATAAGAGTCAATACACCTGCGGATGCAATCACAACTTCACTTCTAGTAATTTTTATCTTCGGTGCTGCGCTCATTGCACTTGCAAATAATAAGATTGCAGCCGAAATAATCAATGCAAAGAGTGGAGCATAGTCGTGAAAGTTTAAGAATACTTGAGCAATGGCAACAGCAATTAAACCACCAACAACTATTGACCCCATTGGAATCATAATTGACCCAACAATTCTTTGACGTATTTTTTGGGCTTCAGTATCTTCATACTCTTCTAAACCCTTTGGAACGCCTAATATCATTGTAAATACAGAAATAGCAGCTTGAACAAAAGTTGACAGAATAACAACTCTCCAAAAAGTACCTCCGACTGCAATTAAATTTATTACAGGGTCTTCAGGCAAGATTGGCTCTATAGTTTGGCCAACTGTGTTTATTATAAGAAACGCTGTTGAAGATCCAAATAGTAACCCCAAACCTCCACCAGTAAATATTGATTCTCTGTCAGTAGTCAATATTCCAAAACCATCGTAACTTGAATCTAAAAACTTTTTAATATTTAATGAATTAAGTGTCCCAAGAAAACTTGTTGATAGAGAAATAATTAATACAAATGATAAGGTGTTGTATTCAGCTATTAATTTTTGTGTTTCAGCTTCAAGTATTAGTCCATCATAAAGATAGGAGCTAGAAAGTAGGCCTTGAACAAATCCTGCAATGACACCAAAACCTAAACCAAATTTTAGAGATTTTAGAACTTTTTCGCCAATACCAACAGGTGGGGGTAAGTCCTCTTTTATTAAGACTTCAGTTTGAATAGATGGTGCTGTAATTTCAGGTTCAACCTCTTCTATTTTTTCTTCTATAATTTCCTCTGAAAAACTTGGAGATTGTTCTTCTATAGTTGCCACTTCAGTTTCCGGTTCAGCTGTTGTGCTTGGCGAAGCTTGGATAGCTTCTCCACCAGTCCAACTATTTAGTACGTCATCTGTAGAAACACCAGATGCCTCTGCTCTAGCTTGAGCAGATCTTGAAACGAGCATTTGTGGGATACCACTGCTTGTACTGATTTGTTCTACTAGTTTTTCGTCCATAATAAAATCTATATAATTCTAGTCATTTGAGTTGTTTCTAACTACATCATCAAACGTTTTTTCATCTTGGTACCACCTCATCCAAATAACTAAGATAGAAACCCATAAAATGATTCCACCACCAAGTTTTAAAATTAAACCTGCCAATGTTTGGTCATTAATTACTGAAATGTTGAATATATTGTCACTCATAATATAAGCAGAGTAAAGTGGCTCGGTACCAAAAGCTAGAAAACTCGCAGGTATTGTTGGTAATAAAGACTGAAGAAATAAGTATGCTATTTTTGCAGCAGAGTTAATAGGCCTAATCTCTTCATTAAATCCAATTACAGGTACCCACATATTTAGTGAGACTAAAAGCATTATTGAATGTATAAAAAAGTGGGCAACAGTGTTGGTAACCATTAAATTTACAACAGATGACCAATGCATTCCAACCATTACAAAGTTAAACAAAAAAAATGCAACCACAGGTTTAGAAGTTATTTTTAATATTTTGATAAATGGTTTAACTGAAATAAGCTCTTTCATTTCTTTATGCATACCCATTAATAAAAGTGGAGGGGACACTAATGCAAGGACAAGATGTTCTACTGAATGAACAGAAAATAGATACTTTTCTCCAATATCATGTATTGGGTAATCAGTAAATATCCAAAGCACTACTAGTCCCGAGTACCAGGTTTTTCTCTTTGGTTTTTTTATATGATCTTTATTAGTAGTGAATTCAAAGAAAACAACAAGGGTAACAATTAATGCCCATACGTCATAGTGAGGATGCCATGTTAAGTTTTCCATTTATATTCTAAGAGTAATTCGCTGACGCTCTTTCCAACATTACAATAGTGAAAAGTATTAATGCCAATATCATACCGCCAATAAAGAATCTATTAACTGTTTTATTTTCATATCGTAAATGCATGAACCAACCAACGACAATTATAAATTTACCAATTGCAAGAAAGATTAAAAGGGGATCAGTGAACACACCAACAATGTCTTCTGTGTAGTAAAGAGCAATTTCAATTGCTGTTAAAATACCAAGGACAATTGCTATTTGAACATATTTTTTTGGTGTTGGGTGCTCTAAGTGATTTTCAGACATATTAAATTAAATAAACTACAGTAAACAACACTATCCATACAATATCAACAAAGTGCCAATACAGAGCAACAAATTCGAGATTCATGCCTCCTTCAAGAGTCAAACCTTTTTGTCGTTGACCAATCCCCCAAAGCGCAAGAAGCAGAACAACACCAACAAATACATGTAAGCCGTGGAAGCCTGTTAGTACGTAAAAAGATGAACTAAAAATATTTGTGGAGAGTTCAAAACCTTTGTGATAAAACTCAGTGAATTCATATATTTGACCAGCTAGAAATACCGCCCCAAGCATAGCTGTTGCAAGAAGCCACACCCTTGTCTTTTCTTGATCATTTGCTTCCAAAGCATTGTGAGCCAGAACCATAGTCAATGAGCTCATTAATAATATAAATGAGCTAATGGAGGTAAACGGAATATCGTATACATCTGTTAATTTCATTCCTGGGAAGTCACTGCCTTTAAAAATCATAAAGGTTGTAATTAGTGTTCCAAAAAACAATATTTCTGTAGATAAGAAAACCCAGAAGCCAAGTTTTCTTGTTTCAACACCAGTTGGTTCATGCGGGTAAGCGTGTGAGCTACTCATCTGAATCTTCGTGAATTTCTTCTTCTAGCGGCTCAGTGCCCCAACCAAAACCTCCTATGAGCAGTAATACAGCGCCTATAAATGCTAACGGTATTGATTTGTAAATGACAGCGTATCCAAGAAGGGGGAGGCCAGAAGCCAGAACAATCGGAAAATATGATGGATTTGGTAATGCAATATGTTCACTTGGATTGAGGCCCTCTTCTTCTAAATCGAGTAATATTTGATCGGTTTCTTCACGCCTAACAGCTCGACCTTCTTCATCTTCTGTGTACTTTGTATGCCAGAAATCATCAAGGGCTCTTACTTCAGGTGCTTTTGAGAAGTTCCAAACTGGTGTAGGTGATGGAATAGTCCATTCAATTGTTCTTGCATCCCATGGATCAAATGGTGCTTTCTCACCGTTTCTTTTGGAAAAAATCCAATTTATCATAAAGACAATTATTGAAAGCGCAATTATAAAAGCACCAACTGTTACAACTATATTCCAAAATTGCAAGTTGGTTTCTTCTGCATACACCCAAGTACGTCTTACTTGACCTTGCAATCCTAACCAATGCATTGGCCCAAAAGTTAAATTAAAGCCAATCATCATTAACCAAAAATGAATTTTTCCAAGAGATTCGTTATACATTTTCCCCCAAACTTTTGGGAACCAGTAGTAAAGACCTGAGAAGATACCAAACAAAGCTCCTCCAAAAAGAACATAGTGGAAATGTGCAACAACATAATAGGTATCTGTTTGCTGAGTGTCAGCTGGAACTATAGAGTGGGTAACTCCACTTAACCCTCCAATAACAAACATTCCAATAAATCCAAGCGAAAATAGCATTGGGGTATTGAGCTTCAACTTTCCTCCCCATATTGTTCCGAGCCAATTAAAAATTTTCACACCCGTTGGGACTGCAATAACCATTGTTGAGAGACCAAAACCAGCTTGAGCAACCGGACTAATTGCCGAAGCAAACATATGATGTGCCCAAACTCCAAAACCAATAAATGCTATTCCAAATCCAGCAAATACTATTGCCGCATAACCGAATAATGGTTTTCTAGAAAATGTTGGTAGCACTTCAGACACAATTCCAAAAGCAGGAAGAATTAATATATAAACTTCTGGATGACCAAACAACCAAAAAAGGTGCTGCCATAATACAGGATCACCACCTCCTTCTACTAAGAAAAAAGATGTTCCAAATTTTCGGTCGAATGTGACATAAAAAAGTGCAATTGCAATTATTGGTAGTGAAAACGCAAGTAAGAACGAAACAGCAAAGGTCATCCAAACAAACACAGGCATTCTCATGAAACGCATACCTTTTGTTCGCATATTGATAATTGTTGTTATAAAGTTAAATGCAGAAATTAGTGAAGCTATACCAAGTATTTGTAATCCAATAGCCCAGAAGTCCATTGCAGTGCCAGGTGAGTATTTCATACCTGCGTTAGGTTGATAACCAAACCACCCTCCGTTGGGAGCAGATCCTAGCCATCCAACTTCTTCTGCTAGGTAGCCACCTTCTGGAGCACCAGCAGTTCCAAATATAAATGTTGAATATAAAAAAGCTCCACCGAAAATAAATATCCAAAAGGAAAGAGCATTTAATCTTGGAAAAGCTACATCACGAGCTCCAATCTGTAGAGGAAGAAGATAATTAAAGAAAGCTGCACTTATAGGCATTATTGCCAAAAAAATCATAGTAGTTCCATGCATAGTAAACATTGCATTATATTCTGCAGCGGTTAAAAAATTATTATCTGGTTGAGAGAGCTGAATTCTTAGAACAAGCGCTTCAAGACCACCAATTAAAAGAAAGAAAAAAGCTGCATAACCATACATAATCCCTATTCTTTTATGGTCAACAGTGGTTATCCAGCTCCATATACCAGTTTCAGAAGAAGGTCTTCTAAAAATATTACTTTGTTTACTTGGTTCAATTATTTTTGTCATTTAAGTGTCCCTAAATACGCAATTAAAGCATTAATTTCTGCTTCAGTCAATTCTAGGTTAGGCATAAATGTACCGGGTTTTATTTCAGCTGGATTTGCCAGCCATTTACTCAGATTTTCTTCAGTATTATATAGAGCTGCACCTGCAAAAACATTTCTATTGGCGAAATGTGTTAAGTTTGGTGCAATCCTGTCTCCCTGGACATCCCAAACACCATCTATCACATGACATTGGGTACATCCAGCATTTAGATAAACTTGCTGGCCTTCAGCTGCAAGAGAGTTTCCTTCAAGTTGAATTGCATTTTGTTGTTGATTTTTTACCCATGTTTGAAATTCATTTTCTGAAAGTGAAAGTACTCGACCTCGCATTTTAGAATGGCTCAAACCACAATACTCACCACATTGTGCCCAAAATTCATCAGGTGAATCAGCATGAAGATTTAAATAAGTGGTTTGTCCTGGAACGAGATATCTTTTTCCATTTAATTTTGGTACCCAGTAATTATGAAGAACATCATTAGACCACATTTCAAGTCTCACAGGCCTGTCTGCAGGAATAACTAGTACATTTGCTGTGGTTATGTCGTAATCAGGGTATTTGTATTCAAACCACCATTGATGTCCAATTACTTCAATTTTTAATGCATCTTCTGGCTCATTAGCTAGGTCGAAAATCGTTCTAACAGTAGGTACTGCAATTACTGCCAAAATAATTACAGGGATAACAGTCCATAGGATTTCTAATTTAGTATTTCCATGAATCTGTTTTGGTTCAGGGCTATCTGGTTTTTCTTTGAATACAAAAACAGAAAGTAGTAAAGCGCCTTGAACAATAACAAAAATTACCACTGCTATCCAAAATGTTAGCCAGAATAATTCATCTATAGATCTTGCATAAGGGCCTTCTGGGCTTAGAGAGTCTAAGGGAGCATTTTCTATACAAGCAGATAAGAATATTAAAAGAAAATATCTTAGATTCTTTAATTTAAAAATATTTTTCACAAGCATATTTATATTATCAACAATTATTAAGGATAGCGTTGAAACAATATATAGTGTAATCATAAGTACTATGTCGTTATGGATCTTGTAAGTAAAAAATCTATATCAAAATATTTAAGACTTTCAAAACTAAGAATAGTTGAGCTTTTATTAATCACAACAGTTCCATCGATGGTTGTCTCTATATATGGTTTTCCGCCCTTAGATTTAATTATTTACACTTTGTTGGGAGGCACTCTTCTAGCAGTTAGTGCAAATGTTCTAAATCAGATATTTGAAATTGAAACTGACAGATTAATGGAAAGGACAGCCAATCGCCCACTTGTAACAGGGGAAATCACAAAAAACAGTGCTTATGTTTATTCAATCTTTCTTGGAGTAAGTGGATTTCTAATTTTGTATACTCAGACAACTGAACTGGCCGCTTTGATAGCGCTTTCAGCTAATATTTTTTATTCATTTATTTATACTCTTTTTCTAAAACCAAGAACAAATCAAAATATTGTTATAGGGGGTGCAGCTGGTGCTGCTCCTGTGCTCATAGGATGGTCTGCAACGGGTACAAATTTAGAAACGGGCTCATGGCTGTTATTCTTATTGGTATTTCTTTGGACACCAGCTCATTTTTGGGCACTATCTATTGATAAATTAAATGACTATAAAGATGCTAATTTTCCTATGTTGCCAACTCAGGAAAGCTATAAAAGAACATCAATTTTTATTGGAATATACTCATGTGCAACGGTCCTTACATCGCTGCTGCTTGCACCAATATTACAGCTAGGTATTGTCTACCTTTTACTAGCCCTAATATTTGGTATATATTTGATGTATAAATCATATCAACTTTATCAAAAAAAAATAAAAGCTATCTCTTACTTCGTATTTTCGAATACTTATCTTGCAGCAATATTTCTATCAATGGTCGCTGATATATTCTTTACTTTGAGTAATATCTAAATATGGAAGAACTTCTTTTCTCAATAACCTATCCTCCAATACCTATTACCCAAATAGGGCCTGTTGCATTATCGCTGCACGGTGTTTTTGCAGCTGTTGGTTTTTATTTTGGTGCAAATCATGCATTGAAACTTTCTGAAGAAGATGGTGCTGATACTGAACTGTTTTCTGAAGCATTTACTTGGGCTATTTTTGGTGCAATCCTAGGCGCAAGATTTTTTACTATTCCTGCTCAGTGGTATGCCAATCCTAATTATGGATTGGACGATATATTCACACTTGCAGGAAGCTACTCAATTATGGGTGGTATGGCAGGTGGAATAATCGCTGCTTATTTAAAAATAACAGTATTAAATAAGCAAGATTTTAAACAATATGGTGATTATGCTGCAACAGGTTTGATACTAGGAACAGTGATTGGCAGAATTGGAGATTTAGCAATTGTCGAACACTTAGGAAGAGAAACAAATTTCTTTTTGGGTTATGAAATAAAACCAGGTTACGATGTAGCCCCTCAACACAACTCACTTGAGTGCTTTGAGCCTTTAACAACTTGTGGAACTTTTCATCATGTTGCCATGTACGATCTCCTACTTGCATTGCTAATCTTTTATATATTTAGAAACTTTCAGACTCGCTTTACTTTTGGAAAAGGTTCTTGGATAGGCTTGTGGGCTGTATGGTATGGGTCACAAAGGGCTGTTCTAGACACACTAAGATTTGGAATGGGTGATTCAACCATAGGAATCTTTACTTGGAACCAAATTGGTGGGTTGATGCTTGCTTTAATTGGATTAATTATTTTTTTAAAAAATAAAGATACTAAAACAAGCTAATAAGAAACAGGACATACAAAGCAATAAAGACATATCCAAGTATCGAATTCCTCTTAATTATATTTCTTGATAAAAATATGACAACAAAAGAAACAAAGTACATTATAAAAAGTTGATAGTCAATTGCAGAACTTATTTCTCCTGGACTAATCATTATGGCTGCTCCACCGACTAATCCAATGTTGAACAAGTTTGAACCAAAAATATTTCCAAAGACTATATCCGGTTTTCTCATTTTTGCTGCAGATATTGTGCCAGCAACTTCTGGCAAGCTAGTACCAATTGCAATAATTGTTGACCCTATAACCAATGAAGAGATTCCAAATATTGATGCAATCTCAACTGCATTCTCTACTACTAACTGACTTCCATAGAGAGTTGCAACTAATGACATTCCGCCTCTTAACCAAATATAACTTTTCTCTTCTTCCATTAAGCCTTCTTCATCATCGCTTTCTGAACTTATCATTTTATAAATTACATACAGAACTAAAACGAGAAGAGCTATACCAAGTAAAAATGGAAATTTATTTGTAAGTAAATAAGTTGAAACAAAAATTGTAGTTAATATTGCCATCCAGGTGGGGCTGATTTTATTCAAATTTATTTTTTTTGAATAATCCTTTGGCAACGCAAGGTAAAGAACTGCAACTACTAGTAATGAATTTGCAATATTAGAACCCACTATATTTCCAATTCCAAGATCTAAGTCACCTTTTAAAGCTGCACGCGTACTTGCAAACAGTTCTGGGGCAGAAGTGCCAAAACCAATAAAGGTGGCACCAACTATTGAACTTGGAAGTTTAAATTTTAATGCAATTTGAATCGCAGAACTGACCATTTCATCGGCCCCTTTTACCAAAAGAACCAAACCAATAGAAAATCCAAAAAGAAGAATGATTATGTCCATTATTTAAATTTACTCTTTAGAGTCTCTCCAAGCGATCCATTCTTTTACTTGTGTAAGGTCGTAAGAAGGTCCATTAACAGCTAATGTAATTTCTGTTGCACCAGCATCTAGCAAATCATCGGCTAAGTCAATTCTTTTAATATCAATCCCAATTGATCTACCAATCTCACTAGGATCTCTGCCTACTTTTTCACACCAATTGTTTAGTACGCTGTTTTTGTGTGCCACAGTTTCTATTCCACTTCTCTCTTCTGTTTTTGTTGCAAACCCGTGCCAAATATCTGCGTATTGAGCCACTAGTCTTAAGGTAACTTTCTCACCACCACCACCTATAAGAATTGGAATTTTACGTTTTGGTTGTGGGTCTAGTTTATCCATTCTGGTTACAATTCGTTCAAGTGATTTTTCCAATTCTTTCAATCTCCATATAGCTGTTCCAAATTCATAGCCATATTCTTCATAATCCTGCTCAAACCATCCTGAACCAATTCCAAAAATCAATCTACCATCTGAAATATGGTCGACTGTTCTTGCCATATCAGCTAAAAGTTCAGGATTTCTATATGAGTTGCAAGTAACTAAAGGTCCAATTTCAACAGAACTTGTTACTTCTGCCCAACTAGATAGCATAGTCCAACATTCAAAATGCTTACCTTCACGTCTTTCTCCTTCTTCCCACTGAGTGCCATCTTCTTTATAAAGTGGATAAAAATGGTCCCAGTTGTAAATAACATCTGCGCCAATTTTTTCTGACTCTAATGCGGCTGTTCTGATTTGGTCATATTCAGCATGTTGTGGTTGTAAAAATACAGCTATCCTTGGTTTCATTGTTTTCTCCTTATAAATTAAATTTAGTATTAATTAGATCTTCCTTTATTAAGTTTTTAAACTTTATATTTGCATCCATTCTTTCAATTTTTTGTTTGGTAATTTTTTCAGCCGATGGGAGTGGATTCTCTTTAATAAAGATTTTAATTTCCTCACTTAGCGATTCATCATATATTGATGATAATGAATCAAGAATTCGTGAAGAAGTCCATCCAGGCATTACTTCTAGTAAACTATTCCAATTATTTTTAATTTCAAGAAAAGCTGAAGATGCATTTTTGGTATTTGAAAGCAAAGTAGCAATTATATATGGGGCATCAGCACCTCTTATTGATTGATTTAAAATTGCTCCAATGACTTTTTTTGGAGCATTGGGATCACTCAATGTTCCAATAACCCCTCTGTATCTTGCTTCGATTTGAGGTGATGTTGAGTTTTTTAGCTTTTCAATATATCGATCTGTTGAAATTTCCTCATTCATGCCAGCGATATAAAGCACTAAATTAAAATAATTTCCATCAACATAGTTTTCATAAGCATTTGAATTAAATTGGTCAGAAAAATTATTTATAAAATTAGAATCTTCGGTTATTTTCGCATAGGTCCCACAGAGTAGGGACTTTAATTGTGATTCCTCTTGATTAAAGTCTGAACTGTAATCAAAACCAAGCTTTTCAATTAATGGATAACTAAAGTCTTTAACATAATTTTTGAATTCTTCACTATTATCAATTTTCGCAAAAGTAGAAAAGATACTACTGATTAATGACCAAGTGTTTATTTCTTCTTCATTGGCATATAAATTTAAAAGCCTCAAGAATAACTTAAGTGAAAGTTCACCAGTTCTCAAGGCCATCCACGAATCTTCAAGAATTCGATATTTCTCATTAATATCAAGCTTTTCGAAATCTGCAATTATCATTTCAAACAATTCTTCACTATATGCTGAATGGAAAAATGACCATCCACCATTATTTATAAATGGAACTTTTCCATCGATATCTATAATTTGAGATTTTGAGACAATAACCTCTTTTATAATTGTCCCGTTATCTAAACATCGTATATTTAAAGGCACACTCCAAAGTGAGTCGTCAGTATCTCCATCAATAAGATATTTTTTTTGTGAGATTTTAAAACTATCTCCTACTTTTTCTATTTTTACTATTGGGTAACCTTCTTGCTTTATCCATGTTGGAAGGATTTCACTTAAGTTATAAGAACTTGAATTTGTAAGTTCATTCCAAAGATCTGACGAGTGGGTATTTTTATATTCATATTTATTAAGGTAGTTTCGTACACCCTCTTTGAAACTCTCTTCACCAATAAATGTTTCAAACATTCGAAGCACAGTAGACCCCTTTTGATAAGTTAAAACGTCGAACATTTCTTCTGCTTCTTCAGGGGATTTAACTTCGAACTCTACAGGCCTAGATGATTTTAAGGAGTCTACTCCAAAACCCCTTGATCTATCTTGGTTCATCTCGTTCCATAATTTAAATTCAGGATAAGTAGCTTCAGATGCAATCACTTCCATTAAGCTTGCAAAGGCCTCATTTAGCCAGATACCATCCCACCAGTTCATGGTTACAAGGTCACCGAACCACATATGCGCAAGCTCATGTGCGATAACAGAAATAGATCTTGATAGTTCGGATCTAGTTGCTTTTTCTACATCTATTAATAGCAGAGTTTCTCTAAAGGTGACTGCTCCCACATTTTCCATCGCGCCCATTGCAAAATCGGGGACTGCAATTAGGTCTAGTTTTGACCCTGGATAGTCAATTCCATAATATTCTTCAAAAAAATCCAGAATTTTTATAGCAGCAGCCCCAGCGTAAGCAGCTTGATCAGCAAACCCTGGTCTATGTACTATTCCAACATCTGTAGTTTTTGATTTACCTATTTTTGTAACTTCAAGAGGCCCAACAACAAAAGCAACTAAATATGTAGACATTCTCATAGAGTCAACAAATTTTGTTGTCGTTCTATTATTTTCGGAAGATTCACTTAATACCTTTTCGTTACTTACCCTTATTAATTCACTATTGGTTGTTAGAGATATAGAAAATACAGCTTTAAATTCAGGTTCATCCCAGCAGGGGAAAGCCATTCTTGCTGCAGTTGGCTCAAACTGTGTTGTTGCAATCCAAATATCATTATCATCTTTATCTTTAAAACTACTTCTGTAGAAACCTCTTAGTTCGTCAACAATTTTGGCCTCAAACTCCAAATAAAGTTGCCAATCACCTTTTGTAATTTGATCTTCAAAAACTAACGAAATTCTTTCTTCATCAGGCAGATAGTCGACAGATGCTTCAATATGTTCACCTGAGTCATTTTCTATGAAAGCACTTCCTACATCAATTCCAAGTGCATTGAGCTGAAGTTCTTTTGTTTCGTCAACTATTTCTAGAAAAACTATTTCTTTGCCTTTGTACTTAAATTGATCTAAGGAGATATCTAGATTTATCTCATATCTATTTGGGATTGCTGTTTTAGGAAGTCTGATTTTTTCATTCATTAAGAAATATTAGTAAGAATATAAATCAATCCCAGTCCAAGTGAATAAATTCATCAGAATTGTTTAACTGGACTTGGTGTGCTCCAAAATAATCTCTCTGAGCTTGAATTAAAGATGATGGGTTGAAGCTATTTGTAGTTCCTACGAACCAGTTGTATGAAGATGTTATAACTGGAATAGAAACACTCCCATCTACACATGTCTTAATAACTTTCTTTATGCTTTCAAGATTTTCTAAAAGTGTATTATGAACAAACTCAGAAGAGGTCAACGCATTTGACAAGTTTAAATCACCCAACTCCTTCAGTAAATCAGAGCGTATAATGCAACCTGCAGACCAGTTTTGTAAAACTTCTTTTAAATCTATCTCTAAATTTTCAATTGAACTTATATGCTCTATAAATAATAACCCCTGAGCCATGGTTGCAAGTCTTGCAAAATAGATTGTATTGCTGAGAGACTCTATATCGATATCAATTTCTTTTTCTTCTAATTTTTCATTCCACAAATTTTGAAAATTGCTTTCAACTCTAGCGTTAAATGCTTCATAAATACTTGGTAAAGGAAATCCATAATTTAAGGAGGTTTCAACAGTAAGTTTACCGGTGCCTTTATGACTTGCTTCTGATCTAATTTGGTCAATTATGTAACCAGATTCATTTTTTTTCAGCATTATGTTGGATGTAATTTCAATTAAGTAAGAAGATCTATTTTCTTTTGTAAATTCTTTGAAAAAATTACTAATTTGCTCATTATTAAAGTTTGCTTTTTTAAGAATGTGAAAAGCTTCAGTAATTATTTGCATTTCTGCATATTCTATTCCATTATGGAGCATTTTTATAAAATGGCCTGTTCCGTGTCCTTTATAAAATCCAATACTCGGTTTATTGTTGAAAATAGCTGCAATTGAAGAAAGAGAATTTTTTAACTCATTATTAATAGGATTAGACGAGCCTATCATCAAGGCCGGGCCTTTTCTTGCACCTTCTTCTCCTCCAGACACACCCATTCCAACAAATTCTATTTCTTTTCTGGAACAGATTTCTCCCAACTCGTTGCTATCAAGATAGTACGCGTTACCTCCATCAATCAATATATCATTGGGCTCTAAATGCTCTATTAATTTTTTTGCCATATCCAAAGTAGGTTTACCAGATGGAATTAGCATTAAGATTTTTCTAGGTTTTGGTAAGTTGTTTACAAAATTTTGTATATCTGTAGTTCCGGTTATGTTTCCTTTGGAATCTTTGTTTATTAATAAATTAATTTTATCTTCAGATCTATTGAAAACATGGACAGGTATATTATTATCTGAAAAGTTAAGAGCAATATTACTACCCATTACTCCAATACCAATTAAGCCAATAGTTTCATTCATGATAAAAGTTTAACAACATCTTTTTGAAGCAAATTTTCTAAGTAATAATTTCTTATTTTCACAATGACTTCCAATCCGTTTTCATTATTTTCTACATTAATAATTGAGGAATACTTATGAAGCTTGTCTAAATCTTTTGGTGATATAAGCAATTTAACTTCATTGCTTTCGCCAAAAACATTTGTAGTAATCTCAGAAACTAAATTTTCAATGTTTGTTCCTTTGGTTGATGAAACAAATGTTGCGTTTGGATATTTTTCCATCAAAAAATTTAAAGAGGCTCTATCAATCCTGTCTATCTTATTAAAAACTAATAATTCTGGAACATTGGCTTCAATCTGATCTAATATTTCATGTACTGTATTTATATGCATTTCCGGCATTGCAGATGCGGCATCAACAACGTGAATTAATAAATTAGCTTCCTTTACAACTGTTAAAGTTGACTTAAAAGATTCTATTAATGTAGTTGGAAGATTTTGAATAAACCCTACAGTATCAGAAAGTATTATATGTTCATTTATTCCATCTATTTTTAATTCTCTTTGAAGTGAGTCTACTGTTGCAAAAAGTTCGTTTGCAACATAGGTTTTTGAAGAAGTTATTTTTTCAAGCATTGTTGATTTGCCTGCATTTGTATAGCCCACTATCGAAACCAGCGGGGTATTGTTTTTCTTCCTAAAGCTAGACTGCACCTCTCTTTGCTTACTAACTTTTTTGATTTCTCTTTTTAGCTTATTAATTCTATTGTCAATCAATCTTGTATCAGTCTCAAGCTTAGTCTCGCCAGGACCCCTTGTTCCGATACCACCACCTTGCTGATTTAAAGTTTTACCAAGACCAGCTAATCGTGGTTTGAGATAAATTGAAAGTGCTAATTCAACCTGTAGACTGGCTTCTTTTGACTGAGCATGCAGGGCAAATATATCTAGAATAAGACCTGTCCTGTCAACAACATCACACTTGAATAAAGCTCTGAGCTCTTTTTGCTGACTTGGAGTTAACTCGCAATCAAACAACACGACATCGATATCGTTTGCATCTGAAATATCTACCAGTTCTTTTATGGAGCCTTTGCCTATAAATGTTTTAGGATCAATTTTTTCGACTCTCTTAGTTTGAATTATGGTTGGACTAGATCCAGCTGTTTCTACTAAATTAACCAACTCTTTTAAAGACTCCTCTTTGTCAGCTCTTGTTTCATTCTTAAGCACTATTCCAATTAGTAATGCTTTTTGTGTAGTAACAAAAATATCTCTATCAGATACTGTAAGAAGCCTTCGGTCTGATTGGTTAGGATTTTTTCTTTGATTCAATTATTTCATTATAGGTAGTTGGCCATTTTCAGATGCTTCTGATAGTTCCTCTTCTGCAATTATTTGAGACTCTCTAACTGCAAGTACTACCTTTCCCGTTGGAGGCCAAATGAATTTCCAAGCAGCGCTAGCTACAGCCCAAAATTGTTGCCCACTATCCACATCAATTAAAGGAAGCGCCTCTGAAGTTTTTTCACTACCGGCAGGCACCAAGAGTCCAGACTTTGTAATAGTTTCTTCTTTTAAATGCCCAACCCTCCAGCCTGGGGAAACTTTAAATCCAGCAGGAGCATGTTGGATGTCATCAATTAAGCTTTTTTCTTCTGCCATTTTCTTATAATAAACACTAAATTTATATAAAAGTAGCGGAGGTGGACAGGAATCGAACCTGCCAAAGACTTTTACACCTTTCAACAGTTTTGAAGACTGTGGAGCCCACCAGGCGCTCATTCACCTCCGTATTAAGACTAGTTATATAAAAAATTTTTAATTGAATAGAATTAAAGTAATGAATAATTTCCAAAGAGAATTTAAAAGGTTGAAAACTGAAAGAGGCCTTAACAACAAACAGATAGCGTCTTTTACAGGCGTTAAAGTTAAAGATGTAAAACAATGGGAATCTGGAACTAGTTTTCCTTCAGATAGAAAAATTATCAATGCTCTTGAAGGTCTCTTGGGTACTGAGATTACCCCAACGCTTGATGGATTTTCAACAGTAGATACTAAAGATATTGGCGCATTATTAACTGAAGAAAGCTTGTTTTCAGTTGATAAAGAAGACGTACCAATTAAGCAAACTAGATTAGATAAATTTCGTAATACCTTTCAAAAAAAAGAAACCACATCCAACAATACTGATTACGAATTTAGAGATTTTTCTGAAACAAAAGAGGAGTCCTTAGATGAGTATCTAACCAAACCAGCTCAAACAGCAAATGCTCTTCAATACTCGAATGAGGAACCTTATCTATTAGATGAAAAACAAATAGGATTTTACTTAACCAGAAATATTAAAACTACAGCTTTCTTAGTAATTCTTTCAATTGTTATTTTTAATTTATTTGGATTGTTTTGGGAGTCTCTGAATACATTCATAGACAATTTATTGTGAAAATTAATTCGTATACAAAATTAGGACTTTTTCTATCTATAGTTTCAATTTTAGCTGGAGCTTTTGTTAGAGCTACAGGTTCGGGAGATGGTTGTGGAGCAACATGGCCCACATGTAAAGGAAGAATAATTCCTGGACTTACAGATACTTCAGAGTTGATTGAATTCTCTCATCGTTCTGTGAGCGGACTTTTACTCATCGTTACTTTGATTATATTTTCAAAAACTCGAAAATTTCAAAGTGGTTCTTTAGTAAAGTCTGTAACGAATTATCTTACTTTTTTTGTAATTTTTGAAGCAATTATTGGCGCAGTAATAGTTCTTTTTGAGTGGGTTGGGCTCAATAGTTCTTTACCAAGAATAATTGCAGTCCCAATCCATCTTGTAAATACTTTTGGCTTGCTTGGAAGTTATGCAATATTGAATAAAATTCTTGAAGATGACTTAAGAGATATCAAATTAATATTTAATAAAAGTTTTGTTTTTATTTCTTTTCTCTTCTTACTCAGTGGTGCAACAGGTTCTATCACCGCTTTGGCGGATGTTTTATTCCCGAGTGCATCATTTATTGAAGGTTTCTTAGCAGATTTTGACAAGACATCCGACGTATTGACCAGATTGAGAATTTTACATCCAATAATCTCATCTTTATTATCAGTAATTCTTTTTGTTTATTCAATAAGAATTAATAAAAAATATGGAATAAATACAAAGCTATTACAAACCTTTGTAATTGTTGCGGTGTTTCTTGGTGTACTTAATGTCATATCCAATATAGTTTTACCTCTCAGCATATTACACCTAGCAATTGCTGATTTTTTATGGATTTCCTATATATATGTAAGTATTGATCTTTTGAAAAATAATTTATTTATCAGTTCGCTTTAAATTAATTGTCTGTATATTATTCATCTTTGTAACTGAATAGCAAGCACAAGGGTCAAATTACTGATGGTGACAAAAACAATACCTTCTAAGCCAAAACCAGAGGCAAAAGAAGCAGATTTTTCAAATGAAGAAGCTACATTAACTCCTGAACAGGAGAAAGCTGCACGCGATAAAGCTAAATCTTTAACAAAAAAATTAGCTGATGATAAAGGAAAACTTACCACCGACCTCGTAAGCCAATATTTAACTGCAATAGGAAATTTTGACTTATTGACTGCTGAGCAAGAAGTTGAGTTAGCTCAAAAAATTGAATCTGGTGAAAAAGCTACTGTAAAACTTCAAAAAAAACAATTTAAAGATAAAAAAGGCGAGATTAGATTAAAAAGAGACAGAAAAAAAGGTGCTGAAGCTAAAGATGCTTTTCTTACTGCAAATCTAAGACTTGTTGTCGCAAATGCAAGAAGATATGCAAACACTTCTGGTATTGACTTTCTTGATTTAATTCAAGAAGGCAACCTTGGATTGATTCGTGCTGTTGAAAAGTTTGACTGGCGTAAAGGGTTTAAATTTTCTACTTATGCTACTTGGTGGATCAGACAAGCAATAACAAGAGCTATTGCAGACAAATCTAGAACGGTCAGAATTCCCGTACATCTTCATGACACTATGGCAGCTGTTCGTGCCGCTCAAGCACAACTTAAAGCTGAGCTGGGTAGGGATCCAAAGCCTCAAGAAATCGCAAAAGAAGCTGGTGTAGGAGTGGATAAAGTAGAGCTTGCCTTAAGTGTTGCTGATACTGTTTCTCTAGAACAACCTGTCGGAGAAGATGGGGCACAGCTTGGTGACTTTATTCAAGATGAAGATGCTAGTGATCCATCATTAATTGTTCAGGACCTGGATGTCGCAGAAAGCTTAAGAGACAGCATAAGCAGACTTCCTGAGAGAGAGGGAAGAATATTAGCTTTAAGATACGGATTTTATGATGGTGTTCCAAGAACTCTTGAAGAAATAGGTGAAGAATTTGATCTTACTCGTGAAAGAATAAGACAGTTAGAAAAGCTAGCTCTCTGTAGACTTCGCCATCCATCTTTTGGAATTAGAGAACAAGATTTAGTCTAATTTTTCTATAAATTTTTCTAAATCCTCAACATTTTCATAATATTCAAAAAAATTATTACTAAGCTCCATATCCTCAGGCATATTATCAATAATTTCTTTCCAATAGTCTTTTTTTAAAAAAATTGGTATAACATCTTTATCTTTACTTATGTTGTATAAGTAATTTGTATTCCATGCAACAATAAGCTCAGTTAAAGTTCCTATTTTTCCTGGGAGAACAATAATAGCTTTAGAATTTTCAAGTAAGTGGTGGATTCTACTCGACAAACTTTCTGTTTTTATTTCATTATTAATGAACTCATTTGCCTTAACTTCAAAACTATCTTTACTCATATTGGAAAATAATGAAGGGACAGTTACTCCAATTACACTTACGTTATGTTTGCTAGCTCCTTTTGAAATTGCTTCCATTGTCCCCTGGTATCCTCCAGTAGCAACATTGTGTCCTAGCTTCCCAAGCATATTTCCAAGGTTTTCTGCAAATAAATATTCTTCGTCACCCTTGACGCATCTTGATGAACCAAAAATTGTTATATGTTTCACATAACAAGATTACAAACAATGTAGCTTATACCTGTGTAAAATGAATTAAAAATGTTTTCAGAAATTAACTTAAGTATTGATTCAGCAATAAGCAGTGGTGCAAAATATGCTGATGCTCGTATTCTAATTTCTAAATCTAGAAATATTGCTGCGAAAAATGGCGAAATTGAAAATTTTAATGAAAATGAAAAAATTGGTATTGGTATAAGAGCTTTGGTAGGGTCCTCTTGGGGCTTTTACTCTACATATGATTTATCTGTTGAATCTTTAAAACAAGCAGGAAAGAAATCCTTTGAAATAGCCAAAGCTTCTGCAATGGTTGCAGGAGAAGAATTACCATTTGCGGATGTACCTGTAGTTGAAGATACCTATACAACTCCCCACGAAGAAAATCCTTTTTCAGTCTCCAGTTCCGAACAAATTGATCTTTTAATTTCCTCTACCGAAAAGATGAAAAAACTAGGTAGCTCAAGAGCTTTTGGAAGATTAGATTTTTGGGATACAGAAAAGTGGTTTGCTTCAAGCCAGGGGCACAAAATTTATCAAAATATTATTGAATCTGGAGGGGGAATATCTTCTTTATCAGTAGGTGATGGTGAAACTCAGATAAGGTCATACCCTCAATCTTTCGGTGAATATAGAACTGGTGGCTGGGAAGTAGTAAAAAGTTTTGAATTTGAAAGCCATTTAGACAGATTATCAGAGGAATCCCAAAGACTTTTGGTAGCTCCTCATTGCCCTCAAGGCACAATGGACTTAATTCTTGAAGGCAGCCAGCTTGCTTTACAAATTCATGAATCTGTAGGTCACGCTATTGAGCTTGATAGAATTTTAGGTTGGGAAGCAGCTTATGCTGGAACCTCTCATTTAGATCTAAAAAAATTAAATAAGCATAGATATGGTTCTGAATTAATGAATATTGTCGCTGACGCCACACTTCCTGGAGCGCTTGCAACATTTAAATACGATGATGAAGGAACTCCCGCTCAAAGAGTTGATATTGTTAAAGAGGGAATTTGGACTGGAGTTTTGTCAGGTAGAGACAGTGCAGCTGTCGCGGGTGTACCACCGGGTGGCATGGTACGTGCAGATGGTTTTGGAAGATTGCCTATGGTAAGGATGACTAATGTTGGTTTGCTTCCTGGTAACTCATCATTAGATGAAATTATAGAAGCTACAGATGAAGGAATTTATATGGAAACCAACCGATCTTGGTCCATAGATGATTTAAGACTAAATTTTCAATTTGGATGTGAAGTTGGTTGGTTAGTAAAAAATGGAAAAATAATTGATATGGTAAAAAATCCAACCTATACAGGAATTACGCCTGAGTTTTGGGGAAATATGGATATGTTGTCAGGTGAGGAAGAATGGGTATTTTGGGGAACTCCAAACTGTGGCAAAGGACAACCAAGCCAAATTGGGCATACTGGACACCCAGCTTCTCCCGCTAGATTTAAAAATACTCGTATTGGAGTTCGTGGATGAAAATTTGGGAAGACTTACTTCAAGATATTGAAAAAAACATTCCTTCTGATACAGAATGCGAATTAAAAATGATGCATTCAAAAAGTGCATTAACTAGGTTTGCTAATTCTCAAATTCATCAAAATGTTGATGAAGAATCTGCCGACATATTTTTGACATTACATAATGATTCTAAAACTGTAACTATGTCAACTAATTTAACAGCATTAAAAAACCCAAAAGAATTTGTTTATAAAGCTATGGACTCTTTAAGTAAAAGCCCAACAGACAAAGGTTGGGCCGGCCTTCCTGATGCCTCCCAATCTTATAACGGTATTTCCAAACTGGTTGAAGCATCACCCGAGGAAAGGGCTAATAAGGTTCGAGAATTTGTTTCTGAGGGAAAGCAAATGAACGCAGCAGGATATTGTTCTAGCTATATAAATAATTATTTTGTATGGAATACTAATGGGTTAAACTCTTCCGATTCATCTAGCAGTGCATTTATTGATGGAATTTTTAGAACAGAATCATCAGCCGGGTCTTCTCACAGGGGAGGAGTAGTATTGTCAGATATAGAAGCTCAACATGCTGGCAGTGAAGCAGCAAAACTTGCTAAAGACAGTGAGAACCCAGAGGACATAGAACCGGGAAACTATGAAGTAATTCTTGGTCACGAAGCAGTAAGCACTATATTGGTTTTTCTTGGAGTTTATGGATTTAATGCAAAAAGCAAAATTGATGGCATGAGTCCAATAAATATTGATGAAAACCAGTTTGATAGTCAAATAAACATTCTCGACACTCCAGAAGATAATGAATCAATTGGGTTTAAGATTGATGCGTCCGGGTCAAAGAAGAAAAACTTAGAAGTTGTTAAAGATGGAGTTTCAAAATCTTATTTTCACACTAGGCGAACTGCTAAGGAATTAAGTGCTAAAAATACTTTTCACGAATTGTTTGGTTGGGGAGAAAATTTTGGCGGAATAGGTACAAATATTAAACTTTCAGAGGGTAATGTTTCACAAGAAGAAATGATAAAAAGTGTTAAAAAAGGTATTTACATAAATGAGTTTTGGTACTGTAGAGTTTTAGATCCAATCACCCAAGTTGTAACTGGGTTAAATCGAAATGGATCTTTTTTGATTGAAAATGGAAAGATAGTTAAACCTATTGGTAGATTAAGATTTACACAAAGCTTTATGGCTTCACTTGCACCTGGGAATGTTTTATCTATTGGGGATAGGTCGAGATATGCAGATTCAGAATTTGGAGAAGGTATGTTAAAAGTACCAGCCTTACATTTAAAAAACTTTAATTTTACAGGTGGAGTTTCTGGATAACAAATCATATTTTGATGGTGATAAACCACTGATTATTCCTCATCGTGGAGGATCAAATATAGTACCTGAAAATACACTCCATGGTCTTGAGCTAGCAATTAAAGAAGGATTTTCACATTTTGAAACTGACTTACGTATGTCTAAAGATGGTGAAATATTTCTTCATCATGATGAAACTTTCGACAGAACGACGAATGTATCCGGAAAAGTCCAGGACTTTAATTGGAGTGAAATTTCAAAAATTAATGCTGGGTATAAGTTTTATGAAAAAAGTCAACAAAAAGATAAAACAACTAATTTTGTTAGGTTAGCTGATGCCTTAAAGATGAGTGAAAAGTTAAAATTTAATCTTGATCTAAAGCAAACGGGAATGGCAAAAAAGGTTGTTGAAATAATAAACTCTCTAAATGCAAAAGAAAGAGTATTAGTTTCATCATTTAGCCCGAAAAGATTAGACGAATTTTTAAATGTAAGCAATGGAGAAATACTTACCTCAGGAACTTTTCGAGAAAATGCAATTGCACGATTTTTACCTTTACAAAAAAGAAATTTCAAGGTTCAAGCACTCCAAGCTCCATTTAAGTGGAGGGGGATACAAGTTTATTCAAAAAAACTAGTAGATTTTTGTAAATTAAACAATCTTCAACTACATGTATGGACTATAAATTCTATAGAAAATTTTAAAACTTGTTTAGAAATTGGATGCGATGGTGTTATAACTGATGAACCAATTTTATTTCGTAATTATTTAAATAAATAAAAATATTTAGATAGTATTTTGCTTTATAAAATCTTCAGCTTTTTTAAAAATGTGATTTTTTCTTTCTGGATTAAGACGATCAAGAGATCTTGTAAGTAATGAAAGTCTTGGATTATTTTCATAAAACTTCCTATTCTTTTCTGTAAATTTCCAATACAAACCATCAAGAGTGTCACACCAATCACCTTTTTTGTAGTTACTCATTTTCAGGATATAGTTTGAACCACATGTATACGGTTTTGTAGACATCATTCCCCCATCAGCATATGTAGCCATCCCAAAAACATTCGGAACCATAACCCAATCTGAAGAGTCTATATACATTTCCATAAACCATTTATAGATTTCTTTAGGATCTACTCCACATAAATTCATAATATTGCTTATAACCATTAACCGTGGAATGTGATGTATGTAACCATCTTTAAGAGTAGTTTTTATACAGTCATCAAGCGGATCAATGCCAGTTGTTCCGTCGTACCATGATGAAGTTAGTTTTTTTGAATGCTTCCAGTAATTACTTTTTGATTGTAAAGCGCCTTCTTCATGATAGATTCCCCTAATGAATTCTCTCCAACCAATTACTTGCCTAACAAACCCCTCTACTGAGTTCATAGGTACATTATTTTTTTCAGCATACTGTAAAGTTTTCTTTATGACTTTATCAGGCGTTAAAAGACCTATATTTAAAAAGGGGCTTATGCAGCTGTGAAAAAGAAAATTTTTCTCTTCCAGCATTGCGTCTTCGTAAATTCCAAAGTTTTCAAAACGAACTTTAAGAAAATTATCAAGCTGTTTTTCGGCTCCAGCCCTGCTTACAGGAAACCAAATATTTTCTAAATTACCTGGATGACCATCAAAATTGTTAATAATAAGTTTTTTAATTTCTTCATCATATTTTGATTTTTTAAAAACAATCATTTCAGGTGGTTCTACATTTTTTGGTATTTTTTTTCTATTATCTTCGTCAAAAGACCATTTTCCACCGACTGGCTTTCCATTTTCATCCATTAAAATATCTAAATTTTTCCTAGCTTTTTGATAAAAGGAAGACATTCTATAAACTTTCTTTCCTTTTGCCATAGAAACAAATTCATTTCTTTCAAATATAAACATTGGTGATTGGATAATATTTACTATTACATTGGCAGCTTTTAATGCTTTAAGAAACTCTTCTTCAAAAGCTTTATCTTCTATTTCAAAAATATTGATTTCAGATAGCTTTTTCTTTTTCAGGAATTTAATTAGTGAGTCGACATAACTTTCTCCTTTTTTACGGTTTGAAAGTTCAAAATAATTTACAGATATAGTTTCATTTTCCAGTTCATCTCTATATTCACGCATACCAGAGAGAAACAAATAAAGCTTTAGTTTATGATGTTTAAAATATGTACAAAGACCAAAGTCTTCAGCCATAAAAACTTCACCACAGCCATTTTTTTTTAGAATTTTTGGATCAAATAGCTGACTTCCAAGTATTACAAAAAATTTACTTCCCATCTTAACCAAGAATAGTTTACCATTGTAATGTAGAAGCTATAATTCTGCGGATCTTGAAGGGGGAAAATGAATCTAGAAATATTAGATAGTGGTTTTATACCAAACCAAATATGTGAAAAGCTACCAGCAAGCTTTGATGATATTGAAAACCTTGCAAGCGAACTTCCAAAAGTACTTGCGAATGAACAAATTGTCGAAAGAGTACAACAATTAGGGCAAGAAAAAGATATCAGCAATCTAAATGTCAGTGAATTAGAAAGAGCGATGCTACTGTATTCCTACGTAGGTCACGCATATATGTGGGGAAAAAAACATGTTGAAAATACAATCCCTAAAGAGCTTGCTACAACATGGTTTGCTATATCTGAAAAATTAGAAAGACCACCTATTCTTTCCTATGCATCATACGCCTTAAATAATTGGAAAATGCTTGATGATACAAAGCCTTTTGATCTAGAGAATATAGTAATCATGCAAAATTTCTTAGGAGGAGTTGATGAAGATTGGTTTATTATGATTCATGTTGCTATTGAGTATGAAGCAAAAGTCATACTTTCAAATTTAAAATCATATTTTCTTGATGAAAACTTGGACAAATCATTATTAGAAAAATCTTTAGAGAGTATTAAAAATATCAACTCAATTATGAATCGAATGCCTGAAAAATGTGACCCATTTATTTACTACAATCGGGTGAGACCATACATCTTTGGGTGGAAAAATAACCCTGCTACACCAGAGGGTGTAATTTATGAGGGTGTTGAAGATTACAATGGAGAACCTCAACTCTTCAGAGGCGAAACAGGAGCACAAAGTTCAATTGTTCCCGCACTCGATGCTCTTCTCGGCGTCACGCATTCCAACGATCCACTAAGAGAATACTTGGATGAGATGAGATTGTATATGCCTAAAGAGCATAGAGAATTACTCAATGGCCTAGATGAATGGTCAGAAAATAAAAGAAAAAATCTAAGCATAGATGAAAAATCCATGATGATTATTAATGAAATAATAAATGAAGTTCATACTTTTAGAGATAAGCATTTGGAATATGCAAGAGTATATATTTTTGAACAGTCTTTGACAAATAATTCAAACTCAAATATTGTTGGAACGGGTGGCACACCTTTTATGAAGTATCTTGATAAGCACCTACAAGAAACAGTTCCATCAAATGATTAAAAAGCTAGGTATACCAAAAGAAGTTAAACAGGACGAAGGCAGAATTGCTTTAATTCCTGAACATATAACTCAATTTACTGGTTTAGCAGATATTTTTGTTGAAACTCAAGCCGGAGTTGGCTCTGGTTTTACTGATGAAGACTATAAACAAGCTGGAGCAACAATTGTGTCTTCAGCAGAAGAACTTTATGGAACCGCACAAATAATTTGTAAAGTCAAAGAACCTCAACCTGAAGAGTTTGAACTCTTAAATTCTGACCATGTATTATTTGGTTATCTTCATCTTGCATCAAATCTTTCGCTTACAAAAATACTATTAGAAAAAAAATTAACAGGGATTGCTACTGAAATGATTATGAGTGGGAAAGAGTATCCACTGCTAATTCCTATGTCAAAAATTGCTGGCAATCTAGCGATCCAGAAAGGTATGCAATTTTTAGAATACTCTTCAAAAGGAAAAGGACTGCTTCTTTCATCAATATCTGGTGAAAGAAATTCAAAAGTTACTGTTGTTGGTTGTGGTGAAGTTGGTAGAAGCTCAATTCATAAGTCTATTCAGATTGGTGCATCTGTTACTGCGATAGATATAAATGAAGATATTTTGAATGAATTAAAATATCAGTATGGAGAAAAGATTACTACTTTAGTCAGCAGAAGTGACTCAGCTATAAACGCAATTAGATCTGCTGATTTAGTTATAGGTGCAGTTTTATTACCTGGAAGAAAACCGCCAATTGTAATTACAGAAGAAGATATAAATTCGATGGAAAGGGGTTCAGTAATAGTCGATGTTGCTATTGACCAAGGTGGTTGTGTTGAAGGCGTTAAGCCAAATACTCATAGTGAACCTTTTGAAATAAGAAGTGGTGTAATCGTCTCTGCAATTGCAAACTTACCAGGCGCAGTTCCAAGAACCTCTTCTATTGAGCTTTCAACAAATTTACAAAAATATGTTGATAATCTTTTAATTGAAAATTGGTTTGATGAATACAAAAATAACGAAAGCTTAAGACCATCACTCCAAATACACAATGGACTTTTATTATCAGAAGAGGTAGCAGACAGCTTAAGTTTGACTTTGTCTAAGCTAGTTTAGGCATCCATTTTTTTCTAGATTTACTAAAGCTATCTATTTGATCTGTGTAGTTCAATGTTATATCAATTTTATCTAAACCTTCAAGGATTCGTTTTTGAGAAAAATCGTCTAAATCAAATGAAAATACTATTTCCTCACACTGAACTGTTTTATTTTCTATAGAAATTTCGATGTTAGTACCTGGATTATTTTCAATTTTTGCAAAAAGTGCACCTACATTTTCTTGATTTGTTTCTATGGGTACAAGACCAATGTTGATTGAATTTAATCTAAAAATATCAGCAAATTTAGTTGAAATTATCGCATCGAACCCCCAATCTTGAAGACCCCAAGGCGCATGTTCCCTAGAAGAACCAGTTCCAAAATTATCCCCAGCAACTAAAACCTTAGACCCTTTATATGCTTCATTATTTAAAGGAAAATCAGGATCTTTCTTCCAATCATGAAACAAGAAATCACCATAACCTGATCGTTCAACACGTTTAAGAAATTGTTTCGGCATTATTTGATCAGTGTCAACGTTAGACATATTAAGCGGAAGCATCGTTGAGTTAATAGTGTTTAATTTCTTCAATTACAGGTTCCTAATATCAACAAATTTTCCATGTAAAGCTGCAGCTGCTGCCATTTTTGGACTCACTAAGTGGGTTCGCCCTCCTGCACCTTGTCTACCTTCATAGTTTCTATTTGATGTGGAGGCGCACCTTTCACCAGGGCTTAAAATGTCTGGATTCATTCCTAAACACATTGAGCAACCTGCTTCTCTCCAGTCAAAACCGGCTTCAATAAAAACTTTGTCAAGCCCTTCTTCTTCTGCTTGTTTTTTAACAAGAGTTGACCCAGGAACAATCATCGCGCCTATTTTTTCTGAAACTTTTTCCCCTTTTACTACTTCTGCTGCTTCTCTTAAATCTTCAATTCTTCCATTAGTACAGCTTCCAATAAAAACTCTATCTAATTGAATTTCACTAATTTTTTCTCCGGGCTTCAAATCCATATATTCCAAAGCTCTTGAAGCTGCTTCTTTTTCAGATTCTTCATCAAAATCATTTGGATGGGGAATAGTGTCATTTACAAAAATTACCTGTGAAGGATTTGTTCCCCAAGATATAGATGGTTCAAGTTCATCAGCGTTTATTGTTACAACTTTATCAAATACAGCATCCTCATCAGAATATAAATTTCCCCATTCAGCAATAGCATCCTCCCAGTCAGAGCCCTTAGGAGCGTAATTTTTCTCTTTTAAATAATTGAAAGTTACTTCATCTGGCGCAATCATTCCTGCTCTAGCCCCTCCTTCAATCGACATGTTGCAAATTGTCATTCTGTTTTCCATACTCATATTTTTAACAACATCTCCAGCATATTCAATGACATGTCCGGCTCCACCACCAGTACCAATTTTTCTAATTATCCCTAAAATAATATCTTTTGGACCCACACCTTCCGATACATCTCCTACTACTTCAACTTTCATTGTTTTCGGTTTTTCCATTGCTAATGTTTGTGTAGCTAGAACATGTTCTACTTCTGAAGTTCCTATACCAAAAGCTAACGCTCCAAACGCCCCATGAGTGGCGGTATGACTATCACCGCATACAATGGTCATTCCTGGTTGAGTTATACCTTGTTCTGGTCCTATAACATGCACGATTCCTTGACGTGGATCGTTAATACCAAATAATGTAACTCCAAATTCTTCACAATTATTTTCTAAAGCTTCAATTTGAATTTTAGATAATGGATCTTTTATTCCTAACGTTCTATTTGAAGTTGGAACACCATGGTCGACTGTAGCAAGAGTCATTTCAGGATGTTTAACTTTCCTCCCAGCAAGCCGTAAGCTATCAAATGCCTGAGGTGATGTGACTTCATGTACAAGATGTAAATCTATAAATACTAAATTTGTACTCTCATCAATAGACGCAACGAGGTGTCTATCCCAGATTTTTTCGAATAATGTTTTTCCCATTTCAGTTATAAATTATATATTTTTTTCTGTATTTAATCCACAGGGATGTTTTTTGTTTTATTGTTTCTTTTTCCATTTTTTAATTTATTATCATTTAATCTGTGCTCATTTAGAATAAAGCATCATGGAAACAATTATTGAAAAATTTTTGGAAATAGCAATTATTTTAATTGCAGCTAAATTTGGGGCCGAAATCATGAGAAGGATAAACCAACCTGCAGTAATAGGTGAGTTGGTTATCGGAATTATTATTGGGTATTACGGACTAGGCTTACTTCCTCACTTTAAATCAGGAGATGTTGTCTCAACTTTAGCTGAAATAGGAGTCATCCTCTTGCTGTTTGAAGTTGGTTTAGAGACCAATTTAGATGAATTTATTGAGCTCGGATCCACTGCATTGCTTGTCGCCTTAATAGGCGTTGTTGCACCATTTGCACTCGGCTTTGGTTCTATTTTTGCACTTGGTTTAGGAGGAGAAAATCAATTTGAAGTTGCTTTATTTGTAGGGGCTGCGATGACCGCAACTTCAGTCGGAATAACAGCAAGAGTATTTGGCGACTTAGGCGCCCTTAAGTCAAAAGAGGCAAAAACTATAATTGGTGCAGCAGTTGTTGATGATATTTTAGGTCTTCTAATTTTAACTGTTGTCGCAGGAGTTTTAGGTAGCTCAGGTGATTTTTCACTAGTAGATCTTGGTGTAATTAGCGCTAAAGCAATTGGATTTTTAATAGCGGTAGTAATTATTGGTAGAAAGCTTTCTAAACCGATTTTTAACTTTTTTGTAAAAATACCGTCACCGGGAACATTTGTAACAGGTAGCTTTATATTTGCTATGTTACTCGGTGCAGCAGCTCATTTTGTTGGCTTGCATCCAATTGTTGGAGCATTTGCAGGTGGAGTGGTTGCTGGAGAATCAGGAATGACACATAGAATTAGAGAAGAGATGAAGCCCTTAAATTTCTTACTTGTTCCAATCTTCTTTGTTTATATCGGTTCCGAAGTAAACATACAAACGCTTGCTTCATTAGATGTATTTTTATATGGAATGTTGGTAAGCCTCTTGGCTTTTGTAGGTAAGTATGTTTCTGCCTTAGGCGCTATGGGCAAAGGCTTGAATACTTCACTCATTGGAATAGGTATGTCACCAAGAGGAGAAGTTGGCTTAATTTTTGTTGCTGTTGCAACAACTACCCTTTCAGATGTAATTACAGAAGATATTATCTCAATAATTATATGGATGGTAATAGTTACAACAGTAATCGCTCCTATATTGTTGAATAGAATCTTGCAAAAAGTACCATTATCAGAAAGAGATGATGATGAAAGGTTTGAAACACCTGTTGTTGAGTAGTAAAAACACTCCAATAAATTAGATTTTTAGTATCATATTATGAGTCATAATAAGGGGAAATAAATGCTAGTTAATTCTATGATTGCTGCCGCTGCCGGCCTTGTACTTGCAGCTTTCTACGCGAATAAAGTTTTATCAATAAAAGTTACTGACTTAAGAGTAGAGGAACTTTCTACCGCCATCAGGCAAGGTTCAATGGCTTTTTTAAAAAGAATGTATTCATGGATTAGTGTCTTTGTCGTAATTTTGGCTATATTGATTTCCACACTTACCGAGTGGGGCTATCCGTGGGGTTCTGTAGCATTCGTTGCAGGCGCATTACTTTCCTCACTAGCAGGATTCGTTGGTATGAGAATTGCAACTGCAGCAAATGGGAGAACAACAGAGGCTGCCAGAGATGGGGGTACCCTTAAAGCATTACCCGTAGCATTTAGAGGTGGAGCAGTTATGGGCTTCACAGTTGCAGGCTTAGGGTTACTCGGAGTAGCTTTAGGATATTTATTATTTATTGAAGTACTAGACCTTCCTAATGGATATGACGTACTAGCAGCAATAGGTCTTGGAGGCTCATCAATAGCTCTTTTTGCAAGGGTTGGCGGTGGAATTTATACAAAAGCAGCAGACGTTGGGGCTGACTTGGTAGGTAAGGTTGAAGCAGGAATTCCTGAGGACGATCCAAGAAACCCTGCCACTATAGCTGACAATGTTGGAGACAATGTTGGTGATGTTGCAGGAATGGGTGCAGATCTCTTTGAAAGTTATGTCGGCTCACTTGTTGCTCCACTTGCCTATGCTGCAATTGTTTTTGCTGGGCAAAGTGTGCTTCCTTCTTTATTACTTTTCCCACTAGCTGTGGGTACGATAGGTATGGGAGCATCAATTCTCTCCTCATTTTTAGTTGTTCCTAAAGAAGGAAAGCTTGCACAGGCTCTTCATAGGGGTACATATAGTGCGGCACTATTAACTGTTATTGGTGTTTATTTTTTAAGTGATTTTATGTTCGCTGATTATGCAGAAAATCCTATAGGATTATTTTTCTCAGTTATTATCGGGCTTGGTGTCGGACTATTGGTAGGTCAAATTTCAGAGTGGTTTACGTCTGATCATTACTCAATTGTTAAAAATATTGCAGATCAAGCAAAAACTGGTCCAGCAACGCTTGTGTTATCAGGTATATCTGAGGGTATGCGATCAGCAGCTTTCTCAGTAGTCGTAGTTGTTTTTGGAATTTACGGTGCTTATACGGCAGGAGACTGGGCATTAGGTGCTGATGGTGGAATTTATGGAATTGCTATTGCAGCAATTGGAGTTTTGTCAACATTAGGCATAACTGTAGCGGTAGATGCTTATGGTCCAATTGCTGATAATGCTGGCGGAATTGCTGAAATGGCATATCTACCTCCAGAAGTTAGAGAAGCGACTGATGAATTAGACTCTCTAGGAAATACAACAGCTGCAATCGCTAAAGGGTTTGCAATTGGTTCTGCAGCAGTCACCGCTTTAGCTTTATTCTCAGCTTTTGTGCAAAGTGCAGGTATCGAAAAATTAGATATTACAGAGGTGGAAGTAACTTTAGGTTTATTTTTGGGAGGAATGTTCCCATTTTTGTTTGCAGCCATGACTATTAACGCAGTAGGAAGAGCAGCATTTAAAATGATTGAAGAAGTTAGACGACAGTTTAATGAAATTCCAGGTCTGAGAGAAGGGAAAGAAGGAGTTGTCCCTGACTACACAAAATGTGTAGATATAGCCACAACAGCGGCATTAAAAGAAATGTTACTTCCAGGTGGCTTAGCTATTGCCCTTCCTTTAATAATTGGTTTTTGGGATAAGGAGGCACTCGGAGGTTTCCTTGCTGGGTCGTTGGTTACGGGGTTTCTCTTGGCAATATTTATGGCAAACTCTGGTGGGGCTTGGGATAACGCAAAAAAATATATTGAAGCTGGAGGTGGAGCAGGAAAGGGTTCTGACGAACATAAAGCTGCTGTGATTGGTGATACAATTGGAGATCCTTTTAAAGATACATCTGGTCCTGCAATGAATATTGTTATTAAAGTTATGACAATCGTCAGCCTTATATTTGCTTCTGCATTTTAAATTAATTGAAAACAGTTCACTTAGTAAGACACGGTGAAACTGAGCAAAATGCGCTAAAAGTATGGCAAGGACATACCAACACACCATTGAATAGCAATGGATTGCAACAAGCTAAACTGCTATCGATTCGACTAAAAGGCCGTAATTTAAAAATATTTTCTTCAGACTTAAGCAGAGCTGTAGAAACAGCATCTTTCTTATCCAAAAACATCATCCAAAGAGAAAGTTTAAGAGAGATTAATGTCGGAGACTTTACAGGGAGGTCTGTAAAAGATACATATACTTCAAATAATGATATTTTTCAGTCACTTAAAGAAGATAATTTTGAATTTCCTAATGGAGAAAAGGTAAAGGAATTTAAAAAAAGAGTTAAGAACGAAATTGAATATATTTTTGACAATACTGAAGAAGATTCTGAGAGTATTGTTTTTACTCATGGATTTTTCATAGGGACCGTTATTGGATTGACATTAGGTTTTAATAACTATCCATTTCCTATTGGTAATATTGAAAATACATCAATTTCAACAATTGTTAAAAGAGAAACAGTTACTCAAGTAAACAAATTCAATGATTCAATACATTTAACAATGGAAAATATTGACTATCCTGCAAAGATCAAAAATACTGCACTGACTTTTATTAGGCACGGACAAACTGATTCAAATCTTGGAGGCATTTGGCAAGGACATATAGACAATCCCCTAAATGAAACTGGTGTAACTGAAGCAAGGTTACTTAACAATCTTTTTAGAGATTATGATTTAAATATTTCATCACCATATAAAAGGGCACACCAGACTCTTTCGTTGATCGTAAACGATGATATTCAAACTTCGAATGAATTGACTGAAATGAACTTAGGCAAGTGGGAAGGCCTAACTACAACAGAAATACTTGAGAAATATCAAGAACAATTTATTGAAGCTTTATTTCTGAATCATAAGTCAAAATATGGCATTGATGGAGAATCTATATATGAAGCAGGGGCAAGAGTTGAAAAACTCATTAATAAATTTGAAAATAATAAAATTTTAATGGCAAGTCACGGTGGCACTATTAAATCTGCTGTCACTAAGCTAATACAATCTCCAGAATCAAATGCGGCAAGTGCATTTACAATTCCAAATAATTTAGGTGTATCTTGCTTAGTTCCCAAAGATAACAAATATTTTCTTTGGTCTTATAATGTAGGAAAAATAGGATATGAAAACATTAGTTATAACAAATGATTATTCACCAAAGAAAGGTGGTATATCAACATACATTCAGTCATTCTGTAAAAATTTAAATTTTGAAACTTATATTTATGCACCTAACTGGGCTGAGGGTGAAAACGTAATAAATTCTCAATATAATTTTATCTTTTCGGGAAAAAAATTTTTCCGTGAAATTAATGACATTGTTAATAAAAAAGATATTGAGATTATTATCCACGCTTCTAGCAACCCACAATTTCTCCTAGTAAATCAGTTAGAAAAAATAAAATGTAAACAATATATGATCATCCATGGTGCAGAATTTAATATTATTAATTCAATTCCACTCATTAAAAACGTAATGAGAAGAAGCTTTAATACATTGGAAAAGATTTTTACTGTCAGTTTCTTTACAGCTAGAAAATTAGAAGATATTACTGAAACAGAGGTTGTTCTAATTGGAGCTGGAGTTGAACCCAACGAGTTCAGTAAAGAATACAAAAAAAATGACAAACTAACAATTGGTGTCAGTAGTAGATTTGTTTCTAGAAAAAAAATTGATTGGGTTATCGATGCTCTCCATGAGTTAAAAATGGATGGAATAAATGTGGATTTAAAAATATTTGGTTTTGGAAAGTTAGAAAAATATTTAAGAAAACTAAGTGATGTATCATCACAAAACATTGAATTTTATCAAGATGAAAATGAAGAGTCTCTTACAAACTTTTACAAAGAAATAGATTTATTTGCAATGCCTGCTAAGTCTCGATTTTTTGGAAAAGAATTTGAAGGACTGGGTCTTGTGTATTTAGAGGCTGGTAGTTTTGGGTTACCAATTTTAGTTGGTAGTTCTGGAGGTGCATTTGAGACAATTATTCCAGGAAAAACAGGTTTTATTGTTGGATCAAGGCGAGACATATATGAGGGAGTTAAATATTTTTACGACAACCCAGAGGAAGTTGAAAGTTTCGGTAAGCGTTCTAAAGAATTTGTATTAGCCAATTTTTCTTGGAAAAAAACAGTAGATAAATTTATTTCAGAGGTTTAACTACTCCTCTTCAGAAAAATAATCTCCAAAAAGTGTCAATATATCTTTATCTTTTATGCTTAATGCATCTCGTGGGTTTTCAAGAGGTTTGTTTTTTTTCTCTATCAAAATCTTGTTAATTAAGTTATCCTTTGTAGCATCTTCTGGCTTCATTCTGAATCTTCCTCTATAAAATATTATCTCAAGAGATTTTGCCAAACCAACCAAGTGTTCTTTTGATAATTTTTTAATATATTTTTCATCAAGTAAATAATGATTATTAATCATTTCGATCATTTTATTTTTGGTTGTACTTTTTGGAATTTTAAGGATTTCACCGCCTAGAAAATTTGAAATATTTTTAATTTTTTCTTGATCTAATAATTCTCTTAATTCATCTTTTGATAAACTCTCCAATTCTTCTTTATCAAAAACAGTTCTATTTTTTTGCTTCATAGCATATCCGCCATATGGTCCAACCGCTGATGAATAAGTCCATTCTCCAACTTCTACAACTTTTCTTGGATTTTTTGCTGACAAGGAAAATCTCTTTATACATTCATCTTCTGATAAATTATCAGGATCTTCATCTTCAAAAATTGGACCTATCAAATTTTTTAATATGCATTTTTCCTGTCTTACACCTTTTTGCTTTTCGCCGTGTTGAATATAAAAACCGCCATTTGGACCAAGTTTTATATATATAGAAGCTGAGCAAAGATTGCATTTCGCAACGGTCCTCTCTTTTTTAAGATTTTTTTCTTGATGGCTTTCAAGTTCTTTTATGTATTCGCCTTCTATTTCTTCTAGAGTTATTTCTGGAGGAAGGCCTACTTTGAAGTCGTCATCTCTTAACAGATAAGGATAAGGCACTTTACCTTGAATCCTTCCTGTTTTTACCACATACCTCGATTCAAATGGAAGGTCTACTGTTGTAAGCAAAAGAGGATCTTGAATACCGTATTTTTCAATATGACTGTTTATTGTTTTATAAGAATTTTCCAAAAATTCAATTTTTGATTTTTCCGGATCTTCACTTTCCAAAATTTTATCTAGCTCATCTTCCATTGATTTAGAAAATTCATAGTCTATGTATTGGTTGAAGTAAGGCTTCATAAAATTATTTATTAAAGCCAAAGCCAGAATCCTTGGTTTTAGATTTGATTCTGCATTTATGAAAACCGAGGTAATACTCTCAATTATTGATACATAAGTTGACGGCCTACCAATTCCCATTTCTTCAAGTTTATTTATCAATGAAGTTGAAGAGTACCTGTTTGGTGGATTAGTGTATTTTTCTTCCCATTCTGCTGATGAGATAGATAATTGATCATTTTCTTTTAAGTCAGGCAACTCCTGAGATTTTTCTGTTGCATCTTTTATTAAATCTCTATATCCACCAAATGTCCAAGTAGTTCCAGAAATACCAAGAATTAATGATGAATAGTTACTATCTTCAACTTCTATCTCAATTGATTTTGTAATTCCTTGAGCATCTGTCATTTGAGAGGCAACGGTTGTGTTGAATATTAGTTTGTATAGTTTGTATTCGTCGCTGTCTTCTTTATGAGTTGAAAGCAGTTCTTCAGGTGTAGTAAATTTATCACCAGAAGGCCTGATAGCTTCGTGTGCAGCTTGTGCATTTTTTGTATCCCCGTAAAGATTTGGCTTTGAAGGAAGATGCATGCTTGAAAAGTTTTCAGAGATAAAATCTCGAGATGCTTTGATTGCAACATCTGAAAGCCTTATGGAATCAGTTCTCATGTAGGTGATTAATCCTTCCTGATAAAGTCTTTGAGCGACTCCCATTGTTTTTCTTGGCTGGAAACCCAAGTTGCTTCTTGCTGAAGTTTGAAGACTTGTAGTTTTAAAAGGCTTGGGTGGTTTGCCACTTCTTGAAGATTCTTTTATGTTTGAAATTTTTGCAGTTGAGTTTGATAGTATTTCAACAATATTTACAGCATCTTGTTTTTCTAGATATTTTTTGTCTTTACTTGTTTTATTACCCTTATCATCAAAATCAGTTGATGAAGCAGTTCTCTTACCGCCAACCTTTTTGAGGCTTGCTTCGAAAGGTATTTCGTTGCTTATACAGTTAGCCTTGATGTCAAAGTACATTGATTTAACAAATTTTATTCTTTCTTCTTCTCTTTCAACAATTAGCCTTATTGCAGGTCCTTGAACTCGTCCAGTTGAAATAAATGCCCCACCAAGATCTCTAACTTTAGGAGAAATCTCATATCCAATCATACGATCTAGAGTCCTTCTGGCTTCATAAGATTTAAACTTCCCAACATCAATAGTTTCAGGGTTGCTCATAGCCTTTGTTACTGCAGGTTCTGTAATTTCATTAAATTTAATCCTTTTTGGTTCACCTTTAATTTCAAGAGCTTCTTTGAGATGATAAGCTATTGCCTCACCTTCTCTATCATCATCAGTCGCTAGGTAAACTTCTTCTGCTGAACTTGCTAATTCTTTAAGTTCGTTTACAATTTTTTTTCTATCATCTGGAATTACATATATATTTTCAAAGCTATCTGGCTTTACTGCACCCCATAGAATACTTTTACTATCAAAAGCAGAGGGTATAGATTTTGCGTTTCTTGGTAAGTCTCTGATATGACCAACACTTGACTTGACTATATAATCAGAACCTAGAATTTTAGATATAGTTTTAACTTTTGTTGGCGACTCAACAATTACTAAAGGCTTTGACATGTTCTTATTGATAACACTATTTTGTTCATATGTACAGTATTTAAGAAAAAAAGTAATTTTAAATATTATTAGGATGAAATATAAGATATGAAATCAGTAAAAATATTTTCAAGATCACCTTTCTCTATTCTATGGTGGTCGGGCACACTTTCTAGCTTTGGTGACTGGGCAACTCTATTTGCATCTGTTGCGCTTGCAAGTCACTTAGGAGCAAATGATGGCAATTCCGAACTTACTGCAGTGGTCCCGGTTGTTGCAAGAATTATCCCAGCATTCATGTCTTCGTTTGCAGGCTTATTGGCTGATAGGTTTAATAAAAAAAATGTAATGATTATATCTGACCTTGTCAGAATGGTTATAGTTTTAGGCTTGTTTTTTGCCACAACCCTGTTTCAGTTATTTTTAATTAACTTTGTTGCCGAAATATTTTCATTAATTAGACAACCATCTAGAGAGGCAATTGTTCCAGAATTAGTTGAAAATAATTATTTAGTAAAAGCAAACTCACTTTTTGTAGTTGGAACATACGCGTCACTTCCGTTGGCTTCTTTGATATTTGGATTTTTTTCAGATGCAAAATTTGTAGATAAAATAGTTACATTCGGAAACGGTTGGACTGGTTCAATTGTATTTTTACTAGACTCTTTGACTTTTTTGCTTTCTGCTTATCTTCTGTTTTTTTTAAAAACAACTAGTTCAAGTCAAAATCCTGAAATTAAAAAAACCGCAATTTCAGAATTAAAGGAGGGATTAAATTATTTTCTTAACAACAAAGAACTAAGAACTGTGACAAATTCTATATCTTTAAGCCTTATTGGTGCTGGAGCTTTGTTTGTGTTAGGAAGTTCTTACCTTACGCAATCACTACAATTTTCGCAAAGCTCATTTGGCTTTATGATTGCGTCATTTGGTTTTGGAATAATATTTACAATGATAATTTTAAGCTATTTTGTAACATCATTTAATCGAGTTTCATTTTTTATTGGAATCAGTATGATTATTACTGGCTTGTCACTTCTATTTGCATTTAACTCTCATGAATTTTCTACAATTTTATTTTTTATATTTATTTCCGGCATTGGCTCTGGCACAGTGTATTTATTAACAGTTAGTTATTTACAAAGTACAACTGATGAAAATCTTAGAGGAAGAGTTTTTGGTAATTTTTATACTATTGGTAGGCTATCTCTTTTGATCTCTGTATTTATCTCTGGCTTTTTGGCTAGCTTTGCAAATAATTATTTTGAAGTTGATGGAGTTTTATTAGTCCTTAGATTGAGTTCCTGTTTTATTTTGCTTTCTGGTCTTTTAACATTTATTAAAGGATATAGAAAAATCATAAAAGACTATGGGTTTGAAAATTCTAATTTCAACAAGTTAAAATTAAATCTTGAAAGCAATGAAGATGAACCATTATGAATTCTAATTACATAGCATTTGAAGGGATTGACGGATCTGGTAAAACTAGCCTTATTGAAAATTTGTCAACTATCTTAGATTCTCAAAATAAAAAACACATAATTGTTAGAGAACCTGGTGGAACATCTGTTGGAGAAGGAATTAGAGAATTATTATTAAGTCATGATTATCAAGTCAACCCTCTTGCAGAAGCCCTTCTTATGAGTGCAAGTAGAGCTCAGTTGATTCAAGAAACAGTAATCCCGACAATTAATAATGGACAAGTAGTTGTTACAGACAGATCAGCATATTCATCTGTTGCATACCAGGGGGTTGGAAGGGGATTAGGATATCAAGAGATATACCAATTAAATGATTTAGCAATTGATGGTTTTTGGCCTGAAAAAGTAATACTTCTTGATATTGATCCCAAAATATCTTTATCTAGACAAAAGATTGCTGACAGAATTGGAAGTGGTGAGGTTGATTTCTTTCAGAAAGTACGATCAGGTTACTTAAAGCTTGCTGATGAATTCGAAAGTCAATTTCTAGTTTTAAATGCTACAAAAAGCATTGATGAAAATGTGAATTCTATTTGTAACTGGTTAGAAATTGATAACACTTAATAAAAAACTTGTAAACGAATTAGATACCCCTTTTCATTCCTATTTACTGTTTTCAAACCTTGCTTCAAATTTACTGTCACAATCCAAAATGTTTGCGATGTCCTTATCCTTTAACTCTATTGATTACGTTGAACATCCAGATATAAAGATAATTGAATCTGAAAATTTAAATACTTTAGGGGTTGACGACATAAGAGATGTAATAAACAAAGACAACTTGTCTCCAATTGAAGGGAAGTATAAGGTTGTAATCTTTCCTCCAGTAAAATCACTAACTGAGGAGGCTTCAAATGCTTTGCTAAAAACAATTGAAGAACCCTCAAGCAGTAGTATTTTTTTAATTCTTTCTTCTGGAAAATTTTGGTCGCATGCAAGGGATGATTCAGAGAATATGATTTTATCAACAATCAAAAGTCGGTGTCGAACAATTTTTCTAGAAACAGAAAACGAAATTAAATACGATTTCTCATCATCAGATTTTGAAAAATTTCTAAATGGCAATTACTACGATTTAAAATTAAACAAAGCAGACTTTGACGAGTTATTGGACTCAGTAAAAAGTCTTGAGCAAATTAATAGTTCAGATTCAAAAAGAATTAAGGACACACAAATCTTAATAAATACTACAAATAATTTTATATCGGGTTTTGATGAGGATATGACTATTAATGCTACTTCACTTTTAGTTGAGAGCCTTTCTTATCTTGCAAGCACACTATTAATTCAAGAAGATCTTAATAATAGTAATTATGAATTTGCTTTAAAGATCGAAACTGCGATGCAAGAAATTAGTGCTGGAATGAGACCACAAATAGTTTTAAGTAATTTGATGTTAACCACAGGTACTCATGGATAGTATTGTTCTACTAGGAACAGGCTGCCCAAGTCCAAGTCATGAGCGATTTGGACCAAGTACTTTAGTAATATCAGGAAACCAAAATATTTTAATTGATGCTGGCTCAGGAGTTACACAAAGATTAAGCGAGCACGGTTTACAACCATCTGCTATTGATATTATTTTGATTACACATCTTCATTCAGACCATATTGTTGACCTTTATCAACTATACATATCTGGTTGGCATTCTGGAAGAACAAAGCCATTTAAACTTGTTGGTCCTAGAGGTATAGAAAAGTTTTTCAATAAAACTATGGAAGCATATGACGATGAACTCAGTCTAAGAATTGAATGGGAAAAGAGACCAAACAAAGCCGGCTTAGAAATCGAAATTATAGAAATTAATGAAGAATTTACTTTTGACGATCAGGACATAAAAATAAAAAGTATCGAAGTACAACATCAACCAGTTGAACCAGCGTATGGATATGAGTTTTTAGTAAAAAATAAAAAAGTAACGTATTCAGGGGATACCAAATACAGTAAAAATTTGGAAAATGCGTCAAAAAATGCAGAGTATTTGATTCATGAAGTATTTGTTGATTTAAATTTTGATGATAAAAGAATGACACAGGATACTCTAAAAAATGTAAGAGAATATCATTCTACTCCTGAAGATGTTGGAAAATTAGCTCAAGCTGCAAATGTTAAAAATCTTGTTTTGAATCACTTTGTACCCCCAGTGTTTGATGAGGAAGGCTTAAGAAATGAGATATCAAAGTATTACGATGGAAAAATTATTGTGGGTAGTGACTTAGATGTTTTTAATTTATAAATTATCTATATTTCTTTTCAACCCAGTCTTAGAATTGTAAAATACTTATATGAATGTTCCTGTGGTCCCTAGTCTGCCTATTGTTGGTCACTCTATTCCATTTCAGAGGGATGCATTAAATTTTACAGCAGGTATGCAAAAAAAATATGGTGATGTATTTCAAATTTTACTTCTAAACCAAGATTTTATAGTTTTGCTAAACCCAGAAATAACTAGAGAGATATTCCTTGATAAAGATGATAATTATTCATCCAAAGAAGGTTGGGCAGTTACCCTAGGTCCAACATTTGAAAATGGACTTATGCTTCGTGATTTTGATGACCATAAGTATCACAGAACACTTTTGCAAGATTCTTTTCGACATGAGGCTATACATAATTACCTATCAATTATTCAACCCATTATTGATGATTGGATTGATCAAATTAAACAAAAAAACTCCTTTAATTTATATGAATCTGTAAAACAATTAATGTTTGATATATCGTTAAGCTTGTTTTTCTTAGATGTAAAAAAAGATGAGTCTCAATATCTTAACAAACTTTTTATGGACTCTATAGCGTCAGCCACATCTGCAGTTAGATGGCCACTTCCTTTTACCCAGTTAAAAAAAGGGCTTAAATCCAGAGCTTATTTGTTAGATTATTTTCAATCAAAATCTGAAATGATTAATAAAGAAAGTAAAAAAACTTTATTCGCTGAACTTGTAAATACTAATAAAGGAGATGTTGGATTAAGCAATTATGAAATCGCAGAACACATGATTTTTCTTCTTCTTGCAGCTCATGACACTACAACAATTACACTTACAAATTCAATTTATAATCTATCAAGAAACGGAGACTTTTTATCTGACATACGACAAGAAGCATCTGAAGTAGACCCACTCGATATCTCGTCACTTAAAAACGGAAATTTTGCTGAATCTATATTTCAAGAAGCAATTAGATTCTATCCACCAGTCCCATTTTCTATCAGAAGAGTTATGAGAGATACAAAAATTCAAAATTACCCAGTCAGTGGTGGCACTTACCTCACGATCAGCCCACTATTACTGCACCATGATGAAAGATATTGGGACAATCCATCAAATTTTGACCCCTACAGGTTTATTGACCCAAGCTACACGAATAAAGCCTATTTTCCTTTTGCAGGCGGCGCACACACATGTATAGGCAAATTTTTTGCTAGCTATATGTTTAAGAATGTGATTTATAAATATGTTCAAAATATTGAACAACCAATCATAGAAGATAGACTAAATATAAGACCTACACCAATTCCACATCCAATTGAAGATGTCAGGGTATCTATTTAAGACTCAATCATTTGCCACAAATGCAAGCAGGCGTGGGTTTTATAAGGACTCCATTTTGCAGCGTAATCTTCATATTCAACTTTTGAAGCTGATTCACTTACCATTTTTAATTGATTCATAGCTTGTCTCAGTGCTGCGTCACCATAAGAAAAAACATTTTTATTTCTAATACAGAACATTTCAAACATTTCCGCACTCCACTGACCTATTCCAAAAATTTTTAATAATTCTTTTTCCCTTGTTGCTTGGTCTAAGTTATAAAAAGTTTTAAAAGTGGAATTATTCTCTATCCAGCATATAACTGCTTGTATGGACTTAGCTTTATTAAGACTTAGACCTAATTTTTTGATTTCTAAGACATTTAGATTTTTAAAATTTTTAATTTTAAAATTTTTTTCATTAAATTTTTGTAATATTTTTCTTTTTATACTGTTCGCTGCATGTGTAGAAATAAATTGTGAAATAATTATTCCAACTAGAGCATCAAATGGATCTGTTTTTTTATTTGAAAAATTGATATGGCCATTTGTTGTTATTACTTTTGATAAGATTTTGTCATTCCGAATTAAAAATTCTTCTTCCTTGCTGTAGTTAAAATTCATTTAGTCAATATTGAGTTTTTTTAATTTTTTTAAATTGATGAATAAATATAAACTTACAAACATTCCAACTATTACTAACCCTCTATATCCTATTAGCAAATAAGACATTCCTAAAGTTGTATGAGCCATAAAGCTCCCAAGAAAAACAAAGGAATCACTTTTTATATTAAGTGGGGTTTTAAATTTTATTGAAAATTTAGATATTGCAGAACTAATAGCAACATAATTGAAATTCCAACCCAACCCAAGTAAATAGAGTCCAATCTTTAGAAAAAGAGGCTCTGAATTTATAAATATAGTTAAACAACTAACAAATAATATCCCAGTGCCAATGTACGTAAAATTTTTATATCCATATTTGTCTACGTAACTTCCTAAAACTGGCGATAGCAAAAACATACCTAATGTGTGATAGCTTATTATTACCCCCACTAGCTGAACTGTTTCTCCAATATCTTGAACATGAAGAGGTGTTGCAGACATTATTACAACCATGGTGAAGTGATTAAGTACTAATAGAAGTGTTAATATATTTCCATCTTTTTTAGTTTCACCAACTTTCTCTATAGCATCTTCAATTTCTGCAGGTTGTTTTAGTGGGCTATTAGAGGAAGTAAAAGTTAGAACAGATGCTGAGGCAAAAAGCATTCCAACCACAGCAACTATATAACCAACAATTAATTCAGAATTAAATAAAGTATTAAAATAGTCTGAATAGAGGCTTACTAACCTTGGTCCAAAAACAGAACCAAAAACAGAAAACCAAACAGCTAAAGATAATGCTGTAGCCTTAAATTTTTTGCTAGCAAC
>CACJJR010000002.1 GCA_902593795.1 uncultured Candidatus Actinomarina sp.
TTTTATAAAAACTTCAACAGGAAAATTGCCAATCGGATCATCTCGACAGGCATGCTACGTCATGCTTAAATCAGTACTAGATTATGAGACTATAACTGGAGTAAAGGCAGGAATAAAAGTTGCTGGAGGTATAAGAGATTCAAAAGATGCTATTAAATACTTAGTGATGATTAATGAAGAAATGGGTTCAGATTGGTTAAATCCAAATCTATTTAGATTTGGTGCATCAAGTTTGCTTGATGATGTATTAAAACAAATTAAAAAACTCAAGACAGGCGCTTATCAAGCTAGTTATTATTTTCCTAGAGGATGATTAAATATGAATGATTGGGAATATTCAGAGTCTATTGAGTCAGCAGAGATTGTTTCTATAAAGAAAAAGTACACGAACTATATTGGTGGAAAATTTTTAGAACCAAAGAGCAAAAAATATTTAAATACAATATCTCCATCTACTGAGAATTTATTAGCAAAAGTACCATTGTCTAACCAACAAGATGTGAATAGTGCTGTAAACGCTGCAAGAATTGGCTTCGAGACATGGTCTAAAATATCACCAAGCCAACGGTCTAGATATTTATTTAAAATCGCAAGGTTGATTCAAGAAAGATCAAGAGAATTCGCCGTTTTAGAATCATTGGATGGGGGTAAACCAATTAAAGAATCGAGAGATTTTGACCTCCCACAGGTTGCAGCTAATTTTTTCTATTTTGCAGGATGGGCTGACAAGCTTGATTTGTCGTGGTCAACTAAGACTTTAAAACCATACGGGGTTGTTGGTCAGATTATCCCTTGGAATTTTCCTCTACTAATGCTTGCTTGGAAAATAGCTCCTGCATTGGCAACAGGAAATACAGTTGTTTTAAAACCTGCTGAAAGTACTCCTTTGACAGCTTTGTTATTTGCTGAAATTTGTGAACAAGCCGGTCTTCCAGCAGGAGTTGTGAATATAGTGACTGGTGATGGCAGTACAGGGTCACTAATTGTAAATCATAAAGACATTAACAAAATTGCATTTACTGGTTCAACTCAAGTTGGAAAACTTATTCAAAAATCTTTAGCAGGAAGGGAAGTTGGTCTAACTTTAGAGCTTGGTGGTAAAGCAGCAAATATTGTATATGAAGATGCAGCTATTGATCAAGCGGTAGAAGGTGTTGTAAATGGAATATTTTTTAATCAAGGACATGTATGCTGCGCTGGTAGTAGATTACTTCTTCAAGAATCAATCCATGACCAATTTATATCTAAGCTAGAAAAAAGAATGCAATCTTTAAGAGTTGGAAATCCATTAGATAAAAATACCGATATTGGTGCTATAAATTCAAAAGAACAATTAGATAAAATAACCAATTTAGTAAATGAAGGTTTAGAAGATGGGGGAGAGCTATTTCAAACTCAATGTGATTTACCTGGTAATGGTTTTTGGTTTAGGCCTACTTTATTTACGAATGTTCAACCTTCGTATTCAATTGCAAGGGAAGAGATATTTGGTCCTGTACTGACTACTTTAACTTTTAGAACACCTGAAGAAGCTGTAGAAATTGCAAATAATACAGAGTATGGTTTATCAGCTGGTGTTTGGACTGAAAAAGGTTCGAAAATTTTATGGACAGCAGACAGACTTGACGCTGGTGTTGTATGGGCAAATACATTCAACAAATTTGATCCTTCTTCACCATTCGGTGGATATAAAGAATCAGGATTTGGCAGAGAGGGAGGCAGGCACGGTCTTCTTTCTTACTTAAAGGCATCATCATGATAGATATTAAAAAAACTTACAAAAACTATGTAGGCGGTAAATATGTTCGTTCAGAATCTGGAAAAACATATACTAAGGAATTAAAAAATGAATATTATGAATTGCCTTTAACTTCAAAAAAAGACATAAGAGATGCTGTTACATCATCTAAAGATGGGTATAAAAAATGGTCTTCAACAACTCCTTATTTAAGAATGCAGATTCTCTATCGTTTATCAGAGATGATTGAAGGAAATAAAGAAAGTTATGTTGACTTACTTATGGACCACGGGGTAACAAAACAAAAAGCAAACAAAGATATCGATGAATCGATACAAAATATAGTTTGGTTTGCTGGATTAGCTGATAAATGGGAACAATTAGCAGGTAATCTAAATCCTGTTTCAGAAGAATACTTCAATATTTCACATCAAAACCCTATTGGAGTTGTCTTTTCACTGAGCGGTTCTAATGTATCCTTAAATGAGTTACTAATGAGTATTCTCCCATCGTTAACAGTTGGTTGCTCAGTAATATCATATTCTGAAGAAAATAGTATTTTGGCACTGAAATTTGCAGAAGACATAAATAATTCTGATTTCCCATCTGGATCTTTGAATATACTTTCTGGAAAATTTGAAAAAATTCTTGATGACGTGAGTAAACATGTTGAAATAAATTTAGTGGCACTGCATAAAGAACTGGATAATGACGGATTAAAAGTTATAGAGGAAAATGCTTCAGAATCTGTTAAAAGAGTATTTTCACAACCATCTACAGAAGGTTTATCATCTATTCTTCCTTACCTTGAAACTAAAACAGTCTGGCATCCAAAAGGCACATAAACTGTCTTACTAACAATTTATAGTTATATATATAACTCATACCCTGTATTGGCTACTTTGATTAATCAAAGTAGCCAATTTAAAGTAAAATAATTAAATTATGAATGATAAAACTTGGGGAAACTTACCAATTCCCAATATATACATTGAACTTGAGGGCAACTTTATTGATTTTAATGAAGATGAAGAATCTCTTACCTGTGACTTTCCCGTTCTTTCAAAATTTTTCAACCCTATGGACACAACATTGGGAGGTATTCTAGATTCTTATATGGATTGTACTATGGGACCTTTGAGCTATTTGCTAGGCGAGATGGTAGTTACAAAAACTTTTACAGCAAAATATATAAGACCAGTCACTGGAGGTTATAAAAAAGTCACAGCTAAGGCCTGGAGAGATTCAGTGTCGGAAAAAGGTTCAATTTATAAAGCTGAACTATATCTCGACACAGGAGAATTAGCAGCAATATCAGAAGGCTTATTTGTAACTCCTAAAAACTAGGTTTTTGTTTTTGAGAATTGAAATGCAGACATGATTACGGTGACAATTCCAATAAGTTGAATTATTTGAGTCGTTTCATTTAGAAAAATATACCCAAAGATCATAGAAAAAATAGGAATAATATATACAGTTATTGAACCAGCTATAGCGCCAACATCGTCAATTAGGTTATAAAAAGATAGAAACGCTATTCCACTGCTGCCAATACCTAACAAAAGCATTGGAAACAATGATATTTCATATGTTGGTAGCGTAAAACTACTGTTTAGAATTAATAGTATAAATGAAATTACTGTTGCATATCTTAGAGCAATTTTTAAGGTCTGAAGGGACCCATACTCTTTAATTAACGACTGTACGATATTGGCTGCAAAACCGTAGCTTATCGAGGCTAATAGAGCTAACAATGCTCCTAAATTTAAATCTTCAAATGCATTACTAAATCCAAACGAGACAAAATATATTCCAATAAATCCAGTTATTAAATATATAATTTGCTTTTTCAAAATTTTATCTTTAAAAACTAAAACTGCGATAAGGCTTATAAATATTGGAGTAGAACCGTTAATTAAACCTGCAAGACTGGAAGTAATTGTTTCTTCTGCTTTAGCAAAAAGATAAAAAGGAAATGACATCCATAAAAGACCTACTAACGCTAATTGAAAATGTTTATGAATTGGAAAGTTACTTTTTTTAAAATTTAATAAATTAATGAATAACATACCAATAAGAATTCTGTAAAAAGAAATATTGTAAGCATTCAACTCTTCTAAAGCATATTTCATCATTAAAAAAGAAGAACCCCATAAAGAAGAGGTCAATAATATTTGTAGGTAGTTTTTAATTTGCATTTTTACTTTTTTTAAACAATAGAGTCACCATCCAACAGGGTAGAAGGATTAGTGTAGTGGTTCAAACTGACACAAAGATGACTCTAGAAATAGTATATAAATAATTTAAATTATTGGTCAGTTAATAATACTGTTTTTTTTCTTAAGCCAATTAACTTATTTACAGGAAGATTGTTTTCTTTTCCTATTTTTTTAATTACTTCTTTTTTATTTTCTCCTGTTACAAATAAATACAAATGCTCAATATCAGTTAATAGTTGATAGGTTGAGGTGATTCTCCATTTGGTAAGAATATTTACCTCGTTTTTAACAAAACCCTTTATGTTACTATCTACGGCACTGGTATTAGGAAATAATGATGCAATATGACCATCATCGCCTACTCCCAGCACAGCAATATTGAATTTATTTATTTTATCAAGTACTTTATTTGTATAACTTTCTGCTGAAAAATGTGGGTCTTCATTATAAATATATTCAATAACATCCAATTTTGTATCAGCAAATATTGAATTAATCATGTTTTGATTGGAGATATTCTCACTTGTATCTACATGTCTTTCATCAACTGTCCAAAGGGAAATATTGCTATAGTCAAAAAATTTTTCGGCAAATAATTGATAAAAAAGTTGGGGGGTACTGCCACCTGACAGCCCAATACTAATGTTCTCAGATCTACTGATTTGTTTACTGATTAGTTCAACAAGTAATTTAGAACACTCTTCGTGCGATTTTTCTTTAATGACTTCTAATGACTCTATCATTGCTTTTCTTACATTTGTTTTTTAAGTAGTATCAATGTTAGTGGAAAAAAGCATACAAATAATTGGCAGTAAAAAATTAAACGGCACCATTGAAGTTTCTGGTGCAAAAAATGCTGTGCTGAAACAAATGATATTGCCAATCTTATCAGAGGGAAAATACAAAATTGAAAATGTTCCGGACATCGCAGATGTTTACTATATGCAAGAAGTGCTGAATGTTTTGGGGATAACTTCAGAGTTAACAAATAAGTCTTTAGTAATTGATTCCCCTTCAAATATTTCTGTAGAAGCACCTTATGAAGTAGTTCAAAAAATGAGAGCTTCGATTATTGTTCTAGGACCTTTGTTGGCCAGAAAAGGAGAAGCAAAAATCGCTTTTCCTGGTGGAGACCAACTTGGACCAAGGCCTGTAAAAATGCATATAGAAGCACTAGAAAAAATGGGTGCTAATTTTGAATTAGATCATGGTGTTCTTATTGGGAAAACTGATGGATTAAAGGGTGTGGAAATTAATCTAACTTATGCCTCTGTTGGAGCAACAGAAAATACATTACTTGCTGCTGTTTTAGCTGATGGTACAACTATTATCGAAAATGCTGCTCGAGAACCTGAAATTGTAGATTTAGTCAAAATGTTAAAAAATATGGGCGCTCAAATTGAAGGCGAAGGGACCAGTGAAATTGTTATTCATGGAGTGGACTCACTTAAAAGCACTAACCACAAAGTAATTGGTGATAGAGTTGTTACGGGTACCTATCTCGGAGCTTTTTTAGCTTCAGGAGGTGCTGGAATTATTAAAGGGATTAATCCTAATCACTTGCCAATGGAATTAAAAAAATTCCAAGAGATGGGTGCAGTATTGAATATTAGCGATGATTCGATAGCGATAGAGAGCTCCAAAGAAATTTCTTCAATTGAAATTTCAACTTTACCTTTTCCTGGAATAGCAACTGATTTACAACCAATTTTTGGTGCTTGCTTATTAAAAGCAAATGGAACTTCTATAATTACTGAAAATGTCTACGACCAAAGATTTCAGTGGATTCCTGAAGTACAAAGAATGGGTGCAGACATTCAAACAGGATGGCAACACGCAATGATAAAGGGCGTTAACGAACTATCAGGAGCCCCTGTACATTCAACAGATATTAGAACAGGTGCAAGTTTAATAATTGCTGCATTACAAGCTGATGGAGAATCAATCATTACAGGAATAGATCATATAGAAAGAGGATATGAAAATATTGTTGATTTACTGAGTTCGGTTGGTTGCGAAATACAATATACTTAAAGTATGGCAAATTTAAATTTACCTGAAGTAAAAGATAGAGACCCAAACATTGAGGTCGATCTAGATATTTTAAATGACACTATTGAATATATTAGGCCTGCAGTCCAAGCAGATGGCGGGGATATTAAGTTATCATCTGTAGAAAATGGAGTAGTAAATATTGAAATGTTAGGTGCTTGTCAAGGGTGCCCTATGTCAATTGCTACACTTAAAAGCGGAATAGAAAGAATATTAATGGATAAAGTTCCTGGAGTAGTAGAAGTTATTGCAACTTAATTAATTTGTTACTCTAGTTGAGTAAAAATTAACGCCTCTCAAAATTCCTTTATCTACAACCGGCTCAATAACATATCTGACATTATTAATAGTTACTCCACCACCCATCTGAACTGGATTATCTACCTCGTCGTACAACCCAATTTTTGTTAATACTGACTCTCTATCTTCTTTATTAAGAGAATCATCAGACATTGCAATTATGATTAAAAAGAAAAGTCTTGTTCTTTGCGCAGTAAATTCATCATCTACTACTGGCGAAAAGAATTCGACACCTTCAACAATTTGATTTGATACTAAAACATTAAGAATAAAGTTTGATTGTGGATTTTCACTAAGGCCAAATTGATAAAATAGTATATTTTGATCTGTAGATGTCCACTGAACTTCATCTGGATTAATTGAAAAGTATAAAAGAGTTTCTTCATCTTCTGAAATCTCGTTAACTAGTATGTTCCAATTTGCAACAAATTGAGTTGGATTTTCTCCTAACCCTTGCTCAAAAACTATCTCTACTCCAGTTGCAGAATTATCTTCTTCTTCGTTTGTTTCTACCTCAGTTGTACAACTTGAAATTAATAATAAGATTAAAAAATAGTAAAATTTATTCATTGTTCAATTATCTTTTTTAGATTATTAAGATTTTTTTTCCAAATAGCTTTTAAAACTATACCACCAAAAAATTCGGCAAATGGACCACCAAGATAAAATGGTGCTTTTAATTCTTCAATCCAATCAAATTTAGTTGTATCCTCAGTATTCTTACTTAAATAGAAAGCACCTTCTCCAGTCACTATGCCTTCATGAACTACTCCAATACTTTTCATTTCGTCCCATGATGTTACGGTTATAATATCATTTAAAGATAATGGGCCAACTTTAGTTAAAACTTTCATTTTTGTGTCCATTCCGAACTTATTTTCTGAAAGAAAGTCAATTTTTGCAGCATCTTGCATCCAATTAACATGATTTTCCATAATTTTAACTTCATCCCAGACTTCATTTATTGGTCTATCAATAATTGTTGATACTTTAATTCTTTTACTCATTGCTTGTTAAACAATATTAGTTCATAAGTAAAATAAATATATATGAATAAAAATGATTATATGTATTTGGACCATGCAGCAACTACGCCAATGCGTGAAGTTGCTTTTGAAGCATACAAAAAAACTGAAATGGATGCATATGCTAATTCTTCAGGTGGACATGCTTTGTCTAGAAAAGCAAAAAACATATTAGAAGAATCTAGAGAATTTATTTCTAGTTGTTTTGGAGCAGTACCAAATGAAATAACTTTTACGAGTGGAGGCACAGAGGCTGACAATTGGATTATTAAAACTCCATTTGTTGACCAAGAAAAAAAATCTGAACTAACGACAACACAGATTGAACATGAAGCTGTTCTTGCATCTGCAGAAAATGTTGATAAAAAGGGATATAAAGTTAATTTTGTTTCATGTGATGAAGACGGTGTAACTAATATTGAAGAATTAAAGCAATCTATAAATACTAATACATTGATTGCTTCAGTTATGTATGCCAATAATGAAACTGGCGTCATACAACCTATTAAAGAAATATCACAATCAGTTAAAGATATTAATCCAAAAACTTTATTTCATTCAGATGTAGTTCAGGCTGTTGCATCAAACAAAATAGATTTCCATAGTTTAGGTATTGATAGTGCTGCTATTTCAGGTCACAAAATAGGAGGTCCGAAAGGAATAGGGATTATGTTTTTAAAGACTGGCTACAAAATTCCAAGCCTTCTACATGGTGGTAAACAAGAGCTTGAAAGACGAGCTGGTACGGTAAATGTTTCAGGAGTAGCCGGATTAGCAGCTGCCTTAAAAGAACAGCAACAAAACTTAGAAGAAGAGACTAAATTAATTGAAAAAGAAAGAATAATTTTTGAATCAAAAATAAAAGAAGAATTTGATGTAAAAATTATTGGAGAAAATGTAAGAAGATTATGTCACATTTCAAATATACAATTTAGAGATATTAATTCTGAAACATTAATGGTTGCTTTAGATTTGAACGGTATGGGTGTTTCAAGAGGTTCAGCTTGTGCTAGTGGTGCACAGAAACCTTCTCATGTTTTAAAAGCAATGAATGTTGAAGATAGAGTTATAAATAATCATCTAAGATTTAGTTTTGGATGGAATATTGAAATAGGAGATGGTAGTAAATCTGCTGAAATTGTGAAAAATACAATTAAGGAAATAATTTGAAAATATTAGTTGCTATGAGTGGAGGAGTAGACTCTTCTGTTGTTGCGGGTCTTTTAAAGTCTCAGGGACATGATGTAATTGGCGTAACAATGAAGCTTTGGGAAGGTCCAAATGGTGAAATGCCAGAAACAGGCTGCTGTACATCAGCTGATTCAGAAGATGCGCGAAAAGTTGCTGCTAAATTAGATATTCCGTATTATGTGCTTGATTACACAGCCTCTTTCTCAGAGAATGTAATAGACAATTTTGTAGACATGTATTCACAAGGACTCACTCCAAATCCTTGTGTTGAATGCAATAGATCAGTTAAGTTTGATCATTTTATTGATCAGGCAAAAAAACTTAACTGTGAAAAAGTTGCTACGGGTCATTATGCAAAAATTGTTAAGAATAATGATATTTTTGAACTTCATAAAGCAGATTATTTAGACAAGGATCAATCTTATGTTTTACATATGTTAGATTCTGAAAAGTTAGCACAAATAGAATTTCCACTTGGTACAATTTCAAAACCAGAAGTCAGACAAATTGCAGCAACACTTGGGCTAAAAACCGCATTTAAAAAAGACAGCCAAGACATTTGTTTCGTTGGGAAAAAAGACTATCGAAATTTTGTTAGTAAAAGAATAGACGTTTCCTCAAAAGGACTTATAGTCGACAAGTATGAAAACGAAGTTGGTACACATGGCGGAATACATGCATACACAATTGGTCAGAGAAAAGGAGTTCCAGGCGGACAAGGTGAAGCAAAATACGTCACAAAAATTGATGTTGAAAATAATAAGATTTATATAGGGAGCAAAGAGGAGCTAACCACTAAAAAATTTCTCATAGAAGATGTATCTTTTGTTAACAGTATTGAATATGATAATTTATCTGTTCAGACAAGGTACAACTCAGACGATGTCCCATGTAATATTGAAAAAGTGGACGAATCAACTTTTCAAATAGAATTGAAAACACCAACATTAGGTGTTGCTCCTGGACAATTTGGAGTAATTTATCAAGATACAAAACTTGTTGGAGGAGGAAGGATTACGTCAAAAGTTTTAGAAGAAGTTTATGAATAAAAAGCATGTTAATAATCTTATAGAAAAGCTGACAGATGCTGAGCATGCTTATTATGTTTTAAATAAACCAATAATGTCAGATGGTGAATATGATAAATTATTTAACGAGCTAAAAGAAATTGAGCTAGAGAATCCAGACTTAGTTTCCAGTTTCTCACCAACACAAAGAGTAACTGGTACTCCAGAAAATGTTTTTGAACAAGTTTCGCATAAGCAAAGAATGTACAGTTTAGATAATTCAGAAAACGTAGTTGATATTGAGAAATGGATTGAAAAAATTGAAAAATTAACTGATAAAGAATTGTTTCCCTTAACAGTCGAGCCAAAAATTGATGGACTTGCAATTTCGCTAATTTATAAAGATGGTTTATTAGTAAAAGGACTTACACGTGGTGACGGATTTGTGGGAGAGGATGTAACGCATAACATAAAGACGATAAAAAACATTCCTCTTAAATTTAAACAACCCATGGATGGTGAAATTGAGGTTAGGGGGGAAGTTTTTATGCCTACTAACAGTTTTGAATTACTAAATAAGCAGAAGGTCATTGATCAAAAAAGATTGGAATATTTAAGTAGCATAAATAAAAAAGAAATGACATCTGAAGAATTAAAAGAACTAAAAAAATTAAGAAATGAAGGTACTTCAGAATTCATCAATGCTAGAAATGCTGCAGCTGGTTCATTAAGGCAGAAAGATTCAAATATTACAGTGAACAGAGATTTGAGACTTTTAGCTTATCAATTAATTGAACATGAAGATCAAACTTTAGATAGATACAGTGATCAAATATCACGATTGGCAGAACTTGGGTTTAGTACAAACAATGTAATAGTTACTAATACAATTAATGATGTTGTCTCTGCTCTTAATAAAATTGAAGAAAATAGAAATGACTTCACTTACCAAATCGATGGTGCAGTTTTAAAAGTAAATTCTTTAGTTACTCAAGATGAGCTCGGCTTTACCTCAAAAGCACCAAGATGGGCGATTGCTTTTAAATTTACAGCTGAGGAACAAACCACAAAGTTGCTAGATATAAAATTACAGGTTGGAAGAACTGGAGCAATCACACCTGTTGCAGTTCTTGAACCAGTTAATGTTGGAGGAGCACTTGTATCTTTTGCGACGCTTCACAATCCAGATGAAATTAAAAGAAAAGACTTAAGAATTAATGATTATGTTATTGTAAGGCGTGCTGGTGATGTCATTCCAGAAGTAGTTTCCTCTATTCCAGAGAGGAGAGAAAGTTCATCAAAAAGCTGGTCTCTTCAAAAAAGTTGTCCCTGTGGTGAGTCATTTATTGAATTTATAAATGATGAAAAAGTACCACGATGTACTGGTAAGGAAAAATGTAAAATTGCCAATAAAGAAGCTTTAATATTCTTTGGTTCTAAAACAGGACTTGATATAGATGGATTAGGGAGAGAAACTGTTGAAACTTTAATCGATGAAAATTTAATAACCAGTTTTATAGATTTGTATTATTTGAAATATGAACAGCTTATAAATCTACCACAATGGAAAGAAAAAAAGACTGTTAACTTACTTGATGCGATAAAGGCGTCAATTGATTCAGACCCGTCAAGGTTGTTGTCAGCATTAGGAATAAGGTTTGTAGGTAAGCAAACTGCAAAATTATTATTGAAGTCTTTTGGGTCTATTGAGAAAGTTTTTAATGCTAAAGATGAGGATTTAGAAAATATACATGGAATTTCAGATAGTGTGATTAGTTCTATTTCAGAATGGTCCTCAAATCGCACCAATAAAGAAATGATTGAAAACCTTAAAAACATTGGTTTTAAAATAGACACATTAGTTAAATCATCTCAAGGCGATTTGAACGGAAAAACATTCGTATTAACAGGTACCTTGAACACATTTACAAGACAGCAAGCTACGCAATTAATTGAAAATTTAGGCGGTATTGTTACTTCATCAGTTTCTAAAAATACTAATTATTTAGTCTATGGAGAAAAAGCTGGCTTAAAGCTTGATAAAGCCAAAAAACTTAATGTTAATACTTTATCAGAGGGTGAATTTTCAAAGCTAATTAGTAAGTAGTAAATTCCCATTCATATTCACCAAAATCGGGTAGTCCGGTAAATGTATCCCAACTAATTTTTACAGAATGCTTACCTGGATTCCAGGTTTCAAAGGTTTTATTTGGTCCTGGTCTCCAAATATATACTCCAGTTGCTTCTACGTACTGTATTTCTGATTGAGGAATTATGTAATTATCTACAATCAACGTTAATTCATAGCCTACAGGAAGATCTATTTCTAATGAAGCCTGTTGAGGAACCTGGTCATAAGGTAGAGGGTAGATGTTTTCAAGAGAACTTGGTAAGACTAATTCTTCGTTATTATTTTGAGAAAATGTTACTCCCCAAGTGATTACTAAAATTAATAAACCAGTTAATAAAAGAATAATAAATCTGTAAGTCTGTTTAGTCATACATTAAAATAATATCTAAGAAATAAAAAGAGACCAAAGCGAAAATGAAAAAATTACAAGAAAAAATTCAGAATATTGACTCTAGCAATATTACTGAAAGTGATATTGCAGTTATTGAATCAACAATTCAGGAACTTGATAATGGAACTATTAGGGTAGCTAGTTATCAGGATGGAGAATGGGCTATAAATGAATGGGTGAGAGATGCAATTTTATTATTTTTCTCAGTGAGAAATTTAAAAGAAATTAATGCAAACGATTTAATTTATTATGACAAGCTAGAACCTAAAAAGAATTATAAGGAATTGGGTATTAGAGTTGTCCCCCCGGGAGTAGTCAGATACGGAGCTTTTTGTGAACCGGGTGTTGTAGTGATGCCGGGCTTTGTAAATATTGGAGCATATGTGGGTTCAGGAACAATGGTTGATACATGGGCAACTGTAGGATCTTGTGCTCAAATTGGGAAAAATGTACATCTTTCTGGCGGAGTTGGTATTGGAGGAGTTTTAGAGCCTGCTGGAGCTATGCCCGTTGTTATTGAAGACGGAGCTTTCATTGGTTCACGATCAATAATTGTTGAGGGTGTCAGAATAAAAAAAGGGGCTGTAATTGGAGCTAATGTTACTCTTACTGCTTCTACGCCAATAATTGATGTAACTGGCAAAGAACCAGTTGAAGTTAAAGGCGTAGTTGAAGAAAATTCAGTTGTTATTCCTGGGACAAGACCAAAAGAGTTCCCTAGTGGCACATTCAATACACCATGTGCCTTAGTTATTGGAAAAAGAAAAGAATCCACTGATGAAAAAACATCACTTAATGATGCCTTAAGAACTTTTGGAGTTGAAGTTTGAGTTTAGTTGACACTTTATTAAAACTCATTTCAATTGAATCTGAGACTGGCAAAGAAGAAAAAATTTTAGATTTTATTAATCAATTCCTAATAGAAAATAATTTTAAAGGGGAAATATTAAGAAGCAGTGGCGGGATAGTTGCTGTACCAAAAGAATCAACTAAAAAAATTGCACTCGTTGGTCATGTAGATACTGTACCAGTTGTGCCTAACCAAGAATACGATTTTGATAATGAGGACATTATTGGCGGAAGAGGCACAGTTGATATGAAAGGTGGTATCGCAATAATGCTGCACAGCCTAATTGAAAACCACTCTGAGATAATCGCTGTTTTTTATACTGCTGAAGAAAGTTCTTATGATGACAATGGATTAAATACAATTATGCCTGCTCTTTTAAATGATTTTGATCTAGATTTCGCAATAATCCTAGAACCAACTGACAATGAAATACAACTTGGTTGTCTTGGAGCATTAAATGCAACATTAACATTGCATGGAAAAGCAGCACATTCAGCAAGGCCATGGGTTGGTGATAATCCTGTTTATAAAGTTAAAGAAGTTATCAAATTAGTTCAAGATAATGAAATCTTGGAATTAGATATCGATGGTTTAAAATTTAAGCAAGTGATGTCAATCACAAAAATTTCTTCAGGTATTGCAAATAATGTTATTCCTGAAGATTTAAAACTTAATTTAAACTTTAGATATTCTCCAGAAATGAATGGCGAAGCAGCAAGTAATTATATACGTGATTTATTCTCTGACTATAGCGATGTAGAAATCATGAATACTTCTGATGGAGCAATGCCAAATAAGGAAGAGAGTCAAATCAGTAATTTTATTAAAAGAACAAGTGCGGTTGTACAGCCTAAACAAGCATGGACAGATATTGCACGATTTTATCAAAACAATATACCTTGCCTAAACTTTGGTCCAGGAGATCCCTTGTTAGCTCATGCTACTAACGAGCATATTAGTAAGAGACAGCTATTAGAATCATATGAATTACTTTCAAGCTACCTTAAGGAAGAAATTGAGTAAAGATTTTGACATAAAAAACATAGCAAAGCTTGCTTCGATAAATTTGTCTGAAGATGAGCAAAAAGAATTAGATAATGATTTAAGTATCATCTTAGAACATGTGAAAGCGTTAAGTGATTTAAAGCTAGATACTGAGCAAAAAGAAATATTTATTCATCCATTAGAAAAAGAATTAGAACTACAAGAGGATAAGCTTGTTGAATCATTAACTCATGAAGAGGCATTGAGTAATGCGCCTAAATCAAAAGATGGAAAATTTGTTGTCCCACCATCAATGGAATAAATATGGATATAACAAATTTACCTATTCGAAAAATCAATACATTATTTAGTAAAAAAGAATTAAAGCCGTCAGAATTGTATTCTCAAATATTTGATAATGCTGCAAATTCCGAAGCTTCTCTTCATGCACACTTGACTCTCTTTGAGGATGAAAACATTAAGAAAGCTAAAGAGTCAGATAGTAGGTTTGACTCAGGTACAGCAGAAAGTTTATTAGATGGTATACCTATTGCTATAAAGGACAATATAAATATAAAAGGGTATAAAACTACGTGCTCTTCAAAAATGCTTTCAAATTATACCTCTCCTTACGATGCCACAGTTATCAAAAAATTAAAAGAAAGCCAAACACTGTTTACAGGCAAAACCAATTTAGATGAATTTGCTATGGGTTCTTCTACGGAAAACTCTGCATTTGGTCTCACTAGAAACCCATGGAATACTGACTTTGTTCCAGGCGGATCTTCTGGAGGTTCTGCTGCTTCCGTTGGAGCAAGGTCTTCTATAGCTGCACTAGGAAGTGATACTGGTGGCTCTATTCGACAACCTGCTTCTTTTTGTGGATTGGTTGGATTTAAACCAACTTATGGGACAGTCTCTAGGTATGGACTAATAGCTTTTGCTTCTTCTCTTGATCAAATTGGGCCAATCACTAAAACTGTCGATGACTCTAGGATTATTTTTTCAGCTATTTCAGGTGACGACCCTCGAGACGCTACTTCTATAGTTAACAATCAAGTAGATATCCCATCTGGTAAATCTGCCAAAATTGGTGTTATCAAAGAACTTATGGAAGATGGAATATCGGATGAAGCGAAAAATGAAGTAAACAAAGTTACCGAAATTCTAAAATCAAATGGATATGAAGTCAAAGAAATATCAATTCCAATAATCGAACTTGCAATAAGTATTTACTACCTTATAGCACCAGCAGAGTGTTCAGCTAATTTAGCAAGATTTGATGGTGTGAGATATGGATTAAGAGTTGATGGTAATACAAGTTATGAAATGATGGAAAATACTAGAGCTGAAGGATTTGGTAAAGAGGTAAAAAGAAGAATCCTTTTAGGGACGTATGCTCTTTCAGCTGGATATTATGACGAATATTATGGGAAGGCTTTACAAGCTAGAAAAGAAATGATTGATGAGTTTACAAAAGCATTTGATGAAGTTGATTATTTAATATCACCAACAACTCCAACACAGGCTTTTAAGGCAGGAGAAAAGACAAGCAATCCATTAGAAATGTACATGTCAGACTTATGCACAATACCTGCAAATTTAGCAGGACTTCCAGCAATAAGTATTCCAACTGGGATTACCAACGAAAATCTACCTCTTGGAGTACAGGTTATGAGTAGAGCGCTTTCTGATCATTCACTTTTAAACTTCTCAGAAATTATTGAAAAAGAGATACAATTTAATCAACAACCAAAAGGATGGGTGTAATGTCATTACAGCCAACCATTGGAATAGAGACTCATATAGAGTTAAACACAAATACAAAAATGTTTTGTAGGTGTGGTGTTGTTGATACTGAAGATCCAAATGTAAGCTTATGCCCAACATGTCTTGGATTACCAGGAGCATTACCCGTTCCGAATAAAAAAGCCATTGAAAGTATAACTCTTCTAGCATTAAGTACTGGTTGTGAAATAACAAGAAAAGGGATGTTTCATCGTAAAAATTACTTTTATCCCGATTTACCAAAAAATTATCAAATATCTCAATTTGATTTACCAGTTGGTCTGAATGGCGAACTTGAAATTGTTATTGAAGAAAGTACTGATAACATCCAAATTGAGAGAGTACATATGGAAGAAGATACGGGGAAATCTACACATAGTGGTTCAGGCAGAATTGAATCAGCAACAAGCACTGCGTTAGACTTTAATCGGTCGGGAGTTCCCTTAGTTGAAATTGTAACTAAGCCCGTTATCACTTCATCAAAACAAGCTGTTGCCTATATAGAGGAGTTAAGACAACTAGCTATAGACTTAAATATTTCTGAAGGAAGATTAGAAAAGGGTAATTTAAGATTTGATGCAAATATTTCTGTAGCTCCGGAGGGCAGCAGTGAGTTAGGTACAAAAGTAGAAATTAAAAACATGAACTCCCTTCGTTCTTTAGAAAGAGCAATTGACTATGAAATAGAAAGACAAACAAAAGCTGTCGAGGATGGTGTTGAGATTATACAAGAAACACGTCACTGGGATGAGAACAAAGAATTGACTAGCACAATGAGATCTAAGGAGGGAAGTGCAGATTATAGGTATTTTTCAGATCCTGATTTGCCAAACATGTATTTAAGTGAAGACTTCATTAATCAAGTCAAATCTACAATGCCACAACTTCCAAAGAAACAAAGAGAAGAGCTTGTCGACACTGGTCTTAGCTTAAAACAAGCAAACATATTGAGTAAAAGTGATGTATGGATAAAAAGCTTATATTTTAAAGTACATAAACAAACAAAGGATTCAGAAGCATCATTTAATTGGATTACAGGTGAGCTTCAAGGTCAAATGAGAAAGTCTAATATTGAAAAGTTGCCAGATTGGTTTAGTTATGAGTATCTTTCTGAAATTATAGAATTAATTAAGAACAGTAAGATATCTTTTACCTCTGCCAAAGTTATTCTATCTGAGTTATTAAACACAGACAGCACACCAAATGAGGTTGCTGAACAAAAGAATCTTTTTCAAGAAAATGACACTGATAAGATATCAGAAATGATTGTTCAGATTTTAGAAGAAAATCAAGATGTAGTTGAGAGGATCAAGACAGGAGAAGATAAATTAGTCGGATTTCTTGTAGGTCTAGTGATGAAGCAATCAAATGGATCGGTAAATCCAGGTATGGCCAAAGAGCTTCTTCTTAAAAAGATAGAAGACTAACTTGATTTACTATTGTCGCAGATAGGAAACCTAACAAGCCAGCGCCTAAATCATCATAAAGCACACCTAACTTTCCAGGATAATTTTCTAATTCTGCAACAAACTTTGGTTGTTTTAAAATATCGCTCGCTCTAAAAACTAGAAACCCCGCAATAAGAGGAAGTAATTTTGATGGAGACGCAAGAGAAACTAAACTCATTCCAACAATTTCATCTAGGGTAATCCAACTAGGATCATCATTCGCAGCATTATCTTCAACACATAGAAAATAAATCAACAACAAGAAAAGAAAAACAACAGATAGTTCAGCAATATTTAAATTCAGAAAATATATTAGAACTGAGAACAAGAAAGGAGCTAATGTGCCTCCTCCTTTTTTATCGCCAAAAATAATTTGCCAAGCTATCCCAACACCAAAACCTGATGCCATAAATCTTTTCACATTTGAATAATAGTATTTTTTATAGCTTCAATGACAAAAAGGTGTATTATTTGTTATTAATAATGGAAAAATCAAAACTAATTTGGCTGAATGGTGAATTTGTAAATTGGGAAGATGCAACAGTGAGTGTTATGTCTCATACTTTGCATTATGGCACTGGTGTTTTTGAGGGAATAAGAGCTAGGGATTGTGTAGGTGGCACCTCTATTTTTAGACTTAATGACCATGTTGATAGACTTTATGACTCTGCCAGTGCATATAACCTTGATATTCCATATGATAAGGAAGTTTTAACTCAAGCAATAAAAGACTCAGTGTATCTGAATGAACTTACGTCAGCATATATTAGGCCTCTAGTATTTTTTGGTGAGGGAGAGATGGGGTTATTACCAAACAATGTTCCAGTGAACGTTTCGATTGCAGCCTGGAGCTGGGGAGCATATCTTGGAGATGATGCAGGTAATAATGGTGTGAAAGTTTGTATATCAAAATGGAAAAGAATTAGTCCAGAAAGCTTTATACCTACAGCAAAGGGTGTTGGTGGGTATATGAATTCAACTCTAGCAAAAATTGATGCCGTAAATAATGGATACGATGATGCAATCATGCTCGGAGACGGAAATGTTGTTGCTGAAGGGAGTGGTCAAAATTTGTTTTTAATTAAAGATAATAAAATTACAACACCCCCAATTGAAACAGGGGCACTCGGGGGCATTACAAGAAGAACAGTAATAGAAATAGCTAATAATTTAAATTATGAAATTGCAGAGCAAAATATTACAAAAGAAGAATTACTTAATGCTGATGAATTGTTCTTTACCGGTACAGCTACAGAAGTTATAGGTGTTGTTTCAGTAGATGGAAAAGACATTGGAACAGGGTCACCTGGAAGTATTACAAATTCAATACGAAATAATTATTTAGAGATTGTTAATGGTAATGACCCTATTTCTGAAAACTATTTAACATTAGTTAAGTGAGCCAACAACCAAACTTAGAAGATTCAGATTATAAACTACAAACTTTGTCAGACTTGCCTGTACCTAGGTCACAGGGTAAAGAAGATAAAAACAGTAATTTAAAACATCCATATGATCAGGTGTTTTCAATTCCAAGCCCAGATAGTGGTTATGCTTTAAAGTTAATAAAAAAATATGAACATTTCTGGAATTCACATCACAAAAAAAAGTTAATTTTAAAAATTATCTCTAATTTAGTTATCTATCAAGCATCTTTGGTTGGTAGAGGCCCTACTAAAAGTGACGTATTAAGAGTATTAAAAGTTTTGCAGATAACCGAAAACAACTTGGGATTGCTCAATAAAGAAAATCTCCAAATAGCAAGTAAAGAGACTATAAAAGGACTTCATCTATCTGCATTATTTTCAAGTATTGACGTTGATAAAATATAAAACTTTTACACTTGTGTAATGAAGATAGTTAGAGCTAAATTCGAAGGCGAAATCTTTTACGGAGAACTTACAGAAGAAGGGGTTATCCGTTACGAGGGTTCACCACTTGTTGTTTGGGAGGCTACAGAAGAAAAATATAGTCTTGATGAAATTCAGTTATTAGCACCTGTGCTACCAAGTAAAGTGACTGCTGTTGCTAAGAATTATGAAAAACATGCATTTGAGCTTGGAGTTCACGACTACACCGCTCCGAACAACCCTGTATTCTTCAATAAACCCTCCACATCTGTAATTGGAACAGGTGAATCTATAATCTATCCACCAATTGGACAACATGTAGACCATGAAGCTGAGTTGGCAATTGTCATTGGCAAGCTTAGTAAAAATCTGACCAGAGATAACTGGATGGATAGTGTTCTCGGATTTACTATTGCTAACGATCTTTCCGAAAGAGTCTTACAGGGACAAGATGGCACTTTTAATGGTAATTTTACAAGAGCAAAAAGTTTTGATACATTTTGCCCTTTAGGTCCAGTCATTCAGACAAATTTTGATAAAAATCCAGAACTTTATATAAAGTGTTTTGTAAACGATGAATTGAAGCAAGACGGCAATACAAAAGATATGATTTTTAGTATTGGTGAAATATTAGAATTTGTTTCATCAATTATGACATTATTACCTGGAGATGTAGTTTTGACTGGGACCCCAGAGGGAGTATCAAAAGTGCATCCTGGTGATGAAATAAAAATAGAAATTGAAACTATTGGCACTTTGGTAAATCAAGTTAAATAACATGAAATTAAGAATTGCACCATCGCCTACTGGTAGCCTTCATATCGGAAATGCAAGAACAGCACTTTTTAATTGGCTTTATGCAAAAGCCAACGGGGGAACTTTCGTTGTCAGAATTGATGATACAGATATGGAACGTAGTACTGAAGAGTATAAAAATAACATTTTAGAGAACCTGAGGTGGTTAGGTCTTGATTGGGATGAAGGTGTAGATGTTGGGGGAGAACATGGTGACTATAAACAATCATCAAGGTTTGAGAGATATAGAGATATTGCCCAACAGTTAGTAGAGAATAATTTTGCATACAAAGATGATGGAGCAATTAGGTTTAAAGTACCAGAAAATCAAACCATAAATTTTAAAGATTTTGTCCGTGGAGACATGACTTTCGAATCCTCTGATGTAGAAGACTTTGTAATATTAAGATCGGATAATTCCCCAACATACCATCTAGCATCAACAGTCGATGATGTAGATTATGGTATAACAATTATTGCGAGAGGAGAAGATATACTTTCTTCAACTCCAAAACATATTTTAATAATGGAAGCTTTAGGTGCTACTTTACCAAAATTTTGTCATTTACCCTTATTGTTTGGATCTGATGGTAAAAAATTAAGCAAAAGACATGGAGATACTTCCGTTGAAGCTTTTCGTGATAAAGGAATATTAAATGACGCAATGTTTAATTACCTGTGCTTACTTGGTTGGTCACCTGGAGACGATTTGGAACACTTTGATAGAGAATTTGCAATTAGTAAATTTGATTTCAATAAAGTACTACCAAATTCCGCAATTTTTGATGAAAAAAAACTGCTTTGGCTGAATGGACAATATATAAGATCAACATCATTCGAAAAATTTTCAAATGACGCTTTAAGTCAGATAGGAAAAGACCTTAACAGAGAATTATTTAATGAAGAAACAGAACGATTAAATATAATACTTCCTTCTGTTCAAGAAAGAATCGAGACGATGAATGATTTATATGATCAAGTTTCTTTCTTACTCGATGAACCTTTTTTAGTTAATGATCAAGAATGGGAATCAGTTAATTCAATTGAAGCCCAAAAATATTTAAATATTATAAGAAATAAATTTATTGAATTAGATGAATTTAACCTAGAAAATATTGAATCTCTAATGAGAAATGTTTTAGAAGAAGAGGAAATAAAAACTAAAGTTGGTTTCCAATCTACTCGTGTTGCGATTACTGGTACAAAAATTAGTCCTCCATTATTTGAATCAATATTTGCACTTGGTAAAGAGACTTCCATTGCTAGATTGACAGAAAGTATTGAAAAATTAACAAACTAATAATCAAAATACTTTATTCTTAATATTTATACGGCCCCGTCGTCCAGAGGCCTAGGACGCTTGGTTTTCAACCCAGAAACGCCGGTTCGAATCCGGTCGGGGCTGCTATCTTTCGGGGATGGTGTAATTGGCAACACAATGGGTTCTGGTCCCATCGTTGAGGGTTCAAGTCCTTCTCCCCGAGCAGAGGCCCCGTCGTCCAGAGGCCTAGGACGCTGCCCTCTCAAGGCAGAAACGCCGGTTCAAATCCGGTCGGGGCTGCTAAGCATTTAGCTTTCTAAACCATCTTGGTTGGTTTTGTATAAATTTTTTATAATCTTCTTCATCATCAAGTTCAAAAGTAAATTCAGTACTAAAAATCTGTTTATAAGCATATTTCTTATCTATTAGAAATTCAATATGTTTATTAAAACTATTTTTTCCAAAAAGAAATTTGTTAAAACTTAAAGTTCCAGCAATAAACGGAGTTCCATTATCTTTACTTTGTGCAATTATTATTTCATTTTCATTTATTTCTGCACTAATTGTATTTGCAAAATGTTTTGTCATATACGGTAAATCTGCGTGGCAAATAATCCATCCATCATAATTACTAAATAATTTTGAAAATTCAATTACTTCTTTGTTTAAACCAGAAGAGTTAGATTTAAAAATTTTAACATTTAAATTCTTTGCTAAAATTTCTACTTCATTATCTGTTGATATTAAATATGTTTCATGGTCATTATTCTTGAAAGACTGAACAATATTTCGTATTAATTCTTTCTGAGTATGGATTCTTTCCTCTTGTGTGAGAATTTCAGACAATCTAGACATAGGGTTTTCAAGGTTTTTTATTGGAATTCCTATGATTTTTTTTCTATTCATATACTTAAATTTGTTATACCATGCTATTAAAGTATTTAATCAATATGGATAGAAAAACAAAAATAATTGCAACTGTAGGGCCAAGCCTTTCAAGTAAAGCCAAAATTAATAGCATTATAGATTCTGGCGTAAATGTGCTCAGAATCAATTTCTCTCACGGAACACTAGAAGATCATGAAAATGTAATTAAATGGGCACGCAACTCCAAAAAACCAGTTGCAGTAATGCAAGACATTCAAGGACCCAAAATAAGAACTGGAAAATCTTCTGACAATACCATCTTAGAAAAAAGTAAAAATGTAGATTTAACTAATACGGCTATAGAGTCGAATAAAGAGACAGTGTTTATTGACTATGACCATTTATTAAGAGATGTAAACGTTGAAGATAGGGTATTCATTGATGATGGTCAGATAGTTTTAAAAATAGTAAAAAAGAAAAAAGATAAATTAACTGCACTAGTTCTTATAGGGGGAGAGCTTAGAGACAATCAAGGTGTTGCGTTTCCAGACTCAAACCTTTCTGTCTCAGCAATAACTGAAAAAGACAAAGAACATCTTGAGTTTGGCACAAAACACGATGTAGATTTTGTTGCTGTTTCATTCGTCAGGAACGCTAGTGATATAAAGACAGTAAGAGATCTAGTACCTAATGATATTAAAGTAATTGCAAAAATCGAATTAAAAGCTGCATTAGACAACATCGCAGAAATTTTAGATGTAGCCGATGGAGTAATGGTAGCTAGGGGAGATTTAGGAGTTCAACTTCCATTGGAGCAAGTACCATTTGTACAAAAACAAATATTAGATGCTGCAAACAAAAAAGGTAAGATATCGATAACAGCAACTGAGATGTTGCAGTCGATGAAATCTTCATACAGACCGACAAGAGCCGAAGTTACTGATATTACCAATGCAATACTGGAAGGTTCAGATGCCGTAATGTTATCTGCTGAAACATCTATAGGAGATAATCCAAATAGAGTTGTGGAGGTTATGTCATTAATTTGTAAAGAAACTGATTCGAAGAATGACACTTCTTCACTTCTATCAAAGGAGAATACTTCCGAAGACTCAACAGCTACACTTGCAAGAGCAGCAGTCCAAGTAGCAAACGAAATACAAGCAAAAGCCATTGTTGCTTTTACTGAAACTGGTAGAACTCCGTTATTAATTTCAAACTTTAGACCTCAAGCAGAGATTATTACATTTTCAACTAAGAAAAAAACTTTGAATCAAATGAATTTACTTTGGGGTGTAGTCCAATATCCAATGGAACGAAAGGAGCATTTTTCAGAGATGTTGAAATCAGCGAATGACTTCTTAATTACTGAAAAAAAATACAATAAAGATGATAAAGTAGTTGTTGTTGCTGGAACACCACCAAATGTTGAGGCTGCTACGAATTTGATAAGAGTACTTAAAATTGGAGAACTGTAATGGGTCAACTTATTGAGGTTAAAACTACAAAGCTGAATAAAACAATAATTTTCGATCTTAATAGATCTGTTTCAGGTCAGGAAGGCATGACGTTTCATAACATTTCTGAAGCCTCATTAATCCCTGATGTAAGTGGACAACTAGCTCTTAAATTGTTTCAAGAGACCAATGACGTAGACACTATTTTTATTCAATCAAATGTTGTTACAGTAAATTTTAATAGAAATCTGGGTTCTGATATATCTGAAGTAGAAAAAACAATAGAAAACTTTTTTGTTTTTTATGGTGAGGAAGAATGAAAGTTGGAGTAACTGGAGCATCTGGTTTTATTGGAAGACATTTAGTCAGTGCCTTGAGTGAATCTGAACATGAAGTATTCAAATTTGTAAGAAGAGAGCCAAAAGGTGATAATGAAATTTACTGGAAACCATCTAAACAGGAAATTGATCAAGAAAAATTTGAAAGTTTAGACGCAATTATTCATCTTGCTGGAGAAAGCATTGCACCAAAAGACATTCTCGGTTTTTTACCTCTAGCTGGAGGTAGGTGGAGTAAAGAAAGAAAATCCAGAATTTACTGGTCTAGAAAGTGGGCATCAGAAACTTTTATAAAGGCATTTAAATCTTCAGAAAATCACCCGAAAGTTTTTATAACTGCCTCCGGCAACGATGTATATGGAGACCATGGTGATGAAGTTGTTACAGAAGAAACTCCTTACAACAGGGGTCAATACTTACAATTAGTTGTTGAAGAAGCATGGGAAGGACCCTTAGATGAAATACAAAAATTAGGTGTCAGAATTGTTAAGTGTCGAGCGGGCATTGTTTTAGGCAGGGGAAATGTTGCAACACAAATTTTTACTTTAATTTCTAAATTGAACCTCTCTGGGCCAATTGGTAAAGGAGATCAATACTTTTCTTGGATTTCTGTAGGAGATCTTGTATCAGCTTATATTTTTTGTTTAGAAAATTCAAATGTCTACGGGCCTGTAAACTGCACAGCACCAGAGCCATTACAACAAAAAGAATTTGCAAGAATAATTGCAAAAATCATGAACAAGAAGTATTTTGCACCCCCATTACCACCAGTAATTATGAGATTAGCTGTTGGATGGGAATTAGGTGAACAGCTAGGATTAAATAGTATAAGGGCAATTCCAAAAAAATTGCTAAAAGAAGGATTTGAATTTCAAAATACTACATTGGAAACTATGAAAGAAGAATTTACAAAATGAGTAGTTATGAAGACAGAATGGCAGAGAAATATAATTTTCTTAAAAAAGACGAGTCAGAAAATAATGTTCAAAAAGAGGAAGTCAGCTCTGAAGATAAAATTACAAATGATGTAGTTCCTGATGAAAACCAAGAAAAAGATAGCCTTTTGGTTCCACTGGATGCATGGAATACTGTATTGAATCAATTAGGTAATTTACATGAATCAAGTCAGTTAATGGCAGAAGCAAGAGAAAGAGCAGCTAAAGCTGAAGCCGAAGCGGATTTCCTTAGAGAAAAACTTAAAAATACAAGACAACAATTAGATGATGCACAGAAGAAAAAAAGGTTTTTCTTCTTTTAATTTCTAACGTTATCAGAAACCCCATGAATTATGTAGTAGGAGATAGCTAGAAGTAAAATTAAAGATCCCATAGCAACATTCCTCCCCAAATCTAAGCTATTTACTATCAAGCCCCATAAAATTGGTCCTAGAATAGTTGCAAATCTTCCAACAGTTGAATAAAGGCCATAGAATTCTCCGAGATGTTTTTCAGGTGAAAGTCTTGTCATAAAAACTCTATCAACTGCAAAAATGCCACCAATATTGAAACCACCTAAAACACCGGTAACATATATTAACCACAATTGGTTAAACTCTGTGGCGATTATCGCAAGTGAGAGTGAAATCATCCAACAAGTAATACTTATTAATATTAATTTTCTTGGACCGTATAAATCTGCTGCTTTTCCAAAAATATAACCACCTATTATGGAAACAACAATAGCAAGTGCCAATATACTTTGACTATCTGCTGGGGTTAAGCCAACTTCTTCAACTAAGTAAACAGCTAATAAGCCACTTATAAGAGTATTAATCGCATCTGCATAAAAAAATCTTCCAACTAAAAATCTAGTAAGACCTTCATACTGTCTAGAGTGTTTCCATGAATTTATCACAATACTTAATGAATTTAGAATATTTATTTTTATTTTTTTATCTGTAGTTATCCTCTCTTCAATAAAGAAAAATGCAGGTAAAGAAAAGAGCAAAAACAAAATCGCAACTGATTTAAAAATTTCAATATAGCTATAACCCATATTTTGTAATAGTGTTGCTACACCAAATCCAATCAGTGACCCGGTATATCCAAAAGCAACACCAAGACCAGATATCTTTCCTCTATTTTCTTCATTACTAACTGATACAAGCAGCGCATCATAGACTACAGAGCCTAAGTTAAATCCAATTAATGAAAATATGAATAACAATACAGATGTCTCAACTGAGAATGTTCCAAGTAAAAAAGTAGAAATAATACAAATAAGAGTCATGAGGAGAAGAATTTTCTTTTTCCCTTGTGAACTGTCTGATTTTCTTCCTATCCATGGTCCTAAGATTGCCACAATTACCATAGCTGTAGAGGTTGCAAGGCCTAATTGTTGATCAGTCCACCCTTTTTCACTCACTAACCAAACAGAAAAATATAAGCCAGGAATAATAAATGCATATACTGTATTTGCTAAATCGAATAAGAGCCAAGAAAAAAGACTTTTTTTATTTACTTCATTCATTTAAATTATCTATAGCTTCATTTAGACGACTTAGTCCAGTATTAAGATCTTCATCGCTTAAAGCATATGATAATCTCATAAACCCAGGACTTCCAAAAACTTCTCCTGGAACAAATGCTATAAAATAATTTTCAAGAAGCCAGTCACACAACTCTTCTGATGAATTTATTCCATTATTTCCTGAGCAGTAATGACTAACATCTACAAATAAATAAAAAGCGCCCGTACTATCAACTACATCTAAATTTGAAATTGAATTAATTTTTTCCGTAGCAAATAAACGCCTTCGATTGAATGCAATTTTCATTTCATTTGTTACATTTAGACCGTTTAAAAGTGCAGATTCAGCAGCTAATTGCGATACATTTGAGACATTAGATGTAGCTTGTGATTGTATTTTTTTTCCTAACCCAATGACTTTGTCATTACCAATTAACCAACCTACGCGCCAACCAGTCATTGAGTAAGCTTTAGATACACCATTTACAATAATTGTATTCTTTAATTCAGGATCATAAATAGCTGGTGATGGAGATGTCTCACCTTCGTATACCAAATGCTCGTAAAGCTCGTCAGAAAGAATCCATAAATCATTTTTGAAAACCCACTCATAGATTTCTTCAGCTTCTTCTTTTGTGTAAACAACACCTGTTGGATTTGATGGAGAGCACCAAACTAACATTTTTGTATTACTATTTTTTGCATTTTCTAAAAGATCTACAGTAACTTTAAAATTATTATCTTTTTCAGTTTCAATGAATACGGGATTACCACCGGCTATTTTTACTGCTTCAGGATATGTAGTCCAGTAAGGAGCTGGTATTAATACTTCATCACCGTCATCTAGTATCGATAGGAATGCAGTAAGTATTGATTGTTTTCCACCATTTGAAACAATTACATTATTAGGTTTGATTTCAAAACCAGAGTATTCTTTTGAAGTTTTTGCAATTATCTCTCTAAGAGATTCAAGTCCGGCTGCAGGTGAATATTTGTGATTTTTAGGATCAGAAGCAGCATTTATTGCAGCGTTTACCACGTGGTCGGGTGAAGGGAAGTCAGGCTCTCCTGCTCCAAACCCAATTACAGGTTTGCCTTGGGATTTTAACTCTCTAGATTTATTGGAAATAGCCATAGTTCCAGAAGGTTTTATTAATTTATCTAATTTAGAAATATCCATAACCAAACTATATTAATAAAGTTATCTATTAAATATGTTTCATAAATATTAAACTAGTAAAAATGGAACAAATACTATACGGTGCTCCTGTAGCAGAACAACTTGATAAAATAAGTGAAAATATATTTCGTGAGTACACTAATAACGACAAAAAACCACATTTAACAGCTATTACAGTTGGTGAAAACCCAGCTTCATTATTATATGTTTCACGTAAACAAGAAAAGGCAATAAAACTGGGTGTTGAGTTTAACTGGATAAAACTAGATGCTGAAACTACTCAAAATAAATTAGATGAAGTAATTTCTGCTGAAGCAAAAGTTACTGATGGTATAATTATTCAGCTACCGCTTCCTAATCATTTAAATCCTGAAGAAGCAATCAACTGCATTCCACATGAAGTAGATGTTGATGGTCTTACTTCATACAATCTGGGCAGCTTGTTTTCAGGAACATATAAATTAATCCCAGCTACCTCTTTAGCTGTTTTAGAATTATTAAACTTTTACAAAATTAAAACAGAAGATAAAAATATAGTAATTGCAGGCAGATCAAGACTTGTCTCAGCCCCCTTAGCAAAGATTTTGTCTTCCAAAAGCTATAATGGGAATGTTTCTGTAATTCACAGCAAGACATCAAATCAAAAATTATTTACAAAACAAGCAGATATTTTTATTTCTGCAATTGGCACAGCTAAAATATACGACCATTCTTTTTTTAAAGAGGGTTCAACAATAATTGATATTGGCATTTCTTCAGTGGATGGCAAAACATATGGCGATATAGATACTGATAAAATAGGAGATCTTGTCAGCTATAGATCACCTTTTCCTGGTGGAGTTGGACCAATAACTGTATCAGCTTTGTTTTTTAATTTATCAAGACTAGTTAATTCTAACTAGCTGCCCATTCCTCTTCGCTTATTCTTTTATCCATATCAACTGTTCTTAAAAGAAGTGCACCGATTAAGAAAAAAGACGTAATCACGGGAAGTGAAAGTCTTGGATTGCCAGTTGAAGCACTGACGTAGGCATAAATTAGTGGACCCCATATGGCAGAAAATCTAGAGAGGACTGAAAAGAATCCCATGAACTCTCCTTCAGCACCCTTAGGCAACATAGCAGCATAAACGCTTCTACTTACTGATTGAAGTCCACCCATACCCATCGCAGTGACGATACCCATTACAATAACTGGGATTAATTGTTTTTCTGGAACAAAGTAAGCAGCATTTCCGACCAAGAACAACAAAAACATTGTGTAATACAATACATTTTTTTGTCCTATTTTTGTTGCAAGCCTGCCTGCCAATTTTGCACCAAAGTAGGCGACAAATTGGACAACTAAAAATACAATAAGTACTTGAGTTTGATCTAAAAGTAATACCTCCGTAAAAAATGCTGCCGACATATTAATTAATGTTTGTAAACCATCCCAGAAAAAGATGTATGCGACTAAAAAATACATTAAGAAAGGAAATTTCCTTATTTTTTTCAAAGTTTTGAAATTCCTACTGTAAGCACTTGCTAAAGAGCTATTTCCAGAATCTGATTTCGTTTCAACAATATTCATTCTAGAAAAGCTAAATACTGAGAATATAAACCACCATAAACCAGCAAGAGAAATTGCAATCCTTGATGCTAATGCAGTATCTATTCCAAGAAGATCAGGACCAAAAAGAATTATTACAAAAGACATTATTAGTTGTGTCCCACCACCTAAGTATCCAAGAGCATACCCTCTTGCAGAAACGGCATCAATAGTATCATCAGTTGTTATATCTTTTAGAACGCTATCGTAAAAAACATTTGATCCTGTTGCACCAAACTGAGCTAAGAAGTAAATGACTAAAGTAAATATAACATCACCGGATGTCGCAAAATAAAATGAAGATGCAAATACAGCACCTCCATAAGCAAAAACTTTAAAGAATTTCATTCTGTTGCCAGACATATCACCAATTGCACCAATTGTTGGCATTATTAAGAAAAATATAAACAAAGCTGAACCAATAGCAAATCCCCAAACTTCAGCACCTGTATATATGCTTCCCCTAAATTCAAAGCCCTCTTCAGGTACAACAACGCTTACAAAGTAGACTGGTAATACTGCTCCTAATGTAGTTGTTTCATAAGCTGATTTGGCCCAGTCATACATAGACCATCCAAATATCGTCCTTTTGTTATTTTTTTCGTTCATAATCCCCCTTAACTAAAACTTTAATCAAAATAATCGTCCAATGAGGTTTAGAAATGTAAATTTAAATGATTTCAACACTATATTTAATATGTCTTTAGATAATAAGGAAATTTATGGGGTTTAATTGTGGGATAGTGGGATTGCCAAATGTAGGTAAATCCACATTGTTTAATGCTTTAACAGAAGCTGAAATTGAATCTGAAAATTACCCATTTTGCACCATTGAGCCTAACGTAGGCATAGTTCCAATTAATGATTCTCGTTTAGATAAGTTGGCTGAAATCGTTAATCCACAAAAAATCATTCCCACAACAATGGAATTTGTGGATATTGCCGGTCTAGTTGAGGGTGCTTCTAAAGGCGAGGGCCTAGGAAATCAGTTTTTAACAAACATACGTGAAACAGATGCAATCGTCCATGTAGTTAGAGCATTTGAAAATGAAGATATTGTACATGTATCAGGTAAAGTTTCTCCTATTGATGACATAGAAGTTATTAATACAGAGTTAGTTTTAGCAGATTTGAGCATTGTTGAAAAACTGTATCAGAAAGCAATAAAAAGCACTAAAGCAGGTCAAAAAGAAGGCTTACCGCTAAGAGAATTACTAGAAAAAATCCTTCCAATTCTTGAAGAGGGGGAATGTCTTAGAACAGTTTCATTTAACAATGAAGAGCAGAAGTTACTAAAAGGATTTCAACTACTAACAAACAAACCTGTTTTATATGTTGCCAATGTTAACGAGAGCGGTTTTGAAAACAATCCTCATTTGGAATTGATTAATGAATTTGCTAAAAATGAAGATTCTGAAGTTGTTGCTATATGTGCTGAATTAGAAGCTGAAATATCAACACTACCAATAGAAGAAAAAAAGGAATTTTTATCAGACATTGGTCAAGCTGAGTCTGGTCTTGATAGAGTTATCAAAGCAGGATATAAACTGCTAGGATTACAGACTTACTTTACAGCAGGAGAAAAAGAAGTAAGAGCTTGGACAATCAATATTGGTGATCAAGCCCCAAGAGCTGCAGGCAAGATTCATACCGATTTTGAAAAGGGCTTTATTAGAGCAGAAACAATTGCATTTAAAGACTTTGTAGAAAATGGTGGTGAAAAAGGTGCAAAAGAAGCAGGTAAACTTAGATCAGAAGGTAAAGATTATATTATTAATGATGGTGATGTTATACACTTCTTATTTAGCGTTTAGCTAATAAAACCTATAGTTCTAGTAGTTATTACTTTAATTTAGATGATTTATTTAAATAATATTTACAAAGTAGTTCTTTAACTAAAATGAATATATAGGATAATAAAGCTCGTGAAAGTAATTATTGTAGGCGCACACGGAGAGGCAAAAGAGCTAATTAATAGAATTAGTTCTGGTTGGTCAATTTCCGTTGTTGATTTAGATCAAGAAAAATTACGAAATTTCTCAACAAAAAGACAAATTGAAAAAATACAAGGAGATGCAACATCTTCTTTAGTTTTAAAAAAGGCTGGTTTAGAAAGTACGACGGCTGTTATAACACTCACTTTAAGCGATGAAGTAAATTTAGAAGTTTTAAAAATTGCAAAGCAAAATGAGATTATTAGATTGTCATCTGTAATAAATGATGATTCAAATACCGATATGTATAAAAATCTTGGAGTTGAAGTTGTAGAGCCAGACATCCTCCTTGCAAGAAGGTTTGAACATATTTTAGAACCGAGAAGAGTTGTATCCCAGGCATTTGCAGGTGGTAGAGCTGAAGCAATTGAAATTGAGATTAGTTCCGACAGTCCTGTTCGAGGAAAAAAATTGCGTGAAATAGGATCGGATTACTATATTGTTGGAGCACTACTTAGAAAAGGTAAGGTTATAATTCCGCATGGTGACACAGAGATTGAAACTGGAGACCTTGTCACAATTGTTTTACAATCTGGCGCATTTGCAAATGTAATAAATCTTTTTTCTGGTTCAGAATCAAGATTTCCATTAGAGTTTGGAAAAAATATACTTGTAGTACTTGAAAAAGAAGACAATCTTAAAAATTTATCTGAATCTGAGTTTTACACAAGGAACACAAAAGCTGTATCTTTGCTGGTATTAACAAGAGAGGATTTGTTCGAAAATAATCTTGAATCAACTGATGAGACATTTAAAGCAATTCTAAAAGATCAAGAGTTTGAGATGCATCTAAAGAATAAGTTATCTAATAAAGATATTGAAAACTTGGTTGCTGATTCTTCAATAGGAACAATCTTCTATCCAATTGAAGATGGAGTGTCAAAATCTAAAATTAAATCATTAATTAATATTTCAAATAAATTAAAAACGCCCATACTTTTTTCAAAGTCAACATATCCATATAAGACTATTGGCATATTGATAAATAATGATTTTGGAGAGAGTACATCGAACTCTATAGCTTTTGATTTAGCAGCTTCATTATCTGCTTCATTGACAGCGGTAAATGTTTCTCAACCAAAATTTTTACAGTCTGAAGAATCATCAAAGTTATCAGATTCAATTGAAAAATTACAAGATTTGGCATTATCTCATGAAGTTCAACTAGATTTAGACAATCAAGAAGGAAATGAAGCAAAGATTTTTTCTGACTTATCTACTAATTTTGATCTCTCAATAATTGGTAGTGGAATGAACAAGTCATGGCAAAGTAGAAAAACTATTGAATACATAACTAATAATTCAAAATCTTCTGTTTTGTATATTCCAAGTTAAAAATGGAAGAATTTGAAGCAGTATCGTTAGTTATAATCTCTTTAGGCGCCTTTGTTTTACCGCTAGTTGGGCAGAGAATTAAAATACCTGGAATTGTTCTTGAAATTGCTTATGGTATTACTGTAGGACCAATATTAGGTTGGGTAGATTCTTCTGAATTTATTTCAGGTTTAGCAATTCTTGGATTTCTATTGTTAATGTTTCTTTCAGGATTTGAAATTGAATTAGATACTTTTAGAGAAAAAGGTCTCAGAACTTTAGCATTACCGATGTCAATTTATCTTTTAACAGTAGTTACTTCTTTTTACCTGATTTCTAGTTTGGGTTATCCGATCTTTCTAGCATTGGTGCTGTGTACAACAAGTGTAGATATCGTAATTACTATTCTTAGGAGTGATGGGACTATAAAAACAAAATATGGTCAAACATTATTTATGGTTGCTCTACTTGCAGATATTTTAACTTTGCTAGCGGCAACCGTGTATGCTTCCTTTATAAATGCTGGTGGATTGTCTATATCAAATCTTAATGTAGTACTTTATTTCATAGTTGTAATAATGTTACTTCGTATTTTAAGAAGAGTTGCATGGTGGAATCCACAGTTATTTTCAAGAATGTTTGATGGTAATGACCCAGATGAACTTGGTATCAGAAGTTCAATTGCGCTAATGTTGGTTCTTGTAGGCGTATCAGTATTTTTTGATATTGAACCAATACTAGGAGCATTTTTAGCTGGAACAATTTTTGCCTTCACATTTTCTAATAGGGGAACTCTTGAAAGTAGCCTCAAAGGATTTTCATATGGCTTCCTTATACCTATATTCTTCATAAATATTGGGTTAAATTATGACATAAGTGTATTTACAGAAACGCAGTTTTTTGTTGAAGTTGGTTATTTATTCTTGATTGCAGTTGGAGTGAAATTTATTCCAGCACTGTTACTTGTGTTCTCAAAAATTAAATTTAGAGATATGCTTGCAGGTGGATTTCTACTTTCTGCAAGATTTAGTTTAATTATCGCCATGGCTGAAATAGGTGTACACCTTGATTTAATATCTAAAGAATTAGAACAACAAATAATATTACTTGCAGTAATTACAGCAACTTTCTCTCCTATATTTTTTAGATTGGTAAGAACAAAGACAAGTTAGTTTATGAAATTTAAAATTGATTTATATATCAAGGGTGTATTTATGGGAATTGCTGAAATAATTCCTGGAGTCTCTGGTGGAACAATTGCATTCATAACAGGTATATATGAAGAATTAATTGACTCAATAAAATCAGTGAATGCAAGATCAATTAAACTTCTTATAAATCTCAAATTATCTTTATTCTGGAAACACATAAACGGTACATTTTTATTAACTTTGCTTTTGGGAATGCTGACATCTATTTTGGCCTTATCTAGGATTATTGTCTTTCTTATAGATGAGCACCCTTTTAAGATATGGGGATTCTTTTTTGGATTAATAATTGCATCTGCAATTGTTATATTTTATCAGATAGAAACAGTAAGTGTTAGAGTATTTATTGCCTCAACGGTTGGTCTAATTGTTGCTTCTTATATTGCTTTGGAAGCACCTTCTACTACTCCAAATACAAATTTGTTTATCTTTCTTTCCGGAGCAATTGCAATTTCAGCTCTGATATTACCTGGAATTAGTGGATCTTTTATTCTTGTATTTCTCTCCAAATATGAATTTATTTTAAATTCTTTAAATAATTTTGATGTAGCTGTTATTTCTATATTTATTAGTGGATGTGTCGTCGGCTTAGTTACTTTTAGTAGAGTTTTTTCATATCTTTTTAAAAAATATAATGACATAGTAGTAAGTATCCTTATAGGTTTTCTTCTTGGGTCTTTGTTTAAGATATGGCCGTTTTATAAAGTGCTAGAGTATGATGCCTATAATGAGCCTATCTACACAAATCCCGTTTTGCCATCATCAGGACAAGAAAACGAGTTATTGTACTTTATAGTTTTTTCTATTATTGGGTTCATATCTATGTGGGTATTAGAAAAGAAATTTATAGGTTTAAATAAAGAAATTTAGACTATTAAAATGATGTTATGAGATTAGGATTACCAGAACTTTTAATAATTTTAACAATACTGCTTCTACTTTTTGGGGCAAAAAGGCTACCAGGCTTAGCTAAATCATTAGGAAAATCTACAAAAGAATTCAAATCTGCACTTGAAGAAGAATAATAATGAAAAAAGTTTCTTTATTGTTTCTTTTTTTATTTATTGCATGTGGAGCTCAGGAAACCTCTGAACTAACTACTGGTGAGGAAATTTATACTGCAAGGTGTTCAGCATGTCATCAAGCTGATTTTTCAGGTAGAGCTGGTCCAAGTTTAAAAATGGCTGATGTTTTAGAAATGCCTGATTCATATTGGCTTCAAACTATTTTGAATGGAAAAGGGTCTATGCCAGCAGTAAGGATTACAGAAGAACAAGCACAGCTAGTAATTGATTATGTTAAAGAAAGTAATTAGGCTCTTTTAGTAGATTCGTTAAGCTTTTTTAAATCTTTTTTAATATTCTCAAGAATATCTAAATCTTCTAGTCTCCAAATCCAATTTTTCTCTGATGTTCCGGGGATATTAAATCTGGCTTCTTTGCCAAGCTCAAGTAAGTCTTGGATAGTTGTTACTGCTAATTGACAAGGTGACTCCCACACAAGAGATATAAAGTTCCAAACATCAGATTCGTATAAAGAAGAATTATTTTTCTTATATTGATTAAAAAATTCAATTTGAATATCATCAACTTCATTTAACCATTGTTTAATTGTTGGACTGTCATGAGTACCTGTATAAGCAGCAATATTAAAACCCCACTCTTTTGGATGAATTTCATTATGTTCAGTGTCATTAGGTATTCTCTGCTGAAGGACTTTCATTCCTGGAATATTAAAATTATTTAAAATGTCTTCAGTTTCTTTTAAGACAACACCAAGATCTTCAGCAAGTAATTTATTAAAGTTAATTGATTCAGAAACAACATCAAAAAATGTTTTCCATGGACCCTTTCTCCAATGGCCATTTAATGCAGGTTCATTTGCAGGAATAGCCCAAAATTGAAAGAAACCAACAAAATGATCAATTCGTAAATAGTCATAATTTTTTAAATTATATTCTAATTTTTCAATCCAGTATTTATACCCTTCTTCTTTATGATTATCCCATTTATATAGTGCTGTATTCCAAATCTGTCCTTCTACTGTAAAGTCATCGGGAACAGCACCTGATACGAAACTCATTTCATTATTATCATCCAAATCAAAAAGATTTTGATTTAACCATACATCAGCAGAATTATGATTCACATAAATAGGTATGTCACCAAGGATTTTTACATTTTTACTGTTTGCATATGATTTAAGTTTTTGCCATTGATTATCGAATTCGTACTGTAAGTATATGTTTTTTGTAAATGTGCTTCGGAATTTATTAAAGACTTCCTCAAAGAGCTCTTCTGAATAATATTGATATTTTTTTGACCATGTATTCCACGATCCTTCAAAATTTTCACTCAAAGTTAGGAATGTAATGTGTTGTTTCTTTAAATCATTATCAATATAGTCTTCATATTTTGATTCATTGATATTGACTCTTTCAAAAATTTTATTGTATAAATTATTCTTATTTTCATAAACTAATTTATAGTCAACTTTGTCAGAGTTATTTATTTTTATTTCATCCAATTCTTTATCAGTAAAAATTTTGTTATCTAATTGATCAAGTGAAATAATATATGTATTCCCGAGAATAGATGACTTGCTTGAATAAGGAGAATATTCAATATTGTCAGTAATACCTAATGGTAATACCTGCCAAACTTGAGTTTTAGACTCCCTTAGTAAATCAACAAACTTATAGCTTTCTTTACCTAAATCTCCAATCCCATAATCACTAGGTAGTGAAGTTGGATGTAAAATTAATCCACTAGTTTTATCTATATCCATATGTTTCAAATATAGAGTACATAATGAAAAATTCATAGTAAATTAAATTTATGGTTGAAGAGCACAGTCCTGAATTTGTTGATGCTGGAGAAAAGCAAAAAATTGATTTTTTCGATGGAGATGTACATCTTGGTCATTATGATTTTCGTTTTGATTTTAATGACAAAAAACACTTTTCAATTTCAAGAGACGGAACAGGTAGAGTAAGAGTTCATTCTCAAAAAAATATTTCAAAACTTTGGATACTTTTGGAAGATGAAGATTTTAGGCCAATAGAATTAAGAAAATATGCTGAGACAGACAGATTTATATTTTGGGGGACTCAGATACAATTTAGATCCTCAATAGCTAAATTTAGTTTTGCAGCTTCTACAGACGATCAATTAAATTTATATCTGGGTACAAGTGGTATTGCAAATTTTATATCTCCCTCAGAAAAATGGATATATGATAGTTCTTCTTTTCAAAGACACACAATACCTGACTGGGTATATGGAGGAGTTATGTATCAGGTATTTCCTGAAAGATTTGCTAACGGTGATAGTTCTATTAATCCACCAAATACAGTTGATTGGGGCTCAACGCCCACCAGATTGGATTTTCAGGGAGGTGATCTATACGGTGTAATACAAAATCTCGACCATATCGAATCTTTGGGTGTAAATATTGTTTATTTAAATCCTATATTTCTTTCTTCCAGTACACATAAATATGATTCTTGGGACCATTTTAAAGTTGAACCAACATTAGGAGGTGATGATGCTTTAAAGGAACTTATTAAAGAATGTCACAACAGGGATATGAAAATAATACTGGACTGCTCTTTAAACCACGTTCATCCAAGACATTTTGGATTTCAAGATATTATCAAAAATGGTGAAAAATCCAAATATAGAGATTGGTTTACAGTATTTGATTATCCAGTCAGATTTATCCACAGACCGCATCTTTATTCAAACACCTACAAAGTTGGATGGGATGGAAATGAAAGTGAATACAAAAGGTATTTAGAGAAAACTTTCCAGGAAACAAAGGTTCCAGTAGAAATAAGAGATGATGATGGACCTATCGTAGAGCCAACCTTCAAAGCATGGTGGGGAGTACCGGATATGCCAAAAGTTAATTTTAAAAATAAAGATGCTAGACAATGGGCATTAGATGTTACAAAGTATTGGATTGAGAATTTTGATATTGATGGTTGGAGAATGGATGTAGCAAAAGAATTAGATTTTTCCTTTTGGAAAGATTTCAGAGATATTGCCTATGGTACAAAAGAAGATGTTTTACTTATTTCTGAAATCTTTGGAGACACCTCACAATGGCTTCAGGGAGATAGATTCGATGGAACTATGAATTACTCATTCAGAGAAACCATGACAGACTATTTTGCAACTAAAAGAATTAACGACAAAGAATTTGCTGATTCTTTAGCAAATTTGTATTCCATGTATTCATTTGAAGCTCTTTCCTCATGTCAAAATCTGCTTAGTTCGCATGATGTAAAAAGATTCTTAAATCGTTCTGGCAATAATGAAGATAGTATTTTAGGCGCAATATTTTTACAAACAACATTTCCAGGGATAGCTGGAATTTATTATGGTGATGAAGTTGGATTAGGCGGAGCTGATGACCCGTTTAATAGAGAACCTTTTCCTTGGAATGATCAATCATCTTGGAATAAAACAATTCTTGAATTTACTAAAACCATGATGCATATTAAAAAATCAAATCCAATATTTAAATACGGAAGATTTGAATTGTTAGATTATATGGAGGATGTTGTAATTTTTCGAAGAATTTTACAAGATGAGTCATTAATTTGTGTTGTGAATCGTGATAGGTTAACAAAGGATATAAATATATCTTCAAATGCACACACTATTGATATTTTATACGGCAATTGTGAAGCAAATTTAGAAGATGGCTTTGTCAAAATTACTAAAAATAGTGGAGATATTGGAATAATTATCCACGAAAAATAGAACTTGTGCATTAGTGCAAAGTTTTTTTCATTTAAGTAGAAAAAATTCTAATTACACATTAGATTGTCATAGACATTCTTAATGAGTGAATATACGTATATACGAAAGGGAGTATATGAAAACTAATAAATTACGGTTTATTGTATTTTTATTGATGCTTTCTTTAGTGGCCGCGGCTTGTGGTGGAGATGCTGCAGATGATGCAACAGAAGCACCAGAAACTACAGAGGCACCTAAAGAAACATTAGCTGCTCCAGCAACCACAGCACCACCACCAGAAGTAATAGTGGTATGGGCTGAAGAAAAAGTTGCAACTGCCTTAGATCCATTAGTTGGTGCATATGAAGCTGCCGCTGGTGTTGACGTAGAGGTTGTTGTTTATGACTTTGGTGCAATAAGAACAGACGTTCAAACTGCTGGTCCAGCAGGTGAAGGTCCAGACGTATTCTTAGGAGCACATGACTGGGTTGGAGAATTAGCAGCAAACGGTGTAGTTTCACCACTAGATTTAGGTTCTGTAGCATCAGACTTATTTGACGTAGGTGTAACAGCATTTAGCTATGGTGGAGAAGTCTACGGATTTCCTTACGCAACAGAAGCTATTGCAATGTTTTATAATGCAGATTTAGTCGGCGGTGTTCCCTCAACATGGGAAGACGTGAAAGCAGAATGTGATGATGCTGGTACTGAACTCTGTGTTGGAACACCTTCAAATGACGCTTATCATAACCACCCATTTGTAGCATCAGCTGGCGGATATGTTTTTGCTTCCGCAGGAGGCTTTGATGCATCAGATGTTGGTTTAGATAATGCTGGAGCAATTGCTTCTGCTGAATATCTTGATGGACTTGTGAAAAATGGAACAGTTTATTCTGCTGATTATGGTGGAGCTATGTCTAATTTCCAAGAAGGTCGTGCATTATATTGGATGACTGGTCCATGGGCTAGAGGAGATGCTAGTGCAGTAAATTATGGTGTTGGATTAATTCCACAATTTGATGGTAATGCAGCAACTCCATTTGTTGGAGTTAGAGGTGCAATGGTTTCATCATTTAGTGACAAGCAAGTATTAGCACAAAGCTTTATCCTTGACTTTTTTGCTACTGTTGAAGTACAACAAGCAATGTATGAATCAGATCCTAGGCTTCCAGCAACAAAATCACTATTTGCTGTAGTTGAAGCTGCAGATCCAATTGCAGCTGTATTTGCAGAGAGTGCTTCAAATGGTATTCCAATGCCTAATATTCCAGAAATGGGAAGTGTATGGGGACCAATGGCTGACGCTTTAAATGTTATTAGAGAGCAAGCATACGGCACTAATGAAGAGACTGGCGTTACGATAAGCAATGCAACTGATGCTATGAAATTAGCAGCAGAACAAGTTCGTAATGCAATTGCAGGCGGTTAATTTTAATTAATCTATATTAAATTGGGGCTCTGTTGAGCCCCAATTTTTTTAGTGATATATTTAAGTATGACTGTATCTAAAATTTTCAGATATTCTTTCTTAGCAATTATTAATTCACTAATTGTTTATGCAATACCTCTCACCTTAACTTATGAATCCTGGTTTCTTCTTTCATTAATTATTGTCATAGGAATTTTAATTAATATTGTATATTTTTCTGATAGGTTTCTTCCTATGAAGTGGATTCTTCCTGGGATGATTTTTATGATTTCTTTTGTTGTTTTTCCGGCTTTATACAATTCATATGTTTCTTTCACTAATTGGTCTACTGGTCATATACTCACTAAAACTCAAGCTATTAATATTTTAGAAGATAGGGTTTACACTCCTGAAAATCAAAAAGGTATAGAATTTGATATGTTTATACTTCAAGATTCTAATTTAGATTTTTATTATGTAGCTAATCTTGATTCAAACAATATATTATTTGGTAAAGCGGTTTCAGATGATGAAATATTTACAACTTCTTATGCTAATCATGAGCCTTCATTATTTGTTAATAATGAATTTATTACACCTGATGGATATTATTTACTTTCTGGAAAAGAACAAATAGCTAATTCGACAACACTACAAGACCTTTCTTTAATTATTGATGAAAGCACAAGAGTTCAACTGTATAAAATTTCAGTTTTTGGCGCCTCATCAGGTAGGCTTTCTTCAACTTCCCAACTTTATACGTATGACGACCTCAACGATGTAATGATAAATAATGCAGATAATTTATCATGTCCTGTAGTAAAAGATAATTTTGTATGTGACGGAAAAGAAATTGAACCAGGGTGGCGAGTTTTTGTTGGTGGTGAGAATTACAGAAAATTATTTTCTAGTCAACGAATTAGAGGACCTCTAGGAGTAGTTACAAAATGGACTTTCCAGTTTGCATTTTTAAGTGTACTCCTTTGTTTTGTTGTAGGTTTATTTCTCAGCATGATATTAAATAAAGATGGTTTAAAGTTTAAAAGAATATATAGGGCTATATTTATTCTGCCTTATGCAATCCCTGCTTTTGTATCTGTCCTTGTTTGGAAGGGTCTTTTGAATCCGGATTATGGATTGATAAATAGTTGGCTTGGCCCACTTTATGAGATATTTGATATTGAACCAATTAAGTGGCTTACAACTAAAGAAAGTGCTCGATCAGCTGTACTACTTGTTAACACTTGGCTTGGTTTTCCTTATATGTTTTTAATAACAACGGGCGCATTACAGTCAATACCAAAAGAGTTAATTGAAGCAGCAAAAGTAGATGGTGCATCAGGTTTACAATCATTTTGGAGAATAACATTTCCTCTATTGATGGTTTCTATTTCGCCATTACTTATCGGTTCATTTGCATTTAATTTCAACAACTTTACTTTAATTTTTCTTCTCACAGGTGGAGGGCCTCCAATTATTGGGAGTGATGTAGCTGTTGGGTGGACGGATATTTTAATTTCTTTTACTTATAAACTTGCAATTTCAGGTGGAAGAGGAAATTTATTTGGATTAGCTTCTAGCGTTACAATAATTATCTTTTTTATTGTCCTTGTAATATCTGCAATTTCATTTAGATATACAAAAAGATTAGAAAGGATTTATGGAAACATATAAATTATTTAATTGGTTCAAAGAATATGGATGGAGACACCTATTTGCATTATTGTTTGTTACTTTTGCAATATACCCAATTCTTTTTGTTGCTACTAACTCAGTCGCAGATTTTGCAAATTTAACAAATTCAAAATTAATTCCAGATGGATTTACATTAAAACATTATAAATTGCTTTCATCTAATCCACTTGTCCCATATTACAAGTGGCTTTTCAACACCTATAAAGTTGCAATTATTGCTGCTTTCTTTAATGTTTTTCTAGGAACTTTAGCTGCATTTGCATTTTCTAGGCTTCAATTCAGAGGCAGGAGAGCAAGTTTGCTTACACTTGTAATAGTTCAAATGTTTCCTTCTTTTTTAGCTTTCGTTGCTATCTATTTATTATTTTTTCAAATAAGCGATGTTGCACCAATAATGGGACTAGGCACTCATTTTGGATTAATACTTGTATATCTAGGCGGATCCATCGGCTTTAATTCTTGGTTGATTAAAGGCTTTATGGATACAATTTCTCCGTCTTTAGATGAAGCAGCTAAAGTCGATGGTGCTACAGAATATCAAATTTTTTCAAAAATTATTGCTCCTTTAGCAAGACCAATTTTAGTTGTTATATTTGTTATTACATTTATAGGAATTTACTCCGACTATATCCTCGCTGCAATATTTTTGAAAGATAAAAATCTATGGACTGTTGCAGTAGGAATAAATACAGTTTTCGTTGATGATTTTAATGCAGACTGGGGTGTCATTGCTGCTTCATCAGTTATAGCTGCAACACCAATAGCAGCTTTATTTGTTTTCTTTCAAAAGCAAATAACTGGAGGATTAACTGCAGGCTCAGTCAAGGGATAAATCCTATTAATTAATAGCTGATTACGATTATTTAAATTAAAATTAAATAATAGTTTATTGGAGGAAATTTTGTCAAAATTACATGAATATTTGAGTTCGCAAGAAAATTTAATTACAGCCTCAGTTGAAGGAAAAACATTATTAGATTTTATAGATAGAAATGCAGATGAATATCCGGATTACCCAGCATTAAACACACCAGCTAACAGTGAGTATTCTGCATGGGACTCAATTTCTTGGTCGGAATATAGAGATGTATCAAAAAATTTTGCAGCAGGTCTAATGTCATTAGGATTGGGTCCTGGGGATACTGCATTTATCATGTCTAATAATACGAAAGAGCACAATATTGCAGACTTAGGAATAGTCTACTGTGGAGCTACTCCATCTACTTTATATAAACAATTAAAATCTTCTCAAATTGAATATGTAGCAAACCTTATGGAAGCAAAAGTTGCAATCGTAGGTGATTTGGAATTATTCGCTGAGGTAAATGCTGCTAAAGCAGACTGTCCGAACCTTCAAGCTATAGTTTTAGTAAATGGTTATGAAGAAAACAAAGATTTAGATTATGTTCATAGCTATCACAACCTAATTGAAAAAGGTAAAGAAATTAATTCAGATGATGGTTCAAAGCTAAATGCAGCTATTGAGACAGTCACTCCTGAATCATTAGCGTGTTTAATATTTACATCAGGAACAACTGGTAAACCAAAAGGCGTAATGATTACACATAATAATGTTTTATGGACTATTGAAAGCTTGTTTGGCCAAATGATTCCTGCAAGTAATTTTCCAAGAATTGTTTCATATTTACCGATGGCTCATATTGCTGCGAGAGCTGGAGACCATTACCAAGCTATATACAGAGTAGGTCAAATATTTCCAGTACCAGTATTAGAGGATATGAGAGACGCACTACCTAGCATTAAGCCTTCAGTATTTTTAGCTGTTCCAAGAGTTTGGGAAAGATTCAAGGGAGGATTGCAAGCAAGAATTGAAGAAAATCCAAAAAAAGACTTAATTGATAAAGCAATAAAAAATGGTTTAGAAAAAGTTGATTATGAACAAAGGGGAGAAAAAGTTCCTCTGGGTGTAAAGATTAAAGATGCAGTATTTGCAAAATTAGTTTTCTCAAAGTTCAAAGAAGGACTTGGAATAATGGATACAGAATATTTTGTTACTGCTGCAGCACCAATGAATCAAGATGTACACAGATGGTTTCATGCTATCGGTATTGATATTACAGAAATATATGGAATGACTGAAGATACAGGTCCAGCAACAATAGGTGTTCCTGGAAATGCTGCCGAAGCTTTTGAAAAAAAATTGAAAGTCGACGGTCTTAATATTCCAAGTGTTCTTAATCCTATTGGTAAAGTTGGAATACCAATTCCTGGTACAGAAGTCAAAGTATTAGAAGATGGCGAATTGTGTATTAAAGGTAAGCATGTAGCTCAGGGATACTACAAATCGGAGGAGCAAACAAAAGAGACATTTGATACAGATGGTTGGTTACATACCGGAGATCTTGCACAGATTGATGATGAGGGCTTTGTTAAAATTATTGGACGTAAAAAAGAGATTCTAATTACATCTGCTGGAAAAAATATTGCACCAGTTGAGATTGAAGATCTTGTTAAGCCACATCCTTTAATTGGACAAGTGTGCGTTGTTGGTGATGGTAAGAAATTCTTATCAGCACTTATAGTTCTTGATGGAGATGGTGGTGCCGAGACATGGGCAGCTGAAAATGATATTGAGTATTCTATAAAAGATATGGCTAAAAATGAAAAAGTCATTCAAGCAATTCAACAACAAGTAGACAAGGCAAATTCTCAAGTTGCTAATGTACAAGGTATTAAGAAATTTGTTCTTTTAGAAAATGAATGGACTGACTCAAGTGGTGAGTTGACTCCAACATTAAAACTAAAAAGAAATGTTATTGCAGAGATGTATAATGATGAAATTGAATCTATGTATGAGGATGTCTAAATATGAGTGATATTAATTTTGAAAATAAAACTGTTGTTGTAACAGGTGCTGGTAATGGATTAGGAAAAGCATATGCAATGGAATTTGCAAAAAGAGGTGCAAATGTTGTTGTAAATGATATCGGCGGCTCAGTTGATGGAGCTGGTTCAGAAAATGCTCCAGCTGATATCGTTGTTGAAGAGATTAAATCTAATGGAGGAAGCGCATTTGCAAATTATGATTCAGTTGCCACTAAGGAAGGTGGACAGTCAATTATAGATACAGCATTAAATGAATTTGGTTCAATTCATTCTGTAGTAAATAATGCTGGAATTCTAAGAGATAAAAGTTTTGCAAAAATGGAAGAAGAAGATTTTAATGCAATTATAGATGTACATTTAAAAGGTACATTTTTTGTATGCCAACCAGCATTTATCCAAATGAAGGAACAAGGTTTTGGGAGATTTGTAAATGTATCATCTCCATCTGGTCTTTTTGGTAATTTTGGTCAATTAAATTATGGCGCAGCAAAAATGGGAATTGTCGGTCTTACAAATGTATTAGCAATTGAAGGTATGAAGTACAATATAAAAGCTAACGCCATAGCTCCTAATGCAGCTACAAGAATGACTGAAACTTTATTTGGTGAAGATATGTCAAAAATGCTAACTGTAGATAATATTACTCCGTTAGTTGTTTACTTAGCATCGGAACAATGTGAGATAACTCATGAAATATTTACAGCAGGCGGTGGTAGATTTTCAAGAGTTGGTATATCAACTGATGTTGGGTATTTTAATCCAAATGCTTCGGCTGAAGACATTCTTAATAATATTGATGAAGTAAGAGATTTATCAAATTCAATCTATCCAACAAGTTTGGCTGATGAGCTACCATTATTTAATGAAGCAATGAAAAAAGGAATGTAAAGATTGGTTAATTCAGTAGCAGACATAAGTAATCCAGAACTCTTAGTACTTGAAAAATTAGATGAACTTGTATCTTTTAGAGAAGAAAACCAAGATATTAGAGAATTTTGGGGTAAACAATTTGATTTAGGCTTAGCTTGGATACAATTTCCTGAAGGAGCGGGTGGATTAGGTCTTAATCCAAAATATCAACTTTTAATAACTGAGAGACTAAGAAATGAAGGGATATCTCAGCAAAATAGAATAGCAAACATACTTGGAATTGGTATGGGTGCTCCGACAATAGTTGAATATGGCACACCTGAACAAATTCAAACATACCTTAAACCAATGTTCACTACCGAAGAAATTTGGTGTCAACTATTTTCAGAACCCGGTTCAGGTTCTGATTTAGCAAGCTTATCAACAAAAGCCATAGATGATGGAGATGGTTATATTGTAAACGGACAAAAAGTTTGGACTACACTTGGACATTTAGCTAAGTGGGGTCTAATCGTAACTCGAACTGACCCTAGTGTTCCAAAGCACAGGGGATTAACATTTTTTATTGTAGATATGGAATCGGAAGGTGTAGACGTTAGGCCTTTACGACAAATTACTGGTGAGGCTGAGTTTAATGAAGTTTATTTTACTGATGTAAAGATTCCAAAAGAAAACATTCTTGGCTCGCTAGGAGAAGGATGGAGAGTTTCACTTGCGATATTGATGAATGAAAGAGTTGCAATTGGTGGCAATGTTCGCGAAAGAGGGAGTGGCGCTCCTGGACATCTTGTTCAACTGTGGAAAGATAATGAACTAAATGATCCTGTTTCGAGAGATAAATTGATAAAACTATGGATAGAACAAGAAGCAGTAAGATTAACAAATGTTAGAGCATTTGAAAACAGAGAAAAAGGAACTCCTGGTCCAGAAGGCTCTACAAGTAAGCTATATGAAGCTGAAATTAACAAAGCTTCCTATGAGTTTGGAATGGAAATGCTTGGTAACGATGGATTACTTTTTCCTAGAGGATATGCACTTACACAACCAGAATTAAATTTTGAAAATGAAACTTTCGGTTTTACTGATACTCAAAGTCTTTTCTTAAGATCTAGAGCAAACTCTATTGAAGGTGGAACCTCTGAAATAATGAGAAATATCATTGCAGAGAGGGTTTTAGGATTACCTAGCGAACCTAAACTTGACAAAGATAAAGCATGGAAAGATATTCCAAGATCTTAATAAATTAGACTAAATAATCCATCTTCGCAATTTATTGAAACGGTTTCACTTTTTGATAAATTTCTTAGTGTTTTTGAACTACCAGCTTTTATATCTTCTTGATTTATTTCCCATTCAGCACCTAAAATATTTAATGATTTTAAATCTGTAATTGGAATGATGCTAAAGTTCGAACCTTTTTCAATTTCAATGGTTATATTTTTTCTAAATAAGATTGTTTTTTCTTGATAAAACCATGTTAAATTTTCAGCGTATTCGAAATTCGTTACTAACGAAAAGATTGAAAACAAATGGTCAACCTCGCCTTCTTCACCGCCTATTAAAAATATATTCTTCTCACTAGGTTTTTCTATACTATCTAGAGAAAGTTCAAAGTCAGTCTTGTCTTTATTTACTTCATAATGTACAAAATTTATATTCATACTTTTGATTCTTTCCAGCAATAACGTATCAATAGAATCTAGATCGCCTAAAACAACATCAGGATTTATTGATCTATCAAATAGATGTTTAGTTCCACCGTCAACACCTATAATTTCAGTAAATTCTATATTTTTTAAATTTTGATTAGTTGAGCAATTCCCGCTTAAGGAGATAAGTATGTTTTTCATATACTTTAATTATATATCTTTAGTTTAATTTAATAATTTCTCACATATCTCAAATGAGTTAAAATAGAACTTATGAATGAAGAATTTAAATTTAATATTGGCGATGAAGCGGTTAAAACGATAATTGATTTACGTGATCAGGAGCCTGGAGAAAAAGAATATGCTCTTTTCCTTCAAATTGATGGTGTGCATGGTAATCAATTTACATACGACTTAAGTTTTCTAGATATCAATCAAGCAAGATCTGATGACAAAAGAGTAGATTTTGGTGAATTACCAGTCATTATTGCTTCAAAAGATGTTGAAAAGTTTGATGGAGCAAGTCTAGATATGTCTGAAGACCCAGATGCGCCAGGACTTACAATGGACAATCCCAATACCCCTAGTCCTGCAATGATTGGTAATCCTGCTGATCTTCCTGAATTGAAAGGTGAATTGGCAGAAAAAGTACAAGCTGTTTTAGAAACTCAGATAAATCCTGCTATTGCATCACACGGTGGTGCTGCCACACTTATTGGTGTAGAGGGTAATGATATTTACTTAAGACTTGGTGGTGGTTGCCAGGGATGTGGCATGGCACAAGTTACATTAACTCAGGGTATTGAAGCTTCTTTGCGTGAAGCTGTTCCAGAAATAGGTAATATTATTGATGCAACGGACCATGCTGCTGGTGATAATCCATATTTTGCATCTCACTAAATACTAATAACAGTTTTACCTATATTTTTTCTAGTTAAAAAATTCTCTAGTGCAACAGATGTTTCTTCTAATTTATAACTATTTTTTGGAACAATTTTTAATTTATGATTTTCGATAAACGAAATAAGTTCTTGAAAATCTTCAGCTGTTTCATTCGGGGCAGTATTTGTCCATCGTCCCCACCAAACTCCTACGATTGAAACCCCCTTAACTAAAGTCAGGTTAAGAGATATTTTAGGAATGGAACCATTAGCAAATCCAATTACAAGTAGTCTTCCATTAAAAGCTGTAGCTCTTAAAGCTTGTTCTGTAGTTTCACCTCCAACTGGATCAATAACAATATCAACGCCCTTTCCACTGGTTAATTCTTTTACCGTTTCTTTTAGGTCAACCTGATCATATCTAACTATTTCATCTGCTCCTAAACTTTTTACATAATCAGCTTTTTCTTTTGACCCAACTGCACAGATAGAATTTAACCCCATAACTTTAGCTAATTGAATTGTTGACGTTCCGATCCCTCCAGATGCCCCAAGTACTAAAAGAGTTTCTCCACTCTTAGCATTAGCTCTTCTTTTCAGAGCATAGTACGAAGTTCCATAATTAATGGGAAGGCTTGCACCAGCTAGTGAATCAAAGGTATTTTTTACTGGTATAACTAAGTTTTCATTTACAGCTACATATTCAGCAAAGCCACCAACAGGAGGTATCCCAATTACTTTTGTACCAATAGGAATATTTACTTTTTTTCCTACTTCTTCTACAAAACCACATACTTCATTACCAGGCGTGAAAGGTGGATCCATGACAATTTGATACTTACCTTGAACTAAAAGAGCATCTGGGAAATTTACTCCTGCTGCTTCAACTTTAATTAAGACTTCATTTTCAGCAATTTTGGGTTTTTCTATCTCTTGAATTTCTAAAAGATTTGGCTCACCTAACTTTGTACATACAACAGCTTTCATATTCAATCTCTATCCTTAATGCCTGAAAGTTTTTTAGCAAAATCTTTCTTTTCTTCAATGTCAACTTTTCTTCTGATCTGAACTCTTTGTGCTTGTGGGGACCCTGCTCCGTGAAGTGACTCAGTAAGATACGCAACTGCATTTCTGCCAAGTGTCATATTTTCAATAAGTCTTAATATTTTAACCCTATCTTCTGAATTTATATCTTTTTTACCTTTTAGGTATTTCTTTAAGTCTTCAGACATACTTCCTTCATTAAAATCAATACCCGAAGGCATAGATCCAACAAGCCCTCCTGCTAAATCTTGTGCAAGCCTTCCTATTTCATAAGTTTCTTTTGTAACGTGTTGTTTACAAACATTTGCTAATAAATCATCATTAATAAAGTTTCCAGACTTTGTTTTTGTGCCTTGAAGGGATGAAGCAATACCTGTTGCGTAAATAGTTTCATTAAGTTTATTCATTTCTACTAATTTATCTTTTATGTGAGATGCTTCTTCTACACCATTATATTCAGCAATTGTTGCAGCAGCTCCTATCAACACATCACCTACGCCTGATTTGCATACATAAGATCTTCTATGATATGTTGTGAATCTTTCCACAAGCATTGATGAAAATTCAAACTCCCCATTCATAAATATATATTTATTTGGTATGAAAACATTATCAAAAATAACCATTGCTTCTTGGCCTGCAAAATATTTATTTCCAACATCATACTCTCCAGGTTCCATACTCCTTGTATCACAAGATTGTCTTCCGTATATGTATGTAATTCCATCTGCGTCAACAGGAATAGCACCTACAATTGCATAATCTTTATCTTTATCTGATAATCTTAAAGTTGGCATTACAACCATCCAATGAGAGTTTATACATCCAGTCTGATGTGCTTTAGCACCCTTTACATACACACCTTCTTCAGTTCTTTTAATAATTCTTAAATAAACATCTTCATCTTCTTGCTCATGAGGTAATTTTGATCTGTCTCCTTTGACATCTGTCATTGCTCCGCCTATTACAAGATTGTCTTTATGCATTTCTGTAAGAAAGTTAGTAAAATTTTTGTGATAATTAGTATTGTGTTTTTCATCAACTTCGTAAGTTATAGAATGCAAAGCATTAAATGCATCCATACCTACACATCTTTGAAAACAGGTTCCAGTTAATTGTCCAAGCTTTCTTTGCATTTTATTTTGCATAAATAAATCTTCACTATTTTCAGCTATATGTAAAAATCTATTTATTTTTTCACCAGTGTATGGTGATGTTACTGAAGCCAATTCCGGCTCTCTTACAGCAAGTTCGTAAGTTTCGGCCATCGCCTCTATACTTGGCTTTATGATGGGGTTTTCTAGAGGTTCTTTTACTAACTCACCCATAAGATAAATTTTTAAATTTCTATTTTTAATTGAACTTAAATAACTGTCTCTATCGGTGATTTTATTCATATACAATTATACGTTTAGATTCTGATGCAGGTCTTTTAAATAATTGTTAATTTATATAACTTCAAACAAGCCTGCTGCACCCATTCCACCGCCAACACACATTGTAACAACAACATATTTAGCACCTCTTCTTTTGCCTTCCATAAGTGCATGCATCGTCATTCTTGCACCAGTCATTCCATATGGGTGGCCTATAGATATTGATCCACCATTAACATTATAAATTTCATTATCAATGCCTAGGTGATCTCTACAATACAAAGCCTGAACTGCAAATGCTTCATTTAATTCCCAAAGGCCTATGTCATCAATACTTAAGTTGTACTTATCAAGTAATTTTGGAACTGCATATATAGGCCCAATTCCCATTTCTTCAGGAGCTAAACCTGCAACTGCCATTCCTCTGTAATAACCAAGGGGAGTGAGGCCTTTATTTTCTGCGACTTTTGATTCCATAACAACTACAGATGCAGATCCATCGGATAATTGAGAAGCATTTCCTGCTGTAATGAACTTACCTTCTCCATAAACTGGAACTAAAGAGGTAAGACCTTCTAAGTTAGTTTCTGGTCTATTTCCCTCATCTTTTTCTAAAGTAACTTCTTGCTCAGAAACTTCACCTGTTTCTTTATCTTTAACTAATTTTGAAGTTGTAGTTGATATGATTTCATCTTTATAGACATTTGCTTCTTGAGCTGCCGCAGTTCTTTGTTGACTTTGTAAAGAATATTCATCTTGACTTTCTCTAGTTACATTATATTTTTCAGCAACTAGATCTGCAGTTTCAATCATGGGCATATAAGCATGTTGAGCATGTGAAGTAACATTTGGATCGATTTCTACTCTAAACTCCGCAGTTTGTACAAGTGATATTGATTCTACACCACCTGCTACAACGATATCCATATTATCTGTAATGACTTGTTTAGATGCAGTAGCAATTGCCATCATCCCTGAAGAGCATTGCCTGTCTATTGTCATTCCAGGAACATTATCTGGTAATCCAGCTGCAATTCCAGACAATCTACCTATATTGATAGCTTGAGAACCCTGCTGCTGTGCGCACCCCATAACAACATCTTCGACTTCTTTGGGATCTATTCCAGCTCTATCTACAGCTTCTTTAATTGAATAAGAAGCTAGTGTTGGAGCGGCAGTTTTGTTGTAAGCGCCCCTATAAGCCTTGCCAATAGGTGTTCTTGCTGCTGATACAATTACTGCTTCTCTCATAAATATCTCCTCTTCTTATTCGTTTACGACATATAAAGTTAAAGCTTCAACAACTGCTGCAGGCTTTTCTTTACCCTCAATTTCAACAGTTACTGTAAACTTAACTAACCATCTTCCATTTTTTTTGTAATTAACTTCTGATAGAACAAAACGACCTCTTATTTTACTGTTTACTGGAACAGCTTCCATAAACCTTACTTTATCTGCTCCATAATTAATTGCCATTTGTAGGCCATCAGGCATAAAGCCATTCTGTGCGGACATATATGACAAAAGGCTTAATGTTAAAAATCCATGAGCTATAGTTGTTCCCCAAGGTGTTGCTTTTGCCATTTCTGGATCAACATGTATAAATTGATGATCATCTGTTGCATCTGCAAATTGATTAATCCTCTCTTGAGTTATTTCAATCCAATCAGTGACTCCAGTTTCTTGGCCTAAATAATTTTCAAATTCACTTGCTGGAATAACTTTCACAATATCTCCTTAAGTAGATTTTTAGTTGAAGCTTTTTTTGCGAAGTTTAATGTACTTTCCCCAAATGCTTCAACATCTTTCTTATCAACATTACCATAATAACCCAATGAATACCTAACAAATACACCCTCCATTATCATTGCATGTTTCCAAAATGAAAGTCTTACATAAAACTCGATTTCGTCAAGATTAAGCTCAGATTTGCTTTGATACATAGTTAAGATGTTTTCTCTACTTGGAAAACCGTCACTTAATGAAGGTGAGTAAATAAACGGAGTATTCTTTTCGTTTTTATCTGCCCAAGAAGCAATAACTGTACCTAAGTCTGCTAGTGGGTCTCCTAAAGTACAAAGTTCCCAATCAACAACTGCTGCTACAGAATTATTATTTATCCTTACATTATCTAATCTATAATCACCATGAACAATGCTCACTTTTTGCTGAGATGGCATATTGTCAAAAAGTAAATTTGTAGCAACATCTAAATCACTTATATCTCTTACCTTCTGAGCATTAAATTGTTTACTCCATCTATTTAATTGCCTTTCAACGTAGTTTTCATGCTTTCCTAAATCGTTTAAACCTGACTTTTCTACATCAAAAAAATGAAGCTCGGCAAGAGTTGATATAAATGATTCAGTAATCTTTTCTTTCTCTAAGTCAGAGTATTTTTCAGCAATAAGATTGTCAGCGATTGTTTCACCTTCAATATACTCCATAATGTAAAAGTCGTCATCACAAATCAACCTATCAACACATAAAAGAATAGGTTTTGGAACTTTCAAATTGTTTTTACTCAATTCAGTAATGATTTTAAATTCTCTTTGCATATTATGAGCAGACTCAAGTTTATTTCCAAAAGGAGGTCTTCTTAAGACAAATACTTTTGAATCATCAAAAATTTTATAAGTGATATTTGATCTGCCTACTTTAAATTGTTCATATTCAAATTCATAATTTAAATATGTATTTGAAGAGATATAATCTCTTATTTTTTCATCAAAAAAATCCATTAACAAATATCTTATGAATTAATTCTCTTGGACTCAAGTTAATTGATAGAATAAAACAATGGATTTTAATTATTCTGATAAATCTTTAGAGCTTCAGGAAAAGCTTCGAAAATTTTTTGATGAATATATTTTTCCTAATGAAGAAGCATATGAAAAAGCTATTGTTGATTCGGGAGATCCTCTTCATATTCCTGTCATATTAGATGAGTTAAAACAAAAAGCAAAAGAACAAAATTTATGGAATTTATTTTTACCTGATAGTGAATATGGTGCAGGTTTAACAAATGTTGAGTATGCACCTTTAGCTGAAATTACAGGACAGACTTGGTGGGCTCCAGAAGTATTTAACTGTTCTGCACCCGATACTGGCAATATGGAAATTCTTGCAGACTTTGGAACACCTGAACAAAAAGAACAATGGTTGAGGCCATTACTTGATGGTGAAATTCGTTCTTGTTTTGCAATGACGGAACCTAATGTAGCCTCATCTGATGCAACTAATATTTCAAGCTCTATAGTTTCTGATGGTGAGAATTATGTTATTAATGGAAGAAAATGGTGGACTTCAAATGCAATAAATCCCCGGGCAAAAATTTGCATTTTTATGGGTATAACTAATCCAGAAAACCCTCCCTATACAAGACAAAGTCAAGTACTCGTTCCAATGGATTCAGAAGGAATTACTATAGTACGGCCAATGCACGTTTACGGATATGATGATGGTTACACTGGTCACCCTGAACTTAAATTTGAAAATGTAATTGTTCCAAAAGCAAACATTATAGGAGGAGAAGGGATGGGTTTTAAAATTGCTCAGGCAAGATTGGGCCCTGGAAGAATACACCATTGCATGAGAACTATTGGAATGGCTGAAAGAGCTTTAGAGCTGATGATTAAGAGAACTATGTCTAGAGAAACTTTTGGCACAAAAATTTCTGATCATGGGGTAGTTCAAGATTGGATAGCAAGGTCAAGAATAAAAATTGAAGAAGCAAGATTATTAACTTTAAAAACAGCCTGGCTAATTGATAATGTAGGAAAAGAACAAGCAAAAATTGAAATATCAGCAATAAAAGTTGGAGTCATTGAAGCTGCGTCATATGTAATAGATAAGGCTATACAAGCACATGGAGCAATGGGACTTTCACAAGACACACCACTTGCAAGAATGGCCGCAGGCGCAAGGACACTTAGAATTGCTGATGGTCCAGATGAAGTTCATCTTAGATCAATTGCAAGAAGAGAAATAAATAAGCATTCATGAATGAAAAAATAGCAGTTATAGGCGGTGGACAAATGGGAAGCCAAATTGCTGCGTTAGCAGCTATGGCTGGATATGAAACTAGTCTCTATGATGAGAATGAAGAAAACTTAGAATATAGATATAAATTTGTTGAAGAAAATATAAAAAACTTAATAGATAAAAAAATATATTCAGAAGATAAATTAGATGCCTATAAAAAGAATTTAGAACTTAAATTTACACTTGAAGAAGTAATTCATGAAAAGTCATTTGTAATAGAAGCTGTTGTTGAGAAATTTGATGTAAAACTTGAAATTTTCAAGAAGATTTCAAGTTTGATGAATGATGAAGTTGTTATGGCTACTAACAGTTCATTCATTCAAGCTTCTGAATTGTCTATACACTGCAACCATCCTGAGAGATTTATAAATATGCACTTTTTCTATCCTCCTATAAGAATGGATTTGGTTGAAATTTCATACCCTGAGAATGTCTCAAAAGTTATTTTAGAACGAACTAAAAATGTGAGTAAAAATATGGGTAGGTCCGTTGTTGTACTAAAAAAAGAAACTCCTGGTTTTATTGTCAACAGAATGCTTGCTGCATTAGTTGATGAAGCATACGAGCTCTATGATGAGGGAATTGCAGATTTTGAAGATATAGATATTGCAATAAAAAAAGGCTTAAATCATCCACTGGGTCCATTTGAATTATCAGATTACTCAGGACTAGATATTCACTATTATGCAAAATTAAAAAAGTTTAAAGAATCAGGAAGCTCAGAGGATAAACCTAAAAAGTTTTTGGAAGAAAAAGTATTAAATGGAGATCTGGGTGTGAAAACTGGAAAAGGTTTCTATGAATACAAGAAAGATTAGATTACTGAAAATCTTCATCCTTCAAATTAAATAGTACTTCTTTATTTGGTTTAACAATTAAGACTACTCTCTCTGTTTGAATTGGGAAGGGGTAGAGCTTATCCCAATACTTTTTTGATAATTTATCTATATTTTCTCTAGCCTCTTGACCCGTGATTTCACCAATTACTTCGCCTCTTATTTCTACAAATTTAAATGGATCGTCATGCTTCCATATCATGACTGTAACTCTTGGATCTTTTAAAACATTTTTGTATTTGAATCTGTGAATTTCAGTATTAATTAGAATATTCTCACCATCTGTGTCAACCCACATAACATGTGTTTGAGGAACTCCATCCTTAAACAAAGTTGTTAAAGCAGCATAGTTAGGACCAGATGCCATTTGTATAGTTTTATTGTCTAGCTTCATCTGTTAAATTATAGTTTATGAAAGTTGTTTTGCAGAGAGTAAAAAATGCATATGTAAAAGTTGATTCAAAAATTGTATCAGAAATCAATAACGGCTTATTACTTCTTTGGGGAATTGAAGAATTAGATACAGAAGTTGAAAGTGAAATATTAATAAATAAAATTTTAAATTTCAGAATTTTTGCTGACGAGAACTTAAAAATGAATGAATCGATAATCGATATTTCAGGAGAAGTACTGATTGTAAGTCAATTTACTCTTGCTGGTAAATTTTTAAAAGGTAATAGACCCTCATTTGTAAATGCTAAAGATCCTAAAATAGCAGAAGATATGATAACCAATATTGTTAATGAGTTTTCGAAATATTTAACAATTAAAACTGGAAGCTTTGGTGCAATGATGGACGTTGGTTTAGTGAATGATGGACCAGCTACTTTTGTATTAACTGCTAGAAATGGAAAATTAGTAGATCAAGCAGACTGAAGATTTGCTTTTTTCTTCATACCTTTTTTATCAAGCTGTTTGTCAAGATAGTATTCATCACCAGCCCACAAATGAAGACCCAGGCCTAGTTTCATGGCACATCTTTTAAATGCATCTGATTCAGCGTGTTTTGCATTACTTCCATCATTTTTTTGATCATGTTCAACATCTCCGATCGATGTTACAGTAACTAGCTTTCCATCAACCTCTACAGTCAATTTCCCGAAACACCCAACAACTGATCCACTTTTTTCTTGCCTAATTAATTCCACAACTTCCCAGTCAAAAGGGCCACAAACTTCTAAAAGTCTTTGAGTAATAACAGGGTGGGGGACATAATTTCCAAATTTTCCTTTGGGTGCTTTTTTGATCCACTCTATAGGAAATTTTCTCGATAATTCATACAATTGTTTCATTTTCTTCTCTCCATTTCTTGCAAATCTTTAGCCCAAACTGGCGCAGTGTCGTTACTTGATTTAATAACTTGTAATTTTGGCTCTTCATCCCATATCTTTTCTATAAAAGTATCTCTTGCTAATTGTTTATCCATACCTTTTTTTTCTGCAACAGCATCTAAACCTCTTAATTTAGGAACAAAACTATTACCGCACAATGCAACTAAATTTTCAATATCGTCATCAGATAACTTTTTGCTAGTTGCCCATTCAAGCAAACGCTTTAAGTCAATAGTCTTAGACTTATAACTTTTGGAATAATTAAATACTGTATCAGAGATTTTTATTGCACCATTTTCTTTAACGTCATGTGCAATTTTATTATCAACAAACCTATTAATTTTATAAGTACTGTCTTTTGCTTCTAGAGAAACTCCTCTTGCAACGAATAGTTCTTTTGGCTCTTCAATGCTTTGAAGTTTAGTATTTTCAAGAACTTGCTCACCACTCTTAGCAATATCCCATATTAGATCTTTCATTTTAACTCCTATAAATTATGCAGCTTCATCATATATTCTATGACAATTACACCTGTCATTATGGTCAGAGCAAATAAAATTTGCTTTCATTCCAGATTTTTCTAATAATTTAAGTATTTCTTTTTCTTTCATATTTAGTAATCTACAAATTCAGTGTGACAAAAAAATCAAAATAACAGTCTTTCTAGCAAAAACCTATATATGATGAGCATGTGATAGTTGAAAACAACCTCTTTGACTCACATATGTATAAAGAAGTCATCAGACAGTATGATGAGGTCTCTGATTTAATCAATCTTGATTCCAATATTAGGGAAAGGCTTAAGCTACCTCAAAGATCTTTAGTAGTTACATTTCCATTTAGAAGAGATGAATATGACGAAGTAGAAACTGTTATGGGCTACAGGGTACAGCATGTTTTATCTATGGGGCCTACAAAAGGTGGTATTAGATACGCACCTGATGTAAATTTAGGTGAAGTAACTGCCTTAGCGATATTGATGTCATGGAAGTCTGCAATTGTAGGATTGCCTTATGGTGGTGCTAAAGGTGGTGTAGCCATAGACCCTAACCCATTAACTAGATCAGAAAAACAAAGAGTTACCAGAAGATATACAGCAGAATTATTACCAATTATTGGAGTAGACAAAGACATTCCTGCTCCAGATCTTGGAACTGATGAGCAAACCATGGCGTGGATAATGGATACATATAGCAACTTTGTTGGCTCCCCTCAACCTGGCATAGTAACTGGAAAGCCGGTGTCTATTGGTGGATCAATAACCAGAAGAGAATCTACAGGAAGAGGAGCAGTGGCTGTAGGAAATGCAGCTATGGAAAAAATTGGCAAAAGCTATAAAGACTCTAGAGTTGTAATTCAGGGGTTTGGAAATGTTGCAAGATACGCAGCATTAGATTCTTATGAAAGAGGAGCTAAGGTTATTGCAATTAATGATCTTGGTGGAGCAGTTATAAATAAAGACGGTCTCAATATTCCGGAGCTTTTTAAGCATATTGCCAAAAACCCTTCTGTTAAAGGCTTTCCAGGTGGAGAAGATTATGATGGAGAGATACTTGAAGTAGAATGTGATGTTTTAATTCCTGCAGCTATTGGAGGAGTTATAACATCCAATAATGCAGATAAAATTAAAGCAAATGTAATTATTGAAGGAGCAAACTCTCCCACAACTGTAAATGCCGATAAAATCTTGAGAGAAAATGATGTGATGATTGTTCCAGATATTTTAGCTAATGCTGGAGGAATTACTGCTAGCTATTTTGAATGGGTACAAAATACGCAAAATTACTTATGGAAAGAAACCGAGTTATACGAAAAGCTACTTGATGTAATGATTACTTCATTTGAAGAAGTTTGGACTATTTCACAAAAACAAAATTGTGATTTGCGAACTGCTGCACTTATAAAAGGTATTAGAAGAGTTGCAGCGGCAAAATTAACTAGAGGCTTGTTCCCTTAGAAGCTTTTCAATTTCGGATTGAATATCATTTTTTTGATTTTCAAGCTCACCGATTTTATTTTGTATTTCATTTCTATCTTTGCTTCCAATAGGACTCTCTTTCGGTATATCTTTATCATCTTTAAACATGTCTAGTGCTTCAACTTCTTCTTGTAAATCTGAAATAGTTTCATTAATAACCCTTAATTCTTCAGTACTTGGGGCGTTTTTATTAAACACTGGACAAATAGGTTTATAGTAACACCAGTCACATAAGTTATTTTTGACAGCAGGGAAATCATTATTTTCATATGCTTTTTTTATATTTTCCCAAATTTCAATAATTTCATTTTTTGCATCTATTAAATCTTGTTCGGTAATTTTTAATGTATGAATTGTAGAGTTTTTTAGATAAATTAATTTAAGTTCAGCAGGCATTTCACCAAGTTCATCTTTAATTAACATGGCATACAATTTAAGAGCAAAAAATCTAGGTTCTTTATATTTTGCCATTGGAGCTTTACCACTTTTATAATCAACAATGATGAGTTCACCCTTTTGATTTCTGTCCATTCTGTCAAGTATTCCCCTTAAATTCAAATCATCAATTGATCCTCTCACCCAACGTTCTCGCTCTAATGGGTCAAAACTTGTAGGGTCTTCTATAGACATATAGTTGTTTAATAATTTAAGCCCATCGACACCCCACTCTCTTTCCTCATCAACACTAGAAAAAAGATTATGGTGTTCGTCTGTACCTCTTACTTTTGTCCATGCATCACGAAATAGATTATGAAGCTTCTCAGTATTTCTTTCTTCTTTTGGCAAGTCGAATAAATCTTCTAATGCCTGATGAACAGTTGTTCCTTTAGCCTGTACTTCATTGGTAGGTTCTTTTAATTTATCAACATTTGAAAATTTGAATTGTTTTGGACACGTTTTAAATTGCGATGCTCTTGAGGGAGATAAATTTTTAATCATAAGTAAATTATATCTATATTAATTGCAATATTTGTAAAATGTAATTGTGAACAGCTTTATAAAAATCTTACAATTAATTGGAATAATTACTTTTATTTTATATTTTGTTGCTGGCATATTGTACAGTTCATTTAGTTGGTTTAATTTTCTTTTTAATTAACCCTTCAAGTATTTATATAACTCACTGTTGCTAAGGTATGGAAATGGAAAATAAAAATATCAAAGTTGCAATTTTAGGTGTTGGTAATTGTGCTAGTTCTTTTGTGCAAGGTGTTGAGTACTACAGCAATTCTGACAATGAAGATGGGCTAATATCTGATGTAATTGGCGGTTATAAAGTTTCTGATATAGAAATTGTTGCAGCTTATGATATTAACGAATCAAAAGTTGGTAAAGATTTAAGTGAAGCTATATTTGCTGAGCCTAATAATACATTGAAGTTTTCAGAAGTTCCAAGCACTGGGGTTATTGTGGAGCCGGGTGTTGTTAAAGATGGAGTTGGTAAATTCGTAAAAGATATTATAAAAACATCACCTGATTCAAAGAATTTTGAAGATTCACTAAAAAAATCTGGAGCAGAAATTTTAATAAATTTACTACCAGTCGGTTCAGACGATGCGGTCAAGTTCTATGCTCAAGCTGCTATCAACTCTGATGTCGGATTTATAAACTGTATACCAGTATTTATCGCTCGAGACGATGAATGGTATCAAAAATTTAAAGATGCATCTGTTCCACTTATCGGAGACGATATTAAAAGTCAAGTAGGAGCAACTATTGTTCATAGAGCTTTAGCTCAATTGTTTTCAGACAGAGGAGTCAAGCTTGAGCATACTTACCAATTGAATGTTGGTGGAAATATGGACTTTTTAAATATGTTAGAGGAAGACAGACTAGAAACCAAAAGAACCAGCAAAACTTCTTCAGTTACATCTGTTGCAAATAAAGGCTCAGGAATTTCACCAGATAATGTAAGAATTGGTCCATCTGATTATGTAAAGTGGCTTGAGGATCGAAAGAAAGCATTTATTAGGCTTGAAGGCAAAGCTTTTGGGGGAGCTCCACTAAATATAGAAGTTCAACTAGAAGTTTGGGACTCTCCAAATAGTGCTGGTGTCACTATTGATGCTGTTAGGTATATGAAATATTTTAATGAAAAAAATGATTTAGATTCATTAGATCTTGTTTCTGCATGGTTAATGAAAGCACCGTTTAAATCAGTAAAAGATGGTGACGTATTAACAACACTACATAAACTTACACACGTCGAAAGTGACTAGTTTAAAGAGTTTTTAAATATTTCTAGTGCCTCTTCTACTTGGTTTATAGGTGTTGTTAATGGACCCATAAACCTAATAACGTTTCCATTTTCACCACAAGAAACAAGTAAAAGTCCATTATCTTTACATTTAGAAATGATTTGCATTGTTTTATCTTTGTCTGGAGAATTTAAATCTTTACCTTTTACAATTTCAACACCTATCATTGGCCCATAGCCTCTTACGTCACCAATAAAATCATATTCCTTTAGCATATTGAGTAATTGACTATTCATTATTTCTGATTGTTTGCTAGCATTTTCTAAAATATTCTCATTATCAAAGGCTTCCAACACGCCTAGAGCTGCAGCACATGAAACAGGTGACGCACCAAAGGTGCTTCCAATACCTGCATCATGTATTGAATCCATAATTTCTGATTTTCCTAAAACTGCAGCTAGTGGAAACCCACCCGCTATTCCTTTGGCTAGGGTAACGATATCTGGTACAACATTAACAGTTTCTGCTCCAAACATATTTCCAGTACGTCCAAAGCCTGTTTGCACTTCGTCAAAAATTAATAAAATATTTTTCTCATCACATATTTCTCTTAAACTTTGAAGAAAATAACTCGAAGCAGGAATATATCCACCTTCTCCGAGCTGCACTTCAACTATCATTGCTGCTGTATCATTTGGATCAAGTGTGGTATTAAATAATTCTTTTACACTTTCCAATGCTTGGTCATCAGAGACATCTCGATAGGCATAAGGGTAAGAAGCATGTTTTACGAATTCTGGGAATGGCCCAAATCCTTCTTTGTATGGTTTATCTTTACCAGTCAGACCCATTGCAAGATATGTTCTACCGTGAAAACCTCCCTTAAATGAAAGTATTCCTTTTTTGTTAGTAAAGTATCTAGCTATTTTGACCGCATTTTCAACTGCTTCAGCACCACTATTCACCATAAAAGTTTTTGTATCAGAATTTATAGGGTATCTTTTATTTAATTCCTCAGAAAGCTTTACTGCATTTTCATGTGGTGCAAATGCAAAGCATGAATGTGAAAAATCATCAAGTTGGACTTTAACCCTTTCAATTACTGTAGGATGCAAATGACCCGTGTTCAAAACAGCGTACCCACCAACATAATCCAAGAAACGTTTACCTTCAGAGTCCCAAATTTCTGCGTTTCTACCTTTAACAATATAATTTTCCAAAGAACTATACCACGCACTAGGAACGTTAGATGCTATTTTATCGTTTTCGATATAAACCATTAAGTTTCACTGTAACTGATTAATTATTAATACTCAATTTTGTAACCACTAAAATGAATTTATGGAATTTTATTTTTTAGAATTACCTTCATATATAAGTTTGGCTGTATGCGGGGCTATAGGGTTAGTTTTATTGATAATACATTTTGGAAAGTATGAAGTAAGTATTAAATTAACAAACAATTTAATTATTTTCTCACTTTCATCAGTACTACTGCAAGTCCTTGTAGTTGTATATTTTTCACAAAATAATGAAATCGGTTCTTTTAGTCTTTTTTATAATATTGTAAATTTATTCGTGTTGACATTTTTATATATATATAGAAATGAGATGAAATTGAATTATTATCTTTATTGGTCATTTGCATTATTCTTTTTAATGGGCATGGAAATTAGAGCAATTCAAACATTAGGTTTAGGACTTAATTAATGGCATATAGAGTTCTAAATGATGATTTGACATATGCAAATATGAATACGGACCTACCTAAAGTTTGTTTTTTACATGGATGGGGAGGAAGTGGTAAAGATTTCAGTAAAATTGATTCTAATTTTGAATATATTACATTTGATTTACCAGGATTCGGCAAATCAGTACCCTTTCAAATTAGTTTCTCACCAAAACAATATGCAGAATATCTGAATAAATTAATCCCTGATTCGGTTGAAATTATTGTTGGACATTCATTTGGTGGAAGAGTTGCAGTTCACTTATCTCAATTAAAAGAATATAAAAAACTTGTAATAATTGCTGCGCCTCTCATAAGAAGTAAAAAAACTAATAATAGTTTTTCTATTTACAAAGTATTTAAATTTTTAAATAGAATCAATCTAATTAGTGATGTTTTTCTTGATGAAATGAAAAATAAATATGGATCAGAAGATTATAAAAAAGCAAATAAAGTTTTAAAGGATACATTAGTTATGGCAGTTAATGATGATTTATCAACTATTCTTCCAAATATAAATACTAAAGTTAATTTAATTTATGGTGAAGATGATTTAGTTGTTCCCATCAGAGTAGGTATCGACTCAAGTAGTATAATTCCTGATTCTGAATTAACGATAATTCCTGATGAAGGTCACAATATGCTAAGAAGTAGTTCTGAAAAAATTATTGAGATAATCAAAAAATGAATTTAATTTATATCGTTGTTATATTTTTGCTCACCTTGAGCTCATGTATTAGTTCTGTTCGATGGGGTAGAGTTGCACAAAGAGAGCATTACATACCCGGATATGTCACAAAGTTTTATTTTAGATGGGTTAGATTAGTTCCATTTAATAATCTTTATTTCTTCTTTTGTTTAGTTTTGATGTTTTCAAGCTTATGGTCACCTTTTCCAGCAATAATATTAGCTGTAATCACTCTATTTACTCCTGTGGGTTTAAATTTCCAATATAGAACCACAAAAGTAAATATGACGCAAAGACTAAAAAGGTTAAATCTGACTTACTATTTGTTAATAATTATTGTTTCTTTTGTTTCGATATATATGGATCTTGGTTATTTTTTGGCAATGTTAGCTAATCTATTCTCCTTCTATGTTTATGATCAATCTCTTAGAATTACTAAAGGGTATGAAAAGAACACATCACAAAAATTTATTGATGACGCAGAGAATGAATTAAAAAATTTTCAAGGACCTATTGTTGCTATTACTGGATCATACTCTAAAACTACAACTAAAAATATTTTGTCTCAAATTTTATCCCAAAAAAATAAAACTTTTGTGACACCCGAAAGTTTTAATAATCGCCTTGGTATAGCAAAGGCAATTAATGAAAATTTAAAACGTGATGATGAAATTGCAATTGTAGAAATGGGAACTTATGGATTCGGTGAAATTAGAGAAATGTGTTCATGGGTCAGGCCTCACATATCTGTTATTACTGGAATTGCTCCTGTTCATTTAGAAAGAATGAAAACTCTTGAAAATATTCTTGATGCTAAATCTGAAATAGTTGACCTTACTGGATCTGTTGTAATCAATGGAGACGATGAGCTGCTGCTTAACCAAGCAAGACTTTGGACCGCACAAAAAATGGTTATAGATTGTTCAACTACTTCGGAAAGAGCTGCTGTATATGTGGATTATGAAAATGGAATTCATAAGGTTTACATAGGTGGTGAGTTTATTGGAAACATAAATGCACCAAAAATATTACAATTGTCTATTTCTTTGTCAGTAGGGGTAATGGTGTCTCTTGAAATGGATGTTAAAACTTATATTGAAAAAATTGATGCTTTAGAAAAAACTGATCACCGACAAACTATTATTCAAGGAACTATGGGACAAACTATCATTGATAATTCGTTTAATTCTAATCCAGTTTCTTGCATTTCTTCACTTGAAGTACTTGATGAAATTGAAACCGAAGGTAAGAAATACCTTATCACCCCTGGAATGGTTGAACTAGGTTCTGAACAGTTTAGTTACAACTATGAATTTGCACATATTGCTAGTGAAGTTATCGATGAAGCACTTATCGTTGGTTTCACCAATAAAGGCCCTCTTATGCTTGCGTTTGAGGAGAATAAAATTCCTGTAAAATATTTTAAAAATAGAGATTTGGCAGTTTCTTATCTAAACTCTGTTGTGAAAGATAATGACGTTGTACTTTTTGAAAATGATTTACCAGATCACCATCCATAAAATATGACTGATACATTAGCAGTAATATTTGGTGGTCCTTCAGACGAACATGATATTTCTATTCTGACTGGATTGCAGAGTTCGAGAATATTATCTAATAAATACAATATTTTAAATATATATTGGACAAAAGATAATAAATGGTACCTTGTAGATCAAAATCTTGAATCTATTGACTTTCTCGACGGTGATAAAATTTTAAAAAAGGAATTAACAATAAAATATGATTCAATCCCTGGTTTTTATTTAAAAAGGAAAAAAGTTGAATTTAATATTGCTGTAAATGCATGTCACGGTGGTCCTGGAGAAGATGGAACTTTACAAAGCTTTTTAACATTACTTGGAATAAAATATACGGGACCTACATTAACGACATCACAAATTGGAATGGATAAGTATATTTTCTTCACACTAATGAAAGAAATGGGTATATCGGTATTGGAGAAACATCTTGTGATACAAAATTCTAATCCTAAATTTGATGGCCCTTATATACTTAAACCTCGGTTTGGAGGTTCTTCGATTGGAGTAGAAGTAGTTGAAGATTACAATACCGCCTTAAAGCTTACAGAAAATTCTAAACTTTATACCCAGGGAGCTACTGTAGAAAAATTTTTAGAAAATTCTGAAGATTTATTAGTTGGGGTAAGAACTTATCCACAGGTCGATTTTTCTGAAATTGAGAAACCAATAAGGACCAATAATTATGATTTATTTTCTTATAACGATAAGTATCTTGACAATGGAGGACTTGAAGGATCTAAAAGAGAATTGCCTGCAAATATAGATAAGAAAACTGAGAAAATAATTAAAGATATACTTTTTAAATTTTTAGAAATAATAGAAATAAAAGGAATATCTAGGGTAGATTTTTTGATGCACGAAGAGGAAATTTATCTGAATGAGGTAAATACAATACCCGGAAGTCATGCATTGTATCTTTGGCAAAATATTGGCAAAAGTAAATTTGACTTACTAAATGATATGGTTGATGAGGCAAAATTAAATACTAATTATTGGAGTACAGGCGGTTCTGATGGTATCGCTCTAAAAAGTGCAAAAGATATTCAAAGTAAATTAGGATAAAAGTTAATGCATGGAATTTATTGGGACTGTGATGGAACCCTCATGGATACAGAAACTTCTTACGGTTTAGCTTGGAAAGAACATTTAAAAAGTTTTGGTTTAGATATATCCGAAAAAGAAACGAGGCAGTGGGTAGGAGTTGATGATAGGTTAGTCCATAGCTTTTATACAAAAATAGTTGATTTAGATAATTTTGAAGAAACTATGGATTCTTTAGGAAAAATTATTGAAGGAACCTTAAATGAAAGATTACTATTTCAAGATGCAAAAGATGTATTGATTGAAGCTAGTGATAGGGGCTGGGTTTCCGCATGTGTTTCTGCTAGTCCATACGAGTTACTGAAAAATAAATTAATTAAAGCAAATATATTTGATTATTTTTCATTCGTTATTGGAGGTAATTTGGTTGAACGTAATAAACCATATCCAGATATTTACAATAAAGCAATAGCTGAGCTCCAAACAACTAAAAATATAGTTATTGAAGACAGTCCTCCAGGGATTGCAGCTGGAAAAGCATCAGATACTTATGTTGTTGCTGTCGATAGGGGAATATTTTCAGAAACTGAATTAAGTAGAGCTGATGTTATTGTAGACAATTTAACGATTGATGTTATTGAAAAAGCTTTTAATAGCTTATAAACACTAAAGAAATTTAAAATAAACTACATAACTGACTTAGGCGCAATTCTAGACTAAGACAAAGAAAGAACTAATACCGGGATCTTTCTTGAGGTTCTTACCTGATAATTTGAATAACCTCCTTTATTCATATAGTCCATTTTGTGCCACCACTCTTCTCTTTCATCGTCAAAAACTTCTCTTGCGATTGCATTAAATTTATTTTTCCCAATTTGGATTTCACACTTTGGATTAGATATTAAGTTATGATACCAACCAGGATTAGTTGGGCTCCCACCCTTTGATGCTACTAAGCATATTTGTTCTGCTTCTTTCATAAATACAAGTACATTTTTTCGTAATAAATTTGTTTTTGCTCCTGTTGAGTAAAGAATTAAACATGGTCTTCCCTGTAAAAATTTACCAATTCTTCCATTTGAATAGATATATATATAATTGTGAAAAAATAAAAATAAAAATATTAGATATCTTCTCATACTTTTAATTTAATCTTTTTTTTCCATGAACTATAACTAGATGGATAGAAATCTATTGGTTCAGCAAGTCTTTGTGCTGGAAATTCAACTGATGGAATATTTTGCATAGTTATTTCACGATACTTAGGTACGGGTGCAAAAGTAGATGCAAAATATTTATTATTAAGATATTCTTTTGGATCATCTAAGTGGACTTCAAGTTCTTTTTTATTGTTAATTTCCTTTAGGCAATCTAATAAAAAATTTATTCTTTTTGTAGATAATTGTAATTTGTTAAGTAAATTGATATCAAATATAAATACGATAGGCAGTTCGTTGTAAAAACTGGCTGCAGGATCATTGTCTCCTAGTGATTCTCCTGTAATCCAAACAAATGATGGTTTACTTTTTTCATTTTCTTTTGTAAATTGTGGTCCAAATATTCTTTCATTATGTAAATCTATATTAATTTCCAACTTCTCAGTGATTGATGTTTGTGGCCATTCCTGTATTGGGCAGTTATTTTTTAATTCGCAACTATTACATAATTCTGGTGCACGTTTCTCAACCTGAAATTTTGAAAATCCGTATGGTTTGCCAGTTTGTGAACCCATTACCCATTGCCATCCAAGTCTGTTTGCAAATCGCGAACCATCAATAAGATGTTTAAACATATAATCTTCAATTTTATTCCAGTTTTGACCATTTCTTAATGAGTTATGTGATGCGTACCACATACGAGTTTGATTAACCATATATCCTGTACTTTCAAGTTCTTCTTCAATTGTTGATATACATTTCATTCCTTCGTATAAATCTATATTTAAATTGGGTATTTCGACTTTATAATTTAAATAATTGGATGATTTTTTCCCAACTATTGCATATAAGTGTCTCGAAAACTCCTGCCACAAGAGCTCATCTCGAAATTTTGTTTTATCTTTATATTCAAAGTTCTCAACAGCATTCCAAACATCATTAAGGCCTAATAATCCATGTCGAATATATGGTGAAAGGTACGAAGAGCCTCTTTTACTTTTTGGGTATACATTATTTCTCTTAGTTGCGTATTTATCAATGTTTAATTGATTTAGAGCAGTATCAGCGTTTGATTGCCCACCTTTTAAAAAAGGAGTAGTGTAATTGTCACAACATAAATTTGTAAAATGATCATTTATTATTTGTTCATTTTCTAATCGCAGATTAATTAAAGACATTAATATTTTCTAATATTTGTCTTGTCCAATTCGGATATTTACAATTGTTGGTATTTCATCTCTTTGTTCTATATCGAAGTTAACCCGTTGTCCTTGCCTAAGTGTTCTAAATATAGAACCTTTTAAAGATCCTGGAGCTAAGAAGACTTCTGTTTTGTCGGTGTCAAGTATGACAATGCCGTTACCAGTATTTGGATCATAGGATTTAACAACACCCTGCGCCATTAAACTTTTTCGCCCCTAGTTCTTATTTCTTTAACTACTGACTCAATTCCACGTCTATCTATAATTTTGTTGCCTTTTGTACTAACTTTAAGTTTTACCCACCTATTTTCGCTTCCAAGCCAATATTTTTTAGTTTGTATGTTTGGCTTGAACCAACGGTTGTTTCTTTTATGTGAAAAAGAAACACGCTTACCTGATCTTGGCTCTCTTCCAGTTACTTGGCATCTATTCGACATTTTGTTTACCTCTAAATTACAACTTTAACTATAACTAATTTATTAATTTGTAGGTACTTTCATTTTAAAACTTTTTAGGTATTGTTTGATTGTGGTTGAAAGAAGCGTAACTTATTTAAATAATATAAAGCTGGATTCATTAAAAGGGTTCGGAGAAAAGAGATATTCAAGTTTAAAAAAAAGCAATCTTTCATCTATAGCTGATCTACTCAGATTCTTTCCTAAAAAGCACATTGATAGATCAAAAATTAAAAAAATTGTCGAAATAAATGACTCAGATATTGATAAAGAAGTAACGATGATTGGCAATATTTCAAAAGTATCAGTATTTACTACTAGATCTAGACTGAGAATAACTACTCTCTCTATTTCTGATAATTCTGGAAATGTAAAAGCTAAATGGTTTGGGCCCCAATATATTGAATCTCGTTTTAAAGAGGGAGATGATGTTGCTTTATCAGGTAAACCAGATATTAAAAAAACAGGCTCAATTGAGTTTAAAAATCCTACAATAGAAAAATTTGCAGACATTGAAGAATTAAATGAAACAGGTTCGTTGATACCAATTTATCCAAAAATTGATGGTATTTCTAGTGCAGTAATTAGAAAAGCTTTGAAAGAAGTTTTACAGATTGTTAATTCTCCAAAGGATGAATTTCTTCCAGGTATAAAAGATGTTATCCCTCAAAAAATTTTACAAAAATACTCAAAGATTTCTAGAACTGAAAGCTTTCAGGCAATACATTTCCCAAAAAACATTAAAGAATATAATCTAGCAAAAGATCGCTTAGCATTAGATGAGTTTTTATACCTAAGATCAATTTTTGAAAATTTAAAATCTGAATTTAAAAATAAAAACAAAGGCCCAATATACAAATTTAATGATATCGATATAAATAATTTTATTTCCGAATTACCTTTTAAACTTACTAATTCTCAAATAAATTCTTATCAAGAAATATTAGAAGATTTGACAAATACTTTTCCAATGAAAAGACTTTTACAAGGTGACGTTGGCTCTGGTAAAACTGTAGTTGCAGCAATTGCCGTTTATGCTGTGGTTAAATCTGGATTTCAAGTAGCTTTTATGGCGCCTACAGAAGTATTAGCCGAGCAGCATTTAAAGTCCATAAGTGAATTTTTAAAATATTCAGATATTGATATATATTTTCTTTCTTCGTCTGTAAAAGATAGAGATAATGTTTTGGAAAGTATATCTACAGGAAAACCAGGCCTCTATATTGGAACTCACGCATTAATTCAAGAAAAAGTTCTTTTTTCTAATTTAGGGTTAGTAATAATTGATGAGCAACAAAGATTTGGAGTAGATCAAAGAAAGAAACTTATTACTGATTCAGATATTGTTCCGGACCAATTGGTGATGACTGCGACACCAATTCCTAGAACGACAGCTTTGTCCATTTATGGAGATCTTGATATATCTTCTATAAATGAGTTACCTCCTGGTAGAAAAGAAATTATTTCTTACTTATTCAACGGGTTAAAAGGGGATAGCAACCTTGTATTTGATAAATGTAAAGAACACTTAAATCAGAACTCACAAATATTTGTAGTTTGTCCTTATATTGATGAAAGTGAAAACTCTGATATTCAAGCAGCTGAAATAGTCTATAAAGAGTATAAAGAAAAGTTTGAAGATAAAAATGTAGCTTTACTGCATGGAAAAATGCATTATGAGGAAAAAGAAAAAATAATGAACGACATGACAGAATATAAGATAGATATCTTGGTGTCAACAGTAGTAATAGAAGTAGGAATAGACATCCCGAATGCATCCCTGATGGTTATAGAAAGTGCTGAAAGATTTGGGCTTAATCAGCTTCACCAATTGAGAGGAAGAGTTGGTAGAGGTGAAAAACAGTCTGAGTGTATATTTCATATCACAAAAAAGAAATCACTTAGCACAATAAGCGAAGATGGAAAAAAGAGATTAGAAGCGATTGTTGAACTTAGTGATGGTTTTAAGCTGTCTGAAATAGATTTAGAAATAAGAGGAGAGGGAAAAGTTACCGGTAAAAACCAATCTGGTAGGTCAGATCTTAAAATTGCAGATTTAAGGTATGACTATAACTTGTTACTTGAGTCAAAGAAAATTCATGAAGAAATAAATGGAACTGATGAATCAATTGAAATATTTCAAGAAGCAAAATTATTATTTCCAAATTATTTTGCTGCTGAAGGCACAACATGAGGATATTAGCTGGTAAGTATAAATCAAAAAAAATTCAAACTATTAACAATTCAAATACAAGACCAATGATGAGCAAAGTGAGGGAAGCAATTTTTAATTCATTACAATTTTTAATTGAAGATAAAGAGGTACTTGATCTTTATGCTGGCTCTGGAAGTTTGGGAATAGAAGCTATCAGCAGGGGAGCAAAGTTTGTTACTTTTGTAGAAAAGTCAAAAGAATGTATAGATGTATTAAGTAAAAATCTTAAAGAGCTTGATATTAATTTTATAATTACAAACACAGCCGTAGAAACGTTTATCAAATCTTCTATTAATACTTACGATATTGTATTTTACGACCCTCCTTTTGAAATGGGCTCTGATAAAGTCGAAAATGAGATAAATAATTTAGTTGAGATAACTAGAGTTGACAGTTTTGTAGTTGTTCACAGACATAAAGCATCATCAGAAATTGAATTTTCAAAAAATTATGAAATACATAGAGAAAAAAATTATGGGCAAAGTAAAATTATAATATTGAGGAAACTATGAAAATTTTAATTCCAGGCTCATTTGATCCACCAACAAACGGTCATATAGATGTTATAAATAGATGCGCAGATATATTTTCAGATATAGTCGTAGGTGTAGTCGTAAATCCATCAAAAGATTCGTTATTCTCACCTGAAGAGCGCTCTTCAATTCTTGAAGAAATTTATGAAAACAAAAACAATGTAAAAGTTGAAAGTTTCGAAGGGCTTTTAGTTGATTTTGCTACTTCACAATCTGTGGATGCAATAGTAAAAGGTCTTAGAGCTATGACTGATTTTGACTACGAGTTTCAAATGGCACAAGCAAATTCAACGTTAAAAGGTTTTGAAACTATCTTTATACCTTCCTCCCCAGAGTATGGTTACTTATCTAGTTCAATGGTCAAGGAAATACATTCTTATGGAGGAGATATTTCTTCTTTAGTACCAAAAAATGTTTTAGAAAAAATGAAAAATGTCTGAACCTAAAATTAATTTTGAGGATTTAGCAAAAGGAAAAATCTCAATTGAATTAGTAGATAAATTAGAAAATTTGAGATTAAGTCTTGAGTCAAACACACTAACTGGAAGGGTGAATAAAAAAGAGATTATAAAAAGCATTGATGAAATTATTGATACCATCCCAGTAGAGTTAAGGACAGCAAGATGGATTGTTAGAGAACAGGAATCATTTATAAGTAAAGCGCAGGATGAGGCAATTTCAATTGTAGAAGATGCTAACAAAGAATCAGAAAAATTAATTGAAGAATCTTATGTTCTCAAAGAGGCAGTTATTGAAGCTAATGCTATAATAAAACAGTCTGAGCTAGAGTCACAATCCTATAGGGCAACTATAGAAGACGCTGTAGATAACAAGATGGAAGAGATTCAAAATAAAATTAATCAGTTAAATGAATTTTTAGACCAGGAAAGATCAAAGCTACGTCAACCAAGAGATATTGACAAACCACAACAATGATCCTTGATGCAAAAGTTAAGTCTACGGACCAGACTATATTTAAAGATAAAAAAATTATTGAAAGAAAAGGCTACCTTCCAATAAACTACGGTAATAATTTTATTGATAACAGTGATGAGATAACACTATTCACCGAACTTGAGTTTCAAGATGATTTATTATCTGTACAAATCAAAATAGATTTTAGTTATAAAAGAATCTGTGTAAGGTGTTTAAATCCATCCAGTAACAATGAGATAAATGAATTAAGTTCAAAAGTGAATATTTATGAAGAAAATGACTATGAGCTTAATCATGATGACGAATATTTTGACTTAGAACCTATTATTTCTGAAATGATTATTGATAAAATGCAAAATAATTTTGTCTGCAGTAATGAATGTAAAGGACTTTGTACGTATTGTGGTATTAATTTAACAAAAAAGACATGTAATTGCGAAGAAAAAAACTTAAAAGAAAGTCCATTTTCTTCTCTAAGTCAGCTAGATTTGTAGTTTGAAAGGAATTAAGTATGGCAGTACCTAAGAAGAAAATGTCTAAGTCAAGAACTAGACGTAGAAAAGCAACTCATAAAGTTTCCAAGCCACATTTCGTAGTTGATCCTGAGACTGGTGTTGCAAAGCAGTCTCATAGAGTTAATCCTAATGATGGAACTTATAACGGGCGACAAGTTAAAGAACCCGAAGTAAGCTAAAAAAATTATGAACACTATTGCCGTCGATGCAATGGGTGGTGATTCCGCACCTGTAGAGGTAGTCAAAGGCGCAATTAAAGCTAAAGAAGATGGCGTTAATGTTGTTTTGTGTGGTGATGAAAACTTAATTAAACCATATTTAGGTTCTACTGAAATTCCTGTATATCACTATCCTCAGGTTATTTCAATGGATGAGGATCCATTAAAAGCCATAAGAGCAAAAAAAGAAGCATCGATTGTTGGATGTATGCAGCTATTAAAAGAAAAAAAAGTAGAAGCAGTTTTCTCTGCAGGCTCAACTGGAGCAACACTAATAAGTGCAATCACTATCTTGGGTAAACAAAAAGGGGTAATTAGACCAGCTATAGCATCTATTCTTCCTAACTCTGATTCAAGTGTTATATTGCTTGATTCAGGTGCAAGTCTGGATGTCAAACCAAAAATATTGTATCAATTTGCTGTAATGGGTTCAAAGCTTGCTGAAGTTTTACTTGAACTAGACAACCCAAGAGTTGGTCTTTTAAATAATGGAGAGGAAGAGTCAAAAGGAAGAGATTTAGAAAAATCTGCTTATAAACTTTTATCTTCAAGTAATTTAAATTTTATTGGCAATGTCGAAGGTAGAGATTTTGCAACTAAAAAAGTAGATGTATTTGTTACAGACGGCTTTACAGGAAATGTAGTTTTAAAAACACTTGAAGGAACTGCAAAGCTCCAACAAAAACTAATTTCTGATTCTTTAAGTAATAACCTATTTAAACCATTGCTACCTATTGTCAAAAATGCCTTTAAGCCTGTAAAAGACAAGCTGAATCCAGATAAAACTAATGCATCATATTTACTTGGAGTTGATGGCTTAGTAACTATAGGTCATGGATCTTCCAAACAGGAAGCGATTAAAAATGGAATAAAGTACACGAATAATTCAATCCAAAAAGATTTTATTGGAAAGTTTTCTGAAACATTAAATGAACTATGAATGACATTTCAGATTTAGAAAAAAATATTGGATACAAATTTAAAGACAATAAGTATTTAAAAATAGCTTTAACTCATAAATCATATTTAGATGAGTATCCAGACCATCAATCAAATCAAAGATTTGAATTTTTTGGTGATGCAATATTAGATTTTGATCTTACCGAATATTTGTTTAAGAAATATCCTGATTTAGATGAAGGAAGTTTAACTAAAATTCGATCAAGCGCGGTGAACCAGTTCTATTTAGTAAAGCTAGGTAGAAAAATAAATATTGGAAAGTATTTATTTTTAAGTAAAGCTGAGGAATCGACTGGTGGAAGGGAAAAAGACTCAATTTTAGAAGATGCATTAGAGGCACTTATTGCTGCACTATATTTCGATGGGGGACTAAGTGCGGTAAATGATTTTGTGTCAAAATTTATATATCCAAGTATAAAAGAGTTATCGTTAAATCCAGGACAGAAAGATTACAAAACTAGACTACAAGAATATCTTGCAAAACAAGGACTAAAGGTTAAGTATGAAGATACATCACACGGTCCGGACCATGACAAAAACTTTTCTGCAAATGTATTATTAGATGAAAATGTTATTGGCAGTGGAATTGGTAAATCAAAAAAATCAGCTCAACAATCTGCTGCTAAAGATGCGTTAAATTCATTAAATGCCTGAGTTACCAGAAGTCGAGTCTGTACGAAAAGTACTTGAAAATTCATTATTACATCAAAAATTAAATAGATACAAAATAACCGATAAAAGAATAAATAGATTTAACGTTTTAAATCCAAAAAATATTGGTGTGCTTAATGACATTATAAGAAAAGGTAAAATTCTACAATTTAAATTTGAAAATATTTCCTTCTTATTTCACCTCGGTATGAGTGGAAGACTTGCTCTAAACAGTTCTAAAAGTAAACACACTCATGGAATATTTAATTTTGAAAATGATATTTTGTTATTTGATGATATTAGAAAATTTGGATATATAAAAATATTGAAAAATGATGAAGTTCATAATCATTTTGATAGCATTGGTCCAGATTCACTTAAATTAACTCAATCAAGCAAAAATAAAATTTTACAAAAAGCAAATAACAGTTCTGTTGAAATAAAAAAATTTTTATTAAATCAAAAAAATATAAGTGGATTAGGAAATATTTATGTAAATGAAATTCTATTTTTATCCAAGGTCAATCCTTTTTTGTCTACATTCGAATTAACTAGTGATACTTGGGAAACTATTTTTTCAAATATAAGAAAAATTCTGAAAAAAGCAATTAAAAATAATGGAACAACATTGAGTGATATGACATATTATTTACCTTTAGGTGACTACGGTAATCATCAGAATAACTTATTAATTTATGGAAGACATATATGTTTTTCTTGTTCTGGAAAAATTGATAAACTATTTATAGATTCAAGAGCTACTTATATGTGTTATAAATGTCAGAAATAAATAACTTAACTGTCAATATCTATAGAGATGGATTCGTTGAATCTTCACATGAAGTTAGTTTTTATTCAAATTTCAAATCATCAAATGATTATTTTTTCCCACGTTCAGCAGTTAAGCCAATGCAAGTAATGCCATTGTTGATTGAAGCTTCAAAACAAAACGTAGAATTTAATTTAAAAGAAATAGCGTTATTCGCTTCTTCCCACTCTGGACAAAATGAACATACTGATTTTCTACAAACAGTTGCAAATAAATACGAAATTAGTTTAGATAATCTTGAATGTGGTCCTCAAAGACCCTTTCATGAAGAAACCGCAGATTCGATTATTAGAAAAGGTGACAATTTTACAAATTTACATAATAACTGTTCTGGAAAACATTTGTCGATGCTTATATTTGCAAAAATACTCGGAGAAGATCCAAATGAATATTGTCAATTAACTCACAAAACACAAGAAATTATTAAAGATTATTTTATTAGAATATTTGATACTAATGACATTGGGTTTGGTATTGATGGATGTGGACTACCCGCTATTAAATTAAAAGTATCTAATTTTTTGCAATCAATACACACAATGCTTAATAGTTCTCATTCTGAAGTATGGAATAATGTATTTTCAGCATATATGCAGTATCCGATAATAATTGGAGGAGAGCAGCGCACAGATACAAACATAATTACCAATTCAAAACATAATCTAATGGCTAAATCAGGAGCAGAAGGTGTTTTATTTGTGAGTGATAATAACGAATCTTTAGTTTTTAATTGTAAAGATGGCAGCAAAAGAGGTGTTGATTTAGCAGCTACCTATTACTTATATAAAATAGGTTGGATTTCTAAAGAGCCATATAAATATATTGAGAATACCTTAATTTTTAATAAGCAAAATATTCGCGCAGTAGAAATAGAAGTAGTCTAAAAAAAATTAGAAAATAAGAAATTTATCTTATTTATTACTAATATGTAATTAACAACAGGGTAATAAATGTATTTAAAATCATTAGATATTAATGGGTTCAAGTCTTTTGCTGAAAAGACAAATATTCAATTATCAGAGGAAGTTAATGTAATTGTTGGGCCTAATGGTTCAGGAAAATCTAACGTCGTCGATGCTATTTCATGGGTACTTGGAACACAGAGTCCGGCAACACTAAGAACAAATAAAATGGAAGATGTAATCTTTGCGGGAACTGAAAAGTTGGCTGAAAAAGGTTTTGCAGAAGTATATTTAAATTTTGAAGTAGATGAAAAGAAATTTAATGGAAATTCTGAAATATCTATAGGTAGAAAACTTTTTAGAGATGGTACTTCCGAATACTTTATGAATGGTTTAAATTGTAGGCTATTAGATATACAAGAGTTTTTAAGTGAAGTTGGTATCGGTAAACAACAGCACGTCATCATTTCACAAGGCCAAATTGCAGAGATTCTAAATTCCAAACCTGAAGATCATAGGCTTACTATTGAAGAAGCTGCTGGGATACTTCCATTAAGGTCAAAAAAAGAAAAGTCTTTGAAAAGGATAGAGTCTGGAGATAAAGAAATTAAAAGAGCTAAAGATGTTTTACGTGAAATAAAAAAACAACTTAAACCCCTTCAAGAGCAAGCAGAGCAGGCAAAACTTCATGAAGAGATAACTAATCAACTCAGAGACAATAATGTAAAACTTAATGTTTATCTTTATAAAAACTTTAAGCAAACTGTTGATGAATTAAATAAGACTGATAAAAAACTTTCTTATGAAATTAGTAATACTGAATCAATAATTTCATCATTAAAAGAAGAAAAATACAAAATTAATAACAACCTCGATGATGGAATTTCTATAGGTTCAACATTAAAAGATTACTCATCAAAAATGAATAACATTACCGAACAATTTAGATCTATTGCTCAAGTCGCTAATGAAAGAAAAGATAATCTCGAAAGAGAAGACTTTAAAAATTTAGAACAAATAAATAATATTACAAAAAAAATTCAACAGAATACAAATCAAATAAATTCATTATCTACACAACTAGTTACGAAACAATACACATTAAAAAATTTACAATCTAGTTATGATGATTTAAAAAATAGTCTCGAATCTGTTATAAAGAAATCATCAGCTTCAATTGAAGTTAATGAAGCTTTGCTTGAAATTGAAATTAATTCATTGCAAATAGAGATTAATGAAACAAATGAAATCTTAATCAGGTTTAATGAAAATTTACATCAATGGGAAAATGATGTTATTGAGACAGAAAAATTAGTATTAGATTTAAATAATGATTTAAATGAAGCAAATATATATCTTGAATCAAAAAATGAATATGTTAACTACAACAATGAGATTCTTAGTAGAGAATTAGATTCAACAAATAAATCGATTGCTAAATTAACAAATCAAAATAATTTAATTCAAAATCAATTAATTGAAAAACAAGAATTACTCTCTGGAATTAATGAAAATGAAACATTCAAATTAGACATTAATAATCAAAAAATTATTTTGGAAAATCAGATAAGCGAAATAGAAAAACAAATATCTTTAGTATCTAATCAGTTAGTCTCTTCACAAGAGAGAATTAAAAATTTAACAGAACAAAATGTTGAATTTAATAATGACATGAAAAATATAACATCAAATAATTTCTCTAATTCAAAAGATGAATTGTCTAACCTTGTTGATGATATTAAAAATTACATTAACTTCTCGAATAAAGCTTCTGAATTATTGGATATTAAATCAGAAGAATTTGATACAAAATATGGGAATACAAATAAAAAATTGCAAAATATAGACAGTGAAATAGAAGACTTAAATAAAAAATATTATGAGTTAAAGGATACTAAGACATCTAATGTAATTAAATTATCAGAAAATCAAAGTGCATTAACAAATAATTATTCTACTTTGAAAAATATATATGGTCTTGATGAAAAAGATGTAGAAAATTATTCTATTGATGGTTTAAATCAAGTTGATTTACAAAATGAAATAGAAAAGAATGAATCAAGCTTAGAGCAAATTGGAACGGTTAATTATTTAGCTAAAGAAGACTTTGAATCGTTAAATGATAGGTTTATTGAAATCACAAAAAATATAGAAGATCTTAAATTAGCCAAGAAGGAACTCGTTTCGCATATTAAAGAAATTGAAAATGAAATTGAATTTAGAATTGAATCTTCGTTCAATTCTATTTCTGTACACTTTTCAGAAATATTTGAAACATTATTTCCTGGCGGCAAGGGTTCTTTATCATTTACAGATAAAGAAAATATTTTAGAAACTGGAATTGATATTTCAGTTCAACCAAAAGGTAAAAAAGTTAAAAAATTGAGCTTATTGTCCGGTGGAGAAAGATCATTAGCAGCGATAGCATTTCTTTTTTCAATATTTAAGTCATTTCCTAGTCCATTTTATATTCTTGATGAGGTCGAAGCTGCACTAGATGATGCTAATTTACACAGAATGATTAATTTACTTAAACATGTCAAAAATGATGCTCAATATATTATTGTTACACATCAACAACAAACCATGCATGCTGGAGACGTACTATATGGAGTTACCATGGAGCCTGGATCTGGCTCAAGAGTTTTTACAAAAACAAAAGCAGACTTCGAAGAATTAATTAAGAAATCATGAATGATCAGGAATTAGCTGATTTAGCTCGGGAATCTGCAAAAAAAGCCTATGCTCCTTATTCAAACTTTAGAGTTGGTGCAGCACTAATTACTGATTCAGGCAATATCTACACAGGTTGCAATATAGAAAATGTCTCATATCCTGCAACAGTTTGTGGTGAGGATGTGGCTGTTTTAAAGGCTATATCTGATGGTGAAACAAAAATTGATATACTTGCTGTTGCTTGTATTGATGCTGTTGATCATCCGATTTTTCCTTGTGGGGTATCAAGACAGCGTATGGCTGAATTTGGAACCGAAGAAGTAATTGTTGTTTATAAAGATGACTTTAAAAAATATAAATTTGATGATATTTTACCTTACAATAATAAGATACAGTTTAAAGACTAGTTATTATAAATTATCGTTTAGCTTAGGGATTACACTTAAAGTATCGCCAACTATACCAAGATCAGCTAATTGAAAAATTGGCGCTTCTTCGTCTTTATTTATAGCGATAACATATTTTGAATCTTTCATACCAACTTGATGTTGTGTGGCTCCAGATATTCCACACGCAATATAAACATCCGGTTTAACAGTTTTTCCTGTCTGACCTACTTGTTGTGAGTAAGGCATCCATCCAGCATCTACAATTGCTCTTGTACCACCAATAGCAGCATTCAGTTTTGTAGCTAAAGTCACTATCATTTCTAAATTTTCTTTATCAACCATACCTCTTCCAGCAGAAATCACAACTTTAGAATCTTCTAGTTGTGGGCCTGATTTTTCTTCAATATAAATATCAAAAACTTCTATGTCTGAATTATCTACATCAATTGTTTCGTAATCAGTATTAAGTTCGACTTCTGCAGGATCAAAAGCCTTAGGTCTAATTAAAAGTAAAGAATGATCTGAGTTAATTTTTGCTTTATAAAGGCTTTCACCACCATTAATTGAATTCACAGTTGAAATTTTGCCATCATGTAAATCAAAGTCAATAACATTTGATATTGGGCTACTGTTTAAATCTACAGAAATAAATGAAATCAAATCTCTACACATATAGGTTGAAGAACCTAAAATTAACTTAATATCTTCGTTTTTAATAATTTCTGTAATTTTAGAAGCAACTTTCGAAAAATTTAACGAACTATTCGATCTTTTAATGTAAGTTTGCTTAGTCTCATTTAATCCAATTGTGGGGGTGTCATCACTACCAACTGTAATTACTTGGGTTTCTAATTCCATAGATTTTGCTTTACCTAAAATTTCTAACGTACCAGAACTTAGATTATTATTTATAATTTCGCCAATAATTAATGTTTTCATATTACTTTTAACTCTCTCAATTTATTAACTATTTCTTGATACGCTTCACCTTCATCAATGATTTTTTCTCCAGCCTTTGAACTTTCAACTGTATCAACATTTAAAAATTCAACATTCTGCTCAGAAACAATATTCAAATCACCTAGGGATATTTGTTCAATAGGTTTGGATTTGGCTGCCATTATGTCTTTAAAATTTGGATATCTTGGTTCAACACCACCTGCTGTTACAGAAATTACACATTTTTCAGGCATATTTACTTTTTCCGAACCTTCTACAGTTTGTCTAGTCAATGTTATATTGTCTCCAACTTCAAGACCTTTTACGTAAGAAATACACTCTACATCTAAAAATCGAGAAACTTGTTGAGGAACAGTTCCAGAATATCCATCGGTTGATTCTGTACCAAAAATTACAATATCAGCAGTTAAAGATTTTGCTAGTTCGCTAAGAACATTAGCAGTCTTTAGAGAATTTGATCCTTTTAAGGAGTCGTCATCAACATAAATAGCTTTATCAGCACCCATTTGAAGTGCTTGCTGAAGGCCTTTCTGTGTACCTGCGGGACCCATAGAAATAATTGTTACTTCCGCATCAAACTTTTCTTTTAATTGAAGTGCAACTTCAATTCCATATCTGTCTGTATCATCTAATACTTGTTCGTCTGGTCTATTTATTATTCCATCAGAATATGTAACTTCATTAGCTGGATCCGGAATTTGTTTAGCGCATACTGCAATTTTCATATTTATATATTAATTTACGTAATTAATTATCTAAATTCAATTCTGATAAAAATTCTTTCATAAAACCTTGTAATTTTTGTTTTGATAAATCAGCAATTTCAACAACTTCCTCATGATTCAATGGATTTTTACTTATTCCAGCCGCAAGGTTGGTAACCAATGAAAAAGCACTAACCTTCATACCTGCATGTTTTGCTGCTATCGCTTCAGGCACTGTTGACATTCCGACTAGGTCTGCTCCAATGTTTTTAGCAAATTGTACCTCTGCAGGTGTCTCATAGGAAGGACCTGTAAACCATGCATATATTCCTGTTTTGAATTCAAAATGATTTTTTGATACTTCTTTTGCTAATTTTTGAAAACCTTTGTCATAGATTTCAGACATATCAGGAAATCTAGGACCAAAGTTTTCAAGATTTTTACCAATGAGTGGGTTATTACCTGTTAAATTAATGTGATCACTGATAGAAACTATATCACCTGGTTCGTAAGTATTCGAAATTCCTCCTGCAGCATTTGTTAAAATAAGATTTTGAACACCAAGTAATGAAAATGTACGAATTGGAATAACTAGATCTTGTATAGGGTAGCCTTCATAATAATGCGCTCTTCCTGATAAAATAGCGGTTAATTTTTCATTAATCGATACGATTGAAAGCTTGCCTGCATGTCCTTCAACCGAAGGTGTTAAAAAATTAGGAATATCTTTGTAATCTATTTGATGCATGGGCTCATAATTTTCCTCAAATCCACCCATCCCAGATCCTAAAATAATCATGGTTTCTATTTTCTTATTGCTTATTACTTTGTCGATAAAAGCTTTAGATTCATTTATTTTTTCTATCATTACATATTTAAGATTAATAATCTATATTTGATTTAAAAAGCTTTTACCTGGGAATATATTTTCTAAATTGAAAAATTCTGCAATTGTTGATGCAATATTTGTGAACCCTTCAACATCGCCTATATATTTTGCTTTTCCATTTATTTTATATGCCACAAATGGAACATATTCTCTTGAATGATCAGTCTTACCATCAGTAGGGTCAGTACCGTGATCTCCTGTAAGTATGAGAAGATCATCTTTTTGCATATTCTGCATTACTATTTCTAAACTGTTGTCGATTAGCTGAAGACCTTTGTAGTAACCTACTGGGTCTTCTCGATGACCATAAAGCATGTCAAGATCAACTAAATTTACAAAAGTAAAATTATGTTCTCCTGATTTAATATCTTCAATTAAAATATCCAAACCATTTTGATCGCCTTCGGTATGAACATCGTTGTGTAAGTAGTTGGTTCCAAATAAATCAGCAATTTTTCCAATGGCGTAAGTTTTGAAATTATTTTTAAATAAGTAACTTAGTATTGTTTCTCCAGGTGGATTCATTCCGAAATCTTTTCTGTCATAAGTTCTCGTAAAATTTCCAATGGAGCCTAAAAACGGTCTAGCGATAACTCTACCAATGTTATACTCATCACAATATTTTCTCGCAATTTCACATATTCTATATAAATCCTTTAAGCTACAAACATCTTCATGAGCGGCAATTTGAAATACAGAATCTGAAGAAGTATATAAAATTAATTCTTTTGTTTTTAAATGATGTTCACCAAGATTTTCAATTATTTCGGTACCCGATGCAGATATATTGCCAATAAATTTACAATTTGCTTCTTTTTCTATTTGTTCCATTAGTTTTTGTGGAAATCCATTTGGAAATGTTTTAAATTCTTTTTCGGTTATCAAACCTGCTAATTCCCAATGTCCAGTTGTTGAATCATTTCCAATAGATAATTCTGATAACCTTCCGACTGTTCCTATATGCTTAGTTTCCATTCCTTTTACATTTGTAATTTTTCCGAATCCTAGTCTGTTGAAATTTGGTAAGTTAACTCCATCAATATGTTTTGCAACGTTACCAAGGGTGTTTGCGCCTATATCGTCATATTCATTTGCATCAGGAGCCTCTCCAACACCTAGAGAATCAATTACAACTAAGAAACATCTTTTCATTAGGTGGTTCCGAAAAGCCTGTCTCCCATATCGCCTAGTCCAGGAACTATGTACCAGTTTTCATTAAGCTTTTCATCGATGTTTGCAGTAACCAATGTTATGTCATCATGTTCTTTTTCCAATCTGGAAATTCCCTCAGGTGAAGATATTACTGTAAGAGCAATGATGCTTTTAGGGCTGTGCTCTTTAACTTTATCTATTGCAAATGATAATGACCCACCTGTAGCAAGCATTGGTTCAAGAATAAATACATTTTTATTTTCAAGATTTGGTAAATTTTCGTAATAGTACTCCGGAGTTGCTGTTTCCTCATTACGCTGAACTCCTATGTATCCAAATGAAGTATCTGGTAGTAAATTTTTCACACCATCAACTAGTCCAAGTCCTGCTCTTAGGACAGCTATAGCTACGTTTTCATTTTCTATTTCAAAACCCTTAGTTTTTGTTAATGGAGTTTCAATTGTTTTATTTTTTGTTGATATATTCTTAGTACCTTCGATAAATAATAAGTAAGACAATTTTGAAGAGTATTCTCTAAAATTTTCAAAGTTTGTTTCTTTATCTCTAATAATTGTTAAATAGTGATCTTTAAGTGGATGAGATATTTCAATTATTTGCATCAAAATCAGATTAGCAAAACATTAAATCTTTTCTAGTTATTTTTATGAAGAAGTTAATCTAATTAAAGTACATTTTATGTTTTACATCATGTAATATAATGTATTGCTATTTAAATAAAGGAATTTAATGCCTGTAAGAATAAGACTTGCTCAAAGGGGCAAGAAAAAAAACAGAACATTTAGAGTTATTGTCGCTGACTCTAGGTCACCTAGAGATGGTAAATTTATTGAAGATTTAGGATATTACGATCCACATCATAATCCCTCAATGGTTGAAATTGATGTAGATAAAGCAGTATCTTGGCTTGATAAAGGCGCACAACCTTCAGAAAGAGCACAAAAAATATTAGAAATTTCTGGAGCATGGGCGCAATGGCGTTCTACTAAGGGTGAAGTGGTTTCCATACCACAAGCTCCAGAAGAAAAAATTAAAAGTAGTTCTAAAGCAAATAATAAACAGCAAGATGAAAATTTGGATGAAGAGGTTATTAATGACTCATCAGAAGAAGCCTCTAGTAAGGAAGAAGAATAATGGCATCTGGAACAATTGTTAAAAATGTTGTTGAGTATATTGTTAATCAAATTGTCGAAGATACTAAATCTGTAAAAGTTGATGTTGCAGACTCTGATGATGAAAATGTAACAATAGAAGTTAGAACTTCACCTGATGACATGGGAAGAGTTATTGGTAAAAGAGGAAGAGTCGCAAGAGCAATTAGAACTGTAGCACAAGCTGCAGCTGATGAAGAGGGATTACAATCCTCTGTAGAATTTATTGACTAATCATAATTTATTTCTTGTAGGCAAATTAGGCAAACCACACTCTTTAAAAGGGTATCAGTATATAAATATTGAATATTTTTTTCGTAACTTTGATTTAAAAAACACTCAATTTTTAATTGATGGTAAAGATTTTGTAGTCGAAGATTTTAAAACACATTTAAAGAATAGAAATTTGATTAAGTTTTACTCCTATGATTCTATTGAGTCAATTAATAAATTAAGAAACAAAACAGTCAAAATTAGTAGTGATGAAACTAATTTATTTATTAATGAAGAAAATTTGCCATGGCCGGGCTTTTTTATTGGTCATGAATTAAAGAAGGATAATTATAATTTAGAAAGTTATGAAGTTCTAGATAATATTTACTTTTGCAAAATTAGTGGTATTGAAATGAGCGTTCCGTACAACAGTAATTTTTTTACTTTTAATGACGGTGAATTATCTTTATTGGATAGTAGTTTAACTGTTTAACCATTCAAATAATTTTATACTTACAGGATCTTCTAGCATATTTTCAGGATGCCACTGGACTCCTATTGCATCCCAGTTATTTGTAAGTTCAATTCCCTCAATAACTCCATCTGGAGATTTAGCAGTTATTTTTAAGTCTTGACCTAGGTCGTTTATAGCTTGGTGATGAATTGAATTAACTTTTATTTCATTTTCTCGAATTATTGAAAATAACTTAGAATTACTCTCTATATTTACATCGTGGACATGCGAACGAGCATCTTTGAAAGGCTTTTCATGGTCAACTTCAGTAAAACCATTATCTTTTAGATCTTGATAAAGTGAACCACCTTTATAGATATTAAGTAATTGATGTCCTCTGCAAATAGCAAGAGTTTTAACATTATTCTCTTCTGCAGATTTAAGCATAGCCAATTCTGTATGATCTCTATGGTCTGAAATTCTTATGGTTTTCTCTATCTTCTCTTCTCCATAAGTCTTAGGGTTAATGTCACCACCACCTGAAATTACAATTGCATCAAATTTTGATACGTCTACTGTTTTTGAGTTTGCATGAGGTCCAAAAATTACAGCATTATTTCCTAAAATGTTGCATGCTTTAACAAAATCGTTATTTATAACAACACACGATATATTACCGGGGGCCATTTCTACATCTTTTAAGCCGGTAGATATTCCTATTAATTTACTCATGGACAAAGATACACTGAACTTCTACACAAACATTTAATGGTAAACTTGCTACACCTACCGCTGAACGTGTCGATTTTTCACTAAAAAATTCTGATAATTTATCTGTAAATCCGTTTAAGACATTTGCATGGTCTGTAAACCCTTCATTTGCATTTACAAAACCAATTACATTAACAGGTTGAAGGTTTTCAATAGATCCGTGTTTTTTAATTGTTGCTAATGTTAGTTCAGCACATAGTTCAGCAGCTTTGTAGCCATCATCAATTGAAACTTCAGATGGTATTTTTCCTATAAATTTTTTTTGTTCTGTAATAGGCACATGTCCTGATGTATAGACATAGTTACCAATTTTCTTATAAGTAACATAATTACCAATTGCTTCTGGAGCTATTGGTAAATCTTTACTCATTATTTAAGAGATTTCCAATAAGATCTACAACTCTATTCGAATATCCCCACTCGTTGTCATACCAGCAGACTACTTTAATATGATTCCCATCTAATAATTGTGTTGATGAAGCGTCATAAATGCTTGAATGTGGATTATTTAAAATATCAGTCGATACAAGAGGAACTTCAGAATACTCTAAAATACCCTTGAGCTCATTATCTGCAGCCTGCTTCACAGCTTTATTTACATCCTCTATTGAAACATTTTTTTCTAACTCAACTACTAAATCAACAACACTTCCATCTGGTACAGGAACCCTCATAGCCATTCCATCTAATTTTCCATTTAAATCAGGTAAAACCATACCAACAGCTTTGGCTGCACCTGTTGATGTAGGAATAATATTTTGTGTAGCACTTCGACCTCTTCTAAAATCACTGTGTGTCGTTTCAGCTAATGCTTGGTCATTAGTGTAAGCATGCACTGTAGTCATAAGACCAGATTTGATTCCAAAATTATCATCTAGTACTTTAGCTATTGGGGCTAGGCAATTAGTAGTACAGGATGCATTTGAAACAATTTTATCATCTGGTTTTAAGTCTTCGTCATTTACACCTAGAACTATAGTTGCATCGATTTCATCTTTAGGTGGAACGGTAAGTAATACTTTTTTAGCACCAGCAGCTAGATGCTTATTTAGTGATTCATTATCTCTAAAAATTCCTGTTGATTCAATGACAACATCTATATCTAATTCGCTCCATGGAAGTTCAGCTGGATTTTTTATTGAAGTAAGCTTAATTACTCTATCTCCAACTAAAAGTTTGTCTCCATCAACTCTTACATCACTTTCTAAAATACCCATTACAGAATCGTGTTTTAGAAGATATGCAAGATTCTCATAGTTACCAAGATCATTAATGGCGACAATATTGACATCTGAATCGTTCTCAACAATTATTCTTAATATAGAACGTCCAATTCTTCCAAAACCGTTTATGGCAACATTACCCATTTACAACACCTGTCCAAGCTTTTTAATAGTATCGATGATTCTAGCTGCATAACCCCAACCATTATCAAACCATATAATGAGTTTAATTTTTTTATTATTTATACCCATTGTAGCTAATCCATCTACGAGCCCAGATAGCGTACTTCTTACAACATCAGATGAAACAATTGGATCATAGGTTATTCCAATAATATCTTTCAAGTCTGAATCCGAAGCTTTTTCAATTATTTTATTAATGTCCTCAATGCTGCATTCTTTCGTAATATCTACTGTTAGATCTACTGTGCTTCCATCAGGAATTGGAACAGTCATTGAAGAAGAAGCAATTTTATTTTTAATAAAAGGAAGAACATTTGTTACTACATCAGATGATTTTGTAATACTTGGTATGATATTTTCACCAGCTGCTCTGTTAAGCCTAAAACCTTCACCCGCAACATCGGCTAATCGATTTGAATTTGAGTAACCATGTATAGTTGTCAGGAATGCTCTTTCAACTCCTAATTCATTATGTAGAACTTTAAGAATAGGAGCTACTGCATTAGCTGTATTAGATCCGAGGGAAAATGAACTGGAGTTCATATCTACACTGTCATCATTTGCACCAGGTACATATATTTGTATATCTTCAAAGTTTTCCGGAGTAGATGCAACAATAACTTTTTTACAACCTTTAGATAAATGCTCTTCAACTTCATTTTTTGTTTTAGGTTTACCGGTAGCAAGAATTACGATATCAGTATTTAATTCAGCCCAATTTGCTTCATTACCATTTTTCCAAGAATTAAATAGTATTTCTTTTCCGTTAACGATAATTCCTGTTTCTGATTCTTCAATTTTGGCATCAAGTTTTCCATATATTGAGTCGTACTTTAACAAGTAAATTAAATTTGCTTTATCAGCAGTATCAGAGATAGAAACAATATTTATGGCTTCATCACCTAACGTTTGTCTAAATAGGTCTCTACCTATTCTTCCAAACCCAACTAATGAAATATTTGTCATCAACCCTCACAAGATTATTGAATAATTGTTGTTACAATCAACTAATAATATACCTTAAAACAATAATTTATGACAGATTTAACAAGAAATATTAATAATTCAATATTTGGATCTATCTCTACTGATGAACTTCTTGCTGAAGCTTTTGCGAAAAAAAAGGAATACTTTGGCAACAACATAACATATAGCCCTAAAGTATTTATTCCATTAACAACCATGTGTAGAGATAATTGTGGGTATTGTACATTTGTAAAATCACCTAAAGAGGGTGGAACTTATTTAAATCAAGATGAGGTTAATTCTATAGCAAAAGCCGGTGATGATACGGGTTGCTATGAAGCTTTATTTACTTTAGGCGATAAACCAGAACTTAAATGGGATTATGCTTTAACCCAACTTGAGGAATTAGGTTATTCCTCAACTCATGAGTATCTAGTTAGCTCAATGAAGAATGTAAATGAAAAATATAATCTATTTCCTCATGCAAATCCTGGTTTGATGACCCAACTAGAAATTAAAGAATTAAAAAAATACTCACCATCTGGTGGAATTATGATTGAATCATTTTCTAAAAATATTTATGACAAAGGAAAAGCTCATTACAAAACAAATACTAAATACATCGATTTAAGGTTAGAAACCCTCAATAATGCTTTTATAGAAAAGTATCCTGTTACAACTGGATTACTACTTGGTTTAACTTCTACAAAAGATGAAATTATAAATGATATATCAAATTTAATTAGTTATTTAAATGAGAACTTAGCAATACAGGAAGTAATACTTCAAAATTTTAGAGCAAAGAAAAACACATTAATGAGGAATAGTTCAGAAATAACAAACGATTTATTTTTAAGAATCATTGCAACTACTAGAATTTATGCACCTTCACATATTTCTCTTCAAGTTCCACCGAATCTTTCACCAGATATAATGAAATTTTTAAAAAGTGGTATTAATGATTTAGGTGGAATATCACCATTAACAATAGACTGGGTTAATCCAGATCATTTATGGCCAAATATTAAAAAATTAGAATTAGATATTTCAAGCACAGGACAAGTACTTAAAAAGAGGCTTCCTGTTTACCCTGAATTCATAAAAAAAGAATGGTTAAATAGTAAAATATTTGAAAAAGTTAATAATATTATTGATACAGATGGATACCCAAGAGAAACAAATGAATCATAATATTTCATTTCTGAGAATAAGGCCGTGCGATAACGATAATGAAATATATTTAAATTCTAGAAAAAAAGAGGGAACTTCAGGATTCTTATTAAAAGAAGAATTAAATCTCGACATAAACGAAATACATAAAAAGGGATTTCAAACTTTATCAAGAGATTTAGAAATTAATTCTGATGGCTGGTTAATTAAAGATAGTAACTGGAAAAAATTTCAAGAAATCAACCCAAAAAGATTAATTTACTTATATAAAGACAACAAAGAAAGCGCGCTTGAAATTATAGATAGATTGAGCCCTTACACAATCTTGATATCTAAAACATCAGATTTAGATTTTATTAAATCTATTAATACAAAAGTAAAATTCATGACTTCTGTATATGTAGACACAGTTGAAGATGCAATTAAATTTATTGATAGTGGAGTATCAGATCTTTTGCTTAGAGATTGGAGTTCTGAACAAATTGAAGAGTTACAAGGTGTTGAAAGGTTAAATGTCTATGAAAGAACTCTTCTATCACCTATTTTTTCAATTGATGAGGCTCGAGATGAATTCGATAAAGAGAGATATTTCAGATATTTGAATACTAGAAATGTTAGGGGGTTTAGAAGAGAAAAAACAGAATGGTCACCTGGTAGCGGTAAAAATATCCCAAAATTAAACAATTTTGTATTTAATAATAAAAGCCAAATAAATCATTCAGATATTGATCTAATTCTAAAAAGCGTACTAGATGGTTATCAAATATCAGATGAAGAACTAAAACTACTTTTTAAAACAGCCGGTGAAAAAATAAATGATATAGCGAATGTTGCTAATGAGTTAAATTTTCTGAAGAATGGAAATAATGTATCTTACGTAATCAATCGAAATATAAATTACACAAATCAGTGTTATTATAAATGCGGTTTTTGTGGATTTTCAAAAGGGCCAAACAGTTTGAATCTTAAAGAAAAACCATATTCTATAGATATTGAAGAGGTTGTAGCTAGGTCTACTGAGGCTTATAGTATGGGTGCATCGGAGGTTTGTTTACAGGGAGGAATACATCCCGAATATACTGGTGAGTTTTATTTAAAAATGGTTAGAGATATCAAAAAGTCAGTTCCTGAGATGCATATTCATGGTTTTACTCCTCTAGAAATATGGCAGGGTGCAGAAACAATTAACATGGATATAGAAGGATATTTAAAACTACTTAAAACTGCCGGGCTTAATACTTTGCCTGGCACAGCCGCTGAGATACTTGATGACAGAGTAAGAAAATATTTATGTCCTGATAAAATTACATCTGCTCAATGGGCTTATGTAATGGAAGTTGCACATAGTTTAGGAATAAAATCTACAGCAACAATTATGTTTGGTCATATAGACGATATCGATTCATGGGTAAATCATTTCTCATTAATTAAAAATATACAAGATAAAACAGGAGGATTTACAGAAGTAGTACCACTTCCATTTGTTCATATGGGGTCGCCAATATACTTACAAGGTAAAAGTATGCCTGGCCCAACTTGGGATGAAGTAGTACTTATACATGCTCTCGCCCGGATTTATTTTTCAAATATAATTGATAATATTCAAGCTAGTTGGGTTAAGTTAGGACATGATGGCGCTGGAAAACTTCTTCATGCCGGAGTGAATGATCTCGGAGGTACTCTTATTAATGAAAATATAAGTAGGGCATCTGGTGCTGATCATGGTCAAGAGACAACAGAAGATGAATTTATTCAAATTATAGAATCGAATAATAAAAATCCTGTTTTAAGGAATACTCTTTATACAAATTTTAAAGAAACTAAAAGTACTTTAGAAAATAGATGAATTTATTTAATGTAATTACACTTTTTCCTAATCTTATTGAAGAATGGAAAAATAGCGGCATTATTCATCAAGCTTTAAAAAATAACATAATAGAAATCAACTCAATAAATCTAAGAGATTATGGTATTGGTACCTATAAACAAGTTGATGATGCTCCATATGGGGGAGGTCCAGGTATGGTTTTAATGCCTGAACCATTGGACAGTGCAATAAATTCAACAAATGTAACTGTTAATGTTTTTTTAACCCCCTCAGGCACACAGTTAGATGAATCAATGATTAATGAATTACTTGAGTTTGACTCTATTAATTTAATATGTGGACGGTATGAGGGATTTGATCAGAGAATTTTAGACTTACACTCTGATTATGAAGTTTCTGTTGGGAAATCAGTCGTTTCAGGGGGTGAAGTTCCTGCAATGTATTTGCTAGAAGCATTAATTAGAAAAATTCCAAATGTATTAGGAAATCCAGAATCTCTAATTAATGAGACTTTTACAGATAACAAAGTAGATTATCCCGTTTACACAAGACCTGAAACATATAAAGATCTAGAAGTTCCTGATGTACTTTTATCTGGTAATCACCAAAAAATAAATGAGTGGAAAAAGAATAATTTAAAAGACATATAAACTTAACTTACTTATATAATTCTCAACTGGAGTAACTATGGACTTAATTAAAAGCATTGAAAATGACTATTTAAAAGAAGATTTACCTTCATTCAATTCCGGTGACAGCATAAAAGTGAATGTAAAAGTTTCTGAAGGTAATAGAGAAAGAATCCAGTCATTTGAAGGTGTAATTATTGCAATAAATGGTGTAGGTGTAAATAAAACTATAACCGTAAGAAAGCTCTCATTTGGCGTTGGGGTTGAAAGAATATTCCCAGTTCATGCACCGATAGTTGATTCAATTGAAGTTATTAGAAAAGGTAAAGTTAGACGATCTAAGCTTTATTATCTTCGTGAACGTGTCGGTAAATCTGCAAAAATAAAAGAAGATCGAAATTAAACTTACCTCATTATAAAAAAATTTTTTAAAACATTATTTACGATAACTTTGGCTGTTTTGGCAGCTACATTAGTTAGAACTTTTTTAATTCAGATCTACTACATTCCTTCTTCATCTATGGAGCCAACATTACAAATTGATGATAGAGTTTTAGTTCTAAAAAATACCTTTATTGAAACTGATATCTCTTCAGGAGATGTGGTTGTTTTCTATAGTCCGCAGACAGTATTTAAAGATGATTACATTGAAGAGTTTGTTGAATCAATTCAAATCTGGAAACTAACAAATAACGATACATATTTAAACACGGCGTTAATAAAAAGAGTTGTTGCAAGCAGTGGTGATGAAGTAATTATTAAAGAATCTGGAGAAGTTTATGTAAATGGAAATAGATTTACAGTTTTAAACATAAATGAAGGAAGATATTTTAAGGAACAAACATATATTGTTCCAACAAATGAAATATTTGTTCTTGGCGATAATAGAGTAAATAGTCAAGATTCTAGATATATCGGAACAATTCCTAATAAAAATATTGTAGGTAAAGCAATATATGTGGTTTTTCCATTCGATAACTTTAAAAATATCGATGATTGAAGATAATATATGGGAAAAGGACCCTGAAAAATACATTATAGGATCTGATGAAGTTGGCAGAGGATCTTTTGCTGGACCTATTTGTGCCTCAGCTGTAAAAATAAACTACAATCAACTTTATTTGCTCGGTAGTGTTAAAGACTCAAAAAAATTAAGCCCAAAAAAAAGAGAAGAAATATTTGAAATAGTTTTGGAAAACGATATTGAATACTCTTTCGAAGAAGCTTCAAATACATACATTGATAATTTTGGTATAAAAAATGCTAATGAAAAAGTATTGAATGATTCAATCTCAAGTCTATACACAGGAGCTGAAATTGTTTATGTAGATCATTTTAAAATTAAAAATTTTAATGCTGTCTCAATTGTAAGGGGAGAGGACAATTGTCGAGCAATTGCTTTAGCTAGTATTATTGCCAAAGTATTAAGAGATAAACTTATGGTTGATTTCTCAAAAGATTTTCCTGAATACTTTCTTGAAAAAAATAAGGGATATGGAACTAAAGAACATAGGCAGGCAATATTTGATTATGGAATGTCAAAGATACACAGAAAGTCTTTTAGTTTAAAGCCCATGTAATAACGATAACCGTCAGTATTAGAGCTGCAATCATATTCAAGTAATCAGTTTTGTTTGCTTTGTAAGGTTTATTTGGATCAAATCCCATACTTACATTCTAAATTAAAATATATTAAACTCTAAATATGGTTTTAGAAACACAAAGTATTAACAATACAAAATTAATTCAATTTAATGATAAAGAATCGTTAAACGCAGTAGGTGCTGATGATTGGAAAGCATTAAAAGAAGAAATAGAATCTTTCGAAAGAAGCGAACTTAAGTATCTTGTCATAAAGCATATAAATGGAAATTATTCAGCTGGTGCTCAACTAGGTGAAAATATAAATGCATTAATGGAAGATGTATCAAATGCGGCTGAAGCCTTATGGAATTGTAAAAAGCCAGTCATATCTCTTGTAGATGGAATTGCAGCTGGTGCGGGTTCCAATATGATGTTATTGAGTGATTTCATAATTGCTACTCCAGAAACTAGATTTATAGAAGTATTTGTAAGGAGAGGCTTAGTTGTTGATTTTGGTGGATCATGGGTACTTCCTAGAATTATTGGTATTCAAAAAGCAAAATCATTAATGATGACATCAAATGAAATTAATGGAGATGAGTTAAATAACTTAGGTATTCTTTATAAGTTGTGTAAAAGTGAAGATATGGATGATGAATTCAATTCTTTAATTGAGTCTTTAGATAAACAAAGTTTTATTTCCATATGCATGGTTAAACAACAAATTAGAGAGGGTTTAGATAAAACATTTACTGAATCTCTTGATTTAGAAACAATAAACCAAAACAAAAGGTTTCTACACTCAGACGCTGCAGAGGGAATGGCCGCATTTCTTGAAAAAAGAGCTCCGAATTATAAAAATACATTAGATGAATAATAAAAATTTATAATTATTCATTTATATGTATTCTTATGCAATAATCAATACGTAAGAAAACGGAGGTTTAATTGAAAACTAAAAAATCACTCCTATTAATTTTTGTTCTCGCATTAGTTGCGACTGCCTGTGGTGGTGGCTCAGCAACCCCTTGTGATGAAGTAGAAATTACAACTGGAGAAAATGGTTTACCAGATCTTGATGGATGTGAGTTCACATTTGCTGTTGAGAATGCTTATTTACCATTTAACTATATTGATGCAGCTGATGGAGAAGCAAAAGGTTGGGACTATGATGTCTTTAATCATATGGGCGAATTAATGAATTTCGTACCAGTTTATGTTCCAGCAGCATGGGATGGAATGATTCAAGCTGTTGCTGATGGTCAATTCATGGTCGCAGGTGATGGAATCACTATAACCGCTGAAAGAGATGAAATTATTGATTTTTCAGATGGATATATTAATTTAGCGCAAAGAGTACTTGTAGCATCTGGCAACACTGATATTACAAGTATTGATGATCTCAAAAATGGCGACTATACAGTAGCTACTCAAAAAGGTACAACAAACTATGAGTTTGCAGTTTCTGAGCTTGGTGAAGATAAAGTTAAAGCTTTTGATGACTTCAACTTTGCTATCCAAGCCGTTATCTCTGGTGATGCAGATGCATCAATCATTGATGAAACAGCTGGATTAGGATACATGGGAGCTAATAAAGACCAAGTAAAATTGGTTGGTGGCGATCTAACTTCAGAACAACTTGGTTTCGCATTTCCTAATGGAAGCGCATTAGTTGATGTAGTTAATCAAGGATTAGCAGCTATGAAAGACAGTGGAAAATTAGCAGAAATTAATGCTAAGTTTTTCTCACCTGACTTTTCAGTAACTTATGATGATATCGCTGAATGTGATGAAAACATTCCAGAAGAATATCTACCAGAGGACTGCGAAGTTTAAGTAAGAAACTACTTAATATATAAATTTGTAATAGGCACGGAATTCCGTGCCTATTGCTTTATTATGGGTACAAATGAAATTAAAAAATCTATTTAAACCAGATAATTGGTGGATTCTAATTTTAAGTGGCGTAATAGCTTATATGCTATTCATGATTTATTCTGAACCAGAATACAACAAGGCATTTAACTTTATACTTCCAGGCCTTTCAATAACTTTTTTATCAACCATTATTTCATTTATAGTTGCACTATTTCTTGGTTTAATTTCAGGTATTGGAAGAATATCTAAAAATAAATTTGCAAGTACTATTTCTAGAACATACATTGAATTTATTAGGGGTGTTCCCGTTCTTATACTAATTTTTACAATCGCTTTTGTTGTTGTAGTTAGAGGAGCTGAATTTTTCAATATTAACAATGGTAATGTACCAATGTTAGTCAGAGCAATTATTGCACTTTCTGTCTTTTATGGAGCATATATAGCTGAAGTTTTTAGAGCTGGAATTGAATCTGTTCCAAAAGGTCAAAGAGAGGGTGGTTCATCATTAGGACTATCCGAAAGACAAGTTATGCGTTACATTGTCTTGCCTCAAGCCTTTCGCAATATGCTTCCGGCTCTAGGAAATGATTTCATTTCTATGATGAAGGATTCATCATTGTTGTCAGTATTAGCTGTTGAGGATCTTACATACAGAGGAAGACTTTACTCTGGCAGTACATTTAGATTCGCTGAGACATATCTAGTACTTACTGTAATGTATTTAATTATTACACTCATTCTGTCAGGACTACAGAGAAGACTTGAGAAAAGACTTGAATCTAAATAACAAGAACAATCAAGCGGAGATTTTGAATCAATATTTAGATTCACTCCAGAAAATAAAAAATTATTCACCCAACACAATTAAGTCATACAAAAATGATATTCAACAATATTTAAATGAAGATATTACTTTGGGTGAATTTGCTGAGTATTTAAAAATATGTTCCAAGAAGGAATACACAAAATCAACAATTAATAGAAAAATTACATCAATTAATACATTTTTAAATTGGTGTATTGAAAAAAAATATTTTGACAACACCGCTCTCAAGTCTGTTAGAAGTTTAAAAAATGAAAAAAAACTGCCAAATATACTTTCAGCTAATTACATAAATGAATTATTAGATGGATTACCAATTAAAGATGACAAAGACATAAGAGATAAAGCAATTCTTGAACTTATGTACTCTTCGGGTTTAAGAGTTAGTGAGGTAAGTGACCTAACACTTAATGATATAAAAAAAAATAGATCTGTAAAAGTAATTGGTAAAGGAAATAAAGAAAGGGTTCTACCTTTAACTTCAAGAGCTTATGAAGCGATAAACAGCTATATTAAATATTCAAGAAAAATATTTATAAATCAAAAATCATATTCTTACATATTTCTTGGCGTAAGGGGAGGAAAGCTTAGTGATAGGGAAATCAGAAGGATTGTCAAACTTAGAGTTGGAACGTTCCCACATAGCTTACGTCATACTTTTGCGACGCACTTACTAGATGGTGGTGCAGACTTAAGGATAGTTCAAGAACTTCTTGGCCATAATGACCCTAGTACAACTCAAATTTATACACATGTTTCGAAAAAGCAGATGAAAAAAAAATATGAACAATCTCATCCTAGGGGTTGAATAATACTGCATTGGTATTAGAATTTTATTGAAAATAGACACCACATTTACAAGTTTCCTTGGTGAACGAAAGTTTGGAAACCGCTTAGGCAAGAAATGTGGGATGAATTAACCAAAGGAGAAAGTAGATGTCTACATCAATGAAAGACCTGCTTGAAGCAGGCGTTCATTTTGGCCATCAAACACAGAGATGGAATCCCAAAATGGATAAATATATTTATGGCGCTAAAAGTGGTATCCATATTCTTGATTTAAGAATTACTTATGACGCTATCGAGCAGGCACAAGAATATGTTCAAAAACTTGTTGCTAACAGTGGAAAAGTTTTGTTTGTTGGAACTAAGCCACAAGCACAGCAGGTTATCGAAGATCAGGCAATAAGAGCAGACATGCCTTACGTCAATTTTAGATGGCTAGGCGGTATGCTAACAAATTTCAAAACTATTATTAAAAGAGTTGTATATCTTAAAGAATTAGTTTCTCTTGAATCTTCTGGTGAGATAAATGCATATACGAAATCAGAAAGATTGAAAATTAAACGTGAGATTGAAAAACTAAATAAATCAATTGGTGGAATTGTAAATCTTAATAAACTTCCAGATGCTATTTTTGTTGTAGATTTAGCTAATGAAACAACAGCTATAACAGAAGCTGTAAAGCTTGGTATACCAGTTATAGGATTAGCTGACTCAAATGTAAATCCAGAAGGTGTTGAATTTTTAATCCCAGGAAATGATGATGCAATAAGATCAATTGAGTTGATTGCCTCCGCAATTGCTGATGCTTGCTTAAAAGGTTCTGGAAAAAGAAAAGAAGTAGAGAACAAGGAAAACGAATAATGACTATTTCAGCTTCGGATGTAAAAAAGTTAAGAGACATGACTGGTGCCGGAATGATGGATGCAAAAAAAGCATTGTCTGAAAGCTCTGGTGATTTTGATAAAGCAGTTAAATTTTTAAGAGAAAAAGGTTTAGCTGACTCAAAAAAACGTGCTGATAAAGATGCTAATCAAGGAACAATTGGAGACTATATACATTATCAGCAAGATAGAGCAATTTCTGGAGTATTAGTTGAGTTAGCCTGTGAAACAGACTTCGTCGCAAAATCAGATGAGTTTAAAAATGTTGCTAAACAAATAGCAATGCATGTTGCTGCTTTAAAACCAGAGTTCGTAAATATTGAAGATGTACCAGAGAACAGAATTGATGAAGAAAAAGATATCATCCAAAAGCAATCTGAAAATGAAGGCAAGCCAGAAGAAGTTATTTCAAAAATAGTAGAAGGCAAAATATCTTCCTTTTATAGTGATTATGTATTAAATGAACAAACATTCTGCAATCCTGAATTTTACGAAGGTCAGGTTGGCACTATGATCGAAGAACTTTCTGGAAAATTAGGTGAAAAAATATATATTAAAAAATTCTCGAGACTTGAAGTAGGTGCATAAAAGATGAGCAGGGTTCTTCTAAAATTGTCCGGAGAATCATTTGCTGATACTGAAAGCAATTTTGGTATACAACCAGATATTATTGAAAGAATTGCATCTGAAATTACTGAAGCAAGTCAAAAAGGGATTCAAATAGGTGTTGTAGTAGGTGGAGGTAACTTTTTTAGAGGCGTTCAAGAATCTGCAAAGAATATGGCACAAGCGAATGCTGACTATATGGGTATGTTAGCTACTGTAATTAATGCTGTTGCTTTAAAAGATGCTTTAGATAAAAATGGAATCCAAACAAGAGTTCAATCAGCGATTACCATGACTGCTGTTGCTGAACCATATATAAGATTAAGAGCTATAAGGCATCTTGAAAAAGGTAGAGTAGTTATCTTCGCTGCTGGAACTGGAAATCCTTACTTTACAACTGATACAGCAGCTTCTTTAAGAGCTGCAGAAATTGATGCTAATTTAATGCTCAAATCTACAAGAGTAGATGGTGTTTTTAATGAAGATCCAGAAAAAAATAATAATGCAAAAAAATATGATGAAATTACCTATAAAGAAGTGGTCTCAAGCAAACTTAAGGTAATGGATTTAACAGCCATTACACTTTGCGAAGAGAATGAAATGCCAATACGTGTTTTTGATGGCACTACGCCAGGAAATATATACAAAGCTTTAACTGGTGAATCAATGGGAACTTTAATAAAATAGGTTTATGTCCGAAGTATTAATTAAAGAAGTAGAAAGCAAAATGCTCACTACGGTTAATCACCTTGTAGATGATTTTTCAACTATAAGGACAGGAAGAGCAAATCCTTCTTTGGTAGATAAGTTAACTGTTGAATACTATGGTACAAAAACACCGATGCAACAATTAGCATCGATATCGGTTCCAGATCCAAAATTGCTAGTTATACAACCATTTGATAAAAGCGCGCTTGAAGAAATTGAAAAATCAATTATGAATGCAGATATTGGACTAAATCCTACAAATGACGGAGAAGTCATTAGGATTCCTATTCCTCCACTATCAGAAGAAAGAAGAAAAGAATTAACCAAAGTTGCTTCTAAGGCATCCGAAGAAGCAAAAGTATCAATTCGAACACATAGACGTTTTGGTATAGATGAAATATCTAAATTGAAAGATGATCATTCTGCAGATGCTATAAAACGTTTAGAAACTCAGGTACAAGATCTAACAAATAGTTTTGTTATCAAAATAGACGAGTTGCTATCGGTAAAGCAAAATGAACTTCTTGAAGTTTAAAAAATACTTAATGTCAGACAATGAAGGAACATTCTGGCCTGGATATATTGAGTTACCTGAAGAGGAAAATTTAGAAGACAGTTCTAATTTTCAAAATGATAAAAATGAAAGCAGATTTACTTTAAACCCCAGAATATACACAGGTTTAGGACTTCTTTTATTAGTAGCTGTTTTGTTTCTTAATCAAACTTCAGCATTTATATTATTAGTTTTAGTTGCGTTAATCTCTACTAAAGAATGGTTTGATATATTTGACTATGGAATCATAATTCCATATCCATTATTACTTTATTCTTCATTAGCTCCATTAGTGATTGCTTACTTTTATGGTTTAGATAATATTCATGTCCCTTTGTTTATCTTTCCAATAGGAGTCATTGTCTACACAGGTACTTTTGTTTCATATGGTATCTATGAGAAATTTGGTAGTTCTTATTTATTTCTTATTTGGTTTGGAACAGGAATAGCTTCAATCGGTTATGTTTTACAAAATTTAGGACCTTTGTTTACATTTTTAGCATTAATTTCAATCTCACTATCAGATATTGCAGCTTATGAATTTGGGAAAAGATATGGTAAGAGAAAACTTTCTGAATCTATATCTCCAAATAAAACTATAGAAGGATTTTTTGCTGGGTTACTTATTGGTTCTTTATCAATGTTTATTGTCTTAAACAATTACTTTGAATTGGATTTTATTCCGACTTTACTTGTTTCTTTAATATTTATACTTTTTGGTGTCTTGGGAGATTTATTCGAATCGAGAATAAAAAGAACTCTAGAAGTTAAAGATTCTAGTGATTTTCTTCCTGGACATGGGGGTGTTCTAGACAGGGTAGATTCCCAAATATTAAGCTTTCCCGTACTGGTTCTTTTTATTCAGTTTTTAGATTTAATTTAAATAGTGTAATAATTAAAGTATGAATGCTTTTTTAACTATTGCTTTATTGACACTTTTTGTGGTTTTACATGAATTAGGTCACTATATATCTGCTAAAAGGTCAAAAATTGCTGTTTCAGAATTTTTTGTTGGATTTGGTCCAAAATTATTTTCTTTTAAAAAAAATGATACGGAGTATGGGTTAAAAGCACTTCCTTTAGGTGGTTATGTAAAAATACCTGGAATGGATGAGAATGAAGAAGTTGATGGCTATGAAGCAGAAGAATTATTCCACACTGCTACGTGGACAAAAAAGCTCTATATTGCTTCTTCAGGTATTATTGTAAATTTTTTATTAGCATGGTTAATTTTGTTCTCTATTTTTACTTTTTATGGCGTTGAACAACCAACATTAGAAATAGAAACTATAGGAGTTTCTTCTGTTGACCCTTTGACTGAAGCGCCATCATCTATTGCTGGTTTAAAGGTAGGGGACGTAATAACATCTTTTAATGGCAATGAAGTTAATTCGTGGAATGAACTTGTAAGCTATATTGAAGTAAATCCAAATAAATTTGTATCAATTGGTTATTTTAGAAATAACCAAAGTTATTTAACAACTACAACTTTAGAGTCCAGGATAATCTCAAACACGGAATCAGGTTATTTAGGGGTTTCACCAAAAATTCAAAATCAGAAACTGGGAATTATTGAATCAATATCAGCTACTACATTAGTAGAAATAGAAATGACAAAAGCTGCTGTAGATGGAATATTCACCCTTTTTAGTCCTCAAAATTTGCAAACATTACTTGGAACATATTCAGGGGAGATCATTCCAGACGAGGCAAGGCCTCTAAGCCCAATTGGTTTAGCTCAAGCAGGAAATCAAATTGCGGAGGGAGGATATGTTAACCTGTTTACTCTTCTTGCATTCGTAAATATATTCCTTGCTGTGTTTAATTCGATTCCATTAGTGCCATTAGATGGTGGCAGGGTAGTTCTTGCTCTTTATGAGGGAATTACTGGAAAAAAAATACCTGATAGGAAATTGTACCCTTTGGCAGCTGTAGTAATTTTTGTTTTTATTTTTCTTGGAATTACAGCATTTTATTTAGACATTACACAACCAATTAAGTTATGAAAAGTAGAAGAAAAACAACTCAAATTAATGTTGGAAAAATAGGAGTTGGTTCTGATTACCCAGTTTCAGTCCAGTCTATGACTACAACTAAGACTAGAGATACAGATGAAACATTAGGTCAAGTTTATGAATTAGCAAATAACGGTGCAGACATAGTAAGAGTTACTTGTAATGAAATAGAAGCCGCTGAATCACTTGTTAAAATATGTGCAAGAAGTCCAGTTCCAATTATTGCTGATATTCATTTTCAATATAAGTTAGCTCTTGCTGCTATTGAAGCTGGCGTACACGGTCTTAGATTAAATCCAGGAAATATTAGAAATGAGCAACAAATCAAAGAAGTTGCAAAAGAATGTCTCAAAGCAGACATACCAATACGTATAGGAGTTAATGCAGGATCTCTTGATAAAGATATTTTAGAAAAGTACGGTGACTCTGTTCCAGAAGCGCTTGTAGAATCAGCATTGTTAGAAGCTAGATATCTTGAAGATGTTGGATTTCATAATATTAAAATTTCAGTAAAACATTCAAATGTTCCATTAATGATTGAATCATATAGATTACTTGCAGAATCTGTTGAATACCCCCTTCATCTTGGAGTTACCGAAGCTGGGCCACTACCTGGAGGATTAATTAAGTCTATTGCTGGAATTTCAACTCTTCTGTCAGAAGGTATAGGAGACACTATACGACTTTCATTAACTACTGATCCTGTTGAAGAAGCAAAATATGGACGTCAACTACTTGAGTATTTAAATTTACGTGAAAGAAAATCATTAGATTTAATTGCTTGTCCAAGCTGTGGAAGAGCTGAGGTAGATGTAATAAAAGTTGCTGGTGAGGCCCAAGAAGCTCTTGAAAAAGAAGGACTTCCAATTCAGGTAGCAGTAATGGGTTGTGTTGTTAATGGACCAGGCGAAGCAAGGTCAGCAGATTTAGGCATTGCTGCTGGAAAAAAAAGAGGACACTTATTTATAAAAGGTCAAGTTGTAAAAGTAGTTGATGAACAGGATATGGTCGATGCTCTACTTAAAGAAGGAAGATTAATTGCTGAAGAAGGAATTGAAGCTAGACTTGCTGCCGCTGATACTAATGCAGCACAGATTGCTGAAGAGGATGTACAGGCATTATTAAACATTCAAGGTGATATCAACAATTTTGAAGAGAAAACAAAATCTGTCATAGAGATTACAACAAATAAGGATATTCAAAATTAAAACCTTTAATATATAAACATGGTTGAAAAGCTTACCCCAATGACAGATGACTTTAATGAATGGTATACAGATATTATTCAACAGGCTCAGTTAGCTGATTACTCACCTGTAAAGGGTTCTATGGTTATTAGGCCGTATGGATACTCTATTTGGGAAAGTGTTCAGTCATACCTTGATAAAAAATTTAAAAATACAGGCCATCAGAATGCTTACTTTCCTCTTTTTATACCAAATTCATTTATTCAAAAAGAAGCCGAACATGTTGAAGGTTTCTCTCCTGAACTAGCGATGGTTACACATGCTGGAGGTAAAGAACTTGAAGAACCGCTTGTAGTAAGGCCAACATCAGAAACAATTATCAACCATATGTTTGCTAAATGGATCAAGAGCCATAGAGATTTACCAATGTTGATAAATCAATGGGCAAATGTAGTTCGTTGGGAAATGCGAACAAGATTATTTTTAAGAACATCAGAATTTTTATGGCAAGAAGGCCATACAGCACATGCTTCAGAAGCAGAAGCAACAGAAGAAGCATTAAGAATGTTAGATATCTACGCAGAATTTGCAGAAAACGCAGCTGCAGTATCAGTAGTAAAAGGAATCAAATCAGCCAATGAAAGATTTGCTGGTGCTACACGAACTTATTCAATCGAAGCAATGATGAAAGATATGAAAGCATTACAAGCTGGAACATCCCATGAGCTCGGACAAAACTTTTCCAAAGCATTTGATATTCAATTTTCTGATGAAGAAAATAATCTAAAGTATCCTTATCAAACTAGTTGGGGAGTGAGCACTAGATTAATAGGAATGATAATCATGGCTCATGGTGATGATAAAGGTCTAAATTTGCCTCCTAAACTAGCTCCATATCAAGTGGTTATTATTCCAATCATTCCTAATGAAGAGTCAAGTTCACTTGTCTTAGAAACTACACAAAAAATTGTAAATCAAATTAACGGAGAGTTCAGGGTTCACATTGATGATAGAGATAATATATCTCCTGGTTTTAAGTTTAATGAATGGGAATTAAAAGGTGTTCCTTTAAGAATTGAAATTGGCCCACGAGATATTGAAAATAATACAGTTGTGTTTTCCAGAAGAGATGGAGTTCAAGGGAAGTTTAATGTTCCTATCTCAGATATAACTACAACAGTATCAGAGAATCTAGACGACATTCATAACAAACTCTTAGAAGCATCCAGAATATTTCGTGAGGATAATACCAAACACGTTGAAAATTATGAAGAACTTATAAGTAAATTAAAATCTGAACCAGGCTTTGTTACCTGTTACTGGGATGAAAATAGCGAAGATGAAGATAAAGTTAAACAAGAAACAAAAGCAACACTTAGATGTTATGTTTTAGATCACCAAGAAACAGCTAAAGCTGTAAACAATAAAAAAATAGATGGGAAATTAGCTATTTTTTCAAAAGCTTATTAAAAATCCCTTTTAATAAGTTTCTATATTTGATATAATTAAGATTGACAATTTAGCTACGTAAAGTGGGAGTCAAGCCCGCTTTTTTTTATGAGGAGGTTTTTATGGTTTCTGAAATTGAAATCCACCATCAAATTGACTCATATTTAAAAGATGAAAATATGGAGCTATACGACCTAAATATTGTAAATTTTCCTAATATTTCAAAAATTGAAGTATTTATATATTCCGTTGAGGATGTAAATATTGGTACTACAACAAGATTAAATAAACAACTAAATAGATTAGTTGAAGATTTGGGATTTGAAAAGGGCTCATTCGACATGATTGTTTCAAGTCCAGGAATTGAAAGAAAATTGAAAACAAAAAGGCATTTTGAATTATCAGTTAATGAACGTGTAAAAATTAAATTGATAGAACCAATTTTAGAACAACATCAACACTCTGTAACGAAACATTATCTGATAGAAGGCTACATTAATTCTGTAGGTAACAATCACATAACACTTTCCAAAATTTTTCCTCCCATCCTGCTGGATAATTCAAAAATTGAAATTTCAAATGTTAAAAATGCAAAAATAGAATTCAAACAATTTAAAGAAAAAGTAAAGGGATAATAATGAAATTAGGTAATGAAAGTAAACAAGCGATTGAATCTTTAGCTCTTGATAAAGGTGTAACAGTAGAAAGTATGTACGAAGCTTTGGTTTCTGCTTTTCGTTCTGCATATATGAGAATACCTGGAGCTGCAGAAGAAGCTAGAGTTACCCTTAATCCAGATAGTGGAGAGGTCTTAATTTATGCTCAAGAACTTGATAATGAAGGAAATGTTATCGAAGAATGGAAGGTAGAGCTAGATGAAGATGAATTTGGAAGAATTGCTGCTCAATCTTTTAAACAAATGATGACTACTAAAATTCGTGATGCAAAAAGAGCTACGGTTTTAGATGCATACATTGGAAGAGAAGGAGAGCTGATAACAGGAATTGTTACACAGTTTGATCCTAGATTTAATCAAACTATTTTAGATCTTCAAGACGCAGAAGCAGTCATTCCATCAGGAGAAAGAGTTCCATTTGAAAGACTTGAAAGAGGTAATAGAGTTAAAGCACTAATAACTGAAGTTCGAGAAGATGCTAAAGGAATCCCAATAATAGTCAGTAGAAGTAAAGCAGAATTTGTTCAGAGAATGCTTGAACTAGAGGTACCTGAATTAACTGATGGTACAGTCGAATTAAGGGCAATCGCTAGAGAACCAGGTAGTAGAACAAAAATTGCTGTATTTTCTAATGACCCTAATGTTGATCCAAAAGGTGCATGTGTTGGATCAAGGGGAAACAGAGTTAGACAAATTGTAAACGAGTTAAGAGGTGAAAAATTAGACGTAGTTGAATGGAGGGAAGACAAAGTTCGTTTCATTAAGGAAGCTTTGGGACCTGCAGACATAGATGAAGTTGAGATCGATGAAGATTTAAAAACAGCAAGAGTTGTTGTAAAAGATAACCAACTTTCTCTTGCAATTGGTAAAGAGGGGCAAAATGCCCGTCTAGCAGCTAAGTTGACTGGTTATAAGATTGACATTGTAGGACTTGGAGATTCACCTCAGGTTGAAGAGTCACCAACCGAAGAAAATTCATCAAACGAGGAAGAATAAATGGCTAAAAAGCGAATTCATCAAATCGCTAAAGAACTGGATCTAGCATCAGCTGATATACTTCACCAGGCTAAAGAACTTGGTATTGAAGTAAAAACTGCTTCGTCTGGTTTAACTGAAGAGGAAGAAGAACTAGTTAAATTAGCTCTAGCACCCGTTGAAGAAGAGAAGGTTTCAGTTGAAGAAGAGAAGGTTTCAGTTGAAGAAGTTGAACAAAACGATAATGAGTCCCAAGAAGAAATAGTAGAGCTGCAAGAAGAAGAAGCAGTTGTTGAAGATATACAAATATTTGAAGTATCAAAAAATTCATCACCTCAAACATTAAGTTCGATTATAGATATTGATGCCACTCAAATAGTGGGTGACCTAATGGGATTAGGAATAATGAAAGCAATAGACTCACCACTAGAAGATAGCGAAATAGAAAAGCTTTTTGAAAAATATAATTTAATACCGGATTTAATTGATGAAGTAACAATATCAAGAGAAGACATTATTGAATTAAAGAACTTTGAAGATGAACAGGATAATTTAAATTTAAGAGCACCAATTATAACGGTAATGGGGCATGTTGATCACGGTAAAACAAGTCTTCTTGATTATATTAGAAATGAAAAAGTTGCAGATGGTGAGGCCGGAGGTATTACACAACACGTTGGCGCTTACAAAGTAGATTCTGGCGAAACAGGCATAACTTTTATTGATACACCTGGACATGAGGCTTTTACACAAATGAGAGCTAGAGGAGCAAATGTAACTGATATTGTAGTTCTTGTTGTTGCTGCTGATGATGGTGTTATGCCTCAAACTATTGAAGCAATAAATCATTCTAAAGCAGCAAATGTGCCAATCGTCGTAGCTATTAATAAATGTGACCTCCCCGAAGCAAATCCTTCAATGATTAAAGCTGAGCTAACAAAATATGAAGTTATATCCGAAGATCTTGGAGGTGACACCCCTGTGGTTGAAGTTTCAGCTATAAAAGGGGACGGAATTGATGATCTACTCGAAACATTATCTTTAGTTGCAGAAATAGAAGAACTAAAAGCAAATTATAATGCTGAAGCTTCCGGATATATAGTTGAGTCGAGAATGGAAGTCGGTAGGGGAAATGTAGCGACTGTAATTGTAACTAGAGGAACATTAAAGCAAGGTGATTTCTTATATGCTGGTCAGGCTTTTTGCAGAGTAAAATCTATGTTTGATCATAATAACAAAACACAAAAATCAGTTCAGCCTGGATCGCCAATTGATATTATTGGCTGGGATGAATCCCCAACAGCTGGAGATCAATTTGTTGCAGTTAAAAATCAAAAAGAAGCAAAATCTAAGGCTGAGGAAAATAAAAATAAACTAAAAGAACACGACAATTCATCTTTTTCTGTTGAGTCAAGGGTAAGCGATATGATGAAGCTTTTACAAGAAGGAGAATTAAATACAGTTAATTTAATTTTAAAAGCTGATACAAACGGATCAGTTGAAGCAATTAGGGATGGAGTAAATAAGCTTGCAACAGATGAAGTAAATATTCAAGTTGTTCATGCTGCAGTGGGCGGAATAGTTTTATCAGATGTAGATTTGGCTGGTGCAACTGATTCAATGATTATTGGTTTCAATGTAAGACCTGACAGTCAATCCAGAAATATGGCTCAAAGTAAAGGAATAGATGTAAGAACTTACAATATCATCTATGAACTTCTTGATGACATCTCTGAAGCTGTACTCGGCCAAATGACAATTAAAACTGAAGAAGCAGTAATTGGCATGGTTGATGTAAAAACTACTTTTAGAGCTCCAAAGGTTGGAGTAGTCGCTGGTTCAATTGTTTCTGAAGGAAAAGTAGAATTAGATGCTAAGGCAAGATTATTAAGAGATGGAATTGTCATTTATGAGGGAACAATTGTATCTCTTAGAAGGTTTAAGGACAATGTAGAAGTTGTAAATGAGGGACTTGAATGTGGTATTGGATTGTCAGATTATAAAGACATTAAAGAGGGAGATACTATAGAAATACTTGCTGAAGTAGAAGTATAAAAGTGCAAAATGAGTAATCAAAAACGTGGTGGAAGAATAAATAGAATAAATCCTCTAATTCAAAAAATTATATCTGAAGCATTATTGAGAAATTCTGACCCATCATTAAATAAAGCAACTGTAACTCATGTTTCTACATCACCAGACTTAAAGAAAGCTATGGTTTTTGTATCTTCTTTGGAGGGAAATGAAGGATCTTTAAAATCATCTCTTGAAAAAAACAGAATCAAAATACAAAAAGTAGTTGGTAGAGAAATGACTACTAAAAATGTCCCAAAGATAATCTTTGAAGTAGATAGTACATTTAATAATGTAATTAGAATTAATGAACTTTTAGACAGGACTCAAAATGAATAAATTATTTGATAACATAAATAACTCATCAAATTTAATAACTGGTCACATCAATCCAGATGGTGACGCTTTAGGTTCTGCTTTAGCTTTCAAATTAATCTTGGATAGTAAAGGTATTGATTCTGACGTTTGTTTTGATATTAAAGGTAATATTCCATCTAATTTAAATCATTTACCAATTAATTTAATTTCTAAAAATGCAAAAGATAAATATGAAAATGTGTTCGTGTTTGACTGTGGAAATTCTCAGCGTCTCGGTGTCTTGGAGGATATTGCATTAAATTCAAAAAATATTGTTGTTGTTGATCATCATATTGATCCTTCATTTGGAGATATCCAAGTAATTGATCCAACTGCTGCAAGTACTACTCAAGTGCTCTACAGAGAAATAATTTCTTCAGATATTGAAATAGACAAGAATATTGCCAATTGTCTCATGACTGGCCTTATTACTGATACTGGTAGATTTCAATACTCAAATACGGATTACGAAGTATTTCAAATTGCTTCAAAATTAATGGTCAGTGGTGCTGAATTAACATCTATAAGTGATAATATTTACGGATCGATTCCTATGAATGCAATTAAGCTTCAAAGCGAAGTACTAAACAGGATTGAACTTTTTGATGATGAGGAGTTGGTTATCTCGTATGTATTACATGAAGATTATAAAAAATATAATATTGAATCTTCTGAGATTGATTTTTTAATTGACTCTATTCGATTAGTTAAAGAATCAAAAGTAGCTTTGCTTTTAAAAGAGCAAGAGGATAAATCGTTTAAGGGAAGTTTGAGGTCTAGAACTAATCTTGATGTCCAACAAATTGCATCATTATTCGGCGGAGGAGGGCATAAAGCTGCATCTGGTTTTTCTACCACTTTAAGTATGGAAGAAATTACAACAAAAGTTAAAAATGCAATCAGATCACAAACCTAATTTTTACCTTTTAGATAAACCTAAAACCTGGACTTCTCAAGATCTTTGTACAAAAATAAAAAAAAATTTTAACTTTAATAAAGTAGGCCATTCTGGAACATTAGACCCTAATGCAGATGGCCTTATGCTTTTGGCAACAGATAGTTATACAAAATTGTTTGACTATATTGAAAATACAGATAAAACATATAAAGCAACAGCTATTTTAGGATATTCATCACCAACTCTAGATGTGGACTCTGATCTTATTTTTCATGAAAATATTAATGCAGTTAGTTTAACAAAAGATATTGAAAATTTTCTAGGAAATTTAGTAGGTGAATCATTTCAAACCCCCCCTATTTACTCAGCAATAAAAGTAAAGGGAAAGAGACTGTATAAATATGCAAGGCAAAATCAGGAAGTTGATATACCTGTTAGAAAAATTATTGTAGATAATACAGAGTTATTATCAGTGGAGAGTAACAAAGTAACGTTTCAGATAACAGTAAGTAAAGGAACTTACATCAGAAGCATAGTTGAAGAATTAGGAAAATCTTTAAACACTGTAGCAATTGTTGAAAAACTTTCAAGAACTTCAATCGGAAATTTAGATATAAATCATAGTAAATTAAATAAAAATATTGAGACAATGGATTATAAATCTAACCTTCAGTCTTTAGACTGGAAAGAGGTAATTAATTTGCCAATCTTAGAAATTAATCAAGAAGTGCTTAAGTCAGTTCAACATGGACAGTTAATTTTAAGCAGTATGTTCTCAAATCAGGAAAAATATATTTTATCTATTAATAATGATGCTGTTGCAATATACAAACCATTCAATGAAAAATATTTCAAACCAGATAAGGTATTACTATGAAAATATTTAAAAATTTTACATCTAACGATTATATTCAAAATGATGTATCTACCACTTGTATAGGCGGTTTTGACGGAGTACATCAAGGACATCAACAGCTAATGAAATCAGCCAATAAATTTGCCAAAGATTATCAAGTTGTAACTTTTGACACATTACCAAAATTATACTTCAACAGTAAACACAAACTTCTAACTACAAATGAAGATAAAACTAAATTAATTCAAAATTTCAATCCTGTTAATTTAGTGTTTATTAACTTTGATCATGTTGTGAAGTATTCACCTAAAGAATTTTGTAACATGTTAGAGATTAATCTTAAAACAAAAAATATTTTTGTAGGTAGCGATTTTAAATTTGGTTTAAATAGAGAAGGTGATGTTGACTATTTAATCAAACATTTTGGTAATGATTCAATACATATAATCGATGACTATCAATATAAAGATAATAAAGTTTCTTCAACATTAATTAAATCGTATCTAAGTGAAGGAAAAGTAGAATTAGCAAACGAATCTTTAGGATATAAATATTCTTTCACTGGAAATGTGATTAAAGGAGAACAAAAAGGAACTTTGATAGGTTTTCCAACAGCAAACCTAGAAGTTAATAATAATATTCAAATACCAAAAATTGGTGTTTATGAAGTAGATGTAAATATAAATAATTTAAATTATGCAGGAATAATGAATATTGGGTACAAACCCACATTATCTGAAGATAAAAAACTTAGTTTAGAAGTTCATATTTTTAATTTCAATAATGATATTTATAACACTGGTTTAACTGTTAATTTTAAATCGTTTATTAGAGATGAAAAAAAATTCAATAATGTAGATGAATTAATACAACAAATCAATAAAGATATTGATAAAATTAATAAAAATTAAATAGTGTCACATTAGATATAGCGGGTATTATTATTGTGTCGAATGAAAACAAACCAAGAAATTATAAAAGAATACGGTAAATCTGACACAGATACTGGTTCTACTGAGGTACAGGTTGCTTTGTTGAGTAACAGAATTGATCATTTAACAGATCATTTGAAAACACATAGAAAAGACCACCACACAAGAAGAGGATTATTAATGCTTGTTGGTAAACGAAAGAGATTACTTCAGTACCTTCAGAATCAAGACGTGCAAAGATATCGTGATATTATAGATAAACTTGGCTTAAGAAGATAAATATTTGACCTAGCGTTGTTAATTGAGAGCTTTTGTTGAAAGCTGACAATTAATAACCTTGGTCACGAAAGAGGTTATATGTCGATTGATAATGTAAAAGTAAGTATAGGTAATTCTGAGATAGCTTTTGAAACAGGTAAATTAGCACTTCAAGCTCCAGGATCCGTTGTTGTTACATCAGGGGATACCAATGTTTTGGTAACAACTGTTGCTAATAAATCAGTAAGAGATGGTATTGATTTCTTCCCCTTAACTGTTGATGTTGAGGAAAGAATGTATTCTGCTGGAAAAATACCTGGTGGATTTTTCAGAAGAGAAGGTAGACAAACAGAGAAAGCTATTTTAGCTTGTCGTTTAATAGATAGACCATTGAGACCTTCATTTAAAGATGGATTTAGATGTGAAACTCAGATTATTGCAACTGTTTTAAGTGTAGATAATGAAAATGAGTATGATATTTTAGCTCTAAATGCTGCTTCACTCGGATTGCAATTAGCTGGAGTACCGCTTGAGTCTGCAGTTGGTGCAGTAAGAATGTCATTAATCAATGACAACTGGGTAGTACAAGCAACAAATTCAGAACTAGAAGAGTCTGTATTTAATATGGTTGTTGCAGGGAGTTTAAATAATAGTGGCGAAGTAGATATTGTTATGGTCGAAGCAGGCGCAGCAGATGATGCATTTAAAAAAATAGATGAAGGTAGTGCCGCTCCATCAGAAAATATTGTTGCTGATGGCATTGACGCATCTAAAGAATTTATTGCAAAATTAATAGAAGCACAAAAAGAGCTAGTTGCTAAAAGAGAAGTGCCAAAAGTTGAATGGCCAACAGTAGAAGATTTTTCAGATGATTTGAAAAACAATATAAGTGATGAATTTAGTACACAAATCGAATCAGCGACAGCATTAACAGACAGAGCTGAAAGAAGCGAAAAGCAGAGTGAACTAGAAGAACAAGTTATTGAAAAATTTCTTAATGAAGAAGAAGATAATACAAAAGCAATTAAATTAGCATTTAAGTCAATTGTTAAAAATACTGTACGAGATAGAGTCCTGTCTGGTGGACCAAGATTGGACGGTAGAACACCAACAGATATAAGAAATATATCTGCTGAGATAAACTTGCTTCCTACAGTGCATGGTTCATCTTTATTTCTTAGAGGTGAAACACAAGTCTTAAATGTTACAACATTAGGAATGTCAAGACTTGAGCAGATGTTAGATACTATTGACACTGTTACATCAAAAAGGTATATGCACCACTACAACTTTCCACCATATTCCACTGGTGAAGCTTATCCTATGAGAGGTCCAAAGAGGAGGGAAATTGGTCATGGTGCGTTAGCTGAGAAAGCTTTAGTCCCGCTAATTCCACCTAAGGTAGATTTTCCATATACTATCAGAGTTGTAAGTGAGGCAATCTCATCCAATGGCTCTACTTCTCAAGCATCAGTATGTGCATCAAGTTTATCCTTAATGGCAGCTGGTGTTCCGATTAGAGAACACGTAGCTGGCATAGCCATGGGCTTAATATCAAATGATGATACTTATGTCACACTAACAGATATTTTAGGAGCAGAAGATGCTCTAGGAGATATGGATTTTAAAGTTGCTGGCACGAGAAATGTTATTACTGCTTTGCAATTAGATATGAAAATAGAAGGGCTACCAGCAGATGTATTGAGGAAAGCGTTAAATCAAGCTATGGATGCTAGACATCACATACTTGATATTATGGAAGATACAATTTCCGAACCTGCTGAAAACCTTTCTGGTAATGCACCAAGGCTTGAAACTATTGAATTACCGAAAGATAAAATTGGTGAGGTAATCGGTCCAAAGGGTAAAAATATAAAGAAAATCGAAGAGGAAACAGGATGCTCTGTTGAAATTGATGATGATGGCATTTTAACCTTAGGTTCTACAGAGGAAGAAGCAATAGCTGCTGGTAAAGAAATGGTTATGTTGATTATTGATCCACCAGAAGCCGAAGTTGGAGCACAATATGATGGTGAAGTTGTTAGTGTTGCTACATATGGAGCTTTTATTAATATTTTGCCAGGTAGAGATGGTTTACTTCATGTATCAAAATTTCACTCAAGTAAAAGAGTAAACAATACTGAAGCTGTTGTATCAGTAGGGGATAAGATCAAAGTCAACGTAGATTCGATTGAAAAAGGTAAAGTTAGCCTTTCTCCAGTTGAAGACTTAGAAATCCCAGAAGATGCTGAAGGTGGAAGTTCAAAAAACTCTCGAGACAATAAACCTTCTAGATCGAAAAATGGTAATAGAAATGGAAGAGATAAAAAGCCTAGTAATAATGAAAAATCTTCAAATAGAAAAAGAGTTTCTTTTGAAGATGAATTTGAAAAAGGTCTCTAGACTACTTTCTGTTTCCAGTTAACTTTGTTGGATTTGTTGGTTCAGTTGTAACGTAAGCGTCAGGGTTTATTTCTGATACTATTTTAAGAACCTCTTTAACCCTTTTTCTTGGTGTTACGCACCATGCGATACTAACTTCGCCATGCATTCCTTCACCATTAATTATGGTTACACCAAAACCTTTTTCTCTTAATTCTCGAGCAACTTCCATACTGTCAGTATCTTTTGGTGCGAATATTCTTACTACGATATCTCCAATTGCAATCGTGTTCTCTATATAAGATCCCATTATTGTTCCAGAAGCAAAACCAAGAGCATATCCAAAGATTAAAAGTGGATCATTTAAATCTTGTATAACTCGTGATATGGCAACTACCCAAATAGCTGATTCAATAAAACCTAACACGGCACCAAATACTGGCTTTCCTTTGTTTACATAAAGGACTCTTAAAGTTCCTAGTGTTTGATCAAGTAATCTTAAGAAAAAAATTGAGAGTGCTGCTAATAAGATGTTCATATTCGTATTGTAAGATTTTTATTGTTTTATGGAGTCAGTTAATTCTTTATATACCTTAGACATTCTTTCGTATGTTTCATCAACTAATTGATCTATAGTTTCTTTTGTATATTTTGAAATATCAATTGGCTCAAGTGTATTTATTATTGCTTTACCACTTTTCATAAATTTTTCGCCTCTAGGCCATATATCACCTGTACCAGCAATCACAACTGGAAGGATTGGAATATTGTTATCAAGGGCTATATGAAAAGCACCGCTTTTAAATGGTAGAAATGCATCCTTTTTTGCTCTAGTTCCTTGAGGATATACCATAAGTGACCAGCCATTATTAAAAAGTGTTTTGGCTTGTTGATTTATACTTTTGCGATCATTTTTATCATTTCTATCAACTTTGATGAAATTAAATGATTTGGCAGCAGTCCTAAAGAAAGGTAGTTTATATACTTCTTTTTTTGCCATAAATACCCATTTAATTTTTAAATATCTAAATTGCATCATTGGATCTAAATTCGATAAGTGATTTGAAATAACAACATAGGGTTGATTTTTTTTATAATCAATATTTTTTATTAAGGTAACTTTTGACCTAGCGGCCCACATCCATGGAATTGTCCAGCTTTGTGCAATATAGTATTTTAATTTAGTGAATTTGTTAAAAAGTCCAACAAACCATATTGAATAAGCTACGGGTATTGTGTAAATTCCCATTATTAATAGATTGAACCAGGTAAGTAATTTGTTCTTCAACATGGTGTAAGTGTAATGTACAATTATTTACATAATAAGTTATGTTAGAAAAAATAGAATTAAGAAGGAAACTAAATACTATATCAATGGTCAATTCTTTGCACAACAACAGTGTTATAAGTGAGCTACAGGACATTATAAAAAACAAAATTGTGTGTACATATATTCCTCTTGAAAATGAAATTAATATAAATGATTATCTAACTACACAAGCTTTATTAACTACAACCTGCAATGTTCATAATGAAACGAAGGTATGTGTTTATGAAAAGCCATTAGAAAAAAACAAATATAATGTTTATCAACCAATAAATCGAAAGTTTATAGATGTAGTTGATGTATTTTTAGTACCTGGAGTAGGATTTGACTTAAAAGGTACTAGGCTTGGCAAGGGTAGTGGAATATACGATCAAATTCTCTCTAAATTTCCAGATTCAATTTTTTTTGGAGTAACAGATAGACATCATATAGTTGAACATATTCCTAGTGAATTTCATGATATATCTATGAATGGTTTGATTACACATGATGAAATTATTTTTATTGATTTATAGTATCCTTTAATTATGGATATCAGCGTTAATGTAGGCTATTTTGGTCCACATATTTCTAATGAAAAAAATTTAATAACAGAATTAGATGAATTAGGTATTTCATGCATATGGACTGCAGAAGCTTATGGCTATGATGCTGTAACTCCGCTTGCATATTTTGCTGCACTTACCAAAAATGTAAAATTAGGATCTGGGATAATGCAGATTCCTGGGAGGACTCCAGCAATGACCGCAATGACTGCAGCAACAATTGACAAACTTTCACAGGGAAGATTTAGGCTTGGAGTTGGAGTATCTGGCCCACAAGTTGTAGAAGGTTGGCATGGTGTAGCATATGGTAAACCATTAAAAAAAACTAGAGAATACGTTCAAATTCTTAGAGATATTCTAAATAGAGACGGGAAAACATCATTTGAAGGGGAGTATTATAATTTACCTTATAACGGTGCAGACTCAACCGGTTTAGGTAAGCCTTTAAAATTAATAGAGGAACCGCTAAGAAAAGATATTCCAATATACTTAGCAGCGATTGGACCTAAAAATATTGAACTTACTGCTGAAATAGCTGATGGTTGGCTTCCATTTATGTATTCACCGACGCTTGGAGACAAATTCTTTAATCAGTTTTTAGATAAAGGTTTTGAAAAATCTGGAAATTCTAACAAAAAAGAAGAATTTAATATATCAGCACCCGTATTTGCAAAACTTTGTGATGAATCCGAAAGGGATGCCTATCTTGCTCCAGCAAGAAATAACTATACGCTTTATGTTGGAGGAATGGGAGCAAAAGATAAAAACTTTTATTTTAATTTAATGTGTGAATACGGCTATGAGGAAATTGCTATACAGATTCAAGAATTATATTTAGAGGGAGACAAAACTCAAGCAGAATCGATTTTTCCTACGGAATTATTAGATGATCTCACATTGGTTGGTTCTAAAGAGAGAATTAAAGAGAAACTAGAGGATTGGAAACAATGTAATGTGACTGAGCTTTCTGTCGCTATACCTTTAGACATTGATACAATTAAATTTATTAAGAGCTGTTTGTAAATGACTGAATTATCTCCAGAAAATATCAACGTATCTACTTGGAAAATCCCAAGCCCACTTGGAATTATAGGTAGCCATGCTAATGGAGAATTTAATGGAATGACAGCTAGTTGGTTTACTCAGATCAGCATGGATCCCGCTTTAATTGGAGTTGGTATTGACAACAAGAGTGTAACTTTTTCATTGATGGATCAAAGTGAATACTTTACTTTGAATATGTTTTCACCAGAATATACAAAAGTATTTGTAAAATTTTCCAAACCTGCAGAATACACGGATGGCTTCCTTAATAAAGAACCTATATTTTTAACAGAGAATAAAGTTCCCGTTTTTGAAAATGCAACAGTTTGGTTTGAGTTAAAAACAACACAGAAGATTGATTTTGGTACGCATACTTTATTTGTTGGTGAAATAGTAGATTGTAAAACACTCAATCCAGAGGAGAGAGTTGCTTATATGGGTGACACACGAATGAAATATGGTGGGGTCCCAAGAGGTGGGCATTAGTTTACAATTATTTAATATTTCCTAAGATTACTTTTTTTATTTAAACCCTATAATTCAAATAACAAGGAGACTATTTTGAAAATTAAAAAAGGTGATGTAATAAATGAACTTTCTTTACCGTCTGTTGATGGTTCAGTTTTTGACCTAGAGAGTATAAAAGGTAAAAAATCTTTAATTTCTTTTTATCGATATTCTTCATGTCCATTTTGTCATTTAAGAATTAATGAAACTATAAATAATAAAGAAAATTTTGGAGAAAATTTTGAAACTATTGCGGTATTTAACTGCACATTAGAAAGTTTGCAAAAATCATCTACAAAGCATGATTCATCTATATATATTCTTGCAGATGAGGAGAGATTTTATTTTGACAAATATAATGTTGAAAAGAGTGGTTTTGGCGTATTTTTAGGATCAATTATTGGTTTCTTTAGATTTATGAAAGCAATATTCGTTAAAGGCTTCAATCCACTTACCAGTTTGAGTGGGGCTTTTACTGGCTTACCTGTAGATGTTTTAGTTGATGAAAGTGGAGTTGTTCAAGACGTTAAGTATGGCAAGACCACTATTGATCACATACCAATGAGTGACGTTATCTCATTTTCAAAAACTTGATAAGTTGAAGAAATATATATATTTATTAATTTCTAATTTATTACTTTTTCTAATTTTTCCTTTAATCCGTTTAATTAGCAAAACTTATTATGAAAAAAATATTCTTCCAAAATTGATCAACTTTACATGCAACTCTAGACCAATTGACTACCAAAGAAAAAAAGTTATACCAGAAGCAAAAGGTAAAGTTCTTGAGATAGGTATAGGCCCAGGTTCTAATTTAAAACATTATGATACAGATAAAGTAATTAGCATACTGGGAGTTGATCCATCTAAGGAACTAAATACTATCGCCAAAAAAAGAGCTGATAAAAATAATTTAAATATCGAATTTTTAATTGAATCAGCAAGCAACTTATCAGTAGAGTCTGAATCAATTGATACAGTAGTTAGTACGTATGCTTTGTGCTCAATTCCTGAACCAAATAAAACTCTACAGGAAATCAAGAGAGTTTTAAAAAAGGATGGTGTATTTATTTTTAGTGAGCATGGATTATCACCTGACAAAAGTGTATCTTTTGTTCAAAATTCTACTGATTTTTTCTATCCAAAAATTTCTGGTGGATGCCACACAAATAGAGATATTGAAAAATTGCTTTTAGAAAATAACTTTAATTTGATTGAAATGAATAATATTTATTTACCGGGCACTCAAAAATTTCTGGGATATAACTATTGGGGTAAAGCTACAGTCTAATATTTCATTATAGATAAAATTGCTTCTACACAACCATTTGGATTATCTTCTTGTAAGAAATGACCTGCATTTTCAATTGTTACATGAGGCATATCTTTGCAACCTGGAATAAGTTTTAAAAAGGAATTTTCTACTCCAGCAAATATAGGATCTTTATCACTAAATGCACACAAAAAAGGCTTCTCCCATTTTTTTAATTGTTCCCAAGCAGCTTCATTAGCCTCTCTACTTGGATTCATAGGTGATGACGGAACAATATTAGGAAATTGCCTAACACCTTGCTTATATGATTCATCTGGAAACGGAGCATTGTATGCGTTTAATGCTGATTGGTCTAGTCCATTAGTTCCATTTCTAACTTGACCTGCTACGTGAAGGTCTTCTTTAGTATTCATAAAATCTTTAAAGACTAAAAATCCAGTATTTAATGGTGCTTTTCCTGTTGGCAAACCAGTGTTTGCTGCAACTATTCTTTTAAATTTATCATCATATTTTGCAGCTAATCTTAATCCAATCAAGCCACCCCAGTCTTGACAGAAAAGAGTTATATTTTCAAGATTAATTCCCTCAATCCATTGAGACATCCAGTCTACGAATTCTTCATAGGTATAGTGATATCTAGATGAGAACTTATCTGATTTTCCAAATCCAGGTAAATCAGGAACAACGACTCTATATCCAGATTCTTTAAGAGGGTCAATCATATTTCTGTATAAATAACCCCATGTTGGGTTGCCGTGCATTAAGAGTATGGTTTCTTGTTTATCTGAGTTTTCGTCAATATAGTGAATATCTATATCACCGTGCCTTGATTTAACTGTATAAAAGTTTTCTTTATATTCCCAATCTTCAATATTTTTAAAATCTTCTAAATTTGTTTTTAATATTTCCATACTTCATTATTTTACAATATTTATTTTAAATTTTATAAATTATGAATAACATTTGTCACAACACCCCAAACGAAAGCCTCACTTTCATGGGGGATGACAATAGGATCATAAGCATCGTTTTCCGGCTCTAAAATTATCTTCTTACCTTTTTTGCGATATCTTTTTACAGTAAGCTCATTGTCTACTACAGCTATTACAACTTTTCCATCTTCAGCTTTTAAGCTTCTATCAACTACTAAGATATCATCTGGAAATATTCCTGCATTAATCATCGACTCTCCCGAAGCTCTCACCAAAAAGGTAGAAGCAGGATGTTTTACTAAATATTGATTTAAATCTATCTTGTCTTCCAGGTAATCATCCGCAGGGGATGGGAATCCAGCAGCAACTTTGTTGCTATACATAGGCACTTCGTACAATCCTTTAGTGATGACTTCAGAAATATATTTCACCTTACTTACAGGAATACGTATAGCTTTTGTCTGTTCCCCATACTTACCTTGACCTTTAGGTCTTCCGGCTCCTTCTCTTGCTCCACCTCGTGGCATAAAATGTCTTTCTTTTTTCTTAGAATAGTGTACAGTATTCAAAGGAGTAAGTAAGTGAATAATAAAATTTTTGCCCTAGTGGACTGTAATAATTTTTATGCATCCTGTGAGAGGGTATTCAATCCCAAGTTAGAAGGAAAGCCTATTGTTGTACTATCTAATAATGACGGATGTGTAGTTGCTAGATCAAATGAGGCAAAAGCTTTAGGCATACCAATGGGAGCCCCTTATTTTAAATACAAACAACTTATCAACAGAAATAAAGTTCATGTATTTTCATCAAACTACACTTTTTATGGTGACATGTCAGCCAGAGTAATGACTTCACTAAAGTCTCTTGTGAGTGATATAGAGATTTACTCTATCGATGAGGCATTCCTTGATATAAGCAGCTTTTACTACTGTGACTTAGAAGAGACTGCTCAAGAAATAAGAAGATTAATAAAACAATGGACAGGTATTCCAGTTTCTATAGGCATAGGCCCAACAAAGACATTAGCGAAAGTAGCAAACAGACAGGCCAAGAAATACACAGTATCTAATGTTTTTGATATAAGAGACGAGACTATAAGAAAAGATGTTTTAAAAGACCTACCACTTGAAGAGATATGGGGCATTTCAACAAGATGGGGTAGAAGGCTTCGCAGAATTGGAATAGACACTGCTTATGATTTGACACAGGCAAATGCTCGCCATGTTAGAAAAACGATCAGCATTGTAGGAGAGAGGATACATCATGAGCTAAATGGTATTTCCTGCATTGGTATAGAAGAGGTGAAGAATAAAAAAAATATCATATCTTCTAAATCATTTGGCAGAAAAGTAATGATGGTAGGTGAGTTAGAGGAAGCTGTTTCCAACTATGTTGCTAGAGCATGTGAGAAGCTTAGAGCACAGGGTTCGAGAGCACAGGGCTTATATGTATTTTTGAGAACAAGTCCGTTTGTTGATCCAGAGAAAAGATATAGCAATGGTATGAGTACTTTTTTCACAATACCAACAAGCAATACTTCAAAGATTGTCAAAGAAGCAAAACATTTAACACGAAAACTCTTTGTGTACGGATATGAGTATCAGAAAATTGGCGTAATGTTACTAGATATTACTGGTTCAGAGAATGAGCAGTATAGTTTTTACGAATATGAGAACTATGACCAATCCGACCGTGTTATGGAGGTACTGGATGGTGTTAATAGTAAATATGGATCAAGTACATTGACGGTGGGAGCACAGGGTATAACAAAAGACTGGAGAATGAAGTCAGAAAGAAAGTCTGCTGCCTACACAACAAACATGCTTCAAATACCAGTTGTGAAGTAAGAAAAGTACGAAGTAATCTGTTTAAATTAAAGATATGGCTTTAGAGAATCCATATGCAAATTCACTAGATGGTCTTGAGATAGAAGATCCTGTACAAAGCTTTTTTGATTATTGCAAAAAACGTGAAGCAGTACGTGTAAAAAGAGAGTCAGGAGAATCATTTCCTTGGAGTGATGATCCAATTTTACAAAAAGGACGCTTTTTAAATGTTTTCAGAGAGGATGACAAAGTAAGTAAATCGATTATTGAATTTGCTGAATCAGCAAAAGATGACTTACCTTTGTTAATCCAAGCTTTATTTTTTAGTAGGTGGTGCAATAGAGATTCAACTATAGAACAATTAAAACTTGGTGATTTAAGTAATCCAGAAGCTTTAAAAGAAAAACTTATTGGTTTAGAACAATGGGAGAATTACACAGCATACCCAGTAGAAAATTCACACTGGGATGAAAAGCCATATAGCCGTATAGATGCAGCTACATACAAATTTTATGAAAAAAAAGATGAGTTAACCCAAATCGTTTTAAATTCAAATAAGAATGTTATTACTGCTACAAAGAATATAAATAAGCAATTTATGATGAGTAATGACTTCCCAATATTTATGGCTTTAATCGATATTGCTTGGTTTAGAGAAGATGTCATACCAATCACTACGGATGTTCCAACTGGTATTGGTGCAGAGCCATATTTAGACAGGCTCCAAAAGTTTCTAAAATTAAATAGCCACCAGGATGTAGGCCTTAAAATGATAGAACTCCAGAAAGAATACTGGCCTGATGCTAAAAGAGATTTTTATCCTATTGACATAGAGTATCAGTCTTGTGAATGCAGGAAATACTTCAGCTATGTGAATGGTACAAAAAAATTTGAGGGAAAAAATCTTTTTTCCATATGATTGAACTTATTTAGGATTTATCCAGACTCTTCCAAATATTTCTTGTGGATAAATACCATACAAATCCGAATATGAAACCTAATATGGGAAATAGTTTAAATACAAAAAGCACACCGTATACCGTTGCAAGGTATCCAATCATAAGTGTTGAAATAGTGTTCATTAGAAAATATAAAGAGTAGTCAATACCGGCTATTCTTCCTCTTAGCCTATCTGGTGTTAGCACTTGTAGCCCATATGTAGAAAAAGCCCACTGTGATCCACCACCAGAATGACCAAAAATTAATAAAAGTACTGTTAAATAAAGAGACATTGAAAACGGTATAAAGAAATAGAACAAACCCCACGCCATTATCGTTATTCCGATTGTATTTAGAAGTTTTCCATCACTACTACCAAAAAAATATCTAATTGCTATTGGACCAATTAGCGCTCCTATACCTCTTGCAGCAAACATAAGTCCTGTACCAAAGTCCCCAGTTTTATAAATATCATATGACAGAACGGTAAACAAAGATAATAAACCACTGGCAGAGATGCTAAATGTAGCTTTTGTAATAATTAAAGAAAAAATTTCTTTTTTAGAAGCTGCATATTTCAGACCTTCTTTATAACTAATATCTTCTTCCTTTTTATTCTCAGATTTCTCACTTAAATTTTTATTTATGGAAAACACAATTAAAGCTGAAAGAACAAAACTTAAACTGTCTATTGCAAATAACATATTCCTACTGATTACTGTTGTTAAATATCCACCAAGACCTGCACCAAGACCAGCCATTACACCCCAACTCGAGAAAAAGATAACATTCGCTTCAGCTAAGTTTTCTTTTTTTACTACATTAGGCAAAGCAGCATCAGAGGTTGGCATGTACGGTGATCCAGCAACAGAAAGTAATCCAAATGAGAATAAGATAAATACAACACTCTCTGTAGTTACTGCGTAAAGAATTAATAGAACAGTCAATCCAGACAAAAACTCTGAAATTGCGATTATTTTTTTTCTATCAAATCTATCAGCTAAATAACCACCAAAGCTTCCAAGCATAAATAATGGGGCACTTTGAACTACCAAGACAAGAGATGTAATAAAGGGATTCTCTGTAAGTTCATAAATAATACCTAAAAGCGGTACGGTTAGTAACCAGTCACCACCTAATGTGATTAAACGAGCTGCAAAAAGTTTACGAAAGTTATTATTTTCAGTTAGCAATACTTTATATTTTTGAAAATTTTCCATAGGCCATTCAACTGTAACTGAAATGAGAAATAACTACTATACTTTAACAATAATGAAAACAGCACTAGTAACAGGAGGAACTAGAGGGATAGGCCTCTCTACCGCACAAAAATTTATTGAGCAAGGTTGGAATGTATATATTACATCAAGAAAACAAGAAAACCTAGACGCAGTACTTTCAGAAAATCCACAATTAAAAGGATTTGTAGCACGAGCAGATGACCTTGCTGCAGCAACAGAAACATGTAAAAGTGTAATTGAAGAAACAGGTTCACTTGATGTTTTAGTTAACAACGCTGGCACTAATCCATCAGGCGGAAGCTTGCTTGATGTAGAATTATCAGCTGTACAAAAGACATGGGATGTAAATTTAATGGGTCCTTTAATGTGGACAAGAGAAGCTGTTAAAGCAGGCTTAAAAGAATCAGTTCTAAATGTTTGCTCTGTAGGAGGTATAAGACCGTCACAATATATGGGAGCTTACAATATTTCAAAAGCAGGGTTAATTTATATGACAAAGCAACTAGCTATGGAGTTAGCACCAGATGTTAGAGTTAACGGAATAGCTCCAGCAATAGTTAAAACAAAGCTCTCCGAAATGCTTTGGATTAGTGATGAAAAAGGCAGTGCAGACCTTCATGCACTTAAAAAACTTGGAGAACCTGAAGATGTTGCTAGTTTAATATATTTTCTTTCAAGTGATGATGCTTCATGGATCACTGGGGAAGTAGTGACTATTGATGGCGGATTTTTACTTTAATTAACCTATAAAATATTTAGATAATTCGTTATATAAAGGTATTCCAAAAATTATATTGAATGGAAAAGTAACACCTAGGCTTAGACCTAAGTAGATTGCAGGATTAGCATCCGGTATTGCGTCTTTTACAACTGCAGGAACTGCTATGTAGCTTGCACTAGCTGTGAGCACCATCAGTAATGTAGAGTTACCAACGGATAAGTCAAAATTAATTGAGGCAATCAAAGCAATTAATGATCCTATCAGTGGTGTTAATAAAGCAAATGCTATTAAATTGACTCCCTTACCTTTAAGTTCTCCAGTTCTTTTAGCAACCCTAGTTCCCATGACAAACAAAAATACATACAAAATATAATCAAAAATAGTAACTATAAAGATATCTATATTTGAAATAACTGTTTTGTTTACAAAATATCCTACAAACAACGATGAGATTAAAATAATATTAGGGATTTCTAAAAAAGCAGTTTTGATAGTTTGAAGATTAGTACCTTTGTTAATTTTGTTATGAGTCACTAAATAAAGTGCCATAAAAATTGCTGGAAATTCCATTACGACTAAAACTGCAGACATGTAATTATCAAAGTCTTGATTAGTAGTTGATAAATATGCAATAGCTGTAACAAATGTAACAGCACTTACAGATCCATATGTACCAGAAAGTGCAGCAGCGTCATCAGTGTTGAGTATATTTTTAAGATAAATGTAAGCAATAGCTGGAATTAAAAGAGCAAATAAAATTCCAAGAGACAACGCACTGATAACATCATTTATAAAACCATTTTCTTGAAGACTCAAACCACCTTTAAGTCCGAGTGCAAGTAATAAATAGTAACCTAAATATTTAGAAATTGAGTTTGGAAGACTTAATTTAAAGGTAATACCAATGATTATTCCAGAAAGGAATAATATTAGTGCTGGATTAAGTACGGCTTCCATTCAAATAAAAATGATAGTTAGATAATAGATTTGTATTGTCGTATTGAAAATTATTTTATTTTTCTTACTAACTCTTCAACTCTATTGATGTCGACTTTTTTAGCAACATCGTTGTCAAATTTGAAACTTGTCCCAACAATTAATATATCAGCTAAATCTTCATAAGCATCTACATTTGAAGATGTAACTCCGGATCCAATTGCAAGTTTTCCAGTTGGCACAATATTTCTTACTTTTTGTAAGTCTTCAATGTTTATCTCATGCCCTGTACCATCACCAGTTACTATTACAACATCTGCACCTGCTCTTTGTATAAGTTCTTCAGCATGATTTTCTATCTTTGAACCTGGTGCTGGAACTGCATGCTTTACAAAGACATCAGCATATATCTCAATATAATTATTTAAGCTTGATTTAAATTGGTTAACTTCATGAGCATCTCCCTCAATGATTCCTTGATCAGTAAACATTGTGTTATTTAGGACATTAATTCGTACGAATTGTGATTTAGTAGCTTCAGCTATTGCCAAAGCAGAAATACCATCATTCCTTAATACATTAATACCAATTTTAATATCTCTTTCAATTGATAAATTTTCAACAACTGTTGTGAAGCTTGCAAGGGTTCTTTTAGAGATATTATCTTTTACAAATGGTGTATCTCCAAAATTCTCAACGATAATTCCATCAACACCTCCATAAATTAAACTATTTACATCTTCTTGAGCTAGATCAATTATTTCGTCAATTGATAACCGATTAGAAGGGGAGCCAGGCAAGCTCTTTAGATGAACTACTCCGTAAATTTGCATTATATTTTTACGTGATTTAATTTAACGAATTTTTTAGCAAAGTCACCTTCAGTAGATAATGTTAATTTATGACCTTTTGGAACTCTTCCTGTAACTACTCTACACCAATCACTTGCATTACCTTTTATACTATTTTCACTTTGCTCGTTACCAAATTGCCAAGCTTTATATTCTGGTCCAATAAGTTCAATTCTTAAATCCTGATTCTTAATTTTATTGACTTTGCTTGCTTGCTCTGCATTTAACCATCCAAATAAAGCAACATGTTCAATCCTCACTGTATCTTCATAATCTTTCTTCATAGCATCATACACATCTAGACTATGAGCCCATGTTTCTGCTAGTTTTGTTACAGCAAATGTGCGGCAGTCAATTTCATTTTTCCACCATGTAATTTTCTTTCCAGGTGAAGACTTAGCCAGTATCTCAATAACTGATGCTCTTGACATCCTCCACCACTCAATTACATCTTGAGGTCGCATATCGCTACCTCTTTTTATTGCTTCTTTTTCAAACTTTTCCAGTCCTTTTGGCCCTCTGTATTTATTAAAATCAGAACCTTTTTTCTTCAGTGCATTATGTGCTAAATCTTCAAGTCCGGCTAAATAGCTTACATGGGCAGTGATATTCCAATTTTTATATGTTGTTTTTGTATTCCAATTCCTAACAGGGATGCTTTGAAGATATTGGTCCAATAACTGCTGTTCTGCAACGAGATTACTTAATATTTCTTGCACTTTGTTAAGTTTACTTGAGTAAATCAATTAACTCCAGTGGCAATTTCATGAAAAAAAACTTTTTTTAAAATAAGTTTCTATTTATGATGCATTTATGAAGAAAATATTTAAGTTTATTTTATTTATTTTAGGTTTTAAATACGTTATAAAACTCATGGATGAGAATGTTGATATAAAAATTCAAATTAAAAAGCTTAGAAACGAACTTGCTAATTTAGAGACAGAAGATTTAGAAAATAAATTAAAAGAATTTTTCAAAAAGTACGATCCAAAATTTAAAGATCAAGAAGAAAATCAAGAAGATTTTTAAAATACTTCAATAAAATCAATGTGGAGATTATTTGGTAAGTCAGCACATCTATGGCCTAACTGGTTATATAAATTAATTTCCAATATTCATTCAAAGATGATGAAATTTAATCACACCTACATCGGTGAAATAATTATTGGAGATCACATATTGATGCTTGAAACTATTGGCAATAAATCTAAACAAGTTAGAAAAACTCCTTTGACTTATGCAAACTATGAAAATTCTTATATAGTTGCAGCGTCCTTTAGTGGAAGTGATAAAACACCTGATTGGTATCACAATTTATCTACTTACAATCCTTATATAACTGTTGATGGTGTACGTTTTGAAGCAACATACGAATTAATTGAATCTTCAGAGAAAGATTTTTTTTGGAGTTTATTAGATGAAGTTTATCCTACTTTTCAGATGTATAGGAAAAGAACGACTAGAGACATACCGTTAATTAAATTTTCTAAAGTTTAGGCTTAAGGGATGGACCTTTCCTCACAATAGTGTTCCATAAAGTTTTGTAATGGTCTAGATCTTCTTTATTGACATGCGGTAATACAAAATTTTCCCAAGTATCTTTTAGTGGGTCAGTTGATTCGGAATACACATCTAAACCTATTGGTATTCTTTCAACGATAGTTCTCAAGCTCATCGGAGTTTCAATATTTATACTTATGTCTTCAGACATGAATGAATTGTTCACTTCAGTTGCTAGTTTTATGATTAAATCTGTATATTCGTTTTGTAAATTAGGATATCTTTTTTCAAAAATAGCATTTAACTGTTCTTTGTTTGGGAAAGGTTTGTCCCAGATAACCCATCTATCTGCAAAGGCCTTATTTAGAGATTGTGTTCCAGCATAATCTCTTAAACTTGTTGGGTTCATAGTTCCAAATATAAAAGTGTCTTCTCGAAGTGTTAGTACTTCTCCGTTGGGAAGTTCTAATTTTTTATGCCTATCAAGTAAAGAATGTAAAGCAAAAAGAACTTCTGGACCGGCTGCATTAAGTTCTGAAAGATTTACTATCGCGGGCCCTCTAAGGGCTCTAGTCAATTCACCATCTTGCCATCTGCTTTCAGTTCCACCCTTACCATCTCCGTAAAGCTGGACTGAACCCAAAAGTGTTACATCACGAACTTCTCCCGATAGAGGTATTCTGTAATAAGGAAAGTTTAATTTAGCAGCGAATTGTTCAATATCATGGTCTTTACCTGTTCCCATGTGTCCCATGAGTGCAATATGAATAGGAATTTCGTTTTTAAATGATTTAGTTTTAGAATTTAGTACTTTTGCTAGCCTAAATTGCATTCCTAAATCTACATAAAATTCATCCACTTCTGGAATGCGATTACTACGAGATTCATAATCGTCAATTTTTTTATCAAGATTGCATGACGGTATTTCGATAGACTGCTTTTCATTATCAGGATTAATAAATTTTTTGGCAACCATTACGCAACTCCAGATGTTAATTTAATGTTTTTTATAAGTATATCCTTTGTGATGTTTACTATGGAATGAATTAATTGTTCAGGCTTTTCTATTTGCACATTGTTAATATATTCTCTCCATGAACCTCTATTTCCAATTCCTATCCCAATAACATCAACTCCACTTTTAGTTGCAAAGTTTATACTATTTTTTAACTCACTTAGTGTTCCTCTTGTCATTCCATCAGATAGCACAACTAACATTTTTGAGTTTGATGGATGATTAAGTAATCTTTTGGTTGCATGCATAATATTTATTTCATCTATGTTTGTTCCTTTTTCAAACATACTTATTGGAGGAGTCAATTCTTTAGAAATTCCTATATCTATAGAGTCTCTTAAGTTGCGTGAGAAATCTATAAGTCCAATAAATTGTTTATAGTTTTCTCTCCACGAGTCTTTGAACTCCTTAATAAAATAATGATTAGCTGTATTGTAAAGTTCTTGTGCTGATGACCCATATGTTCTATTAAGCATTGAAGAAACAGCAAATTTTCTACGGTTATACATTCCATCATTTTCAGTATGTTCTGACGCAAATCCTCTATTAAAAATTGAAACTTCAAAGTCTATGTCTAATTCAAAACATATTTGAGAAAGATAACTTGCTCCTATTAAAGCTGAAGCAAGAGACCATGGATGCAGTTCGTCTTTGTTCTTTTCGATCATTGAACCACTTCCATCAATAAGTAATGATATTGCGTATGATTTGTTTGAAAGCCTTTGCTTTTGTTCGTACATCCTTTCGTATCTTCCAGAAGCAAGCATGATTGGAACATGTGGTGATAAATCACCTTGATCATAACCGCTTATTCTTTGTCTTTTTTGATTATGTATAAAGTAAGGCTTTATCTTATTTGTCACCTTGTAAATTGGTAGATTCCATTGCTGCAAAAGAGATTCATAAGTATGTAGGCCATTTTTATACAGATTTTTAAAGTTTTCAGGAACTTTATTTTCGACAACTTTAGCTGTATTTCCCGATGGAAAATATATAGTTGAAGACGCACCAACTTTAGAAATATGGTCATCCATTAAGTTCAACTTATCTTCATTGTTTTTAGAATCTGTCTGACCTAAAAACTTTTGCAAGGTATTTCCTGTTGTTACATTATTTGAAGAGGGGATAAGTACTTTGCTCAAGTCATTAATTACATTATCATCTAAAGATTCTTCTATTTCTTTCTGTTCGCCAAGATTATATTTTTCTAAATCAGGAAGAATATTATATCGTTTACATATGTCTATCATTTGCACTGTTGCTTCCACAACTTCAGAAACATTTACAGCTTCGTAATTTAGTGTTTTGAGTATGTGTAGAGATTCATTTAAAGCACTTACAACTGATTTTTTATAATTTTGAAATTCCGGATTTATATAAGTTGTAATTGAATGAAACAGCAAAGCTAAATATTGACTAAAGTTGGTAAGCTTTCTTATTTCAGCGAATGATTCTGTATAAATATCTTTGAGTATTGAATTAAGTCCTTCATATTGTTTTACAAAAATCTTTTCCTCAATTGAGTGTATTAAAATATCAAATACATATTTTCCAAATGGGCCTGTAAGAATTTCAAGTACGTCTTCTATATCTTCAACATCATCAAGTTCATCTTGAAATATATTTCTTAATGATTCTGAATCTAATGAATAATTCTTAGTTGCATGTATTGCTTCATGGACAACGGTCCCAATCATAACTTCATCTCTGTCCAATTTCGTTTTAGAAATAGTATTAACCAAAATAGATGGGTTAATAACAATATCGTTTTTACTATTTGATTTTGATCTTCCGTAACGAAGTGATAGGTTATCATTATTCATTTGTGTTTGTAACAGTCGAGTAATAGCAGGTCTTATTTTTTCAAAATCTTCTACAATTTGCGTTTCTATATTTTTTTTCTTTGAATTCATTTACATAACATTATCATTAATAACTAATGTTATAAGTATAAGGAATTATGCAATATGAATGAAATTGCTAGTAAGACAGTTTTAATCTCAGGCGGAGCTGGTGCCATGGGTCAGCTTATTTCTGAATATATAAAGACTAGAAAAGATTTTACGATTTCTGGTATTCATGATCCAAGCTATGATGGCGGTGATTATAAACTTTATAAAGATCTTTCAGACATAAAAGAAGAGTTAGTAATTGAATTTTCTCCAGCGTCTGTAATAAATAAAAACGTTGAAAAATTAATAAATTCTAGTGCAAACCTTATCATAGGATCGTCGGGCCTAAGTGTAGAAATGGCATCAAATCTAAAAAATTCAGCAAAAAATAGAAAAATTATTGTTATACCTAACTTTTCAGTTGGCGCTGCTTATCAAAAGTTATTTTCAAAAGCTCTTTCTGAAGAATTTAGTTCCGTAAGCATTGTTGAAAAACATCATAGTAAAAAACAAGATGCACCGTCTGGCACAGCTGTAGACCTTGCTAACAGCCTTTCTTCCGAACTACCTTCTATTGAGCAAGGTGGTAAATTTTTTGATGTAAACAAGATTAATAATAAAAATATATATTCATTGAGAGGGGATGAATATTTAGCAGAACAAATTGTTAATTTTGCTAATGACTATGAATCTTTTCATCTTGAGCACAAAGTTAATGATAGAAGAGCATACTTATATGGAATGAAGATAGTTCTCGACCAATATAACGAATTAGAAGGTTTTAATTTAGGTTTAGAAAATATAATAGCTGACAAGATTAAAATCTGATTATGAACGATTTTGGTAAGTTGCTAACGGCCGTGATTACTCCTTTTGACAGTAATGGAGTTCTAAGCACAGATACTTTGTGGAGATTATGTAAAAAGTTGGTCCATGAGAAATCCGAAGGGTTGGTCTTATCTGGAACAACTGGTGAATCTCCAAACCTAACAAAAGAAGATAGAAAAATCATCTACTCAACTGCTAAAGACTCTGTAGGGGATAAAGCAAAAATTATTGCAGGTACAGGGACATACTCAACAAGAGAATCCATAGAGTATACAAAAATGGCAAACGATCTGGGTGTTGATGGAATTATGATAGTTACACCTTATTACTCTAAGCCATCACAAATAGGAATACTAAAACATTTTGAAAGTATTTCTGAAAATACTGAATTACCAATAATGGCTTATAATATTCCAGTCAGAACAGCAACACTTATTGAAATCGAAACACTTGAAAAGTTAGTTGATGATATAGGTATTCACTCAATAAAGGATGCAGTTGGTGATTTAGAATTTTCTAAAATTGAATTAGAAAGATTAAAAGATAAAGTTGATGTTTATTCAGGCAATGATTCTGAAACTATAGAGTTTATGAAAATGGGAGGAAAAGGAGTAGTCTCTGTTGCTTCGCATATTGTTGGTAAAGAAATATATCAATTAATTGAATACATTTGTTCTGATGAACTTGAAGCCGCAGAACAAATACAAAATACACTTCTGCCTATTTTTGATATGTTGTTTGAAGAACCAAGCCCGGGTCCTGTAAAGTATCTTCTTACAGAAACGTGGGAAGATGTCGGGTCTCCACTTATGCCTATTACTAATATATCGTCCGATTTAGCCAATAAAATACTAGAAAATTATAAAAAAATTAAAAAAGATTAAACTTTCTCTTCTTTTATTTATGGTATAATGTCAACGTGGCTGTAAAGACATCCACTCGCAAAAGGGTAAATGGGCGAAAGCGGGTGTCTAAACAAAACAATTTAATAAACGTAGACAGGGCAATAAATACACTAAAATCTACAACTACTTCAACTTTATCTAAATTCGTCCAATCTTATCAAGCTGTTGCAGTTTTTATGTTTTCTTTTGCTGTACTTACTTCTCTATCTATCTTTTCTCAAGGTGGTCCTGTAGGGGAGGTTATTTTTAATGTAATACAATGGTGTTTCGGCTATGGAGTTTTTGCATTACCTGTATTCTTTTTTTATGGAGCAGCAATATTAATAAGAGATCGCAGTACTGTTAAAGCCCAAAGAGTTCTTGTCGGAACCTTTTGGGTTCAAATTTTCTCATCTGCAATTTTTCACTCTTTAATTCATTCACAACCTTTATCATTAAGCTCAGGTACAGAGTTATTGCTAAATTCTGGTGGACACATTTCAGCTTTTATTGTTTACCCATTAACAAACAGTGTTGGCCTTCAAATGACACACACTTTACTTTTACTCGGATTAATAATGTCTGTTTTATATATGACTGATATTGAACTCAAAGATTTAATTGGTGGAATTCAAGCAATTATAAAATACATATATAAATTCATATATGCTTTTGTACTAGCTAGAAGAGAGTCTAATAAAATCTTTATTGAAGATATTTACAAAGACAATGATAATGAAGAAACTGAAGAGAAGTCAGCAAAATTATCTACTAAGAAAATTAAACAGAAAGAATCAAACGTTTCTGATATAACTGATTTTAAGGAAAAAAAGACTACTATTACTAAACCTAAAAATGTAAAAAATAAAGTAAATAATAAAACGGAGTATAAGCTTCCACCAGTTAAGTTGTTAAAAAGTGGTTCTTCAGTATCTACTTCCAAGAAGCTGTTACAAGAAACAGCAAGTGACTTAACACAATTGCTCAAAGAACATGGGGTAGAGGCAGAATTAACAAATGTAGTTCCTGGACCTACTGTTACAAGATATGAAATTGAATTAGCTCCAGGTGTAAAAGTGTCAAAAGTAACATCACTTTCTCATGACATAGCATATGCCCTTGCAACTCCAGATGTTAGATTATTAGCACCAATTCCTGGCAGAAGTGCCATAGGTATTGAAATTCCAAATAGACAAAGAAAACTTGTATCTCTTGGTGATGTTCTTTCATCCAAAGAGGCATCAGCTGAAAGCCATCCATTAAATGTAGGATTAGGGTTAGATATATCTGGTAAGCCAAGATTCTTAAATTTATCTGAACTTCCACATGTTTTAATTGCTGGTCAAACAGGTGCTGGTAAATCTTCATCTATAAATTCAATTGTTACCTCTCTTTTAGTTAGGACTAATCCAGATGAAGTAAAAATGGTGATGGTCGATCCTAAGAGAGTTGAATTAGGTCAGTACAATAATGTTCCTCACTTATTAACAAAAGTAATAACTAATCCTAAAAAAGCTGTAGATGCATTGGGATGGGCTGTATCTGAAATGGATAGAAGATATGATTTACTAGCTGATAGTCAAGTAAGAGATATAAATGGATACCACGAAAAATATGATGCTGGATTATTAGATGAAGAAAAATTTGATCGATTTCCTTATATAGTAGTTTTTATCGATGAATTAAATGATTTAATGATGGTTGCTGGTAGAGAGGTAGAATCTGCAATTGTGAGATTAGCTCAAATGGCAAGGGCTATTGGAATTCATTTAGTTGTCGCAACACAAAGACCATCAGTTGATGTGATTACAGGTGTTATGAAAGCTAATATTCCATCTAGGCTTGCATTCTCTGTAGCATCTACAACTGACTCAAGAGTTATCCTTGATCAATCAGGAGCAGAAAAATTAATTGGACTTGGCGATATGCTAGTTGTTACTGCTTCTAATCCTCGACTGGAAAGAATACAAGGTGCTTGGGTCACAGAGGGTGAAATTAAAGATGTAGTCTCGTGGGTCAAAGACCAGAAAGAAGCTGTTTATAACCCAGCTGTTACTGAAGAGCAAAAATCTACATCTGTAACATCATCTGATGATTTTGGTGAAGACGAAGAATTAATTGCTACAGCAAAAGAATTAGTCATACGTTCACAATTAGGTTCTACTTCTATGCTACAGAGAAAGCTTAGAGTAGGTTTTGCTAGAGCTGGAAGATTAATGGATATCTTGGAATCTCAAGGTATCGTTGGTCCATCAGAAGGCTCTAAAGCCAGAGAAGTATTTATAACTGTTGAAGAGTTTGAATCGAACTCTCTTTCTTCAATAAATGATTCTACAACTGAAGTATCTCATGAAGTTGAATCTGATAATTCTGAAGAAAACCAAAAGAATGATGAATCAGAAGATAATTGGTTCGAAGAATAATTAACTCTTAGCTACTTTACCTTTAATTATCCTATTTCTAATTGAAGCTGATATTGCGTCTGCAACAAGGACCAAAACAATTGTACATATTAAAACTGTGCCAGCTCTTGGAAAATCTCTGAACCTTAATTGATTTATTAATTCCTGACCAACTCCACCAGCACCAATTACTCCTAAAACAGCTGACGCTCTTAAGTTAATTTCAAAACGATATAACCAATATGAAGTTATTGTTGGCATTACTTGCGGTATAACACCAAAAATTAATTCGTTAATTTTAGACCCTCCAGATGATTTTATAGCTTCAAGAGGTCCCTCATCTATTCCTTCTATAACTTCAGATGATAATTTACCCAATGTCCCTATAGAGTGTATTCCTAAAGCAAGTGTTCCTGTAAAAGCACCTAATCCAGTTATAGGTAGAAACACAAATGCCAAGATTAATTCCGGAAACGCTCTTATTGCATTCAATATTTGTTTTGTAATTCTGCTTACTGCTCCAGCTGCAACATTATGGGCAGCTAAGAATGAAATAGGAAAACTAAAGATAGCACCAATTACTGTTCCAGCCCATGCAATAAAAAGTGATTCAAAAACTTTAGGTATGATCCTATCAAAAGCTTCTTGACTTGTATCTAAAGGAAACATAGCACCCACTAAAATACCGATTTGTCTAGGAGCATCAATAATTCTTGCAATTGTTATTTCTAGTCCAGCAGCTGACCATAACGAGGCAAATATTATTGCTGATGTCAGAGTATATTTTAATATTTTGTGACTTAATGGCTGCTTTGGAATATTCATAATATTCTTTTTCTAATCCAAACACTGAACTGTTCAATCAAAATAACTACAACAAGGATAATTACAATAATTGGTGAAATTCTATCAAACCTTAAGAAAATTCTCTGGGTCTCAATAATCCTACCTACACCACCAGCTCCTACTAGTCCTAGAATTACACTTGCTCTAATACATAATTCAAAAATATATAAAAAATAAGCTGTAAAGTTTGGAAGAACCTGGGGTAACGCTGATGTAAAAACAGTTTGATTATGTGAAGATCCAGTAGCTTTTGCTGCTTCCATTGGTCCTGGGTCAATACTATCTATAGTCTCAGATAATAATTTACCCATAATTGCTAATGAAAACATAATTAAAGCTAATACGCCTGCAAAAGGTCCTATACCTACAGCAACTGTAAAAAGCATCGCCCAGAATAAATCAGGAATTGTTCGAACTAAATTTAAAAAAGACTTGTACAAAAAATATGAATATTTGTTTAAATTTGTAGCTCTTGAGGCATAAAAAGATAGCGGTAGTGCAAACGCACAACCAACAATACTTGCAAGTATTGCTATTTGTACGGTTTCTACAAGAGCATCTGCTGTATTTTCCCAAGCCCAGCTCCACTTAGGGTTAAATAATGGATCTGTAACGATTGCTCTGTTTGCTAAATTTTCTGTAAAATCTTGTAAGTTAAAACCAACTCTTTGAAATGAAAATAATGTAAAAAGTATCGCAAAAGGTATTCCAATTGTAACTAAATATGATGGAGGAGGTTTCTTTGGAATATTAGTCATTACCAATTAAATCAGAAGACTTGATAGAACGACCATAAATATTTTCAAAATCTTCATCAGATACATCATCAACGTTTCCATCAAAGACTAATTTTCCATCCCTTAGACCGATTAGCCTATCACCAAACTCCTTAGCTAAATCAAGAAAATGTAAATTAACGATTGTTGTTATACCTAATTCTGTATTTATCTTTTTTAAATAATTCATCACAACTCTTGATGTAATTGGATCTAATGAGGCTACTGGTTCATCTGCGAGCATTACTTTAGGTTTTTGGGACAATGCTCTTGCAATGCCTACTCTTTGTTGTTGGCCTCCTGAAAGATTAGACGCTCTTACATAAGCTTTTTCAAGAATTTCTACTTGTTCTAACGCTTCGAACGCAAGTTGCTTTTGATCTTTAGGCCATAAACCAAATATAGATCTAAATGTTGAGATAGTACTTAATCTACCTGTTAGTACGTTTTTTAATACAGTAGATCTATTAACTAAATTAAAAGTTTGAAATATCATACCTATTTGAGATCGTATATTTTTTAATTCTCTTTTTTTAGCATTTGTTACATCTTTTTCTTGTAAATAGACAGTTCCATTTGTAGGTTTAACAAGATTATTTATAGTTCTGAGAAGGGTTGATTTACCAGCTCCAGAGAGCCCAACAATAATTATAAAATCACCCTCTTTTATTTCTAAATCTAGATCTTTGAGAGCTTCAACACCACCAGGATAGGTGACACTTACATTTTCAAATTTAATCATTGTAGACAAATTTTAACCGGGCTGTAGAAACAACCCGGTTAAAAATAATGTTTTATTCGTCGTAAAGTCCGAATTCTTCTGCAGCTTGTTTTACTACATCAAATTCTGAATTGTCTGCCGGAACAACGTCAGTCCAACCGTATATTTCATCCATTACAGCAGCTCCTTCTTCAGTAGCCATATAATCTGATAAAATTTGATATATTTTATTCTTCATATCCTCTGGTAGGTCACTTCTTACAGCAACAACGTCATTTGGAATTTCATCTGATATTCCGATAGCAATAACTTTTTCACCAACATCTGGGTTAGTTTTTCTTAAAGTTCTTCTTGCATCATCATAAGTTACTCCAAATTTTGCATCACCGTTATATAGTCCGGAGATTACTCCATCATGTGAACCAGCAAATACTTGAGTTATGTCTTTTTGGTAATCAATACCCATATTTTTTAACTGTAATGAAGGATATAGGTATCCAGATGTTGAACCTTCTTCAACAAATAATACTTTTTCACCCTTTAACACATTTAAGTCTGCCTCACATGCATAACCTGGGCTGACTGTTACATCAACACCATCAATATTTCTGACTTCGGGGATTTTACCGTCGTCACCAAAAGTCCAACCAACTTGTAATGCTTTAACATCTGGTGATTCAGTTTCAGAACCCAAAATGAGTTGTGGTACTCCATCAATGTTTTCAAAAGCACCAATTACTGGTGGCGCATTACATACACTTGGATCTGTTGTCCAGAAGTTAGCATGGTAAGAACCAGAACCATATCTTACAACCTTTGCTATTGCTTCTATTCGTGTTGGGAATACATTTAATGCATTTACATAACCTAATGTATTAAATGCTCCAATGTCAGCTTGACCAGAACCCATTGCAACTAATAGACCTGAAAAGTCACTAGTTACGAATCCTTCAACTTCAATACCTAACCCATTAGTCAAAACTTCCATTAATGGTTTGATATTATCTTGAAGGTCAGCTTGTTCTGCACTTGGAATGAAACCAAAAGTTATTTTATCTAATGTCTCACCAACAGTAACTGCTGGTGAATCTAATGTCTCGGCCTCCTCAACAACTGCAGGTTCTTCTACAGTTTCCTCATCAGCACTACCACCACAGGCAGCAAGAACCAATGATAAAACAAGTAGAATAAGAAATGATTTTTTAGTCATTTTTCCTCCGCTAGCTTATAAGCTCATCATACATAATTTTTATATAACGTTCTCTTTTTAAAATTAAAAATTTGTTAAATCTATCTCACCGTAAGTTCGAGAAATTATATTTCCATTTGTATCAAGCACCACAGTTATGGGTTGACCAACAATTTTAAAATAGTCTCTAAGTTCAGGTGTGGAAAATCCAATTCTAAGTTGTCCATTTAAATTTTCATTAACCCAGCTCATTGTTGTTTCATACTCACTATGCGCTAAAGCTAAAACATCATATTCATCTGATAACTTAGCTAATTCATTTTCTACGACAGGCAACTCCCGTCTACAGATACCTCAGTAATCGGCCCAAAATAGAATGATAGTTTTCTTATCTGTGATATTTTCTACAACGACAGCCTCAGTTGAATCTATGTATTTAAAAGAAGTTTCAGTAATAGCATCTGTTGACTCTGCAACAACGTTTAATGATTCACTTCCTAGTTCATTACTTGCTCCATATGAGCATGAAATTAACAAAATAATGAATATTGGTAAATATCGTTTCATGATTTAATCATAATATTATTGATGAATAACCTTGCTATCCTAATTATGTGAATATTGCACTTTTGAGCGTTGGTACAGAAATATTATTGGGTGATACAGTTAACACTAATCTAGCATCACTAGGTCAGATCCTGTACAGTAATGGCTTCATGCTCTCATCAGAAAAAACTGTTTCTGATGATAAGGAAATGATTCAAGATGCTATCAATGAAATGCTTCAAAATAATGATGTCATTATAACTTGTGGTGGAATTGGACCGACAGAGGATGACTTTACTAAAGAAGTTATTTCTGAAATGCTTAATTTAACGCTTATCGTTGACGAGGATCATCTTACATGGATGAAATCACGATGGGAGAGTAGAGGTATGAATATGCCCTCTACAAATATTAAACAAGCTGAAATTCCCGAAGGCGCAACTAAATTGAATAACACAACTGGAACATCACCTGGAATTTACATTGAACACAAAAATAAACATATTTTTATACTCCCTGGACCACCGAGAGAGTTTATACCTTTAGTAACAGATGAGTTAATACCATTTCTAAACAACAAATTTACAAAGGTAGAAAAAGATTATGAATTTATTTTATTTTTTAATGAAGCAGAATCAGCTTTAGCAGATAAGATTGATAATTTTAAGCCTGAAGGATTAGACATTGCTTACTTAGCTAGCAAAGGAATTATTAAATTACGTATTGATAAGAATTCAGTCAGTGATAGTTTGTTAAAAGATTTTAAATATCAAATTGAAAATACATTAAAAGAGAACATATTAAGTTATGAAAATATCCCAGCTTCTAAAGTGTTGTTAAATAAATTAAAAGAAAATGATTACACAATATCCTTAGTAGAAAGCGTTACGGGTGGTGCATTTTCTAAAGAACTAGTAAACCATGCAGGCGCAAGCGAAACATTAATTGCGTCAAATGTGTTGTATTCAATGGATGCAAAAAAAGAATTACTAAATGCAGAACCGATAGAAGACTGGAAAATTCTTACTGAAAGTTTAGCAATAGAATCAATGAATAAATATAATTCATCAATTGGGCTAGCAGTTTTGGGTGAAGCTGGTCCCATACCATCAAGTAACTATAAAATTGGTGAAATATTTATCTCTATTTGTATAGGTGGTGAAATATCTAATTTCACACATAAATTACGTGGAAATAGGGAAGATATAATAAATAGAGCAGTAAACAACTGTATTTGGGATTTATTAAATCTAATTAAGTAGTTGCTATCGAACAGATGTTCGATTATAATTTGTCATATACAGATGTTTTAATAGTTATTAATTAATGTAATTAAATAGGAGAAAACAATGGATAAAGACAGGGAAAAAAAACTAGAAACAGTATTTTCACAAATAGAAAAACAATTTGGTGAGGGTTCTTTGATGAAGCTTGGTTCAGATCAAGTTAGACAAATTCCTTCTATTTCAACAGGGGCGTTATCGATAGACCTTGCATTAGGTATAGGCGGCGTACCAAGAGGTAGAGTTATAGAAATCTACGGTCCAGAAAGTTCAGGAAAAACAACACTCTCACTGCATATTGCTGCTGAAGCGCAAAAAGCTGGAGGAGTAGCAGCTTTTATTGATGCAGAGCATGCTCTAGATCCAATTTATGCAAGTGCTCTTGGAGTCGACATAGACGAGTTACTTGTTTCACAACCTGACACGGGTGAGCAAGCACTAGAGATAGCAAATATGTTAATTGATTCTGAAGGTGTAGATGTAGTTGTTATTGATTCTGTAGCTGCTTTAGTTCCACAGGCAGAAATTGATGGAGAAATGGGCCAATCACATGTTGGTTTGCAGGCAAGATTAATGTCTCAAGCATTAAGAAAACTTACATCTTCTATTAATAAAACACAAACTACTGTAATTTTTATTAATCAAATTAGAGAAAAAATTGGTGTTATGTGGGGATCTCCAGAAACTACAAGTGGAGGTAGGGCACTCAAGTTTTACGCATCTGTGAGAATTGATATAAGAAGAATTGAAACATTAAAAGTAGGTGCTGAAATGATTGGAAATCGAGTCCGAGCAAAAATTGTTAAAAATAAAGTGGCACCGCCTTTTAAAGAAGCTCAGTTTGATATCATGTTTGGTCAAGGTATCTCTAGAGAAGGAAGTTTAGTTGACGTTGGGGTTGAACATGGAATAGTTAGAAAAGCTGGTGCATGGTTTACATATGATGAAATTCAACTTGGACAAGGAAAAGAAAACTCTAAACGATTTTTAAGAGAGAACGTTGATATAGCACTTCAATTAGAAACTGATGTTTATAAAGCAGTAGGTTTAATTGAGTCTGATGAAAGTGATGAAGAAGATATTGTTGATGAATCAGAAGATACAACTGCTGAAAAATAATACAAGTATTATTTAAATAACAAATTTATAATTCAATTGTGGAACAAACAGTTGAAATTAAGTCAAAAATAAATATTAATCCGTCACGGGTTGGTAAAAAATATTATGTGAAAACTTTTGGCTGTCAAATGAATGTGCATGACTCTGAAAAGATTGCTGGTATGTTCGAACTTGATGGGATGATCAAAGCTAATTCTGAAGATAACGCAGATGTTTTATTTATTAACACATGCACAATACGTGAAAATGCTGATGACAAGTTGTACGGTACATTAGGTCAATTAAAGCAATGGAAAAGTAAACAAACTGATAGAAAATTATTAGTAGGTGGTTGTGCTGCACAAAAAGATAAAACATTAGTAAGAGACAGAGCCCCTTGGGTTGATGTAGTTTTAGGTACACATAATCTTACAAATATAATTAATTTATTAAATCAGTCTGAAGACTGGGGACCATTAACTGAGGTTGTTGACGAAATTGAACAAATGCCAACTGACGCCCCATCTATTAGAGAATCAGAGTCATCAGCTTGGCTTACAATTCAAATCGGCTGTAATAATTCTTGTACTTTTTGCATAGTTCCATCTGTTAGAGGCCCTGAAATAAGTAGAAGGCCTGGTGATATTATTAATGAAGCAAAGCTATTAGTTGATACTGGAGTCAAAGAGATTACCTTATTAGGTCAAAATGTTAATTCTTATGGTCGTGATTTAAAGATTGATAACAAAAGTTCACCTTACTTTGCAAATCTTCTAAGACAGCTAAATGAAATTGATGGATTGCAAAGAATTCGTTTTACCTCACCACACCCTAAGGACTTTAAAGAAGAAACAATATTTGCTGTTAGAGATTTAGATAAAGTTTGTAATCAGATACATGTACCCTTACAAAGTGGAAGCAGCAAACTTCTTTCAAAAATGCATCGGGGTTACAACAAGGAACGTTTTATTCAAAAAATTGATATGATAAAATCGATTATTCCTGATGTATCACTAACTACGGATATAATTGTCGGTTTCCCAGGGGAAACGGATGAAGATTTTTCTGACACTATGGATATAGTTAATTATGCTGAATTCGACTCTATCTATATGTTTCAATTTTCACCAAGACCTGGAACAGCAGCTTATGATATGGAAGAAGATTTTGTTAATAAAGAAATGATTACTAAACGCTTTCAATATTTGAAAGATAAACAAACAGATATAAGTTCTAGAAGACTTAAAAGGTTTATTGGGACTTCTCAATCAGTTCTCATTGAAAATACTTCCAAAAAAAGCGATAATATATTTACAGGGAAAATTAATAGTGGCCAAATTACACATATCGATAAAACTGGAGTTTCTGTTGGAGATCTAGTAAATGTTAATATTGTTGATTCGACCCCTTTTTATTTGAAAGCAGAAAAAATCTAATTTGTTGTATTTTCTTACTGGTATTACTGCATCAGGTAAATCAAATTTAGCTCATAAGATTGCTGTAGAAAATAATATGTCTGTATTATCTGTTGACTCTATGGCGGTATACAGAGGTTTAGATCTGTTGACTGCTAAACCAACTGATGTAATGCAAGCTCAGGTTAAATATTACGGTATAGATATAGCTGATTGTGATCAAAACTTTTCAATTATCGATTATTTAAATTATTTAATTGATCAAGAAATACCAGAAAAGTCTTTTAATGAAGATATTCTAGCTGTTGGTGGGTCTGGTTTATATGTAAAAGCTATTATTGATCGCTATGAATTCAAACCTACTGATCCAGCTATAAGGTCAGAATTAGAGCAATTAAATTATGATCAATTAATTAAATTTCATGAGCTTAATGAAATACCAATTCCTGAAATAGAATTAAATAAAAGACGCTTAATGAGAAATATTGAAAGTTATATATTGGAGGAATCAAAATATGTATTTCCAAATGTGTGTGTTCCTGAAAATTATGTTGGAATATTTTGGGACCATCCAGAATATAAAAACAATATAGAAAGAAGAACTAAATACATGATTGAAAATGGATTAATAGATGAAATTAATAAAATTCAAAATCCATCAAAAACTGTACTTCAAGCTATAGGTATGAACCTTTCTGAAAATCTTGAAGAAAATATTAATATAAAAACTAAAAGACTTGCAAAAAAACAAATTACTTGGTTTAAAAAAGAAGAAAAATTAAGAATGATTAAATCTGATAAAGAACATGAAGTATACAATTCTATGATGGAGATTATTAATGGCTAATTTTGCATTTATGTCTGGAACGGGTAACGATTTTCTTGTTGGTACTTACGAAGGTCCTGTATCTGAGATTCAAATTATTGCTTTAGTTAGTGATGCTGAATACGAAGTTGATGGAGTAATTTTTGTTGAACCAATCAATGAAGAAATTGTAAAAATGTATTATTTTAATAATGATGGTTCCAGTGCAGAATTATGTGTAAACGGTGTACGATGTGTTGCAAAATATTCAATAGATAACTCATTTGTAGATTCAAATATATTTACCGTCAATGCACCAGTTGGTGATATAAAAGTAGTCGTTGATTCTGATAATGTTGAAATAGAGGCACCTATACCAATGTTTGATAACAACGAAATAATTTTAAATGAATTAGTTGGTATAGAATCTACAGTTGGTAATCCTCATTTAATGATTGAGGTTAAAGATGTTGATAACACAGATTTAGAAAGTTTAAATAATGAAATTATTGAATCAGATAAATTTCCTAATGGAGTAAACATTGAAATTTATGAACTAATAAATAGTAATTACATAAAAGCTAGAGTTTATGAAAGAGGCGTGGGGGAGACTGATGCATGTGGCTCTGGTGCATTATGTTTGTTTAATTATTTAAATAAAACACAAAAATTAGATAATAATTCTTTTGTTATGTATCCAGGTGGAGATTTAAATTTAAGATTCGAAAATGATAAATTATTTCTTTCCGGTGAAGTTATATATCTCTAAATAAACTTACTACTTTACCAACAGGTTGGGTGTTTTCATTAATTTCGTAATTTTTATAATTTTTATTGGCAGGAATTAGGTATTTTTTTCCAGATATAGAATCTAAATATTTTATTGTTGCTTCAGTATCATTTATCATGAATGCACCGATATCTCCATTCTTAGGTTCGATATTTTTATCTATAACAACTATATCTCCATCATGTATTCCAGCTTCAATCATTGAATCTCCATTAACTTTTAAGGCAAATAAATCTTTAGAATATTTTTCTTCAAGAATTGGTATTTCACCAACTTTATTTTCTTCGGCTAATAGTGGGGTTCCAGCTGATATCTCACCAATTACTGGTATTGTTTTGAAATTTGTTATTTTTTTATTGTTCGATATCGACCTTGATAAATTTGCTTTCTTTGAAAGATGTCCTTTTTTAACTAAATTATCAAGATGGTACTGTACTGAACTTGTTGATTTAAGATTTACAGCAGTAGCAATTTCTCTTACAGAAGGAGCATGGCCTTCTGAATTCAACTTTTTATTAATATAATTTAAAATTTCTGTTTGTTTATTCATATATTTTAATTATAGCATAATTTAGAACATATGTTCGAAAAAAAATGTCACACCCAATTTATATATTGTCTATATGAAGTTAAAGATAAAATTTATAGTTATTTTGTATATATTAAGTACTTTTATGATCATCGGAACGAAAACTCCTTTAAATGATTCAAATGTTCAATACAATTTAGCAACATTTGAATACAAAATCAAAAATGGAGACACTCTATGGACAATCGCAACACAATTCAACCATAAAAATTATGAAAAATTTATATATATAGTTAAAAATATAAATAATTTAGAAGATTCAACACTTTTAGTGGATCAGATACTCATTTTGCCAATAAATATTTGATACAAGATTTAGAGATTACTATAATGACACTATATATGGTATGTCCTTACTGCAATAAAGAAGAAACGAACGTTATCGATTCAAGAAAAAATACTGAAGGTAGCTCAATTCGAAGAAGAAGAGAGTGTCCAAAGTGCGATCTTCGCTTTACGACTTATGAAAAAGCTGATATTGGTCTCATGGTTCAAAAAAGAAGTGGTGAAATTCAAGAATTTGATTATGAAAAGCTGTACAAAGGCATTGAAAATGCTTTTGGAGGTCTTGATATAAATGATAAAAAATTAAAAACCCTTGTAGATAACATCCATAACGAAATAAAAACAAATGGAAACAAAGTAAAGACCGAAATTATTGGTGAAACAGTACTTATAAATTTAAAAGAAACAAACAAAGTAGCTTATTTACGATTTGCTTCAGTTTATAAAGAGTTTTCAGACGCCTCAGACTTTGAAAAAGAGGTTGCAGAGTTATAAATTAGGGTAAAGAGGTAAAATTACCATAATTAGTCAATGATTTATCTTTAAATGTACTCAAAGCATTCTCATATGCTCTTGATTCAGATTCTTTGTTTAAATAAATAGCTGTTGCTATGGACTGTGCAACATCGTATTCATTATTTCGTAAAGCTCCTAAATATCGTCCATGAAGATTTTCGGCAGTAGTAATAGCATTATTAACAAGCGTTTTATGATTTTCAAATTCTTCTATATCAGGCAAACTTGAGTAATTAACTTTGCTTTGAGCAATAATATTGGACAGATCTGAAGTTATAGCTTCAATATTTACATTTTCTTCCTCTACTGGAAGATCAGTATATATCAACACCTCTGAAATTAAGATTCTGTATGATAAAACAAGGTCAAGTTCATTCACCAAGTTAAAAATATTAGTTAAATTACCATCAACACTTGCGGTATCTTCTATATTATTTCGATTATCTAGATTATTTCGATACTGGATAAGTGAAGACTCAATTTGTTGAAGGTTTGCACTCGCATTTGAAACATCATATTTTGAATAAAAGGTATTTGTTGAAACATCTATCAAATTTGGTAGTAGTTCTATCAATTCATTGGAATTATTAGTAACTGTGACAGCTTCCTCAATAACCGCTTCTTGATTGTTTACATAATTAAAGTAAGTATTTACAGCGATAGAGCCTACTGAAATTATAGATATTAGAATAAACGAAGGAACTACCCATTTACGTCTACTTTCTAGATCAGACCATACTTTTTGAATTTGTTGAGTAATATTTAACGGATTGAACGTATCGGTTGGAGTATTATCTGAAATATTTGTAGGTGAAGTTGAATCAGCCATATATGCTTCAATACTTGATGGAGCTGGACTAATTTCTTGTGTAGTGCTTATTAATGTTTCAAAGGTATTCTCATTTACCGATTCAGCTTCTTCAGATATTGTGCTTTCGTATGATGAGTTTTCAATTAAAGTATCTGATTCAAAACCTAGAAGATCAAGAATTTTTATTTTATTACTGCTTTTTGTTTTATTTATTAAGAAATAATCTCTAATATTCATCATTGAAAGGGTACCACTGCAAAATAATTTTAATATAAAAATAAAAATTCTTAGTGAATTTGGAAAAATACCTAATAAAAGTCATGCAGACGATATTGGCTATGACTTATATTCTGATGGAGAATATGTTATTGAACCAGATAATGTAAAGCTAGTGAATCTTGGCATATCAATACAACTTCCGAAAAATGTTGGAGGCTTTGTTTTACCAAGGTCTGGTTTAGCCAGTAAACATCTTATTGCTCCAATAAATTCACCAGGGTTAATAGATCCAGGTTATACAGGCGAGCTAATGGTTCCATTAATGAATTACTCTGATGAGAGTTATATAGTTACAAAACATGAAAGAGTAGCACAGTTAGTTGTTATTACTACTGGAACTATAACTTTCGATGAAGTGTCAGATTTAGACGTTTCTGATAGATCTAAAGGTGGATTTGGGTCTACTGGAAAAAATTAATTTTATTAATTAAATCTATTATTAATATAAAAGTTACGCGGAAGTAGCTCAGCTGGCAGAGCGCCACCTTGCCAAGGTGGAGGCCGCGGGTTCAAATCCCGTCTTCCGCTCTACATGGCGACGTGGCGGAGTGGCTACGCAGAGGTCTGCAAAACCTTGTACACCGGTTCGATTCCGGTCGTCGCCTCAAATAATTATGATTGCTATTACAGGTTCTGGAGAATTCTTACCATCGATACTTGATGTAGATAAAAAGTTGCTCAGTTATATTAAAGAGACACCTAAAGCATTAACTTTCTCTACAGCTGCTGGTAAAGAATCTGATGAGCGGCTCCTATATTGGCAAAACTTAGCGGTAGATCATTTCTCCACTCTCGGAGTTGAACACAAACATTTTGATGCTAGAAATAGAGATGATTTAAATCAAGATATTGTTTTAGATGAAATGAAGAATGCTAACTTTATTTTCTTTTCGGGAGGTTCACCCACACATTTATTTGATTCGATTCAAGATTCTAAATTTTCTCAAGAACTTAAAAATGTTGAAAATAGAGGAATCATTGCAGGATGCAGTGCTGGTGCAATGATAATGGGTGAGAAAATGATTAAAGGAACAGGTCTGAATTATATAGCAAACACAATTGTCATACCTCATTACGGTGAAAGTTTTTATTCCTGGATTTCAAATACAGTGAAAGTTTTAAACAGAGGTAAATATAAATTGCTTTGTTTAGAAAAAGATACATATTTTATCAAAGATAAGAATGAATATAGAGTGCTGGGTAAACAACAAGTACATATTATTTATAAGAAAGAGCACTACACGTTTTCTGATGGTGACAAAATAGATCCAATATTATTAACATAGTCATATGTGTGGAAGATATTATGTTGATGTTTCTAAGGATGAACTTTCCTTTGTAAAAAACTTTAGTGAATTTGAGTATGAACAAAATTTTAACGTTGCACCACAAGCAGTAGCTCCTTGTATTATTGATAATAATTTAGTTGCTGTTAATTGGGGTTACTTTCCCGATTGGTTGAAGCAACAATCTAATCCACGTCCATTATTTAATACGAGGTACGAGTCATTGCTAGAAAAGAAGACGTTTACTTCAGCCTTCAAGAATTCTAGATGTTTAGTACCTATTACAGGTTGGTATGAGTGGAAAGAAGAGGAAGGTATTAAGCAACCGTACTATTTTTTTAGTAATTCATCAGAAACTTTAATTGCAGCGGGGCTTTATTGGAATAGAAGTAGTGGCGATATAGAGTCATCTATTATTACAAGAGAAGCAGTCGCAGATTTACAAACTGTTCACAATAGATCACCATTATTACTCAATAAAGAAAAACGTGATTTATGGATGTCCGATATTTCAAGTGAAGAAATTTATGCAGAGATTTTAGACTATTCATATAGTGATATAGAATTTTATAAAGTAGATAGGGCAGTAAATAATCCAAAAAATAATAATGAATCACTTATTCAGGAATTTAAAGAGGTACCTTTTTAGTGAATAGTCAGTCGCCTATATATTCTCTTAAATTTACAATTAGCTGGATATTTATATATGGTCTTATTGTTTTTATTCTATGGCAGTTTATTCAAATATTTTTAGCAATATATATTGGTTTATGGGTCTTGAATCTTTTAATTGAAGTTGTAGAGAGATTGTTTCTTAGATTTGGAAAAAGAATTATTACCGTAGAGAAATAATCAATTTATAAAGTTCTAATTTAATGCTATATTTTTACATACGGGAGATTAGCTCAGTCTGGCAGAGCGCTACCTCGACAAGGTAGATGTCACAAGTTCAAATCTTGTATCTCCCACAAAGAAATTCAATCTGCGTATTTCTCCGCACCCATAAAATGTATTGAAACATAATCTTCGTCTCCTATAACCCAACTATCGTGTGGCTTATTTGAAACATAGAAGATATCACCAGGGTTCATTATTTTAGGTTCTTCATTTTCAAATTTCGCAGTTGCTTGCCCTTCAATAACCATTCCAAGATGTTCCACTTCACAGAATTTTGTGCCAGAAAGATGCGTGACGTCTTCTGACCATTTCCAGCCTTTTTTATAAGTTGCTCTTCCTATTGTCATATTTGGCATATGAACAATTTCGAACTTTCCTTTTTCAAACTCTCTTGTTTCGTCAGGATTATCAAACTGTTTTAATATAAAGTCATCCATATTTATATTTTACTTTTTATTAATAACAAAATTTACATATGGTGTATTTAAACCAAGAATCTTCTGTTGTTCATAATCAAATTTCTCAATAAAACCTGCAATATAATAATGTTCGTTTATATTCTCATCTCCTCCAGTAAATGAGTTAAGTGCATTGTCTCTTCTCCGCCAGTATGATTTTTTAAAATCTGGATTTTCTTTATAAGAAAGAGGATTATATGTTGTTATTGAGTTTTCAATTGGGATCAATTTATCACATAGTCCTTTGTATTCATCACCTATTTGTACTTCATATCCACCAAGTTCGTATTCGAAAGCTTTTATAACGCAGAATTTATGATATTTAAAATCAATAGTATTCCAAATAGATTCAACATGAGATGAGTCAATAAACGCGTATTCCTTGTTTTCCTTAAAAACAATATTTAATAAATAGAGCGCATCAAAGTAAGTTATATAGACTTTATGATTATTTTTTGATGAGTAAAAATTATTGTCCATAAACAATAGATTAATATTCTTTGGATACAACTAGTTGAAGTAGTAAATCTAAATATACGTATATACTTTGTTTATGAGTAGGCAAGTTAAGAACATCATTAATATTTCAGTTTTTCTTATTTGTATAGCATTAATCAATATTGCTGGTCAAAATATTGAATTAGAAATTAGGGGAGTAAATGCTTTCACCTTTATATTGATTGTTGCAGTTTTGGTTCAAGTTATTATTTTTATTCCATCTTTTTTGCTGAAAACAGAGAAGTATTACGACTTAGTTGGCAGTCTCACATATATAACAACTATATCGTTTGCGTACTTTGTTGTTGAGGACAAAACAATTATAGATTCTATTATTTATTTTTATGTAATGATTTGGGCATCAAGATTAGGTATTTATCTATTTAGAAGAGTTCAAAAAGATGGAAAAGATGTGAGATTTGAAAAAGCAAAGAGACATTTCTTCTGGTTTCTCCAATACTGGATGGGACAGGCATTATGGGTTTGTTTAACTGCGTGTGCAGCAATAATTGCTATTTTATCTCCTGAAGATGACTCATTACCAGTATTAGCAATGGTAGGTATGGCACTATGGATTACGGGATTTACAATTGAATCTGTATCTGATTATCAAAAACGAGCATTTAGAAAAGATAACAATCCAAGTCAATCATTTATACATACAGGTTTATGGGCAAGGTCAAGACATCCCAACTATTTTGGAGAGATTACACTCTGGATCGGTATTGCTGTTATTGCATTAAATACTCTGACCGGTGTTGAATACATTACGCTTATTTCACCAGTGTTCGTATATGTATTATTAACACGAATGAGCGGTATTAATTTACTTGAATCTATTGCAGATGAGAGATACGGTGACTTAGAAGAATATCAACGATACAAAAGAAATACTCCTGTATTAATTCCTAAACTTTCTAAAGATAAAAAATAATCCAATTCCAATAGCTATTAACTGGTAATAGGGAAGTGAATCGTATCTTATTATAAAATTATACCCAATTCCAATAATGCCTAAACCAACTGCAAGTTTCTGCCAGTTCTTCATTTATAAATTATTTAATTGTTCGAGGAGGTTATCTTTCTCTCCAGGTAGCATTTCTACAGTGTGTTCACTACTTGGATAACTACCTGAGTCGACATCATCTTTGAAGCCTTTTACTGCTTTTGCTCTCTCAGTATTTAGTTTTTCTTTAATTTCTTTTCCATTTCCCCAGGATTTAGCATGTCTGGGCATTTTAATTCCTGTTGTTTCACCGCATATATCTTCAAAAAATAAAAACATGACATCTCCACCTGATCCTGAACCAAGTGAGTTAATAACTAAAGAAGTATGTTTTTTAATTTCTGTTAAAGCATCTTCTGCCACACATTCAACTTCTGCTCCAAAAGCTCCAGCATCTTCTAATCTTTTCATGTCTTTTAATATAGATATTGCTTCATCTGCAGTTTTACCTACGGTTCTTATTCCACCATATTTAGTAGCCATTGATGGAACCATACCTACATGGCCCTGTACTTGCATGCCTTCTTTAGCTAGCATTTCAACAACATCAAAGCTTCTTGGAGTTAGTACTGAATCAGCTCCTGCCATCATGACATCAAACGCACCTCGAAGTATTTCTTCGTTAGTAATAAACCTTCCAGCAAATAATGCTGCTGTAATAAAAGTATTTGGAGCTCCATTTCTAACATCCTGGTACCAATCGCTTCCAGTAATAATCATATCTATATCTTGATTAGCTATAATTTCTGCCTCTTCTTTATTGGCTGCAGTTACTTGGGTCATTTTTATATTGTTTTTTTTGTTTGAGATAATATCTCCAACTGTGATATTACGTTCTACTTGTTCGTGCCCAAACGTATAAATTCTTTTCATGTAGGTATTATACGTGACCACTTGTCTGAAAAACAAGGGGTCGGCAGTTCGATTCTGCCTCTGGCCACAAGGGTTTTCTGGTATCCCAAGCAAAATTGTGACCAATTCTGTGACCACCTAGTTTGGATTATTTTTTAGTTTTGTTAATGCTTAAGCTTGCAAAGACTTTAGAAAAATCTAAATTACCACCTTTTCTATAATTTTCCCAAGAACCTAACTTATTTTCTTTTAAAAAATTATTAACAATTTCATTGTCTCCACTAAGTAATTTCTTACTTACTTCGAGTTCTAATCTAAATCTATTGTAAAAATCATTTGCAAATTTATTAACCATATCAATTAATTCAGTTTTGTTATCAAACTCAATAATCTCATCTATACCTTTTGTAAAATCAAGTGTAAAAAAAATAATATAAAAATTTTTTGTTTTAAAGTAAATTGATTCATTATCTCCTTCTAAAGTTTTAATTTCAATCCCGTCTCTTCTAAGCTCTATTTTTGAAATATTTGTGTATTTAATATCAAGCTGCTCGGTTCCATTAAAAACTAACTTGTCTTTTTTTATATCAAGACGACCCTCTTGTAATTTATTAAATTCTTCTTGAGTAGAAATCATTTTAAAAAAAGTATTTATCTTTTTTAAAATACCTACTTCGGATGGTGTATATTCTTTTTTCTGAATTGAAAGGTAACCAAGGAGTAGAAACATCCACACCCATTGGGTTGTTCTTGCTGGTGGTTTACTCAATTCGTGATAAGGTTTTTTGGGATTATTTTTATTCATACCTAATTCAACATCCTCAAATGTGAATTCTATATCATTGTCTTTAGCTTTATCAATAAATTCTTCACTCCATTCATCAACTTGTTCTTTGAAAAGATCAAATGAATGTTTTTGAAAATCTTCCATTAATTCTATAGAATCTTTGGTTACATTTTCTTGAAGTTCTTCATCTACAAGGTCGAAAAACCACCCTACATAGACAAGAGCAAATAATCCCAATATACCTATAGGCCATCTCATAAAATATGAAATAACAAAAATAATACCCCAATTGCTACCATCTAAATTATTGTTAAGAATTAGATTTGGGGTTATAAATATAAGACCCGTAAAAGAAATAATAACTATTTCTATCTTAAGTTTTTGAAAAAATTGTTTATTACTCATTAAAAACCTAGTATAAAATCCATTTCTTCTGGATACATTTCGAGATAACAATCTAATGATAAAAGTTGATTTGAGTATATTCCACCAAAAAAGAGATCGTCTTTAGTGCTTTTTATCAAATTTATTTTAAATAATGAATTGCTATGTTCATCTTTTCTTAACATTAACTCTTTGATAAGTAAGAAAGTATTGGCATCTTTTACCTTGGTACTTGTGTTAAATAAATTTTCCATAAAACCTCTTCTAAATACAAAAAAACGGCCTATGCCGTTTTTTAAATATTGCCATATTAGAAACAAAAAAGCAAATTATGGGTTTCTTATATAATTAAAAAACTATGACCAAACTATGACACGCTCGCTTTTGAAGTCTCTTTTAATCTACGCTAACTGCGATATATTGGCTCTGTATAACGAGCGTAAATTCAAACAGAATAAGTTATAATCAACTAAGGTCAAATGGTTAGCCCATATCTGAAAAACAAGGGGTCGGCAGTTCGATTGCGCATATTGGCACAATCGTTTACATCATTGAATTGAAATATTAGTTACTCTGATATTTCTAATTAACATTATTAGAAAAATTTATTATATAATTTAAATAATGTCAAAAATTGTAATCATAGGTGGAGGTTTTGGTGGCCTTAGTTTTTTACAAACAGCTCGAAAAAGCAATAACGAATTTACGCTTATAGATAAAACCAATCATCATCTTTTCCAACCTCTTTTATATCAAGTTGCTACTGCTGTTTTATCACCTGCAGACATAACAGTACCTATACGTAATTTATTTAAAAATGATAACAATGTAAAAATTACACTAGGTGAAGTTGTAGACATTAGAAGGGAAAAGAAACAAGTAGTTTTAAAAAATGACGATGTAATTGACTATGATCAATTAATAATTAGTACTGGGGCAAGCTATTCGTACTTTGGTAATGAAGATTGGGGAAAATATTCAAATGGTCTCAAAAACATTAATGATGCTTTAGATATTAGAGATAAAATACTAAAAGCTTTTGAAAAAGCTGAAAATGAAACTGATAAAAAGAAACAAAAAAAGTATCTAAATTTTGTAGTTATTGGAGGTGGTCCAACTGGAGTTGAAGTAGCAGGATCAATTGCTGAGATTGCTTTCAAAGATATAAACAAAGAATATAGAAATTTTAATAGTAATGATTCAAATGTTTATTTAATTGAGGCAGGAAGTAATATTCTTCCTTCTTATAGTTCAAAATTATCAAATAAAGCTTCTAAATATTTAAAAAAAATGGGTGTAGAAATAAAAATTAATGAAAAAGTAGAAGATATTGAAGATATGTTAGTCACTACTGATAAAGGAAAAATCGAATCAGATAATATTATCTGGGCAGCTGGTAACAAAGCTAGTTCCCTTATAGAACTTCTTGATACTGAAATGGATGCTGAAGGTAGAGCGATAATTAATCAAGATTGTTCAATTAAAAAAGATGACAGTATTTATGTAATTGGCGATGCAGCTAATTTTATAGGCGTTAATGGCGAACCGTTACCAGGGATCGCACCAGTTGCAATACAGCAAGGAAAGTATGTTGGGTTCAATACCAAAAAAAATATTTCTAAAGAAAATAGAAAGCCTTTTAAATATAGGGACAAAGGAATGATGGCAACTATTGGTGGGTTTAAAGCTATAGGTGTTGTAGGTAAATTTGAAATATCTGGATTTATCGCTTGGTTGTTTTGGAGCTTAATTCATTTAGTTTATCTTATTGGTTACAAATCAAAGTTTGTTGTAGCTATTGAATGGATATTTGCTTTTTTCTTCAATAAGCGAGGAACTAGATTGATATATCGAAATAATTAATAACTAGCAGTCAAAATCTAAAAAAAAGCAACTATTTCGCCAAAAGAGAATTGAAAACAAAATAAACATTAGACCAAACAAATATTTGTAATTATCAATAATAAAAATTTCTAATTTATTTTTATATTCTTTACTTTGGATTCTAGTTATAACATTTGTGAAGTTAATAATGACTAATGCTGCAATAACAAGTATGTAGATCATTTTTTAAATTATGGTTTATCTCTAACACTTGAACCAACTACAAGCGCTGCAGAAATGATGATTAAATTTTTAATAATATATTGACCTTCGACTGTTAATCCAAACGGAAAACTTGTAAAACATACTTCAGGTAAAAGTATTAGTGGTAAAAATGTTCCTGGCATTTGTATAAATAAAAGTAGTATTGAGAATCTTATTAATGGTTTTATGCACATTGTCACTCCAATAATTACTTCCCACCAACCTAAAATAGGTACGAAATCAGCAGGGTCATTAAACCAATAAACAGTATTTTCAACTAGCTCTTGAGCTGGACTTAGTCCAAAAGGTTTTAAAATACCAAACCATATATAACAAATGCCTAAAGAATATCTCAATAAAGTAGTACCCCAACGGGACATAAAACTAATAATTAAAATATCTAAATCATTAAGTGATTTTATGTTCTTCATACAATTACTTTATTGCTAATCCTTATTTACTAAAAATCAGATAAATTAAAGAATTTTGAATTAAAATAAAAAAATGAAGAAATTAGTCTTTTACATTATAAAAGTACTCTAAATGGGACATTGGATAGACGCTCTTTTTAAGTACATGGAACGCTTCTTTGATCGTTCTGGGGACTCAGACAAAAAGAGACCATCAAAAATTATGATTCAGATAGTTCTAATGAGTGTATTTCCAGTATTGTATACTCTTACTTTGATGCCACCAGGGGTTACTGCTATACAAGTCATCTCTGCTGGTGTTGCATTTCTACTTATCATGCTTTTTGCTCTTAGAGTTTTGAAATATTTCAAAATAATGTAAATAACTTTTATTTATTTAGTTATTGAATTGCTAAAGGGTCTCCATATTCCCAAGTTACACTTCCACCACGATCTAATTGTTCAATTAAATTCATATCTTCTTCATCAATTCTGAAATCAAGGTCAAAGTTTTCTTGCATACGAACTATTTGTATACTTTTTGGTAGTATTGCATATCCAAGTTGAAGAGCCCATTTAAGAAGAACTTGTGCTTCAGTAACATCATATTTTGAAGCCATTTTTTTAAAAGGTGATTCCAAGTCATTTCCATCTTTATACATTTCATCAGTTTTAAGACTATTTTCACCATCTTTATGTCTCCAAGTTGAAAGAGGTACAAGACTACTATATGCAATAATATCGATATCATTTTCTTTAAGATATTGAACTAATTCTGGTTTTTGAGACCAAGGATGTATTTCTATCTGATTAGCTGAAGGTAGGGGGTATCCTTTATCATTTAATTGTTCAATATGGTTGATACCCCAGTTAGAGACACCAATATTTTTCACCTTGCCCTGTTCTTGTTGTGTTAATAATGTCTCCCACTGTTCTAATCTTTTGTTCTTAGCATGAGGGGAGTGAATTAGATAAAGATCTACATAATCAACATCAAGATTTCTAAGGCTTTTATCTAAAGATTTTATAGCACCAACATTATTCTTGACCCTATCTACTTTTACTAAACCTCCAGGCCATAATTTTGTAGTAATTGTTAAATCACTACGTTTTAAATCTTTATCTTCATAGATTCTTTTTAATGCCCTACCTACACCATCTTCATTTCTATACACAGCTGCTGTATCAATATGTCTGTATCCATACTTAATAGCGGCATACGTCATATCTTCGGATTCTTGGGAATTCATATTATATGTTCCTAGACCTATGCGTGGCACTATGTGATTTTTACTCTTATCCATTTTTAAAATAACAAATACAAAAATCCAAACAACAGTGGAATCAGGAGAACAAAACTCAATAAAATAATTCTTTTAGGTTCCATATATTAATTCTATATTTGGTTGAGAACAAAATTTCTTAAAGATAAATAAATAATAACCAACCAAAATACTTTCTCCAATCTTTTAGTTACCCAGAGTTTGTCATATTTGTAATACAGACCAAAAAAAAGTAACAATTTATTCATCATCGTAATTCTTAAAATACATCATATGCAAAAAAGAGTCCAGTTTCCCGAACTCTTTTTTTGAGGTAACAGGCTTATTACCTAATAAATATATTAATCACTAATAGAATTAAAACATATGACATCTTTATACAAATTAGAAATTTATAAGAAACCATTAGATGCAATAAAAAATGGTACTAAGCATATTGAAATACGTACTAATAATTCGTATGAAGCCATTGATTATTCACTTTTAAAAGTTAACGATGTAATTTCATTTCAGATAATTAATGGCCCACCTTTTATTAATTTAGATGTAATAACACCTGACGCTTTAAAAGTAAAAGTTAAAAGAGTTACAAATTATCGAAACCCGGAGGAGTTACTTCTTAATGAAGGTCTCCAAGTACTCTCAACTTTAGTAAATTCAATAGATGAAGGTATTAAAATGTTGTATAGTTTTCATGAATATGAAGATATGATTCCCATTCATGGTATCTTCGCAATCGAAATTGAGATAGTCTAATTTTCTGAACGGATATCAAAATACGGCATAAAGAACTGTAGAACACGACCTATTGACAACACTATAACAACAGAAGCTATACCAATTTTTCCACCTAGTAAAAATCCGATTGAAAATGCTACTAACTCTAACAGTGTTCTCGCATTGCCAATCTTGAATCCTAATTGTTCTAGACCAACCATAATTCCATCCCTAGGGCCTGCACCTAAGTCTCCTCCAACATAAATTGCAGTGCCAGCACCTATTAAGGTTATGCCAGTAATTAAGTAAGTGACTTGAAGATAAATACTTCCTGCATTAGGAATAATGTTTATTACAAAATCTGCAGTAAGTCCAATCCAGAATGCATCAAAAATTGTTGCTATACCTGGTTTTTGTTTAAGAGGTATCCATAACAAAAGAGCAAGTAGGGATGTAAGAATACCTGCTTGACCGTATGTAATATTTATAGTTTTAGATATACCATCATGCAAAACACCCCATGGTCCAAGACCTAAGTTTGCCATATAATTAAAGGCAACACCTATTCCTATCATTGTTATACCAGAAAACGCTTGAAAGTATCTACGGACCAATATGGGCATATATCAATGTAACATTTTGTATTATTTAGATTATTATTCAAATATAAATTATGGCAGACAAAGAAATAACAGAAGCTAGACGACAAGCACGTAAGAAAAAGCACATGCTTAAAAGAAGAGGTCGTTTAGATTTCAGAACCAATAGAACTGGTAAGAGAAAATAAATTATCAATTTAGTTATCAATACTTAGATTAAATATATACTGCATTCTTATGCCAAAAGACAATATACGAAATATCGCAATTATTGCCCATGTTGATCATGGTAAAACAACCTTAGTTGATGGATTGTTACAACAAAGTGGTACTTTCAGTGACCATACAGTAGTTGAAGAAAGAGTCATGGACTCTGGTGATTTAGAGAAAGAACGTGGAATTACCATTACATCAAAAAATACGGCAATACAGTATCAAGATGTAAAAATCAATATTGTAGACACGCCTGGTCATGCTGACTTCGGTGGTGAAGTTGAGAGAAGTTTAAATTTAGTTGATGGTGTTCTTTTATTAGTAGACTCAAGCGAAGGTCCACTACCTCAGACAAGGTTTGTTTTAAAAAAAGCATTAGAAAAAAAATTACCTGTAATTTTAGTAATCAACAAAATTGATAAACCAGATGCAAGAGTCGAAGAAGTTGTACAAGAGACTTATGACTTATTCATTGACTTAGATGCTAACGATGAACAAATTGAGTTTCCTATTATTTATACGAATGCTAAGGATGGCATCGCAGTAAATAATATCAATGATGATCCAAAAGACCTAACCCCTTTATTTGATTTAGTTATTAATTATTTTGATGGTCCTGATACTACAGACTCATCAAAGACACAATTTCTTGTTACTAACTTAGCTTATGATTCATATGTTGGTCAGGTAGCTATAGGACGTTTGGATAGCGGTACTCTTGATATAAATACAAAATATAGTTTATGTACTGAAAATGAAATAAAAAATAATGTCAAATTGTCAGCATTGTATACATTTAATGGATTAGATAGAAAAAATGTAGAAGTTTTAGAATCGGGGGATATTATTGCAATTGCTGGAATTGAAGATATCAATATAGGAGATACAATCGCGGACAATGAAAATCCAGAACCTCTCCCAAGAATAAACATAGATCAGCCTACCGTTTCTATATTCTTCAATGTGAATAATTCACCATTTGCAGGCCGAGAAGGAAATTATGTTACTTCAAGAAATCTTATTGAAAGATTAGAAAAAGAAGTTCTTAGCAACGTTTCTTTACATGTTTCTCTTACGGATAAAACTGACGTATTTGAAGTTAAAGGCCGAGGCGAATTGCAAATGGCAGTCCTTATTGAAACTATGAGAAGAGAAGGATATGAATTCATGGTTTCAAGACCTGAAGTAATAACTATTGAAAAAGATAACAAAAAACATGAACCAGTTGAAATTGTATACATAGATATACCTGATGATTATGTAGGTGCTGTTACTAAAAATTTATCAAGTAGAAAAGGAAAGATGACTAGTTTGATGAATAATGGTTTTGGAAGAACGACTTTAGAATTTGAAATTCCTTCAAGAGGTCTAATTGGTTTTAGAAATCAATTTCTTACAGAAACTAGAGGTGCAGGAATTATGAATACATTATTTGATTCATATAAAGAATGGTTTGGAGATATTCCCCAAAGAACTTCAGGTGTTTTAGTTGCCGATCGTGATGGAAAAGTAACTTCTTATGCAAGTCTAGCAATGGCAGACAGGGGAGTATTATTTGTGCCTCCAGGAACAATGGTATATAAAGGAATGATTGTAGGAGAAAGAAATAATGAAGGTGACTTAGTTGTTAATATTACAAAAGAAAAAAAACTTACTAACCATAGAGCTTCTGGGTCAGATGACACAATTCCATTAAGACCACCTCAGTTAATGTCATTGGATCAATGTTTAGAATTTATTAGTGATGATGAGTTTGTTGAGGTAACTCCAGAAACCATAAGATTAAGAAAATCTAATTTAAATGTTAAAACTTAACATTTTCTAATTTGAGTAATTCCTTTTTCTTTTTTACCCCTCCAACTCCGCTATAACCACCCAGTTTTCCATCTGATCTAATTACTCTATGGCAGGGAATTATTACTGGATACGGATTTTTACCACAGGCATTAGCAACTGCTCTTGAACTATTTGGCTTGCCTATAGCTATAGCGAGATCTTTATATGTTCTTGTTTCTCCAAAGGGAATTTTTGATATTTCCTTCCAAACTGTCCTTTGAAAGTATGTCCCTTCAAGTTTCATGATTTATTTAGATAAAGTTAGATTTTGCAACTCTTCATTAGTAGGAAGTATTAATAATTGTTCTTCTCTATCTTTTAACATGAAAGCATCAAAATCTTTATAGAATTTATCTACGTCCATACCGAAAAGTTGCTGAAAAGTTGTCTCCCAACCATTACCAGGGTTTTTACTTTCATTTTCTGACCAGTTTCTATAATAACCAAACATAAGTTTCTCGTAATTATCCTTATCTAGAGATAGTAAATATAGATGAGCCCACTGACCCCCTGTGTATTGAAATGCAAATTCTCTTGGTATACCATTATTTGGATTATCATATGATTCATACAGCTCTGTTTGATATTCATAATCTTTCAAAGATACTTTATCGTTATTGCTCGCAGCAACTGATATTACATTCCTAGCTTCATCTAAGCTTTCCTCAAAAAATTTTTTTGCGTCTATATTGTTATCAAATTGTGTTGCTAAGATTGGCCCTGCAAACTCTGCACCACCTTCTTCAAGCCATGTAGGCATAAGATATACTTGGTTAGGTTCGTCGTTATAAATAGTTTCTTCGGGGTTGTCTAACCACGTTTTTGGAATTCCGAATAAATTCTCATCTTCAAATAGGTAAATTAATCCATTTTGATGAACATGAAAAAATTCATGCGCAAAGATTTTAATTGCTGCATCCCTTCCCGAGTTCTCCCAATTATCAACAAACAAAGCTACATTGCCACCATTAGATTGACCTCTCCAGTCAACTCCAGCCGCAGCAAACCTATTACCCCAAGGATCTCTATTATTTGCACAATCTTCAATTTGTGATTCTTTTAGAAAATCATATATAGAGCAATCATCAAGATTTATTTGTTTTAATGTTTCATCTGAGGCTTTATTTTGATCAACTAAAGTTAAATTTATAGGCACGTAGATACCTAATTCATCAATAAAAAAATCAAATAAATTAATTACAGTTTTTTCCCATTCATCGTCAATTAGTTCGTCTTGATAAAAGTTATAGCAAATTTTTTCATTACCTTGCCAATAGTATTCGTAGTAATTAAATGCACTATCTTGGTTTTTTGGAATAGGGAGGTCAGAATAAAAACCTTTTTTACATTCAAGTGCGGTATTTGTTTCAAATACTTCGTAATTATCTTCCTCGCTATATTCATTTGAGTCATTATCCGTAGACATGCTTTTCATTTTTTCTTCACACTCTCTTGATGTAGATTTAAAATTATCAATAAAATCTTGGGAGTAGCCATCATCAAACTTGATCAATATATTATTGTCAGTAAATTCAGGTGAAGGTATTGGATTTATCCCATTATCGCTTAAGCATTCAAATAATATTTCTATATCAAAATCAGCAGGATATTCTAAAACATTATCATCAGTAGATTTCTGAGATTCGCTTGTTTCACCTTCATTTGTATCGGGTTCGATTTCAAGTATTACGTTTGAATTTTCAGAATCTCCACCACATGAAATTAAAAAAATAAATAAGAATATAATATATTTTTTCATAAGCGATTATAGGCTGTTTGTTTATTGTATATATGTAATTACTCATAGTAATATTTAAATTGCTATCTATTTTGAGGAATTTAAATAGCAATATGATAAGGGGTTTCTCCAGGATGGGAACCCTCTTATCTTTCTAAAAATATTATTTCGTATTGTTTAGGTTGATTGTATTATTCATTTAATGGAAAATTCGCATACACCTCTCGCTAAATTTATTCACTGGACCTTTACTATCCTGTATGCTTACGGAATATTTAAACAAGTTGAAGACCTTGAAGAACTAGATAATGTAGCCTTACTTAATTTTGAAATATTTTTTGCAATTGTATTCTTAATTATTGTTTTACTGAGATATTTTTACATGAAAGATGTGAAGACTCTTCTTGGTGCACATGAAGAAATGCACAAGGGTCATTTATTTATAGCAAAAGCTACACATAGGCTTGTTTACTTTAGCTTGATAATGTTACCAACTACAGGGTTGTTGATAGCAGGCATATTAGCTGCAGGTATTCCAGGTATGCAAGTAGCTATAGCTATACATGAATTTTCTGCTTTTCTCAGTTACGTAACAATAGCTATACATGTAGGCGCTTCATTTTATTCAAGATTTAAAGGCGAGGGAGTATGGAATGGTATGGTGCCTGTGTGGAAGGAAACTGGTAAAAGAGATTCTTCGTTAATCACAAAATTAGAAAATGTTGAAAATAAGTTTTATGATGAAATTGACGATAGATTAATAAAATAATTAATTAAATACGATCAGATCTTCCTTTAAAAAGTCGTACAAATAAACTTTCATTATCTCTAACAGGGTTATAAGAATTGTTACCTTTGATAACATCTGTTAAATCCTTATTATCGGATTCAAATTTTTCGAACTCTTTTAGAGTTTCTTCATCGTATATATCAGCATCTTCTTCAAGATTTTCTGTAGAGCTTTCTTCAATACTGTCTTTTTGAGTATTTCTTGGTGATCGTGATAGAAAATATACAATCACTAAACCAACTAATGCTCCGTTTACACTTTCACCAGAGAAATCTCCAGATATAAAATCATTAACTATTCCAAATCCAATAGAAAAAAATATGAATACAGCAAAAAATCTTCTTATTATTAAAGAAATAGTTATTCTTTTCGTTTTCATCTAAATAAACTTAATTTAAACCAGCTTTGTATGTTTTTATTTTTGGTCCCATAGCAGCTAAGTTTTCCTTCATTTCATCTGATACGTCACCTAAAATCGTCATATTATCAAAGTTAGCTATCTCACGAAATTTAAGATTGACTGGAGTACCTATTGCTTTAGTAGCAATTTCTTTAAAACTCTCAGCATTATCAAATTCTTCAATTAATGTTGCTGTGTTTGTGTTTTCATCAACGTACCATTCAAACTTCTTAAGACCTTCAACACCTAAACTCTCAATAAATTGACATTGTTCATTTTCAATAAAATCTATAAACTCATCTGCTGATGCATAACTTACATCGATGATAACTCTTAGTTCTCCACTGTCTTTATGTAATTCCATTAAATCTCCTTTAATAACAAATCTTATATTAATAATAATGTTTTATGAACGCTTCCCTTACAAGGAAGAAGTCACAGGTTCAAATCCTGTAGCGCCCACAAGGGTTTTTCCTTAATCTTTTGGATAAGTTTAACCTCGTAATCTATTTGTTAACCAAAATTATATATCTTCAAAATATCTTGGTTCTTGATTTGTCATATTCATTTCAGAAACCTCTCCCAATGTAACAGGTGCATCAGCACCTCCTGGAATAGTATCTATATCATCAATAGGGTTTCCAAATATCAATTCTTCATCATTTAATAGCTTTTCCAGTTTATCTACAATTTCTCCTATCGCATCGTAATAATCTTCAACAAACGCCTCAGCATCCCAATCGAGTTTGCCCATTTTTTTTAACTCGTTAAATTCACTTTTAAATTCTTCAATTTTTTCTTTTGATACATCCTCTATAGGTAGAGAAAATACCTTGACTTGAAAAATCAGTAACTCTTTGGCGTACTCATTCCAATCCATAATATTTAAATACTTCTTCCGTAGAAGCTTATTTCTTGCAGTACACAGCTTTTTGTATCACTTAAATCAAGGTATTTTGTTGGTGGATATGCATTAAATACTTCAATTTTTATTTTGTTTACATTCTCATTTATATCAAACCATTGAGAAATATTATTATCTTCTAGATTTCTCATAATAGGGCTTTCATCAACTCCTTGATTGTATGTACGCAGACGAAATTCTTTGATATTATATCTTGTACTAAATAAATCAGTGTCTTCTACATTTTCAATTACGATGAATTCTAAAAATATATCTTTTTCAAATGTGAAATGTATCCAAGTAGGTAAAGTGCAAGAGTTTTTATCATCACTCCAGTATGTATTATCTAAATCATACAAGTTCTCACAAGAATATTCCTCTGAAAGTGTTGGTGATGAGGAGCATTTTACAGGATATATCATTTGAAGTATTGCTTCTTCAGAGTTATCAGCTTGTATTACACCGTTTGAGTTTGAATTAATTGAAATTAATAAACTTAAGAATGATATTGATAAAATATAGAATAAAACAAAACTAAAATCTGATATTTTTTTCATAACCATAGTATATAAATATGATCTCAAAAAATGATAAATTAGAATTGTTTTCCTCAAAAAAAACTAAGGATCACTTGAAGCTTTATATTGATACTGACTTAAAAAATCTTGATGGTACTTGGTGTTTTTTTTGTAATATAAAATTAAAGAAAGATAATAAAAATTTTCAAAATTGGTATGCAGTTAATAACAATGCAGAATTTGAACAATTTAAGAAGATTGCTTTGGATGAATTGGAATATAAATTTGGAGATAATGAAGTGATACCAAGATTCTTTTATGTGTGCAATGAATGTTTCAAAAGTTCCAGTAATATTTTTTAACCGCACAAAAACCGCACAAATTTTCTAAAAAGTATTTTTTACCATTTATTATGAAAATGATGATAAACAAAAAAGAATTAGGTCGTTTACTTATACTTTTAACTTTAGTTTGGCCAGTATTTGGCTTTACTAGCTCTAACTACACTCCAACTCAGGTAATTCTTGTTGTTATATTTGCGTATCTTGGAGTACGTTTATGGTACATCACATATATAAAAAATAAATAATTTATATAAGTTCTAGTTGACTACAAGTGTTTTACAGAATATTTAGAGAAATCATAATATTTATTGTGTAATAATTACTATGTGAAAAAAGTAGAAACTTTATACAATACATCAATTCCAATTGAAGGAATATGTCATGAAGACTTCCAAGAAGTTGCAGAAATTTTTGCACAAAACTTTGATATATATGAAGAGATAGGTGCTTCTATCTGTGTTGTTGTTGATGGAGAAGTTGCTGTAGACCTTTGGGCTGGTTATACAGATAATCAAAAGCAAGACAAATGGAATGAAAACACTCTTGCAGTTGCTTTTTCAAGCACAAAAGCTGCTCTTGCACTATGCGCACATTTATTAATTGACAGAGACGAACTTAATGCAAAAGAAAAAGTTACAAAATACTGGCCTGAATATGGAAAAAGTGGAAAAGAAAATACAACTGTAGAAATGATATTAAATCATTCAGCTGGCCTGCCAGCATTAAAAACACGTGTCAGAGATGGAGGTTTTTTTGATTGGGACTATATGATTGAACTTCTTGAAAATGAAGAACCATTTTGGACCCCAGGAGAACATATAGGATATCACATGATGACTACTGGATGGTTAATAGGAGAACTTATTAGAAGAATAACTGGTAAGTCTCTTGGTCAATATTTTAACGATGAAGTGAGTGAGCCATATAATTTAGATTATTGGATTGGATTACCTGAAAGTGAAGTTGATAGAGTAGCTAAAGTTACTCCATTTAAACCAAGTTCTAATGACAAACCAAGTGGTTTTGCAACAGCTTTCAGATCAGATCCAGATTCTATGCAGAAATTATCCTTAACGAACACAGGTGGATACGATTACAATGCAAAAAAAACTTACAGAGCTGAGATAGGGGGCGTTGGAGGAATAACCAACGCACGTTCATTAGCTGGAATGCTTACACCACTAGCTAAAAACAATGAAAAACTTCTTTCCAAGAGCGCTGTAAAGCGTCTTAGTAAATCAAATAAAAAGTCTGAAATTGATAAAATGCTTCTTTTGCCTACAAGTTTTTCAGAGGGTTTTATGTTGAACATGGATAATAGAGACAAGTTTGAAGGTGAAGGTGGTTCATTTATGATTGGGAAAAATGCTTTTGGACATGTAGGTTATGGTGGAAGCAGCGCTACTTTTGCCGATCCTGATTATAAGATTTCTTTTGGTTACGTTGTTAATAAATTAGGTGGAGAATTTTTAATTAGTGATAGAGCCCAAAAATTGATTAATGCTTCTTACAATTCTATAAAATAATAAGTTAATTTTTAAATTCTATGGAATAATGACTAAATGAAATTTAAATTAATTCTATTATTAATATTTTTAATCTCCTGCGGTTCTGACTCTACAACTGAAAATTTAAGTTCAGATAACTATCAAGATGAAGAGTATGAAGAGGAATCAGATGATGAAGAGGAATCAGATGATGAAGAGGAATCAGATGATGAAGAGTATGAAGAGGAATCAGATGATGAAGAGTATGAAGAGGAATCAGATGATGAAGAGGAATCTCAAGACCAAGATAATGAAGGTGAATCACTGTATGACGAATATGGGGAATGGGATAAAGGCACAACATATTTTGACACCTCATCATCAACAAGTTCTGGGTGGTATATGGGTCAAGGAACAGACCGTGAAGAGCATGTCCATGAAGGAATGCAGACTTCAGATGGAGGATTTATAGCTATTGGTCATCATTGGGAGAAAGAGGAAGACCCAACTGGATTTACAGATATGATCATATTGAAAACAGATTCCAATGGTAAAGAATTATGGCAGACAATTATTGGAACTGCTGACAAGTTCGATGTAGGTTACGCAGTAGATGAATTATCCGATGGCTATGTTGCTAGTGGAGGTCTTCACAAAGATGGTTATCAAAAAAGTGCAATAGTCAAACTTGATATTAATGGAAACATAATATGGCAGAAAATATTTAATCATTCTGGTGTTGGCGGTATAAGAGGTATAGAAGTACTTTACAATGACGATATTGTTGTAACTGGCTACAAAGAAGGAGATGAAGAAGGATTTTTATTCATTTCTGATGGTTCACAAGGTTTTATAACAAAATTATCAACAACTGGAGAAGTAATTTGGGATAAAAACTTATCTGCTATGCAAGGTACAAAAGTTAAGAAAACATCTAAAGGTGGATTCGTGGTAGGTTCTGTTGAATGGGTTGATGCAGGTTTAAACGCAGCAATGCATTATCTAGACTCAAACGGAAATACACTTTCAACAAAATTATTTGGTGGCAACAACAATAATGTTCAATTATTTGATATGGATATTACTGATAATGACTATGTTGTGTTTACAGGACACACTACAGGATTTCAGACCGCTAATTGGGATTGCATTGTGATGCTTATTGATGATCAGGGCAATGAAGTTTGGAAAAATATTTTCGGAAATCCTAGAGGCTATGATCCAAAATTCATACTGGATGAGTGTTATGGAGTTAGAGAGACTCTCGATGGTGGTTTCGTAGTAACCGGTGGTACCGGTGACCATTCAGATTATTTTGGATCTGGTCATCCAAATGGAACATCTGATGAATGGAAAGTTTTATTATCTGAGTTTGATAAAGATGGCAATATGACGTCAATAAATGTTTTTGGTGGCGGTCTTGATGTAGGTAATGATGCCGGAGAATTTATAGACGTAACATCCGATGGCGGATACATTGTTTTTTCTGACACAGACTCTAAAGGCTCTAAAGGTCCAAATAATTTTGGGTTTTTATATGTAAAGAATCCATAATATTTTTTGCAAAAAAGTTATAAAGATTCTTAATTTAATTAATGAGTGTTAGTAAAAAAGTAAATGGAACAGAAATAAGAGCAAAAGAAATATAAATAAGAAACAACATTATGACCGACATAATTGTTCCTATAATAATTTTGTTTAAATTCATAAATGTTATTTTAAGATTTTTTACTATTTTTCATAAATTAATAAATTAATTAATTTATCTTATAATTAAATGAAAAGGATGAATTCATTAAATACAAACCAATAGCGTGGATTGGAATACTAATTGTAGCTGCAATATCATGGCCAGTTATTAGACCAAATTTTACGAATACTCAAATATTTTTATCAGCTATTTTCTCATATGCTGGTGTTCGTCTTTTTATTTATGCATTAAAAAACAATAAACCTATGTTCTAATTTTCAGATAGATCACTGCACTTATAACGACGTTTTCAGCTGTTAAAACTATCTATATGGATAAGATTTCAGAAAATATTGATTGGCAGATTGCATATTGGTACATACAAGGACTATCAACTACAGAGATAGGGAAGAAAGTCGGTATGCATAGATCAACTATCTATAGAAGACTTCAGAAAAATTCAGTACAAGCAATAATTAACTCTTTTAGGAATGAAATGATGCAGAACTTATTTGCCGGTATGTTGGGATTAGGTAGGGAAATTATTTCTAACTATCATATAAAAGTTAAAAACAATAAAGTCTCTCCTTCAGAAATGAATGGTTTTTTAAGAGTTTTATTTCAAATGTCTCAAAAAGAAGTACCTATTGCGTTTGAAAATCCAACACTTATTGCATATATGAACAATATGAAAGATTTTGAAATCGAACCATTAAAAAAAATAGAATTAGAAGAAGAATAATTTATATTATTTATTTATTTTATATCTCAATAACTGTATAGTTATTATGTCTTTTTAAAGACATGACGAAATTAAGGAGAAATATGCCGAAAGGCAAAGTGAAATGGTTTAACTCCACTAAAGGATACGGATTTATCGAAGCTGAAGAAGGCAACGATGACGTATTTGTACATATCTCAGCTGTTAAAAGTGCAGGTATGCAGGATCTTGATGAAGGTCAAGAAGTAGAGTACGACTTAGTAGAAAATAATGGAAAAACATCAGCTGAGAATCTTAAATAGATAAAGGTTAAAATTGTTTTACGACCGGTAGCATGTCTACCGGTTTTTTTTATCCTAAAAGAATTCTAAGTGATAAAAGAACTGATACAACAACAAGGACTGGCCGAACAACTTTCTCTCCGTTTTTTATTGCAAATTTAGAGCCTGTATATGCACCAGCAATTTGAGCAACAGCCATAATTAATCCTAAATACCAAATTACATATCCCTGTAATGCAAAAATAATAAACGCTGCAAAATTAGATGAAAAGTTAAGTAATTTTGTTATTGCTGTTGATTCCATAATATTTGCACCCTTAATAACAATGAATGCTAAAACAAAGAATGAACCAGTACCTGGTCCAAAGAATCCGTCATAAAATCCAATTGCAAATACAACAAGATTAAAAATGATAAGTAGTTTTTCATTTTTCTTAACACCACTTGGTCCTTTATTTGTTATAAAAAATATTGCAGCTGCGATAAGTAATATTGGAATTACAGATTCAAGGGTATCATTCGATATTCTACTTACTAATAACGTGCCTACACTTGATCCAATAAATGATAATCCAAAATATAATGTTTTCTTTTTTTCTACAAGTAAACCATTCTTGTAATAGTTAAATGTAGATGTGAAAGTTCCAAAGCAAGATTGAAATTTATTTGTAGCTAAAACATTAAGTGGGGAAATACCAACTAAAAGCATTGAAGGTGTTGTTAATAATCCGCCACCACCTGCTATAGAGTCAATTAATGAAGCAAAAAAAGCGACAACAAATAAAATAATATAAACTGTCGTCTCTTCATATAAATAATCCATATTTAGTCACCTTATTTTATCTCGATAATTTAATAACTTTATTAGATTACAAATATGTTAGAAGAAGCCGTTTCAAGATTAATTGAAGGAGCATTGTCTGGAATTGGTATAGGTTTTATGTTCTATCTCTATCCAGTTGTCAGACATACATTTTCTGAAAAATATCGTTATAAATTTAGGTTCGAAGAAGATGGGAAATTGCGTTTTAGAAACGAAACTATAAAATATTTAAAAATTGGTTTCTTTTATGGTTTCACTTACGGTTTCATTATGGGAACTATTATTGGTCCATTTGGATCTCAGAACGGAATATAAATACTTTTACATTACATAACTAATATTCAAAATATTAACATGAATGTATGAAATATTTCGGATCAATAGATCAAGGAACTACAAGTACTAAATTTATTGTATTTAATGAAGTTGGAAAAGTTATTGCAAAACATCAACAAGAATTTAAACAGTATCTTCCTAATGAAGTATCTGTTGAGCATGATCCTGAAGAAATATGGGCTTCTGTAGTTAACTGTATAGATCAAGTAAATAAAGAATTCTCAATAGAACAGTTAGACAGTATTGGAATAACAAATCAACGTGAAACCACGGTAGCTTGGAGAAAGTCTACAGGTAAAGTACTACACAATGCTTTAGTTTGGCAAGATACAAGAACACAAAATATTTGTGATGAATTAAATAAAAATGATAAATTAAAGGTAGAGTTTTCTAAAACAGGCTTACCTATTGCGACATATTTTTCACTATCTAAGATTTTGTGGTTGTTAAGAAATGTTGATGAAGTACAACAAGCACGATTAGATAACGATTTATGTTTTGGAACCATTGATAGTTATCTTATCTATAAATTTACAGGCAATCACGTTACTGATGTTACAAATGCAAGCAGAACCTTATTAATGAATTTAACTTCTTTAGATTGGTTAGATAATGTTATTGATTTATTAGATATACCCAAGAGTTCTTTACCAGAAATAAAGCCATCTCTATATTCATATGGCACTAATGAAGAAATACTTAAAAATATACCAATAACTGCAGTTCTAGGTGATCAGCAAGCATCTTTATTCGGGCATGATTGCATTACATCTGGCGATGTAAAAAACACATATGGTACTGGTTGTTTTGCCTTGACAAATACTGGTAATGAAATAATTCATTCTAACAATGGTTTACTTAGTACAGTTGCTTACCAAAAAGATGGAAGTGATCCACAATATGCGCTTGAAGGTTCAGTTCCTATAGCTGGTGCTGCTGTTCAGTGGCTGAGAGATAATTTAAATATTATTAATTCAAGTACTGAAGTCGAATCTCTAGCTATGAGTGAAAAAGATAATGGAGATGTATATTTTGTTCCTGCCTTTTCTGGATTGTTTTCTCCTCACTGGGATGAAACAGCAAGAGGTGTTCTTGTTGGTTTGTCCAGATTTTCAAACAAATCCCATATTGCAAGAGCAGTTTTGGAATCTGTAGCATTTCAATCATATGAGTTGCTTGAATCAATGGAAAAAGATATTGGTATAACTTTTGATACTGTGAATGTTGATGGAGGAATGGTTGATAACAATTTACTAATGCAATTCCAATCTGATATTTTTGATAAAAAAGTTTTATCTCAGGATACAAATGAAATTACCGCTTTAGGAGTTGGTGCTGCCAGTTTTATGTATTTTTATGACCTACCATTAAATATGAGTTCTTTTATTACACATTCTAAAACATGGAGTCCAAATATAGATAGAAACCTAAGAGAACATTATATTTCAAAATGGTATAAAGCAATTAGTAAAGCAAAACAGTGGACATAACTAGAGTATTAATTTACGTCTATATTATTTTCTTCTTTGGCGCAGGAATTAATCATTTTTTAAACCCACAATTTTATGATGCAATTGTTCCTGATTTTTTACCCTATCCAAGATTTATTCATCAATTTACTGGTATTTTAGAGATTTTAATTCCACTTCTTTTTCTGACAAGATTTAGAAAAGAGGCTGCCTTAGTAATGATTGTTTTTCTAGTTTTAATTTATGGTGCAAATCTATATGTATGGATTAATAATCTTCCATACGGGAACTCATACTTTACTACTCAACAACATTTTTTTAGATTTTTACTACAGCTTCTTTATATTTATATAACTTATGTAATTTATATGTATGACAATTAAAGAATTCCCATCAAATTTTATATTTGGAACAGCATTAGCTTCTTATCAGGTAGAAGGTGGAATCTACAATAATGACTGGACTCATTGGGAAAACAAAGATGATTCCGTCTGCGCTGAGCCTTGTAACGAAGCCTGTAAACATTATGAGTATTACAAAGAGGATATAGATTTATTAGTTGAACTAGGTATTAAAGCTTTTAGATTTTCAATTGAATGGAGCAGGGTAGAGCCAGAAGAAGGAAATTTTAACCAGCAAGCAATTGATCATTATGTAGCTAAAGCTTTATTACTTTTAAATAAGAACATAAAGCCAATAATTACTTTTCATCACTTTACGACACCAGAATGGCTTATGAGTGATGGTCTTTGGGCATCAGAGAAAGCAGCAAACTCTTTTGTTAATTATGTAGACGTTATGATGTCGCACCTTCCTAAAGAAGTGAAACTGTACAATACAATTAATGAGCCCGGAATATTCTCTATGTTTGGATATTTATCAAAAAAGAAATTTCCACCTGGTATTCAAAACGAGAAAATATTTATAAAAGCTTCAAATAATATTATTTCAGCACATAAACAAGCAATGAGAAAAATTAAAGAACATAATCCAGAAGCTAAAGTTGCAATGACGCATGCTTTACATGAATGGGATGATAGTGACACAAGTGTTCAAAAAGAATATATAAAATACCACATGGAAGATAAGTTTCTATATGCATCTGATGAGGATGATTTTATTGCCTTGCAAACATATAGTATTAGAAGAACAAGCCCCAATATTTTTTATAGAGCCATTTCTTGGATTCAAATAAAGATTCCTTTTCTCAGAAAATATGTTTATCCAAGGTTTCGAGATATATTCTCTGGAAGACATGAATATGAACCTGAAGGAATTAGAACTACAAAAATGGGTTACGAATATAGACCTCAGGCCATTCTCTATAATCTACATAGAATTCATAGCGTTTTTCCAGAAAAAGAAATATTTATTACAGAAAATGGAATAGCAACAGATGATGACAATGAGCGTATTGAATTTGTTACAGATGTGCTTAGTGATGTTCATTCTTATATTTCCGAATATGGAAAAGTTATGGGTTACTTGTACTGGTCTGTACTTGATAATTTTGAGTGGGATTTGGGTTATAAGATGAATTTTGGTTTAGTAGAGATAGATAAAAAAGATTATTCTCGTAAACCTCACAAATCTGCCTATTGGTATGGCAATATTTCTAAAACAAATAATTTATCAAATTAGTTATTAAATCTTAAACTAAGGTTATGTACATAATTGCAGGATCAACAGGAACCTTAGGTTCGGCTATAGTAAATGAACTTTCTAAGGATAATGAATTATTTTTAATTGGTAGAGATGAAGATAAATTAAAAGAGCAATCTAACAAATATAACTGTAACTATGAAGTTATCGACTTAACAAACACTACTGAACCAAGAGAATTTTCTAAAATAATTGATGGAGAGATAGAGATAAAAGGATTAGTAAATTGTATTGGCTCAATTCTCATAAAGCCTCTTCATGGAACATCAATTGATGAATTTAATGATGTAATCACTACAAATCTTTTTTCTTCCTATTACTTATTAGCTAGCTTTGCTAGAAGAATGAAAAATGGATCAGCCATATTTTTTTCAAGTGTTGCTGGTTCAAAAGGTTTGTCTAATCATGAAGCTATCTCGGCTGCTAAATCTGGAATTGAGGGATTCTCTAGATCAGCAGCTGCTACTTATGCAAAAGACAATCTGCGAGTAAATGTAATTGCACCAAGCATAATGGATTCCAACATGTCTGAAAAGATACTCTCCACGGAAGCTGCAAGAGAAGTATCCAAAAACATGCATCCAATTTCGAAAATTGGTGATTCAGATGATATACTTCCTGTTATTAAATGGTTATTAAGCTCAGATGCAAAATGGGTTACAGGCCAAACTATACATGTTGATGGAGGCCTATCAACTGTAAAACCAAGATAGTAAGGGGGAGCAATGTCAGAAACTAAATATCTTGAAACTCATGAATGGTACATAGTAAGTGGTGAAAGTTTTACTACAGGTATTTCTGATTATGCTCAAGGCGAACTAGGTGATATAGTATTTGTTACCTTGCCTGAGGTAGGACAGGAATTTAATAAAGGTGATGCAATTGTAGAAGTTGAAGCTACAAAAACAGTTGCAGAAGCCTATGCTCCAATGAACTGCGTAATTACTGAAGTTAATTCAACTCTTGAAACAGAACCAGAGCTTATAAATAACGATCCAGTTGGTGAAGGTTGGATGGTTAAAGCTGAAATAAAAGAAATGGATGATTCAGGTATGTCTTACCAACAATATGAATTATTTATTTCTTAATGTCTGAAATTAAAACTACTTCACTTTACGATTTTCATTTAAGTAAAAAAGCAAAAATGATTGATTTTGCGGGATGGTCTATGCCCTTCTCTTACGATGGGACTTTAAAAGAACATAACTACGTAAGAAATAATGCTGGGTATTTTGATGTATCTCACATGGGAAGACTTCGTTTAAATTATTCTCAGATTGAAGATATAAATTATCTTATCTGCTCTGATCTTAAAAATATAAGTAATACAAAAGCATTGTATTCTATTTTTACTTCAGAATCTGGTACAGCTATTGATGACGTTATATTTTGGAAGTTTGAAGATGATTTAATACTTATCTGTAATGCAAGTAATACAAATAAAATAAAAACTCATTTAGATATTAATTCTATTGACTATGAAGATCTCACCTTAATAACAGACTTAATTGCTGTACAAGGTAAAAATGCAATAGATATAGTTAGTGATATTATGTCAGTTCCTGATAAGTTTTCTACTGCTAAAGATGGTAAATATATATATGCAAGAACGGGCTACACAGGGGAAGATGGTGTCGAAGTCATGGTTGATAATAAAGAGACATTAAAATTTATTAATGACTTAGAATCCAGGGGAGTTCAACCATGTGGTTTAGGTTCTAGAGACACATTAAGACTGGAGGCTTCTTTACCACTATATGGATTTGAATTAACTGATGATATCACACCAGTAGAGGCAGGCCTTAAATGGACCATAACAAATAATGATGATTATTTAGGCAAAGAATCGATAGATGAACAATTAAATTCAAAACAACATAAGCACCTAAAGAAATTTAATTTAAATGCTAAACAAATTGCCCGCACAGGAACTATTTGTACTTCTGATGGTGTAGAAGGTGTAGTTACTTCAGGCAATATTTCACCTGTTTTAGGTTATCCAATAGGGTTTGTTTTATTTAAAAGTAATCCTCCTGACGATTTAGTAGAGTTTGATATTCGTGGTAATTTAATAGAGGGTAAGTTGTTATATAAGAGGTTTTTAAGTTAATGTTTGTACCACATTCTGAAATAGATTTAAAAAAGATGTTTGAAGAGCTATCAATTAGTTCTTTAGAAGACCTTTTTACACATATTCCTGAAACATTAAAGTTAAATGATGGTTTGAATGTACCACCTTCACTTTCTGAACTTGAATCTATTGCTGAATTTGAATTATTAGAATCCAAAAATACACCAAATTTAATATGTTTTGCTGGTGGAGGTCATTATGACGTTTATTTACCCCAAACTGTTAAATCTTTGACAATGCGTCCAGAATTCATGACTTCCTATACACCTTATCAAGCAGAAATATCACAAGGTATTCTTCAAGTCTTATTTGAATATCAATCACTTATTTGTGATTTAACTGACATGGAGCTTGCTAATGCTTCACTTTATGATGGCGCTACATCGGTGGCAGAAGCCATTTCTGTAGCAATTAATAAAACAAAACGAGACAACGTTGTAATTTCTAGCGGATTTAATCCAAATACGAAAGAGGTTGTAAATACATTAATTGATCGTAATAAATTCAATACTACTTATGTTGATTTAGTTGATTACTTATTTCCTGAAGACTATGTTTTCTCCCAAGATGATGCAGCATTTGTTGTATCTTTACCTCATTATGAGGGATCGGCTCAAGACTTAACTTCAATTGTTCAAAATGCTAAAGCTGCCGGAGTTATTACTATTTGTTATGCAGATCCATCAATGCTTGGTATTTTGAAATCTCCTGGATCAATGGGTTTTGATATAGTTGTATCAGAGGGTCAATCAATGGGTTCCTCTTTATCATTCGGTGGTCCAACTGTTGGTTGGTTTGCTACCAGAAAAGAATTAGCAAGATTAGTTCCCGGAAGAATTATTGGGGAATCAAGAGACTCAAATAATACTAAAACATATGTAATGACACTAAGGGCAAGAGAACAAGATATTAGAAGAGAAAAAGCATCATCTAATATATGTACAAACCAAACTCTTAATGCTGTAGGTTCGACTATTCATTTATCTTGGTTAGGACCAGAAGGACTTTATGAGATTGGATATCAAGCTATTCAAAAGGCATCTTATATGAAGCAAGCTCTTATTGAAAATGGATTTACAGTTCTAAATAACAATACATCATTAAGAGAATTTTTAATCCAAACGAAAAGATTAGCTGAGGATGTAATTTTAGAAATGGGATCAAAAGGTTTCTTAGCTGGTATCAAATATTCTGATAATGAAATATTGATAGCAGTTACAGAGAAGAGAACGAGAGAACAAATAGATAATTATGTTGAATCTTTAATGGAGGTTGACAATGCATAGCGGTGGTAATGCAAGCTCCCTACCTCTTGTTGGAGGTGCTCCGGAACCTACGATAAATCAATTGTCTAAGCCTGGTAGAAGAGCTTCAAGGTTCCCAAAATTAGATGTTCCTGTAAGTGAAATAAATAATTCAGCAATAAGACATGACAAACCTACTCTTCCTGAAGTATCAGAACATGACTTAGTTATGCATTATTCAAGGCTTGCGCATAGGAATTTTGCTGTAGATGTTGGATTTTACCCTCTTGGATCTTGCACTATGAAATATAATCCAAGATTTGCAGACTTTGTTGCTGGTTTAAATACCTTTGCAAATTCTCACCCAGCAACTCCTGCTGCTTTTACTCAAGGGAATTTAGAAGTTCTACATGAATTAGAAAAGTTTTTGATAGAGATAACAGGTATGGATGATGCAACGTTTCAACCACCAGCAGGTGCGTCAGGTGAGTTGACAGGTTTATTAATAATTAAAAAATATTTAGAAGAAAATAACTTAAGTAATAAAACTGACATAATCGTACCTGACTCAGCACATGGTACCAACCCTGCCTCAGCTAAAATGGCTGGTTTTAATGTAGTTGAAGTATCAACAGACATAAGAGGTATGGTCAATATTGAAGACTTAAAAGGATTAGTAAATGAAAATACTGCAGGATTAATGTTGACTAATCCAAACACTGGAGGGCTATTTGAAGAAAACATTATGGAGATATCAAACATAATTCATGAAAATGGTGGTCTAGTTTATTATGACGGTGCAAATCTTAATGCAATTGTAGGAGTTTGTAGACCTGGAGATATGGGTTTTGATATAGTTCATTCTAATTTACATAAAACATTTGCTACCCCTCATGGTGGAGGAGGTCCTGGATCTGGGCCTGTAGCAGTAAAAAGTTTCTTAAAAGAATATTTACCTGGCCCAATTGTTAATAAAACTGACAATAAATTTGAGTGGTATATGCCAAAATTATCTATTGGTCGAATGCATGGATATCATGGCAATTTTCTTGTAGCTTTAAGAGCGCTTGTTTACATGAAGCTTCTAGGAAAAGAAGGTTTGGATACTTTAGGTTCTTATGCAGTCCTAAACGCAAGATATTTAAGTTCAATTATTTCAAAAGTTATTCCTTTAGCTTATAACGAGCCTTGCATGCATGAATTTGTTGCAACAGTAAAACATCTAAAGAAATCTCATAAAATTAAAGCTTATGATGTTGGTAAAGCCCTTCTTGATAAAGGATTTCATTCTCCAACTATCTATTTCCCATTAATAATTGAAGAGGCATTAATGTTTGAACCCACAGAAACACAAACAGTAGATACACTTGATGATCTAGCTGAAACATTAAAAGTAATAATTGATGAGTTGCAGGGAGATGATGTTTCATTAGAGTCTTATCCTAAAAATTTACCCGTTGGTAGGCCAAATGAGCTTATACCTGCTAAACATTTAACAGTTAATTGGGGAGACTTTGAACTTCTTGAATTAACTGAATAATATGGATATATGAATCCATCTAAGATTGATATAGATAGAAATGTTAGTAAATTAAGAGTTAACTCAGCTGAATTTTTAAATCTCGAAAAATCTACTTTAATTTCCATGCTTGAAGAAACAATAGAAAATATAACCTCTATTGCATATTATTGGGCCACATTAGCTTCAGAAAAGAAAGGTACTTTAACAAAATCTAAAGAAGGTGAAGAATGGATTGGTGGCCCATTTGCATGTATTTATGCAATCCAATATTTTATCGAATCTATTCTTAATGAAGAAGATTTGGATATTTCTAAATTTGATGATTCCACTAAAAGCTATAAAGTTTTTCCAACAAAAAATATAGAAAAATTATTATTTCCATTTTTAGAAGGTGAAGTTAAGTTTGGTAAAAATTTAAGTTTTGAACAAATAAATGAATACAGAGGTTTTGCTAATAGATTTCAAAATAATAAACCTAAAATTACACTAGTCCTAGGTGCAGGTAATGTCTCATCGATACCTGTTCTAGATGCATTGTTCCATATGATTGCTAATAAATCGGTAATTTATTTAAAACTCAATCCAGTAAATGATTATTTATTACCAATATTTACTCAGATATTTGAACCATTCATAGCAAGAGGTTTTATGGTCATCAGTGAAGGTGATATGAAAGCATCACAATACCTCACCGAACACGATGGTTTTCAACATACTCACTTAACTGGATCTAACTTTACTTACGAAAATATTGTTTATGGAAGGGTACTAAGTGATAAAGAACGAAATTTGAAAATGTTACCAAAGATAAATAAAAAACCTATAACTTCTGAATTAGGCAATGTAACACCTGTAATTGTACATCCAGGTAATTGGTCACGTTCAGAAATTAGGCATCAAGCAAAAAAAATAGTTACTGCAAAATTAAACAATTCAGGTTTTAATTGTATAGCTGCGCAAGTAGTTGTTCTTCCTAAAGATTGGAAACACACTAATAAATTAAAAAAAGATATTAAATATTATTTACAAAAAGTGGGTGATACTACATCTTACTATCCAGGTGCATCTGAAAAACTTAGTGAACTTATGGATACAAATAATTATGAACAGATAAATGACTTATCCTGTAATACACCATTCTTAGTTGCTGATTTAAATTTAGAAAAAGAATATGCCAACCAAGAAGTATGGTCAACTGCATTATTTTTTAAAGAAATTCCATACAGTAGTTATGAAGATTTTTGCACTAAGTCAATAAATTATGTTAACAATGATTTATGGGGTAATTTAGGTGCAACAGTTCTAATTAAGAATCATAAAAAAAGGAATAATGTTGGGATATTAAACACATATGTTGAAGATCTCAATTATGGCACAGTTGCAATAAATGAATGGTCTGCACTTGGTTTTGTTATTCCGACACTTCCTTGGGGTGGATACCCTGGAAATAAAGATAATGATATACAAAGTGGTCAAGGATATGTTCATAATTCATTATTATTTGAATCTCCACAAAAAGGTGTTGTATATTCAAAATTTAGACTCTCACCTCTAATTGATCCTCCTTGGTTTGTTACTAATAAAAAAGCTCATCGTATTTTTAAACATCTAACTTATTATCAAGCAACAAAATCAAAAATAAATTTAATTAAATTAATTTTTTCAACACTAATATAAAATTATGAAAAAAATTTCAATTATTTTATTAGTACTTATTTTTATATCTTGTGGTACATCATCAGATGATTCTGAGACAACCATTACTATCCTTGAAACATCCGACGAAACAACTACTTCAATACAAAACAGCGAGGCAGTAGTTGAGGATGATAGTGAAAATGTAAATACAGTTATAGGTTATGAATTTGATGTTGATAAGATGTCACCTTTTACTGGATTAGAGTTACCAGCAGAAACATGGCTTAAAAGACCTAGAAGAGCTATTGCTTTTAAAATTGATAATAACATTAATGCTCGTCCACAGTCAGGACTACAAGAAGCTGATGCGGTTCATGAAATATTAGTCGAAGGTGGGATGACAAGATTTCTTGCTTTTTACCTTGATAATTCATCTAAATATTTAGGTCCAATAAGATCAGCTAGACCAACTGATCCAACTATGGTTAGACCTTACGGCGGTACTTTAGTAGTATCAGGTGCAACGGATGGTTTAATACCTTCTATAAGAGAACTTGGTGTCCCTGTTCTAGAAGAACAATCGTTACCAACAATGTTTAGAATAACAACTAGAAAAGCTCCACATAATTTATATGCTGATACAGAACTTGTGCGTGAAAAAATTAACGATAAAGGATTCTATTTTCTTCAACCTGGGCCTCAACCACTGTACTCTTTCGGTTTAGATCAAAGTACCTGGACGTCAGATGCGAATAGAGTAACAGTAAAATACTCAGAGTTCACTACTGTTATTTGGAAACTCGATGATGGAAAATATTCGAGATTTATTATTGACAGTTATTCTGATAGTAATGAAGCTGCTGCACATAATTTTATTACTCAGGAAGGTAATACCGATATCTTAACAACCGAAACTATTGTTGTGTTACAAGGAGCTTTGTATAAAGATGCTGCTACTACATTACCAAGTGTATTAACTGTGGGTGTTGGTAAGGTTTATGTATTTAATAATGGAAAATCAATAGAAGGAACTTGGAGAAGGGGAGATATAAATGAATCTTTTGTCCTATCTGACAATCAAGGAAACTTGATACAAGTTCCACCAAGTTCGCAATGGGTTCATATTTTACCAAATGAAGGCGAAATTACAGTAAATAACTAGAATCGAATAATGACAAATTTAATAGCAGGGCTTATTTTCTTATCAACTTTCGTTCCATCTTCTAATCTTGATAAATGCCAGGATGTTAATCAATTTCATCCAGTCAAATCTGACATAATGTTACAACTTGTTTTAAAATCATACGGGTATTACGACGGAAAAATAGATGGAAAATTTGGAAATATATCAAAAAAAGCATTAATTAGTTTTCAAAACACTAACAATATAGAAGCTGATGGAATAGTAGGCACTCAAACTTGTCAGTTATTGTTAAATAAGAAACAAATTTTAAAAAAAATATCTGTAGAATCCCAAGCATCTAATTCAGAACAGGATTTTTCGCAAGATATATATGATGCACAAGAAATATTAAAACAGTTAGGTTTGTACACGTCTCAATTAGATGGATTGAATGGCCCAGGTACTAAAAGAGCATTAAGAAATTTTCAAACAAAAGCTGGATTAATACCAGATGCTGTTTTAGGACCATTGACTAAATCTGCACTCGAAAAAGGTGAAGATAGCTATGTTGTTGTCAACGTATCAACACCAACTGTAGTTACTGAATCTAATTCTGGATCATCCGCTGATCAATCATCTGCACTTGACTTAAGAAACTATGATACTTCTAAACAATGTATTGTTGGATATGTTGATAGTAATGGAATATGGGTACCAGATCCATGCTTTAAGCCTGTATTCGTTTATCGATTTGGTAAAACAGCTCAGGTAAACTCACAACAAGAATTAGATGCTTACCTCGCTGATCGTTGGTCACTTCAAAAAGAAAAAACCTATGTAACTATCGGTAGAGTCAATACACAAAATTATAAAGATGGAGTGAACTCACCGGTCAATGGATTAGTGATGCCAGCCGGCTCTAACAATAGCATTGTTATCGGTATTAAGAATGATAATAATGTACGTGCTAGACCGCAGTCAGGCCCCCAAAATGCTGATGCGGTATTTGAGGTTTTAGTAGAGGGGGGTATGACTAGATTTATTAATATTTTTTATGAATCTGATACAACTTATCATGGACCAATAAGATCTGCCAGACCTACAGACCCAACAGTACTTCGACCAATAGATGGTGTATTAATTGCCAGTGGTGCAACAGGTGGCTTGATACCTGAAATTATTGATATGGGTGTTCCAGTGATAACTGACCGAAGGCCTGATTATTTTAGAATATCCTCACGAAAAGCACCTCATAATTTATACGCTGATACTTATAAATTAAAGTCGACTGCAATATCCAAAGGTTATAAAAAATCAACTAATCCACAGCCGCTTTTTCCGTGGGGAGATCCAAATATAAATACTTGGACAAGTATAAATTCATTAAAATTAAAATTTTCGTCTCAAACATCTACAACATGGACATGGAATGGATCCACTTATACTAGAACTTATTACGATGCTTACAGAGGTTCCTCTTCAGGTAATGCTCATAATTGGATAAATCAAGATGGTTCAACAGGTCAAATTACCTTTCCAACTGTTATTGCTTTATTCTGTGAACCGTACATACATCCACTACAGCTTCCATCCGTAAAAACAGTGGGTGAAGGTAGAGCAGTAATTATGCATAAAGGAAAAATGCTAGATGCTCGTTGGAAACGAGGGTCAAATTTAGATCCTTTTCATATTGTAGATAGCAGTGGTAACTCTCTTCTTGTTCCTAAAGGAAAACCTTGGATTTCCTTAGTTCCGAGTACATATTCTCCTAGTTTTGACAATTAACTTTACTTTTGTATATCAATAATGGTATATTAAGAGTGCGTTTCAATTAAGTGTGATACGCAGCCCTGTTGGGAAGCCCTCTTTATTGGGGGCTTCCGTTTTTTAGGATTAATTTAATTCGGATAATATGTTGAGCGTATCTCCCCAAACAATGTCGGGTACATAAGCAATTAAATAAGAACAACCTTCATTTTCGTATTCTTTAATAGTATTAAAAACTTCATCTTTGGTTCCAATTAATGGTCTTTCATAGTAATAGTCTTTGGGTATGTTTGTATATTCTGCAAGTTTATCTATTTTTGTATCTAAATCACTTTTTGTTTCAGTTATTAGTACATTTGTATGTAAAGTTCTGCCAATATCATTGAAATTTCTATTTTCATTTTTACAATGTTCTTTTAAAATATTTGATTTATGAATGAATCCTTCTACATCAACATCCCAGTTCCCATAATCTCCATACTTAGCTAAAAGTTTTAATGTTACTTTCTCTCCACCTCCGCATACCCAAAGTGGAGGATAAGGTTTTTGTATTGGTTTAGGTTGGTTAATTGCTCCGTCAATCTGATAATAAGTTCCGTTAAAAGTAGGTGTTTCTTCAGTTGTCATTAGTTTATAAATAATTAAAGACTCTTCGAGCATTTTTAACCTGACCCCAGCAGATGGATACTCATATCCATAAGCTTTGTATTCATGGTCATACCATCCTGCACCAATTGCGTACTCAAGTCTACCGTTAGACATAACATCTATATTTGATGCAACTTTTGTGAGATAAGAAGGATTACGATAAGAGTTACATGTACACATTTGTCCTAGCCTTACCCTTGAAGTTTTTTGTGATAACGCCGACATTAATGTCCAACATTCGAATGTAGGGTCTTGTGTTGGTTTTGGAACTGTATGAAAATGATCGTATACCCATAGTGATTCATAATTTAAATTTTCTATGTGCTTTGCAGTATTGAGAATAGTATCCCATTGATCTTCTACAGGTATACCATTAAGGTCCATTCGCCATCCTTGCGGTACGAAAGCTCCTATTTTCATAAATTTATTATACCTATTTTGAATTACGTCTTTTTAAAATAGATATTAAATCTGTAAGGTCTTCTCTTGTGTCTAATTTTTTAAAATATTTTAAACCAAGATAACCAGATAGAAGTAAAAATAGTGTAAGACTTATAAAATTTATTACTTTGACAACACCCGCACCGATACATGATTTTCTATTAGGACCAAGTGTTTTAATAAATTCTTCATTATTAAGATTGGTGAATATTTCAAGAACAGATCCGCAGCTAATTTCGAATTCTTTATATAAATTTAAGGAAATACCAACATACTCTAGTGTTACATCATTAAATAGATTAAAAATACTAACAAGAAAAAGGAGAATTAAAATTATCAAAAAAGATTTTCTATTAAACATAAACTAAATACACTTTACTAAATGAATGAAATAAACATATTAGAAAATCAACTTAAACGAATGCGTTCAATGAATAAGTTTTATCACCTACAATTTTTGAATGATGTACGTTTTTATTTTGCTATCAGCATAATTGCTTTGATTATTTCATTTAATAATGAAAAAGTGCTGTATTTATTGCCTTTAATAGCTTTATTAGGCAGTGTTATACTTTCTTTTCATGCATATTTTCTTATATTTTCACGAAATTATTCAGAATATTTGGAAAAAAAGATTAATAAACTCTCTGATACTGAAATATTTATTACACATAAATTAGAAAATAGTTATTTTTTTCCAATACAGGATAAAAAGATTGTAGTAGCAAAAATTGGAAAAGAATTTTCATGGTTTAGTTTTGTTACATTATTCATCACTTTCTACGGATTGTTTCTCTACGCCTACAGTGTCTATGAAATTGTTTCAACCCTTGAAAACATTAATTATCTTATGTTTATAATTGTCCTTACAATAATTACATTTTTGGTAGGTTATTGGTGGTTTATTAAAAACGTAGGTGAATCAAGACTGAGGAGTATTTATGACGAGTAAATTTACTAACTTTGATGGTGATAATCTCGATAACTTTCTTGGACATGAGATGATTGATATTAAAGAAAATTATGTTAAATCAAAACTCAATGTTAAAGATCACCACAAACAACCAATGGGTTTGGTGCATGGAGGCATCTATTCAACATTAGCTGAAACAATATGCTCATACGGTGCTAACTTTTTAGATCAAGGTACCTTTGTCGGTGTGAATAACAATACTGATTTTTTATCTAGTGTAGAAAATGGAGAAATTATCTGTATTGCAGAACCAATTAAGATTGGTCGGTCTTACCAATTATGGGAAGCAAAAATATATCATAATGAAAAACTTTGTGCTGTTTCTAAAGTAAGATTAAGTAAAATAAAATGAAAAAATACTTTATAATTTTACTTCTTATTAACTTTTGTTCTGGAGACGGATCAGAAAATGAAGAAGTAGTAATAGAAGATGAACCAACAACAACTATAGGAGTAACAATGAGCGATAAAGTATATGACAAACAACAAGATATGAATTTAAATATGGATTCAACTTACACAGCTGTCATAAAAACTAATTTAGGAGAAATGACTGTTGAATTTTTCTTAGATGATGCACCATTAACTGTTAATAATTTCATATCCTTATCTAGGGATGGTTATTACGATGAAGTTATATTCCATCGTGTAATCTCAGGCTTCATGATTCAAGGTGGCGATCCTTCTGGCACTGGTCATGGAGATTATGGAAAATATCCTGGTTATAAATTTGAAGATGAATTGAATAACCAAAGACCTTATGAAAAAGGAATCCTTGCTATGGCTAATAGTGGACCTAATACTAATGGAAGTCAATTCTTCATAATGCATGTCGATTATCCGCTACCTTATAGTTATACAATTTTTGGGAAAGTAACTGATGGTCTTGATGTCATAGATAAAATTGCTTCAGTAGAAACTGATGCATCTGATAAACCCACTGATGATGTAGTTATAAATACTGTTGAAATTCTTGAGAATTAAATACTGTTAATGTTTTTTTACTAAATAAACCCCCAGGTACCCCTTGGGTGTTTTTTGTTAAATATTTTGAAATAAATAATTCCTTTGTCAGATTCTTAATATAATTTTCTGAGTATTTTAATTTACTAGATAGGAATAAAGAGTAATTATTGTAATTTGAATTTACATAGTAATTATAAATATATGCATATAAACACATCAATTCTTTCCTATTCTTTGTATTACGATTTTTTAGTACTTTAGTTATTTTTTTAACATCTAAACTATTAAATTTTTTATTACCTGTTTTCTTCTTAAAACTTATTGGATCAATTTCTGAATAATTAGTAATTTGTTTCAGAGCTTTTTTATTTAGTGAGAATATATTTAATTTTCTAAGATCAATAGAACTTATTTCATTTGTAGATTCTGTATATATTTTTATTGATTTATTGTATAGTTGATAATCATTTACAAATGAATAAATCAACTCAACATTATATTTTTTATTTAGTTTTTTATATAAAAAGACAATTTCTTTATTTTTAAAACTAATATTGTTTTTCATATTTATATTTTATAATCAAAATTTTGATTTATTTTAATTAACGAGGAAGTTCAAAATTACATTAAATAGAGATTAATATTAAAGCATGACTATCGACATTACTTTGCCAGATGGAACAATAAGAAATTATGAATCGCCTGTAACGGGTTACGAAATTGCTGAGAGTATCGGACCTAGGCTTTTGAAAGATTCAATTTGTATTGAAATAAATAACAATTTTAAAGACTTGTCTTATGAAATTACAGATAATAACACTGTACGTATAGTTACAAAAAAAGACCTTGATGCATTGAACATACTAAGACACTCATCTGCTCATATACTTGCTCAAGCTGTATTAAATTTATATCCTGATGCCCAATATGGGGTTGGTCCAAGTATAGAAAACGGTTTTTATTACGATTTCTTATTTTCTAAGCCATTAAAAGAAAGTGATTTATTAGATATTGAACTAGAAATGAAGAAGATTGTAAAAAGTTCACAAAATTTCGTACGATCAGAAATTACCAAAAAAGATGCTACAAAACTTTTTAAGAAACAAACTTTAAAAATTGAACTTATTGAATCTGCAGAATCTAATGAGGGTGTTGGTAATGATACAGTTTCACTTTATCACAATGATGAATTCGTAGACTTATGTATGGGTCCACACATACCAAATACAAGTTTGTTGAAATATTTTAAGCTAACAAAACTATCTGGAGCATATTGGCGTGGTGATGAAACAAATATTCAGCTCCAAAGGATTTATGGTACATCCTGGTTCAGCAAAGAAGATTTAAATACTTATTTAATACAACAAGAAGAAGCAGAAAAGCGTGATCACAGAAAATTAGGTAATGAATTAGATTTGTTTACCACAAGTGAAGAACTAGGTTCTGGTAATTTTTTATGGAAACCAAAAGGCGCAATTCTGCGTGATGTAATTGAAAGTTATAGTAAGAAAGCACATATGAATAATGGCTATTCATTAGTCAATACACCACATATTGGTAAATCTATTCTATGGGAAACATCAGGACATTTAGATCATTACAGCGAAAATATGTATCCACCAATCAGCCATGATGAAAACAATGAAACATATTATTTAAAACCTATGAATTGTCCTTTTCACATTCTTGTTTATAAGAGTGATCTTCATTCATACAAAGAACTACCATTAAGATATTTTGAATTTGGATCTGTATATAGGTATGAAAAAACAGGTGTTCTACATGGATTATTAAGATTACGAGGGTTTACACAAGATGATGCTCATATATTTTGCACAACAACGCAAATTAATGATGAGGTTAAAACTCTGCTTTCATTTTCTGTAAATTTATTAGGTTGTTACGGATTAACTGAAATAGAGGCGGACTTATCTACTAAACCAAATAAATATATCGGTAGTGATAGTGATTGGGAAAATGCTACAAACAGCTTAAAACAATCATTAACAGAACTAGAAGTACCTTTTAAAACCGCTGAAGGTGAAGGTGCTTTTTATGGTCCAAAAATAGATTTGCATGCAAAAGATGCTATTGGAAGAAGGTGGCAATTAAGTACAATACAAATAGATTTTGCTCAACCAGATAATTTTAATATTGAATATGTAAATTCTGAAAATAAAAAAGAAAGACCAGTAATGATACATAGAGCATTATTAGGATCTGTTGAGAGATTTACTGCTGTATTGCTTGAACATTATGCTGGTAATTTACCAGGCTGGTTATCACCAACGCAAATTGATATTCTAACTATTGGTAATGTAGAAGAATATAAAGACAAACTTCTAAAAGATCTTAAAGATTATAGAGTCTCTATAGACAATAGAAATATAAGATTAGGTGAAAAGATTCATAATTCTGAAAAATCTAAAACACCAATACAAATTATTATTGGTGAACAAGATAATAAAAAGGATACAATTGCTCTAAACATCCATGGTGAAGATAACAGTAAGGATATTGATTATAAGGAAGGCTTGAAAATTATACGTAATACACTCAAAGAACCGGAGTTTAAATTAAATGGTTGATGGTATAGAAATTGATAAAAAAGTAGCTGAGGAATCTCTTATTCCTGAAGATTTAAACTCTTTAGCTGTTGGTAGCTATGTTGTTCCAGATCCACGTAAACGTTCACAGTATCCCTATTTTGTTTTTGCTGTATTAATAATTACTTTTGTAACTTCCCAAGTTATAGATTATGTATCTTTTATTCCAACATTTATCATTCTTACATTTATTATTGCTATTTTGTTTACCGTAGATAATAAATTTAAAATTCAACAACAAGAAGTTATAGAAAGAATAACAGACAAAATTGATCACTCAATTGGATATTATTCAATAGCTTTAACTTTTCTGTTTAGTTTAAAAAATATACTTACACCAGTTTGGACAGTAATTGTTTATTCTCATGAGAACCCACCACAATTTAAAACTATCGTAGAAATTAATGCTTTAACAGGAAAAATTGTTACCGAACCTTATTCAGAAAATATAAATGCTTGAAAGATATTTTAAAAAAAGTTCAGAAACTTTCGCTAAACCTTTTATAAAATTTCTTAAAATTATTAAAGTCCAACCAAATACAGTTTCCATAGCAGGATTGTTAGTAATTATTTTGGGTTCCTATTTCTTTTATCTGGGAAATAAACAGTTAGGAATAATTTTAATTTTCATAGGAAGCGCAATAGACGGTTTAGATGGTCCCTATGCAAGGGAAGTCGGGATGCAGACAGATAAAGGTGCTATTCTCGATTCGTTAATAGATAGAATTGGTGAATTAATTATCTGGAGTGTTGTCGGGATATCATATACAAATAACGATCTAGAATTATTATCAATATTTACAATAATTGTGGCTTCTAATTTAATACCATATATGAGAGCAAAGTCAGATTTTTATGGCCTAATCAATAAAAAAGGTATAGCAGCTAGGCCAGAAAGGGTAATTTTTGCTGTATTATTTATGTTCTTTAATTTTAATTTTATTTATGTATATATTTTTGCCGTTATTACATGGGTTACAGCCATGCAAAGATTTATCTACTTATATAATCATCTAAATGAGCAAATTTAAAGTAATCACTACGTTACATAAGTTAATAAAAAAATTAAATTTGGATATTTTATTACTTGTAGCTTATCCAGTTGGTTTTCTTTATTACATATTTACTCCTTTTAACAGCTATATTCTTTCAAAAAGGAAACTATATATAAGTAATTATTCAGTTCTAAAAGTAAAAATTAACTACGTAAAATATTGGATTGAAACAATTTGGCTATCCAAAGAAGGATACATGAATCAAATATATGAAAATGTAGAAATTGTTAATGAGGAAGAAATTACAAAATTAAATAAAAATTATGATTCATTTATTATTGCTTTGCCTCATCTTGGAAATTGGGAATTTGCCATACCCATGGGTAAAAGACTAGATTTAAATCTTTTAGCAGTAGCCGAACCACTTGAAGATAAAAATATATTAAATTGGTTTACCGAGCTTAGAGAAAACTTAGGTTGTAAAATTATTTTGGGTGGAAAAGGTCAGAACACTTACGAAAAACTGGTAGGTTTTATTTCTAGTGGTTATCATATTTGTTTATTAGCTGATAGACATGTAGGCAGTACTGGAGTCGGTGTTGAATTTTTTAATCAAATGGCAGCTTTTCCAAAAGGTCCGGTTGCTTTATCACTTGAAACACAGGTGCCTATTGTCCCTGCTGCCTTTTTAGAAATTGATAGTAACTATAAATTAATATTTGGAAAACCATTTATTGTTCCACATTTTGAAAATGATGCACAAAGCATTCAGCATGGGTTGAAGGTACTAAGCAAGGAGTTAGAGAAATTAATTATACTTGACCCAAATCAATGGCATTCAATTCAACCAGTATGGACTAGTGAATACTAACGTTCTTTTATTAACACCATATTCATTTACAAACTATGGTGGTGTTCAAAATCAAGTAAATTTGATAGAAGAGTATTTAGATAATCACCATCAATTCAATGTAAAAGTGTTTGCTCATGGAAAATTTGACTCACTCAATAATGAGAAAATATACAATATCCCTTTTAATTCCTCAATTTCATCCGTAATGCTATTTCCTGATAATGATTTGTTAGAGGATTGTTTAAATTGGGCGGACGTTATACATATTCATGAACCCTTTGTGCCATTAATATTTTGGAGATTACCTAAAAATAAAAAATATGTATTTACGCACCATGCTTCGCTAAATAAATTTATCCTTTTTTTGCTAAAAATTATTTACAGATTATTTTCATTTAATTCGATTAGTACTCATGTAAGCATTGAAGCAAAAAGCAATGCTTTAGCTTTAAGTAAAAAAAGTGAATTAATACCAAATATGATCAAAATAAATAAAGACGCAAAATTCAGTAAATCCGACGGCTATCTTTTTATCGGGAGACAAGAAAAACGTAAAAATTTTAATTTTTTCAATATGTTATCAAAAGAAGATAATTTTAGAGAAAACAAATTTATAGCAATAACAAACAAAAGAATTTCAACAGACAATATTGAATTTTTCTTAAAACCTACTGAGAGTGAGAAATATGAAATATTTCAAAGAACTAATATTTACCTTGCTTTGAATACAAAAAGGGAAAGCTTCGGTATCACACTTCTTGAAGCAGTCAATAATGGTAATCTTGCGATTACTAGCGACTTACCAGCTTTTAAAAATGTACTAATTAATTCACATGTTGTTTATGAAAATAAGAGCTATAGCTCCTTAGTTTCCCTCTTATCATCAATTTCAGGCAGTAATATAGAAAAACTTTGGAACCATCAATTCAGCGATCTAAATAATTATGATTTAGACAAAAATATGGAAAAGTTCATTTATATATATTCAAAGTTATGATGTATTATTAATATTATGAAAATTGAATCTACCAATAAGGTTAAAAAAGGTCTAGCAGAGATGCTAAAAGGCGGCGTAATTATGGATGTTGTCAATGCCGAACAAGCAAAAATAGCAGAAAAAGCAGGCGCAGTAGCTGTTATGGCTTTAGAGAGAATACCTGCTGATATAAGAGCAGACGGTGGAGTCGCTCGAATGTCATCTGTCGGTATTATCCAAGAAGTTATGGATTCAGTATCAATTCCAGTAATGGCTAAAGCAAGAATTGGTCATTTTGTAGAAGCTCAAATTTTAGATTCTTTGGGTATAGATTTCATAGACGAATCTGAAGTATTAACACCTGCTGATGAGGTTAATCATATTAATAAGCAAAATTTTAAAGCACCTTTTGTATGCGGAGCTACTGGTCTTGGTGAAGCTACAAGAAGAATTGCGGAGGGTGCATCAATGATTAGAACCAAAGGTGAAGCTGGTACAGGAAATGTTGTAGAAGCAGTTAGGCACATGAGAACAATTACTAATGAACTAAATGAAGTAATCGCATGTGATGAAAACGAAGTAGTAGCCTTGAGTAAAAAATTTAAAGCTCCATTGAATGTACTAGAAGATATAAAAGAATTAAAAAGCTTTCCAGTAGTTAATTTTGCTGCAGGAGGCATTGCTACACCCGCTGATGCTGCATTAATGATGCAACTAGGATGTGATGGAGTATTTGTTGGATCAGGTATTTTTAAGAGTGGTGATCCTGCCGAAAGAGCAGAAGCTATTGTAATAGCAACTACAAATTTTAATGATCCAAAAATTTTGGCAGAAATATCTAAAGATTTAGGCGAGCCAATGGTCGGAATTAATATCGACACACTTTCTGAAGAAGAGAAATTAGCTAAAAGAGGTTGGTAATTGAAAGTTGGAATACTTTCATTCCAAGGTAGCTTTTTAGACCACTCTAAAAGTGTCAAAGCTATTAATGCTAAACCAATTTTAATTAAGAATAAATTAGATATACATGAATTAGATGCTTTAATTCTTCCAGGAGGTGAATCCACCGCTATGAAGAAAATAAATGAATACTCTGACATTTTTCTCGAATTAGATAAATTTATTAAATCTGGTAAACCTACACTATCAACATGTGCAGGTACGATATTACTTGCTAAAGCTGTAGTTGGTGGAGATACAGTTATTCCTAATATTGACATTGAAATAACTAGAAATGCTTACGGCAGACAAACTGAATCTTTTGAAGGAAGTGTTAGTTTTTACAACAATGAAGATATTTACTGTTTTATTAGAGCACCTAAAATTACGAAAATTCTTTCTGACAAAGTTAAAGTAATTGCACAGCATAATTCTGAAGTTGTTGGAGTTCAACAAGATAATATAGTTGCATTAACTTTTCATCCTGAATTAAATAATGATAGATACTACCTAGATTGGTTAGAAAGTTTTATTAAGGAAGGTGAAAATGTCGGGACATTCTAAGTGGTCAACAATTAAAAGAAAAAAAGGTGCGAATGATGCAAAAAGAGGAAAATTATTTGCCAAATTAATTAAAGCAATAGAAGTTGCCGCAAAAAACGGTGGAACTGACCCTTCTTCCAATGCCGCTTTATATCAAGCTATTTCAAAAGCTAAATCTAATTCTGTACCAAACGACAATATAGAGAGAGCTCTTAAAAGAATTGATGGTGATTCAGATGCAGGAGAAATATTTGAACTAACTTATGAAGGATATGGTCCTCATGGTGTTGCTATATTAATAAATTGTCTTACTGATAATAAAAATCGTACATCTTCTGATGTGAGGGCAGCTTTAACGAAAAATAATGGATCTATGGGAAATCCAGGTAGTGTCGCATATTTATTTGAGCTCAAAGCAATATTCCAATTTGAAGAATATGATGACGCACTAGTTGAACTTGCAATTAATACTAATTGTCTAGACATTCAAGAATCAAGCAACGGAATTACTTTGGAGTTTGAGCCTAATAATTTTAAAGATGCATATGAATCATTTAAAAATAACTCTTATAAACCTACTAATGCCGAAATTGCAAACATACCTTCATCATCAATAAATTTAGATGCAACTCAATTTTCACAGATATCAAGATTAATTGAATCTCTTGAGGAACTTGATGACGTTCAAGATGTTTATGCTAATTTTGATATTGAAGAAAAAGAGCTAGAGTCATTACTTTCCGAATAATAAAAAGTATTATTTATATATGGTAAACAAAGCAAAAAAACAGGGAACAACTTACGAAACAAATATAGTAAATAGACTCAATAAGAATAGATATTTTAAATCTCAAAGATTCGCAGAAGGCGGTTCTAACGATTTAGGTGATGTACAGCTTTTAGTCGGCGATGAAGAATATTTTATTGAAGCTAAATCTAGACAAAATTTAAACATACATCAGTCACTAGATAAAGCTATTGATAAATCTGGAAGTGAAAACACTATATTATTTTGGAAAAAATTAAAAAAAAGGGATGGTAATTCAAGAAGATCCTCTGATGGTATGCCAGAAGTAGTAACTATGTCCTATGAATTGTTTGTTAAACTACTCAATAAATAATGCCATATGAATCAAAATTATTTGATTACAATCTTCCAAAAGAATCTATAAATCAAAATCCTTACAAAAACCCTAATAACTCCAAACTTCTTATTGCTGATTCAAAAAAAATAATATCTTTTAAAAAATTCAATACAGTTACTAAATCTCCCTCATTATTTATCTTAAATAAATCAACTGTTCGAAATGTAAGGGTAAAAACTAAGAAAACTACAGATGGTTTGATTGAAATATTTTTCCTTGAAATATTAGGGGACAATATTGCTAAATGCTTGATTAAATCTTCAGATACAAAAAAACTAAATAAAATTTATGATCTTGAATATTTTCAATTTAAAATTATAAAAATTGATAATGATACATTTCATATACATACAAATAAAAATATCAATGAAATAATTGATAATTACGGTATAACACCCCTTCCTCCTTATATTGAAGATAGATCGAAAAAATATAAATATTACAATAATCAATTTTCGGATGGTGGTTTTTCTGTTGCATCACCAACTGCGGGTCTACATTTTACAAATAATCAAATAAACAAACTCAAAAAAGAAGGTCATGAATTTATTTTTATAAATTTAGATGTAAATATTGATACGTTCAAACCTATAACCTCAAAATATATAGATGATCATGATATTCATGAAGAAAGCTACAGTATTGCTAATGCTGATTTTGATAAGATCATACAAGCTAAAAAGAACGGTATTGATATTTATTGTATTGGCACTACATCTTTAAGAGCTATTGAATCGGCATACTTAACAGGTACATTACAAGGTAGAACTGATTATTTCATATATCCCGATTCTAAAATAAACATACCTAATTACTTAATCACTAATTTTCATGCACCTAAAAGTTCTTTACTTTCAATTGTTGCTTGCATATACGGAGAGCACTGGCCTGAATTATATAAATATGCTTTAAAATCAGGTTTGAAATTTTTAAGTTTCGGAGATGCAGTAATATTTAATGTAGATGAATGATATTGAACTAAAAACAATTGCAATTGATGGAAAAGCTCGTCTAAATGAAGTTACAGTTAATGGTAAGCAGTTTCAAACTCCTTTATTTATGCCTGTTGCTACAAGAGGCGCATTAAAATCTTTACCATTCAATTATTTAGAACATACAGACATAATCCTCGCTAACACTTACCATCTCTTTTTACGTCCTGGATTAGACGTAATTCAAGAATTTGATGGACTACATAAATTCATTGGTTGGAATAAAGTTATTTTGACAGATTCAGGTGGATTTCAAGGTTGGTCAATACCAAATAGATTTAATGATGATGGTATTGAATTTAAAAATATATATGATGGATCAAAATTTTTTATGGATCCGAAACTATCTATGGATATACAACAAACATTAAACAGTGACATAGCAATGATTCTTGATAGTTTGATTGATATTAATAAAGAATATGATGAACAATTAGATGCAATTAATACAACACAGCAATGGGCAAACATTGCTCGTAATTATCATACAAATAATAATCAATCACTATTTGGAATAGTCCAGGGGGGTAAGCACAAAGAATTAAGAGAGAAATCTGCAACCGACATGATGACTATTGATTTTGATGGATATGCTATTGGAGGATTAGCTATAGGTGAAACTCCAGAAGAAAGAAAAGAAATTGTTAATTTCACAGTGGAGATGCTTCCTAAAGATAAATTACGTTACGTTATGGGCCTTGGCGATATTGAGGGCATGCTAGAACTAATTGAACTGGGAGTGGATATATTTGATTGTGTCTGGCCAGCAAGGCTTGCACGACACGGCAAAATAATAAATAAAGGTAAATTTTTAAATTTAAAAAATAGTAAATATAAGAAAGATACTGATCCTCTAGTAGTTGGATGTAGGTGTTTTGTTTGTCATAATTTTTCAAAAGCATATTTAAGACATTTATTAACTAATGAACCTACTTCTGCTTGGTTTTACTTAACTTTACACAACATAATCCAGACTGAAAATATACTTAACGAAGTTAAGAAAAGTATATTAAACTCAGAATTTGATAAATATAAAGAAAGTATATTAAATGGATGACCTCATAGCATTGCTACCTCTTATTGCAGTATTTCTTATTTTTTATGTTGTTCTTTATATTCCACAAAGAAGAAGACAAAAAAAACACAAATTGTATATTGAATCACTAAAAATTGGTGATGATGTAGTTACTGAATCAGGAATATTCGGAAGAATTGTAAATATAAAAGATGAAAGTATCACGCTTGTTTTAAAAAAAGGCGAAATAGAAATTTTAAAGAGTAAGATTCTACACAATTAAAATGAAAAATTTAATTAAATTAATGTTTTTACCAATTTTGTCAATTGCATTATTTAGTTATGTCTATGTTAACTCTATTCAACCAAAATTAGGACTAGACCTTCAAGGTGGAATTTCAGTGATATTAACAGCTGATGAAGAAACTGAACCAGAATTAATTGAACAAGCTGTTGAAATAATGAGAACAAGAATAGCTGCATTTGGTGAAGTACAAGAACCTGAAATCTCAATAAGTGGAGAAAACTCTGTTTTGGTTCAGTTACCAGGATTGACTGATCAAGAAAAAGCACTTGAAGCAGTAGGAACAACTGGTTTATTAACATTTAGACCTGTGATTAACTCTTCTTTGCAGTTAGGATATTCTCCAGCACTTACTTATTCTGAAAATCCAGATGATCCTGATAAACCACTAGTATCAGCACCATCTGGTGTTGATGAATTAACAGGTTTATCAATAAATGATGATCCATCTACAACATCTTATCTGTTATCACTTTCTGATGGTTTTCCCATTATTTACGAATTAGGTCCAGCAGGACTAACAGGCAATGACATAGATGATGCTTTGGCAGTATTTCCAAATAATGAATGGATTGTTCAGTTAAATTTTAAAGATGAATCTGCTGATAAATTTACTAACTTAACTAAGGAGTTAGCTTCTAAGACTGGTGATCAGAGAAAATTAGCAATAGTTTTAGATGAGCAAGTTATATCAGCACCTAGCATAGCTTTTGATGTTAATCCTGAGATAGGGATTACAGGTGGTACAGCTTCAATTACTATTGGTAATTCTGACCAGGGTGAGTCAGCCAATAATCTTGCAGTTATTTTACGTTATGGTGCACTACCTGTTTCTTTTGAGAGATCATCAATTCAAAAAGTTTCTGCAACACTTGGTGAAAATACACTTAATTTAGGATTACAAGCAGGTCTTATCGGATTAATTATTGTAAGTATATTTTTATTTTTTTATTATCGCTTATCAGGATTAATAGCAATATTAGGTTTGGCATCTTTTGGCGCCTTGTTTTATTCAGTAATAGCCTTGTTAGGAGAATGGCAAGGGTATACATTAACATTAGCTGGTATAGCAGGTGTTATTGTATCAATTGGTTTAACTGCAGACTCTTATATCGTGATATTTGAAAAGCTAAAAGATGAATTAAAAATAGGTAGATCTTTTAGTTTTGCTACTGAAAAAGCAGTTAAAGATGCTTGGAATACTATATTAGTTGCAGATTTTGTATCTATAATTGCATCCGTCATTCTTTATCTTTTAGCTGTTGGTCCTATTAGGGGATTTGCTTTAACTCTCGGGTTAGCAACTGTATTTGACTTATTTTATACAAGAATATTTATTTCAACAGCCGTACCTTTTGCTGGAAGAATTAATGACAATCCAAGATTCTATTTTCCGCTTACTAGAAAGGATATAGAAAGTGTTTAAAAAACTATTTTTAGGAACTACTGAGATAAATTTTAAAATGCTTGGTACTACTTTTTATAAAATTTTTATAGTTGAAACAATAATCTTCATCGCAATATTGGTTGCATCACTTACTGGCATATTAAATATGAATTTATCTGTAGATTTTACAGGTGGTACTACATATCAACTTGATACTATTTATACTGATGATGACATCTCAGATGTATTAACTAATACCATTCTTGAAGTGTCCCGATATCAAACTTTTGAAAATTCAAATACAATAATATTTAGGGCTGTAGAGTCTACTCAGGAAAATGAAACTCAATTTTTAAATTACCTAGCTAATAAATTTGAAGTACTACCAAATGAAATAGAATTTCAAAGAGTAGGTCCTACTTTTGGTCAAGATATTACAGAAAAGGGGATAAGAGCACTTGTTATTTTCTTATCATTGATAGCGTTATTAATTTCATTTAGATACGAATACAGATATTCTTTAATCGCTTTAGTTGCATTATTACATGATTTGTTACTAACATTTTCGATTTATGTCTTGATAGGGTTAGAGATTACACCTTCAACTGTTATTGCTTTATTAACAATTTTAGGTTACTCCCTTTACGATACTGTGATCTTGTTTGATAAATTAAAGGATACACAAAAGTCATTTAAGATTAGTAACTTAAACAAAGACGTATTGAATAAAACATTTAACGAAGTATTAATGAGGAGTATTAATACTTCACTTACTTCAGCAATACCAATAATTTCTATCATAGTTATAGGTAATTATTTAGGTATCGAGGGTAACTTAGCTGATTTCGCAATACCATTATTAATTGGTATTGTATCTGGAACTTACAGTTCTATATTTGTTACTGTTCCATTTTTATCAAAAATAATTAAAACTTAATAAATTTAGTACCATTAACTTATGGCAACAATAAGCCCATCTAAAGAAGTAAATAAACTTTATGATAAATTGTTAGGATATTTCAATCCTAAAGATCAGACATATATAAATAAAGCTTTTCAATATGCCTACGAAGGTCATAATGGACAAAATCGTAAATCAGGTGAACCTTACATAACCCATCCTTTACATGTTGCAATATACTTATCTGATTTAAATTTCGATAAAGAAACTATAGCTGCTGCTTTATTACATGATTTAATAGAAGATACAGAGATTACGTATAACGACTTAAAGAAAAATTTTGGCTCAGAAGTTGCCGACATTGTAGATGGAGTCACTAAGTTAGATAAAATTAAATACAACTCTAATGAAGAAGCTAAAGCTGATGCAATTAGAAAAATGGTAATTGCTATGTCAAAAGATATTAGAGTGTTAATTCTTAAATTAGCAGACAGACTTCATAACATCGAAACTATTGAATACCACACTGAGTGGAAACAAGAAAAAATTGCTAATGAAACTTTATATGTATATGCTCCTCTTGCTCACAGGCTAGGACTTCAATCAATAAAGCATGTTCTAGAAGATGTCTCATTTAAAATACTTCATTCAAATCAGGATGCTGAAATTAAAGATATGATTACAGAAACAAATCCAGATAGAGTTAGTCAAATAAATGACTCAATTAGTATCATTAAAACCCTTTTAAATGATAATTCAATGTCTGCTGAAGTCTATGGAAGACCTAAACATAACTACTCAATTTATAAAAAGATAGTTAATAACGGACTTACTTTTAACGAAATTAATGATTTAATTGGTATTCGTATTACCACTGACGATGTTAAAAACTGCTATACAATTCTTGGATTAATTCATGCTAATTTCCAACCGGTCCTTGGTAGGTTTAAAGATTTTATCTCCATGCCCAAATTCAATTTGTATCAAAGTTTACATACAACAGTATTAACTGAAGATGGAACAAAAATGGAAATACAGATAAGAACACATGATATGCACTATAGAGCGGAGTATGGTGTAGCTGCACACTGGAAATATAAAGAAAAACCTTCAAATGATCTTGTTTCTTGGACAAATGAATTATCCGAAATTTCTAATGAATATCCTGATCCGAATGAATTTTTGCAACATATGAAATTAGATTTATATGAAAACGAAGTCTTTTGCTTAACACCTGAAGGTGATGTGGTAGCTTTACCTCAAGGATCTACGCCAGTAGATTTTGCTTTTGCCATACATACACAAGTTGGTGAAAAATTAATAGGAGCAAAAGTAAATGGGAAATTGGTTAATTTAAGTAATTTACTTAAATCAGGTGACACTATTGAGATATTAACTAGTAAAGATAAAGATAAAGGACCTTCTCGTGACTGGTTAAATATAGTAAAAACTTCTAGAGCAAGATCCAAGATTAAGCAGTGGTACCAGAAACAATCCAAAAATGAGGATATTCAAAAGGGTAAGACAATGATAAACACTTGGCTAGATGACAATCCAGAAGTTCTTGAAGCTACATCAAAAGATCAAATGATGGAAGAACTCTTAATAGATTTAAAACTTCCAAATTTAGAAACATTATATCAAAATTTAGGTAACGGTAATACAGGTATAAATTCAATAAGCAATAGGATAAAAAAACTTGTATTTCCAGGTGAAATTTCCGTTGATGATGACTTATATTCTCCTGAAATAAAAGAAGACCCTAAATCAGATTTAGTTATTGTTGAAGGTTATGACGATATAAAAGTAAGAATGGGTAAATGTTGTGTACCTGTACCAGGTGACGATATTCTTGGATTTGTTACCATCTCCAATGGAATAGCAATACATAGATCTGATTGTTTAAACGTTAAAATTGACTCTAAGCAGGGTGAAAGAATTATTGACGTAAGCTGGGGATACACAGGCAATACTGGAATAATTGTATGGTTAGAGATAGAAGCTATTGATAGACCTTATTTATTAAGAGATGCAACAATTGCGATATCTGATAATGGAGGTAATATCCTTGTTGCTAAATCTGTGACAAGTAGTAAGCGTATAGTGAATTTAATCTTCCAAATAGAAATTAGTGACAACGATCAATTAGATGCAATTATTAAAGATGCTAAAAACATTGAGAACGTATTTGATGCATCACGTATATTTCCCGGCAGAACATGAAAGCAATCTTAAATACATTCACTAGCTTTACTACATCAAATTGTTACGTTGTGAGACCTTTCAACGACGATAAATGTTTTATTATTGACTTACCACCAGATCTTGATTCAGTCCTCGAATTTGTTAAAGAAAACAACTTAACTATTGCTGGTGCTTTACTAACACATGGACATTATGACCACGCCCTAGGGTTACAAAGTTTCGATGGTCACGCTTATATGAATCTGGATGATGAATTTTTAGCACGTAATCCACATGAACAAATTAAAACATTGCTAGGGCAAAATGTAGATATCAATGAATACAACGGTAAGTTAGAATCAATAGAAAACCTTGACTCTAAACATATAAATATTCATAAAAATCCAGGTCATACAAAGGGGAGTGTATCTTACGAATTTCCAAATGAAGGTATTATTTTTACAGGCGATTTTGTATTCAAGGACAGCATAGGAAGAACTGACCTATTCTCTGGATCTATGAGTGAAATGAATACATCTTTAAAAGAGACATTCCTCAACTTTGATGATGATTATGAAATACTGCCTGGTCACGGTCCATCAGGTAAAGTTAGAAGTATAAAAGATAACAACGAATTTATAAAGGTTTTATTAAATGATTGAACAAGTAAAAGGTACTCAAAACATATCTGGAAATGAATCACTAAAATATTTATATATACAGAAACTATTTCTTAATAGATTTAAGAATTATGGGTATGAATATTTACAAACACCACTTTTAGAGTCAAAAGAACTTTTCGATAAATCAATAGGAGAGTCCTCAGAGATTGTTACAAAACAAATGTATGAGCTTACTGATAAAGGCGGAAGAGATTTAGTTTTAAGACCTGAAGGTACATCTAGCATTGTGAGATATCATGCTGAATTTAATAAAGATATGACTTCTAAATACTCGTATTTTGGTTCTATGTTTCGCTATGAAAACCCACAAAAAAATAGATACAGAGAATTTAATCAGGCAGGAGTAGAAATTGTCGGTGTAATAGATAACTATTCAGATTTTCAAATCATTAATGACTCACTTAATTTCATCAAAGAATTAATTCCAGAAACAAAATTGAAAATTAATACTATTGGTAGCATTGCTGATAGAAAAAAGTATATAAAGGTTCTTTATAATTATTTTCTCAATAATAAAGATCAACTATCCAAGGAAAGTGAAGAAAAATTAGAAAATAATACTTTAAGAATATTAGATTCAAATAATCCAGATGATGAACAGGTAATAAAAAAAGCGCCAAAAATAAATGAATTTATAAATACAGATTCCAAAAATTCGTTTACATCACTATTACAAATTCTTGGTAGTTCAAACATAGAGTTTGAAATTGATGAATCATTGGTAAGAGGATTAGATTATTACAATGATTTAACATTTGAATTTATTACTTCTGAAAATGTAGTAGTAGGAGGAGGGGGAAGGTATGATAATTTAGCAGAAATATTATCACTAGGTAAGTTTAATGGTGTCGGTGTAGCTTTTGGTGTAGAGAGAATAATGAATAATATTTCAGTACCTGATAACTTCACTAAATATTATCTTTTAGGTACCGATATAAATAAAATAACAAAATATTCTAAAGAACTAGATAAACATAATATCAGTTACAGCAAACCTCCAAGACTATCAAAGGAAAATTCTCAATTTAAAGAAGCTAAAAATCAAAATGTATTGTATTTAATAAATACTAATGAAGATACAATAAAGAACTTAATAACTAATGAAGTTGAAAAATTTAGTATTGAGGTAATTCTTGAACATAAATGAAATTTTAAACTATAAGGATGGAGATCACGTAGAAGGTCTTACCGGTTGGGTTGACAGCATACGTGACCATGGAGGATTAACTTTTGTCGATTTAAGAGATTTCACTGGTACAGTTCAAGTTGTATTCGATAAAAGCGGTGAAATAGATATAAGATTAAAAAACGAATATTACATATCTATAGATGGAAACTTCAAAAAAAGAGACGACTCATTAGTAAACAAAAAAGTTTTTTTAGGTGATTCTGAAATAGAAGTCACTAACTTGAGTGTTATAAACTCTAGTAAAACATTGCCTTTTCAAATTGAAAATGACATTGATACTGACGAAAATATAAGACTTAAATATAGATATTTGGATCTTCGTAGAGAACCAATGAAAATTAATATAATGACTCGATCAAATACTTTTAAGAGCATAAGATCTATCATGAATGAGTTAAACATCTATGAAATAGATACACCAACACTCATTAAATCAACACCAGAGGGTGCTAAAGATTTTCTTGTTCCATCAAGGAAATCACCAAGCACCTTTTATGCATTACCTCAATCACCACAAATGTATAAGCAATTATTTATGATGTCTGGATTTCCAAATTACTACCAAATTGCTAAATGTTACAGGGATGAAGATTCAAGAAAAGATAGACAACCTGAATTTACACAATTAGATTTAGAATTTTCTGACGCTAATCCTTTAATAGTAAAATCAAATATAGAAAAAATAGTTAAATTTGTATTTTCTGATGCATACGATTGCAAAATTACTACACCTTTTCAAACCCTTACATACAATCAAGCAATGAATTTGTATGGAACTGATAAACCAGATATGCGTATTGCTGAAACACTTTTAGACATAGGTGAAGTATTTATTGGGACAGAAATTAATTTTTTAAATGAAATTCTTGAATCAGGAGGAGTAGTAAAAGCTTTACATACAGAAGAATTATTAACTCGTAAACAAATAGATACGCTTGATGAAGAAATTAAAGAGTTAGGTTCAAATGGATTGGGCTGGTTTAAAATCCAAAATAAAGAAATTAGTGGACCTCTAGCTAAATTATTAAGAGACGAAGAGAAAAATTCAATTTTAAATTATGGTACAGGTACTTTATTATTTCAGGCTGGTGACTTTAACTTAACAGCTCAATATATGGACTTTATAAGAAGAACCATATTTAATCCTTCCTCTGATGAAACTTTTTGTTTTGTTTGGATTGAAGACTTTCCATATTTTGAATATGAAAATGGTAAATTACAACCTTCACATCATCCATTTACTTCACCTAAAGATGATAAAATATTTAAAGATGATCCTATTAACGCTACTGCTTTACATTACGACTTAGTACTTAATGGAGTTGAATTGGGTTCTGGTTCACAAAGGATTAATAATCCATCTATACAAAAACTTGTTTTAGAAAAATGGGGTCTAAATGATTCTGAAATTGAAGAAAGATTTGGATGGTTTATTGAAGCATTGTCATATGGTACTCCTGTGCATGCAGGGTTTGCTATTGGCATAGATAGGCTTGTAGCTGAAGTTCTTAACCAGCCATCAATAAGAGATGTTATTCCATTTCCAAAGACACAGTCAGGACTAGACCCGTTAACTAACGCACCTGCAACAATCGAAGAGGAAATATTAGAGGATTATAACCTTAAATATATAATTAAAGATGAATAGTAACGAAATAAGAAAAAGTTTTCTTGAGTATTTTGAATCAAAAGGACATAAAATAATTCCTTCTGCTTCTTTGATACCTCATGACAGTTCTCTTTTGTTTACTGCAGCTGGAATGGTGCCGCTTAAAGATTATTTCCTAGGCAACAAAACACCAGATTCTAACAATATGGTTTCTTCTCAAAAATGTATAAGAACTGTTGATATAGATATAATTGGCGACACTGATAGGCATTTATCATTTTTTGAAATGTTAGGAAACTTTAGTGTTGGTAAATATTTTAAAGAAGATGCCATTAAATATTCTTACGAGTACATAACAGAAGTTCTTAAAGTTGATAAAGATAAGTTATGGTTTACTGTGTATAAGTCTGATGATGAAGCATACAATATTTGGAAAAATTTAATAGGCATCCCTGAAGAAAGAATACAACGAGGTGATGAAGACAATTTTTGGCACATGAATATTCCTGGGCCTTGTGGTCCATGTTCTGAAATATTTATTGATAGAGGTTCTAAATATGGTGATGATGGAGGGCCTATAGGTGGTGGAGAAGACAGGTTTATAGAAATATGGAATCTAGTATTTATGGAATCAATTCAGGATGAACCATTTCAAATTGTTGATGAATTACCTAAGAAAAATATAGATACCGGAATGGGATTAGAGCGAATTTCGATGATCATGCAAAATAAAGACAATTTATTTGATACTGATTTATTCGAACCACTTTATAAAGCACTAATTGACCGAACAGATAAACCTGGAAATAAATATGAAAAAATTATTATTGATCATATAAAATCATCAACTTTCATGATATCCGATGGAGTCGTACCAACAAATGAAGGTCGAGGATACATTTTAAGGAGATTAATTAGAAGAGCCATAAGAGCATATAATCAGATAAAACAATCAACCTCGAGTCTTGATTATCTAATTGAAATAGTAATTCAAATATATAATGACTCTTATCCTGAACTTGAAATTAATAAAAATAAAATAATTAAACTTTTCAAAAAAGAAGAAGAAATTTTTCAAAAAACATTAAACAAAGGCATTCAAGAAATTAATTCGTTAATAAAGAATAATAAAACTGTTACTTCAAAAGATGCTTTTTATCTATTTGAAACCTTTGGATTTCCATTTGAACTTACTAAAGAGATATCTTTAGAAAATGGAGTAGATATTAATGACATGGAATTTTATAAGCTTTATGATGAACACAAGGTGAAATCTAAATCTGATAAAAACAAGGGTACACAGTTGATTAATTTCGACGTAGATTTAAATGAATTTGTTGGTTATGAAAAAGTTAGTTCCTTGTCCAAGATCTACCATATCGAACAATATGATAGCAAATTCATAATATTTCCTAAAGAGAATCCGTTTTACTTTGAAGCGGGAGGGCAAATATCAGACAAAGGTATTATTCGTTTTGAAAATACAACAATCGATGTATTAGATGTATATCAAGCAAGTAATGGAGCTACAGGTTTAGTTATTAATGATGATAAATTATCACTAAATCAAGAAATAGAATTGATTGTAAATAAAAGTTTTAGATCTGGTGTTTCTAAAAGTCATACAGGAGCTCATATAGTACACACTGCATTACGTAATATTTTAGGTGATCATGTAGCACAAGCTGGTTCAAATGTAACTCCAGGTAAATTTAGATTCGATTTCAGCCATACAGAAAAAGTATCTCAAACAGAGTTGGATGAAATTTTTACTCTTTCTAATACTGCAATTTTTGAAGATTTTGAAGTTAGGACTGACATAATGAATATTGATGAAGCAAAAAAACAAGGAGCATTAGCATTTTTTGGTGATAAATATGATGATGATGTTCGAGTTGTTAATATAGGAGATTTTTCTAAAGAATTATGTGGAGGCACACATGTTCATAATTCACATGATGTTGGTTTAATTGTTTTGTTACAGGAATCTTCCATTGGTTCAAATCTAAGAAGAGTCGAAATGTTATCTGGTAAATTAGCATACGAATTCTTAACAAATGCGTACAAATCATATAAATCAGTATCTGATATATTAAACGTCAGTGTTGATGATGTTCCAACGAAACTTCAATCTCAATTAGAAACATTAGAAAATTTTGAACTTAAATTTAAAAAAATTAGAGATCAAGAATTGTCTAATTTGGTGAAGAATATTGACAAAAAAGCTGAAGAAATTAATAAAGTAAAAGTGTATATAGACGAAGTAAGTATTGATAGTGCCAATGAGTTGAGAAACTTAGCACTTCAAATCGTTAATGATTCCAAAATAGATATAACCATACTCTACTCTTCAATAAACGGTAAAAATTCTATTGTTGGAGCTACCAAAAATAATATTAAATTAAATATTTCATCAGTTATTACTGAGATTTCTAAATTATACGGTGGTGGAGCTTCTAAGGATGAAAATCTTTCAATTGGTGGTGGTCCAGGCAACTATGACACAACAAAAGCACTCAAATTAGCAAAAGAAATAATTTTAAAAGAAACTTAGTCTTGAACAATATATTATCAATTGATTATGGTGAAAGATACCTTGGCGTAGCTGTCAGGACTGAGAAAACGACTATACCAATACCCGTTACTGTTCTTGACTCTAAAAAGAATAATATTTTAAACGATATTGAAAAGTATATTGATACATATAATATTTCAATGATTGTAATTGGCTACCCAATAGGGCTAAACAATTCTGAAAATAGAATGACTAATTTAGTTAATAACTTTATAAATGATTTAAACATTTTAAATATAGAAGTTCATAAAATAGATGAGAGGCTTTCTTCAAAACTGTTTAAAAATAGTAGTAGTGATAGAATTGATGATCTCTCAGCATTAGAAATATTAGAAAGTTATATTGCACAACATGAATAATATATTTCTTAGAAATCGTACTTCATTTCAATTAATATTTACTCTTCTTGTAATATTTATGTTTTATAATTTTATTACATCTTCTGCAAATTCAATTGAAGGAAGCGAATTAAATAATATTTCTGAACAAGAAAATTTGGAAATTATTTCAGTTAGTATACCTCAAGGTTCAGCTGCATCACAAATATCGAGTATTTTAGACTCAACTGGTGTGATTTCATCTAAACTAGCTTTCGAATTATATCTTAGAAATGAAAATCTTACAGATAAATTACGAGCTGGTACGTACGATCTACCAAATAATTTAACATTTGAGGAATTAACAGCGTTACTTCTAAAAGGGCCCCCTTTAAAGACTTACACGATAACTGTACCTGAAGGTTTATGGATATCAGAAACTCTCGAAACTTTATCTGCACAAACTGGGTACGAAGTTACCCAATTAGAAAATTCATTAACTTCTGGTTTAGTTGTTAGTAAGCACATAACACCATTACAGGCTCAAAGTCTTCAAAATTGGGAAGGTTTATTATTTCCCAATACATATCAGATAGATATTGAAGCCAACGGGGAAGACATACTCCAAGTTATGGTAAGTGAACTTGAAAAGAGATACGATAATTATCTTTCAATCTATTCATTGCCTGGATGGATTGATAATTCAAATCAGTTTTTTACTATAGCAAGTTTAATTGAAGCCGAATCAAAACTGGATGAAGATAGGCCTTTAGTATCTTCTGTAATTAGAAATAGACTCAATCAAGAAATGTTACTACAGATAGACGCTGCAGTTTTGTATGCACTTCAAAAAAGGAAATCTCAAGTACTGTTAATAGATTTACAAGTTGATAGCCCTTATAATATCTACAAGTATACAGGCTTACCACCAACTCCTATTTCTGGTTTTGGTGAACGAGCAATGCAAGCGATATTCGACACACCTGAAAATGATTTTATATACTATCTCTTAACAGATATAAATGGCAAAATGACATTTACTAATAACTATGAAGAATTTATTAATTTAAAAAATAAAGCGAAAGAAGAAGGTGTAAATCCATAGTGGTATCTACTAACGACATGAGACCTGGACAATCAATTTTAGTTGACAATATACTTTACCAAATTCTAGAGTATCAGCATGTAAAGCCAGGAAAAGGTAAAGCATTTGTAAAAACCAAACTTAAAAATTTAACAAATGGGGGTCAATTAGAAAAAACCTTTAGGGCAGATGAAGATGTGCAACAAGCATTTATTGATAAACAATCTTTTCAGTTTTTATATAACGATTCTGATGAATATTATTTCATGAATAATGAAAGTTTTGATCAAATCTCATTAAATAAAAGCATCTTAAACAATAAAGAGATTTTACTAAAGCCAAATGAGGAAGTTACAATTGCGATGCACGAAAATAATCCGATAGATATTATTTTACCAACTACGGTAACACTTAAAGTTACTCATTCGGAACCAGCTGTAAAAGGGGATTCTGTTAACTCTTCAACAAAAGAAGTTACTTGCGAGACAGGGTTTACTCTTCAAGTGCCTATGTTTATAAATGAAAACGAATTAATCAAAATAGATACTAAAACACAAACTTATATAACAAGAGCATGAGATACGACTTCAGACACTATTGTTTAATATCACTGTTCTCAAATGATGATATAAACACCTGTGAACTTGTAGAGAACAATCTTTCAGATAATCAAGCTATAAGGGCTGAACAATTACTTAAAAATACTCGAGAAAATATTGATATAATTATAAAAATTTTACAAGAAAATTCTCATAATTGGAATGTTGATAGAATAGGTAGAACAGAAAAAACATCGCTTATTCTTGGTATATCCGAATTAATTTTAAATTTAACACCGTTCAAAGTGATCATTTCAGAATGGACTAAATTAACAGATAAACACGGATCTTCTGATGGCGCTAAATTTGTAAATGCTATCCTAGATAATATAAGTAAAAACAATGACTCTATATAAAGATATTAAGAATATTAAAAGCGAAAGAGATTTCTTTATAGAAAGATTTGATCCAGTTAATTTAACTGAAGAAAAGATTATAAGTACAAGTAAAAATATTAATTTGCAATCAATTAGAGTTCACAAATACCTTACTCATACAGGAATGTTAGGTAAAGTAGTAACTGCTAAATTTCTTTCTTCCATAAATTTAAATGAAAACACAAAATTTTATGAATTAGAAAAAACGCAAATCCAATCGATTATTAAATATTGTAAAAGTTAATGATATACATTATTACAGGTCCATCAGGTGTTGGCAAAAATACAATTATAGAAGCCATGTCTACTGATTTAGATTTTTATTTTTCTGTATCACATACAACAAGACCTCAACGTGAAAGCGAAATCGATGGTAAGGATTATTATTTTATTACTGAAAAAGAATTTAAATCTCTAGTTGATGATAATTTAATGATTGAATATGAACAATATGGTGGGTTTTATTATGGTACAAGCAAAAAAGAAGTGCTTAAGGAAAGTAATATAATTCTTTTAGATCTTGAAGTTAATGGAGCTACTAAACTCCTGAGTCAGAATAGTGATTACATAGGTATTTTCATAGATATAGATGATGAAGAACTAATAAGTAGATTGAAAAATCGTGGACATGACGATAATTTTATTAAAGAAAGAATGGAGTTAGCTTCATTTCAAAGAGAAAAAAAATCACTGTATCAATATCATGTAGACAATGTAGATATAAATACTTCCGTTAATCAGATACTTGATATAATATATTCATTGGAGGAATCATGATTAAACCACCTATTGAAGAATTGCTTAAAGAAACACCTGGAAGATTTGCGTTAGTTATTACTGCAGCTCGTAGAGCAAGGAATATAAACTCATATTTTAATCAGCTAGGGGAAGGTATTGGAGCTTACACACCTCCTCAAGTCCAAAGCTTAAGCAGAAAACCTCTAACTGTTGCATTTGAAGAAATAGCAGCAGGAAAGGTCGAAGTTTCAGACCAAGATTAATGAAAAAGAAAATACTACTTGGTTTATCAGGTAGCATTGCATGTTCAAAAGCTGAAACATTCATAAATCACTATTCAGATGATTTTAACTTTCAAATAGTTTCAACTTTCAATGGATTAAAATATTTATCTGAAGAATTTTTGAATACTCATACAGTATATTCTGATTGGGAAGATTTATCAGGTTCTCCTCATATAGAACTCTCGAGATGGGCTGATGAGTTTATTATTTATCCCGCTTCTGCTAATTTAATATCAAAAATCTCAGGTGGAATAGCTGACGATTTATTAACATCTACAGTCCTTATGTTTTCAAAACCTATTTATATATGTCCTGCTATGCATGAGGAAATGTATATAAATGATCAAATAACTATAAATATAAATAATCTTTCAAAAAATAATTATATTGTAGGTCCTCGATATGGAAATCTTGATATTGGTGACCGAGGTTTGGGTAGATTAGTAGAACCAAATGAATTGAAAGATAGAATAAATAAAACAAGAGGCAAAATTATTGTAACTTCAGGCCCAACCACAGAACCTATTGATGATGTAAAAGTAATCACAAACAAATCTTCAGGTAAGCAAGGCAGATCAATAGCAATAGAATTAACTGCTAGAGGATACGAAGTTATATATATTCATTCAAAATTGATTAACACAATTCCTGGTATTCAAAATATTTCATTTACAAATTCAGAAGATTTACATAATAATATTTTGGCTGAAATAAATGATACAGTCTCAATATTCATGACGGCTGCAGTTTCGGACTTCACTGTTAATAAAAGTGATGGAAAGATTAATAGAAGTAGTGGAAAAATGAATCTAGAACTTATTCCCAATAATGATGTTATCGCATCTATAAAATCTAAATACCCAAATATTCAATGTATAGCTTTCTCTGCACAAGTTGATGATGAGTTAAACTTTAAGAAGATTAAATCAAAGAATGTAGATTATCTAGTTATTAATAACATACTAGAAAATGAATTTGGTAGTGATACTAATAAAATATTTATTATTAATAGTGAAGAATTAATTTATAAATCAGATACTTTAGATAAGCACGATATTGCTGAGGCGATACTTACAACTTTAGAGTACTGATATGTATGTCGATATTGAAATAATCTCAAACAATACATATACAAATAATTTATTTACCTACAAAGTTCCTAATAATATAACAGACAAAATAAATATTGGTTCAATAATTAGTGTGCCATTTAGAAACAAAAATTATAAAGGTATTGTGTTGTCTGTTTCTGATAAAACTAACATTTTGAATATAAAAGAAATTAACAAATATTTAGGTATTACGTTAAATAAAGACCATTTAGATTATCTAAAACAACTGGCGGTATCTAATAAGTTGAATATTGGTATTATTCTTTATAATTTATTTGATATATCAAATTATAAAAATCAAAAAGTAATTACTAACAAAAGTATAAAAAACATATCTTTCGCTAATCTAAAAAATATAGACACAGTTAGAAATAATGTATTTTTCGTACCATCTCTTAAAATTGCAAAATATTTAAGTGATCAGTTATCTAAAATTACAAATATTGACTTTTATCAAAAATTTGGTGGTAAAGATGAAATTACCAATATATTAAGTAAAAATTTTAAAAATATTATTTTACTTAATACAAATTTTGAAAAAATTAATTTAAAACAAAATACAAATTATTATTTTTATGATTCAAATCATCCAGCATGGAGATTGCCAAAATTAAATAATCTAAACATTACAGAAGCAGCATATCTTAAGCAGAATATATTTGGTGGATCATTTATTTTTATAAATGAATTTCCAAATTTAGAATTTTACAATCAACCGTATGAATATAATGAAGATCATAATTATGAATTAGAATATTTTATTGAAAATTCTATCGAAAACTGCATTAACTTATACTCATACAAGTACCCTGATAAGGTACTCCACGTATATTCAAACAGTCCTTTAAATCAAACAGATATATTTACATATGCAGATAAAGTAACAGATACAAAAATAGAAGCTATTTTGCTTATAAACCCAACATTAGTAACAAATAATATTATTAATTCTTATAAAGTTATTTATCTCTTATCCATATTGAATCATGCTAAAAATTACAATTTAAAGACAATTATATTTTCAACTAATGAAATAAATATTAATAAAGTCTTAAATAGTAAAAGTATTAACAAATGGATTAAAAAAGAACAAGAGACTAGATCAAAATATGGCCCTAGTTTATTAAATAAAATATTTACGTTTATTAGTAAAAAACCATTAAAAGATATAAATAATAACTTTGTAAAAGGACCAATTGAGATAGACGATGGTTATTTTTATGAAATTAATATAGATTTACAAAAAAGTTATGATTATTTAGAAATTATGAATATGTATAAAGATCTTAAAAATTATGATCTAAATAGAGCTAGGTTTATTTAATGAATGATATTGTGACATTTGGCCATCCTGCATTAAACATGAAATCTGAAAATGTAGAAATTATTGATGATTATATTGTTTCTCTTACAAAAAGAATGATTGACATTATGTATGAAGCACCCGGTGTTGGGTTAGCTGCACCTCAAATAGGTATTAATAAAAATTTATTTGTATTTGATGCAGGGGATGGACCTAAGGTAGCTATAAATCCAAAAATAGAAGATCTTCAAGGAACAATTGTTTTTATGGAAGGTTGTCTTTCTCTTCCTGGTTATTACTGGGATATTGAAAGACATGAATATGCAAAAGTATCCTGTATAAATGAAAAAGGTGAAGAAATAATATACGAAGGAGAAGATCTTTTAGGAAGAGTTCTACAACATGAATATGATCATTTACAAGGACATCTATTACTAAAACAACTTAAAAGAAAAATTAGAAAAGAAGCTATGAAAGAAATATCTATAAAAGGATTTCCAGGTGACAAAATATAAATATTTCTTTGGTTCAGATTCAAGAAGCATACCTTATCTAGAAACAATATTTAATAATGATAAAAATATAAAAGTTGTTACCACTCCACCTATTCAGAAAGGTCGAGGTAAGAAATTTATATTGAATGCTGTTGAAGAATACTGTATTAATAATGAAATTGAATTTTTTTACTACAAAAGTAATGACAAATATAATGATATGGTTTTTGGTATAAGTGCGAGTTTTTCAAAAATCTTCAATCCAAATTTTCTTAAGAATAATAATAAAATATACAACATCCATTTAAGTTTGTTACCTGAGCTTAGAGGACCTTCACCGGTTGAGTTCACTATTTTAAATAATTTTTCTACAACTGGAATTACTGTATTCGAAGTTAATGAATCTATAGATACTGGAAAAATTGTATATCAAGAACAAATTCATGTAGGAAGTAATGACTATGCGTCTGATCTTTACAAAAAACTATCTCAGGTTTTTAATAAAAGTTATAATTTAATAGATTTTAATTCTGATGGCACAAAACAAACTGGTACAGGCTCTTTAACTAGTAAATTATCAAAATCCGATCTTTGTATTGTCAACGATAACTTAAGTAAATCCAAACTCAAGATTAGAGCATTTAACGTATTAGGACCAGCGTATACAATCTATAGAGATAAAATTTTAAAGATACATTCTTACTCAAATGTTGAAGATTCTGAAGGTATAATGTTTGAAGAAGGTGTGCTTTATCCAGAATACGTAACTCCTGAAGGAAAGAACAAAATGCTATTTCCTGATTATATAAGAGGTATTAAATGAAAATATCTGCAAGTGTACAAGCTGCAAATCAACTTAATCTTCTTGAAGATATAAATAATAACAATGATAAATTTCATCAACTACATGTAGATATAACTGATGGACATTTTGCCGATAACATAAGTATGTCATATAAGATTATTCAACAGCTCAAGCAAGCAACCGACTACTACATTGATGTTCATCTAATGATTGAAGATAATGTAAAGTATGCTGATATAGCTTTCGAGAATGGTGCAGATTTTGTTACAGTTCATAGTGAATCAATTTCTGTTGAAAATTTTAATAATTTAAGTGAAAAGCATAAATTTATGGGTATTGCTTCCTTGCCTTCTACATCCAATTTAAATCTTAAAGAATACTTACCCCATGCAGCTGGAGTTTTATTACTAGGAGTTAATCCTGGATTTTCCAATCAATCTAAAGTCATCTCATTATTAGATAAAGCTAAAGAATTTATTACAATATATCCAGATTATGAAGGTATTTTAATTCTTGATGGGGGAATAAAAGATGCGGACTTAACTGACTATAAAGATCTGGGAGTTGATATTGCTGTTCAAGGAGGAGCAATTTTTGGATAAATCTCTTACATATATTAATTTCACAACCTATATGCAAGAAGCAATAATAGCAGCTTTAAATACTCAGACTTTCCCAAACCCTAAAGTAGGAGCAGTACTTGTAGATAAATTTGGAAATATTAAAAGCACTGGTGTCCATCATGGACCTGGCACAAACCATGCAGAAATTGAAATTATAAATAACTCAGTTATAACTGAAGAAGACACATTGTACGTAACACTTGAACCATGTTTTCATACAGATAGTTCGCCATCATGCTGTGCGGAACTTCTAAAAACTCCAATTAAAAATATAGTTATAGGAGATATTGATATAGATATTAGAACAAATGGTAAAAGTATTGAATTATTAAAGAAAAATAATGTAAATATAACTTTTGAAAAAAATGCAAACTTATTTATAAATCCACATTATAAAAATCAAAAATTATCAATAATTAAGCCAACAATTATAGGAAAAATAGCAACATCTGATAATAATTTTATATATGAAAATAATTCAATAAATAAATACATTACAAACGAAATCTCTTTGTCATTAACTCACTATTTGCGAGCTACAGTAGATGGTATAGCTATAGGTAAAAATACTCTTATCACTGATTCACCTAAATTAAATATTCGCAATTCAGACGTTTCAAATATTACTCCAATAAAAATAGTTTTCTGGGGATCTGATGTGAATATAGATAAATATATCGACATATATCATGATTTTATATTCTTAACATCTTTTAATCACTCAGCATCTAATATTTACCCACTACTAAATGGAGAATTTAGTCTTAACAATATATATTCAGAACTAAAGATAAACTCGCTATTAGTTGAAGGTGGTAACTACTTACACAAATTTCTTCTAAACAATTTGAAATATGACAGTTTTTACTGGTTTAAAAGCAGTAAAAAAATAACTGACGGTAACCAGTTAACTGATCCAATATTAAATAAATTAAACACTGAATATAAAGTAATTAATAAATTTCCACTTAAAGATAACCAATTAACAACATATACTTATATTTAATGTTTACTGGAATAATTATTGATATAGGCACAATTGTTGAATTAAATAATGATAAGTTGGTTGTTAAATTTGATAATCCACAATTTTCAAATTTAGACCTTGGTACAAGTATTGCTATTGATGGTTGCTGTCTAACTCTCTCAGATTATGAGAATAACAATCTAGTATTCCAAGTATCAGAAGAAACATTTAGTAGAACTGCTTTAAATAAAAACCATTGTGGATACGTAAATTTAGAACTTCCCTCAACTTTAAATAGTTTTTTAAGCGGTCATATTGTACAGGGTCATGTTGATTCAACAATCAAAATTACCAATATTGCAGAGCTAGAAAATGGAATGTGGACTTTTAAATTTAAGGATGCTGTATCAAAATATATAGTAGATAAAGGATCAATTACATTAAATGGAGTATCTTTAACAGTTGTTTCTCCATCATCAGATAAATTTGAAGTAGCTGTAATAAACGAGACATACAATCGTACAAATTTTAAATACCTAAAAGATGAAAGCTCAGTTAACGTTGAGTACGACATAATTATAAAATATCTAGAGAAGCTGAATTATGATAACTGATATAAAAAATATTATTAACTCATTTAAAAATGGTGAAATGATAATTCTTGTCGATGATGAAGATAGGGAAAACGAAGGTGACTTAATTATTTCAGCAGAGCACTTAACTTCTGAACATATTAATTTCATGATTACGTATGGTAAAGGATTAGTGTGTGCACCAATTTCATCAGATATAGCAAAAAAATTAAAATTACCACTTATGCAAGGTGTTAATAATGAAATGCAAACTGCGTACACTGCTTCAGTAGATTTAAAAGGAAACGGGGTAACTACAGGCATCTCAGCAGGTGATAGGCATAAAACAATAAAAGGTTTACTTGATGAAAACTCAACCAGGGAAGATTTTAGTGTACCAGGACATATATTTCCTCTTCAAGCAATGGATGGTGGAGTACTTAGACGAGCAGGACACACTGAGGCATCAATTGATTTATGTAATATCGCTGGTCTTAAAGAAGTTGCAGTAATATGTGAAATCATTAACGATGACGGAACTATGGCAAGAATGCCTGATTTAATTGAATTCTCCCAAAAACATAACTTAAAGATCGGAACAATAAAAGATTTAATACAATATCGCTTAGATAGCTCAAATCCAGTTGAATTTGTTTCTAAATCTAAAATTCCAACTGATTATGGTGAATTTACAGGTCATGTATATAAAGACACAAGTGACAATACAGAACACATAGCTTTAACACTTGGTAATTACTTGGATGGTGAAGATACCATGGTACGTGTCCATTCTGAATGTTTAACTGGTGATACTTTGTTTTCTTCAAAATGCGATTGTGGTTCACAGTTGTCTAACGCATTAAATACTATTTCTAATAATGGTAAAGGTGTTCTTTTATACATGAGGGGCCATGAAGGAAGGGGGATTGGATTAGGTAATAAAATTAAAGCATATTCACTTCAAGATAGTGGCGATGACACTGTAGATGCCAATCTAAAACTAGGCTTTGAAAATGATCAACGAGATTATGGTACTGGAGCTTTAATTTTGAGAGCCTTGGGTATTGAAAAAATGAACTTATTAACAAATAATCCACAAAAAAGAGCGGGACTTGAAGGATATGGATTGAGCATTACGAAAAGAACTCCATTATTAGGTGACAAAACCCCGCAAAATTCAAAATATTTGGAGACTAAAGAATCAAGAATGGGACATAATTTCAATGAAGAATAAAGTTGCTATAGTATCTTCTAATTATTATGAAAATATAACTGAAGGACTCGTAACAGGAGCCAAAGATAAATTAGATCCTTCTTTTGATGTATATGATTATGTAGTCGATGGTGCTTGGGAACTTATATACAAAATTAATCAATTATCATCTAATGATAATATTGATAAATTTATCGCCATTGGAGTGATAGTGAAGGGTGATACAGATCATTACGAATACATTTCAAAAAGTGTCGCTGATGGTTTAATTAATTTAACTATTCATAAGAATATTTATATTGCTAATTGTGTTTTGAACGTATTAAATCTAGAACAAGCAACTGAACGTATTTCTGATAATAAAAATAAAGGATCCGAAGCTGCTTCAGCTTTAAATAATCTTTTTCTCTAAGTAATTAAGATTGTATGTATAATTATGTTAAGCGAACAATGTTCCACCTGCTGTGAAAAATAGTAAGGTTGAAAAACAGCATCGTGCTGTTTTTTTTATTGAAGGGAGTAGAAATACCAGAATTAAAAATAAATGAAGGGATTCGTTCAAAGAAGTTACTAGTTATTGCACCTGATGGTGTACAAATAGGAGTCTTAGAACTTAAAAAAGCACTAATTGTTGCTGAACAATTAGATTTAGATTTAGTAGAAGTATCACCAGAAAGTAAACCCCCAGTCGCAAGATTGATGGATTATGGTAAATACAAATATGAATTGGCACAAAAAGCTAAAGAGTCTAAAAAGAAACAAGTAAAGATTTCTGTAAAAGAGATTCAATTAAAACCAAAAATTGATACTAATGATTTCAAGATAAAGTTAAACAAATCAAGAAAATTTTTAGATTCAGGAGATAAAGTAAAATTCACTATGAGATTTAGAGGAAGAGAAGCAGAGCACCCAGAATTTGGACAAAAAGTATTAGATAATTATGTTGAAGAATTGAGTGATATCGCAATGATTGAGTCAACTTCTAGTCCTGATGGTAAATCATTAACTATGGTACTTGCACCTTTTGGAGGAAAGAAATGAAGAAAAAAACTCATAAGAGTATGAAAAAAAGAGTAAAAATTACTGGTACTGGAAAATATATGAGAAGAAGATCTCATAGATCGCATTATAAGTTGGCTAAAAGTTCTGGTACTTGGAAAAGATTGAAGCGAGATGTCGAAGCATCAAGCGGAGATAGTAAAAAAATCAGAAAGTTGTTAGGTTAATTATGGTACGTATTAAAAGTTCTGTACAGAGTAAAAAAGGTAAAAAGAAAGTTCTTAAGAATGCGAAAGGCTATACAGGAGCCAGAAGTAAAAGGTTAAGAGCTGCCAAAGAACAAGTTATGCATGCTGGTGCAGATGCTTTCACACACAGGAAAGATAAAAAATCAACATACAGGAAGTTATGGATTTCTAGAATTAATGCTGCTTCAAGACAGCATGATTTAGCTTATTCAAAATTTATCAATGGATTGAATAATGCTGGTGTTAAAGTTGATAGGAAAATTCTTGCAGATTTAGCTGTAAATGATCCTAAGGGTTTTAAAAAACTTGTAGATCTTGCTAAAAAGAACTTAAATGGCTGAATTAAATTTTGACAAAGTTCTTGCATCTTTAAGGCTCAGACTAGATGAAGTTACTTCTGAAAATGAATTTGATGAAATATCAAAGGAGTTTTTGGGTAAAGACTCTCTTTTGTCTGATGAAAGAAAAAAATTATCAACACTTTCAAAAGATGATAAGAAAAGTTACGGTGAGAAACTAAATCGAGTTTATAAATCAATAACAGATAATATAACTAAATCCAAGATAGATTTTATCGATAAAAAATACTCTAATCTTGAAAATTCTGAAAATGAAGATGTAACAATAAATTGGGTAAATAAACAAGGTTCTCATAGGCACATCATCTCTCAAGTCATGGATGAAGTCGTTGATATATTTTCATCTATAGGATACAAAGTTGCTTATGGACCAGAAGTAGAAACCTCTTGGCATAATTTTGACGCACTTAATACACCTGAATGGCATCCAGCAAGGTATGAATCTGATACTTTATATACAGATATAAATTTAGAAACACTGTTAAGAACTCAAACAAGCACTGTTCAAATAAGACATATGGAGAATAATGAACCACCTGCATACATAGTTGCACCGGGGAGAGTTTTTCGTTCTGATCAGCTAGATGCTACTCACTCTCCAGTCTTTCATCAATTAGAAGGATTAGCTATTGATAAAAATCTGAAGTTCACTGACTTAAAAGGTACGTTGGAATATTTTGTTAAACAATTTTTCGGAGAGGATATAGAAACTAAATTTATACCACATTTCTTTCCATTTACTGAACCGTCTGCTGAAGTGTTAGTCAAATGGAATAATGAGGAATGGCTTGAGATACTTGGCTGTGGTATGGTTGATCCGAATGTTCTAAAACATGTTGGATATCCTAAAGAATACCAAGGATTTGCTTGGGGCGTTGGTATTGAACGTCTTGCAATGCTTAAATATCAAATAGATCATATAAAAAACTTCTATGAAAATGATATAAGATTTTTGGAGCAGTTTTAATGAAGGTACTTAAGTCTTGGCTTAATGATTGGATAGATATAGAAGATATTGATTCTAATGATATTTCAGATGCTTTAGAGTCACTTGGTTTTGAAATAGAATCAAGAACTGACAAGGTCCCGAATTACAAAAATATTGTTGTAGGAAAAGTTCTAGAAATTTATACACATCCAAATGCAGATAAAGTTCGCGTAACAAAAGTTGATGTAGGTTCTAAAGTCTATGAAATAGTTTGTGGTGCTTGGAATTTTGATATAGATGCTGTTGTTCCTGTAGCTTTACCTAATAGTGAGATAAAAGATGGTTTTAAAATAGATAAACGAGATATAAGAGGTGTTGAGTCAAATGGCATGATTTGTTCAGCATCAGAATTAGATTTATGGGATGACCATGCTGGAATTTTAAAATTATCAAAAAATATAAAGATCGGATCTGATTTCTCTAAAATTTATAATTCAGTCGATACTTTATGGGAAATAGGTGTTACTCCAAATAGGGGGGATTGTATGTCTCACTTAGGTGTAGCAAGAGAGTTATCTAGTTACTTTGATAAACCAATAAAATCTAATGATATAAAACTTTCCCCAAATATTGAAAATGTAATCAAAGTTAATAGTGGACGAACGAAATTTTGTGATTCTTATTTATCAGTAGAGATAGAAAACTTTGACATTACTGATTCTGATATAAAAATAAGATACAGGCTGTCATCAGTTGGTGTGAGAGTAATCAATAATGTAGTTGATTACACTAATTATGTTCTTCACGACATAGGGCAACCACTTCATGCATTTGATAGAGACAAATTATTTGGAACAATCTCAGTTAGAAAAGCCAAAGAAAAAGAAACCTTAAAAACTCTTGATGAGCAAACGCGTAAATTATCAAAAGATGATCTTATAATTACTGACAATGATTCTCCAATCGCACTAGCTGGTGTTATGGGTGGATATGACACAGAAGTTACAGATTCAACAAAAAACTTGTTAATTGAAAGTGCGTACTTTGATAAAGTTTCGATAATGAAAACTTCTCGCAAATTGAACTTAATCTCTGATGCATCAATAAGATTTGAACGTGGTATTGATTATGATATACAACATAAAGGTCTAGAAAGATTTATTTCAGTTTTTAAACATGATCAGGATATAAATTACTCTGAAGCCATGATTAGTAAAAAGAATACCTTTTCACATGAAAATATTACTTTTGAGAAAGAAGACATATTTAATATATTAGGTGTAGAGCTAAAAGATGACTTTATTTTAAAGACCTTATCTAAATTACAAATCCAATCAACACTAGCTGACAATAAAATATCTTTCACATCTCCAAGTTGGAGGTACGACTTAGAAAGACCTATTGACTTAATTGAAGAATTAGCGAAACACTACGGTTATAATAACTTTAATTCAACACTACCTATTGGTAAAAATCTAAACAATAAGGGTGAGTTCTGGAATAAACGAAACTATATATCCAATTTATTATCATCTAAAAACTTCTATGAAGTTCAAACTCTGTCTTTTACAGATAAGGAAGCTAATTCAATATTTACGCCCGAAAAGACTTCGGTAACAGTTATCAATCCGATAGACCAAACACAAGAAAGCTTGAGGACAAACTTACTCACATCATTAATAAACACATACAAACATAATTATGAAAACAACAATCTTTCATGCAAATACTACGAAATTAATAATGTATATGATGATGGAAATCATAAATTATATCAAGACATACCTAATCAAGAATATTCGCTTGGTTTGTTAATCCCTGAAAACGAAAGTAATCCTGACACAAGGGGAGAGTATATACAAAATGATATTCATACTTTAACAAATATTATTAACTTACTTTTCCCAAAAGTACAATTTGAGAAACTTTTAAGACCTGGTTTCCATAAAAATTATTCATACATATTGAAATTAAACAATAAAATTATTGGTTTTATGGGAAAACTATCTTACCAAGCACAATCTTTATTAAATCTAGATACACCAATTTATTTAATCCAAATCAATACTGAAAGTTTCAATTTTAAAGATATCCAAGAACATAATTATCAACCTTTGTCTTCTTACCCATTTATTAAATTTGATTTATCATTTACAGTTCAAGAACAATTTTCAGCTTCAGAATTAATTCAATATATAGAAGGACTCTTGCCTGAAAACGAAAATAATATTTCAATTTTTGACAATTTCAGAACCGAGAAATCCAGAAATTTAGGAATTAGAATAGTTACAAGAAATTATAACAAGACTTATACAGACAGTGAAAGTGGAGAAATTCTAGATATGATTGTAAAAAAAGTTCAATCAAAATACTCTATTAAGTTAAATAAGAGCGATGATAATGCAACCTAAGGGTCTAAATAACAGAGTTCTTAAAACTCTGTCACAATCAGCACCGAAAGCTGCTGTTGATCTCCTTGGTATGAGGCTGTCTACCTCGATTAATGACAAATTTGTTGAAGTTATGATTACTGAAACAGAAGCTTATGGAAGAAAATCAACAGACAAAATGGCTCTACTAAATACTTATAAAAATATTCCTACTTCTATAACATTAGGTCCACCCCATATTGCAGTACTAAAATCATATGGATCAAACCGCGGTCTATTTTTACTTTGTGGAAAAAAAGGAGCTGCTGAAGCAGTTTTAATAAGATCATCAATAATTTTATTAGGTAAGAAACATATTGAAAAAAGAAGAAAAACAAAAATGAAATTTGATAAATTAAATGGTCCTGGAAATATAACTAAAAGTTTAGGCATCGATAAAGACCTTGATGGTGAAAATATTTTATCAGGAATAGTTAATCTATCTCCTAGAATACATCCTTTAGATAGAGCGATAGCTAAGCAAAGAAAGAATGCCAAAAGAAATGACAAGCATCTTTGGCGTTATTCTTTAATATTAAAATGAAATATCTTCAAGATCGTGCAAGCGCAATAAATCCTCTGGACGAATTTAATGAATTAATAAAATCAAAAAAAACTTTACGTATAAAACTTGGTGTAGATCCAACTGCACCAGACGTTACATTAGGTTGGTACGCAGTATTACGAGCTTTACGAAAATTTCAAGAGTTTGGCCACACTGCTGTATTAATTCTTGGAGAATTTACAGCTCAAGTTGGTGATCCATCTGGTAAATCAGAAACGCGATCCCAACTTGCCACCGATGAAATTACTAAACATTCAAGAGGTGTGTTGCCAATCATAGAAAATATACTGATGAAAGAAAATCTTGAAATTGTATCTAATAAAGATTGGTTGTCTAAATTAAAAAGTTCCGAACTTGTAAATTTAGCATCTTCAACAACACTTGCACAAATGCTTGAGAGAGAAGACTTTTCAAATAGATACGCAAAGAATTCACCAATATCATTAATGGAATTCTTTTATCCACTTTTTCAAGGATATGACTCTGTTGCAGTTAAGGCTGATATAGAAATTGGTGGTCACGATCAATTATGGAATTTAATGCTTGGTAGAGAAATTCAAAAATTTTATTCAATGACTCCACAGGTAGCAATGACTTTTCCACTTCTTGTAGGTACTGATGGTACAAAGAAAATGTCACAATCATTTGATAACTATATATCAATTACTGATACACCAGAAAATATTTACGGCAAAGTTATGAGTATACCTGATGAAGTGATGTGGGAATATTTCACAATGCTGACAGATTTAGATTTATTAGAAATAGCGGAATTTAAAAAATCAATACAAGAAAAAAGCGAAAATCCATTCAATACAAAAAAGTTATTGGGAAAACTAATAGTATCTGAACTTTACAGCGATAATGAAGCACGTTCTGCTGAGACCTCATTTCAAAATATTACGATTAATAAAAATACGCCTGATGATTTACAAATATTCACCATAGATAAAACAGATCAAGTACATTTACCAAAAATCTTGACTGAGAATGGTATAACAAAATCTAATTCAGAAGCCAGAAGATTAATAGAATCAGGCAGTTTTAAAATTAACGATGAAAAATACACAGAACTCGATGTAAATATTGATAAAATTTTGAATAAAACATTACAACTTGGTAAAAGAACTTTTTTTACATTAAATTAAATTTTATACACACTTAATCAGAGACCTGTTACTGTATATATTACGAAAAAAATTGGCTTTTTGACAACTGAGTAAAGTATGAACGCCGGTAGTGCAGATAGAAATATCTAGCACTCTTTTTTTGTCAACTTTTAACTAAGTAGACAAATATTTTGTCAACTTTTAACTAAGTTGATTCAACTTTTTAAGTTGAAATGGGTAAAACCCATGTTGATTCTTTGGTCAGATTTAAATTATTCAAAGATTATGTTGGAGAGTTTGATCCTGGCTCAGGACGAACGCTGGCGGTGCGCCTTATGCATGCAAGTCGAGCGAAGCTTTTCAGTAGTTTACTACAGAAAATGACTGAGCGGCGAACGGGTGAGTAACGCGTGAGCAATCTACCTTAGTTACAGGGATAGCCCGAGGAAACTCGGATTAATACCTGATATTCTTTATTTCTCGCATGAGAATAAAAGGAAAGGTCAGCCGAACTAAGATGAGCTCGCGTTCTATCAGCTAGTTGGTGAGGTAAAAGCTTACCAAGGCTACGACGGATAGCTGGTCTGAGAGGACGATCAGCCACACTGGGACTGAGACACGGCCCAGACTCCTACGGGAGGCTGCAGCAGGGAATATTGTGCAATGAACGAAAGTTTGACACAGCGACACCGCGTGTGGGATGACGGATCTAGGTTTGTAAACCACTTTCAGGAGGGAAGAAAATGACGGTACCTCCACAAGAAGCCCCGGCCAACTACGTGCCAGCAGCCGCGGTAATACGTAGGGGGCGAGCGTTGTCCGGATTTATTGGGCGTAAAGAGCTCGTAGGCGGTTCAACAAGTCGGTCGTGAAAGTTCAGGGCTCAACCCTGAAATGTCGATCGATACTGTTGTGACTAGGATACGGTAGAGGTGAGTGGAATTCCGAGTGTAGCGGTGAAATGCGTAGATATTCGGAGGAACACCAATTGCGAAGGCAGCTCACTGGGCCGCTATCGACGCTGAGGAGCGAAAGCTAGGGGAGCAAACAGGATTAGATACCCTGGTAGTCCTAGCTGTAAACGATGGATACTAGATGTAGGAACTGGATTGACGGTTTCTGTATCGCAGCTAACGCGTTAAGTATCCCGCCTGGGGAGTACGGTCGCAAGACTAAAACTCAAAGGAATTGACGGGACCCCGCACAAGCGGCGGAGCATGCGGCTTAATTCGATGATACCCGTAGAACCTTACCTGGACTTGACATATAGGGTCTAGCTATAGAGATATAGTGTGCATTAGCGCCCTATACAGGTGGTGCATGGCTGTCGTCAGCTCGTGTCGTGAGATGTTGGGTTAAGTCCCGCAACGAGCGCAACCCCTATCCTATGTTGCCAGCATTTAGTTGGGGACTCATAGGAGACTGCCGGTGATAAACCGGAGGAAGGTGGGGACGACGTCAAGTCATCATGCCCCTTATGTCCAGGGCTGCACGCATGCTACAATGGCAAGTACAACGAGTCGCAATACCGCGAGGTGGAGCAAATCTCTTAAAGCTTGTCTCAGTTCGGATAGGAGTCTGCAACTCGACTCCTTGAAGTTGGAGTCGCTAGTAATCGCAAATCAGCAAAGTTGCGGTGAATACGTTCTCGGGGTTTGTACACACCGCCCGTCAAGTCACGGAAGTCGGCAATACCCGAAGCCAGTGGTCTAACCCTTTTAGGGAAGAAGCTGTCGAAGGTAGGGTCGGTAACTGGGACTAAGTCGTAACAAGGTAGCCGTACGGGAACGTGCGGCTGGATCACCTCCTTTCTAAGGAGCATAGAACTTCGGTTCTAAGGTCAATCGTCGGTTGTCTACAAGACTGATACTTTACTCAGATGTGAAAAAGTCAAATTGGCTTTTTGAAAATTGTATAGCAAGCGCAATTGCAAAGTATTCATATAGTTCAAGCTACTAAGGGCTATTGGTGGATGCCTTGGCGCTGGAAGCCGATGAAGGACGTGGAAGACTGCGAAAAGCTACGGTAAGCTGTCAAACAAGCTTTGACCCGTAGATGTCCGAATGGGGAAACCCAATTTATTTTAATAAATTACTCCTACCTGAATATATAGGGTAGGTAGAGGGAACTAGGGGAAGTGAAACATCTCAGTACCTAGAGGAAAGGAAAGCAAAAGCGACTCCCTGAGTAGCGGCGAGCGAAACGGGAAGAGCCTAAACCAAATTAATGTCAAGACTGATGTCGTTGTTTTTTTGGTGTTGTGGGGTCCTTTGGAAAGAGCATCAGATCTTTCAATAAGTTACAAAAAATAAGATTAGAAAAATTATCTGGAAAGATAAACCACAGAGTGTAATAGTCACGTATTTGAAAATCTTATTACTTATTAAGGCCACCCCGAGTATCAAGGAGGATATTCCTTGTGAATCTGCGAGGACCACCTCGTAAGGCTAAGTACGACCAGCGACCGATAGTGAACAAGTACCGTGAGGGAAAGGTGAAAAGAACCCCGGCGAGGGGAGTGAAATAGTACCTGAAACCAATAGCTTACAAGCAGTAGGAGGGATATTTATATCCTGACTGCCTGCCTTTTGAAGAATGAGCCTACGAGTTATCCGTATATGGCAAGGTTAAGGAGTAAATCCGTAGCCGCAGCGAAAGCGAGTTTTAATAGAGCGTCTAGTCGTATGCGATAGACCCGAAGCCAAGTGATCTATCCATGGGCAGGGTGAAGCGGAAGTAAGATTTCGTGAAGGCCCGAACCCACTGATGTTGCAAAATCAGGGGATGACCTGTGGATAGGGGTGAAAGGCCAATCAAACTTGGTGATAGCTGGTTCTCTCCGAAATGTCTTTAGGGACAGCGTTATATGTTGCGCTTTGGAGGTAGAGCACTGATTGAGCTAGGGGGCCAACAAGCTTACTGAACTCAGTCAAACTCCGAATGCCAAAGTGTATAAATATAGCAGTGAGCCTATGGGGGATAAGCTCCATAGACAAGAGGGAAACAACCCAGATCATCAGCTAAGGCCCCTAAATGTATGTTAAGTGTGAAACGATGTGAGAGTGTTCAGACAGCCAGGAGGTTGGCTTAGAAGCAGCCATTCCTTTAAAGAGTGCGTAACAGCTCACTGGTCGAATGTTCTCGCGCGGAAAATGTAACGGGGCTAAACATACTGCCGAAGCTATGGGATCTTACTAATCTTGATATTTATATCCAGGAGGTAAGATCGGTAGGAGAGCGTTGTATGGACAGCGAAGCAACAACGTAAGTTAGTTGTGGAGACCATACAAGTGAGAATGTAGGCATGAGTAGCGAAGGAAGAGTGAGAATCTCTTCCGCCGAATGTCCAAGGGTTCCTGGGGAAGGTTCGTCCGCCCAGGGTTAGTCGGGACCTAAGGCGAGGTCGAGAGACGTAGTCGATGGATAACAGATTGATATTTCTGTACCACTAATAACACGCCCAAATCGAATATATGTTGCTAAGGAAAGCCCTTCGGGGCCTACCGACCCACATATTACTAGATTAGCGATGGAGTAACGGAGAAGGATAGATGAACCCAGGCGATGGTTGTCCTGGGGTAAGTGAGTAGGGTTGTTAATAGGTAAATCCGTTAACATTATACCTGAGACACGATGCCGAGCCGCTTTTAGGCGAAGTCATTGATTCCATGCTTCCAAGAAAAACTTCTAGTTAGTTTTATTAGTGCCCGTACCCCAAACCGACACAGGTGGACAAGTAGAGAATACTAAGGCGAGCGAGAGAACTCTGGTTAAGGAACTCGGCAAAATAGTTCCGTAACTTCGGGAGAAGGAACGCCCAAGTAAAGTAAATAATTAACTTTATGAGCTTGAACGGGCCGCAGTGATCAGACTCAAGCGACTGTTTATCAAAAACACAGGAGGGTGCAAAGTTATAATACAACGTATACCCTCTGACACCTGCCCGGTGCTGGAAGGTTAAGTGGAGAGGTTAGCTTCGGCGAAGCTTTGAAATTAAGCCCCAGTAAACGGCGGCCGTAACTATAACGGTCCTAAGGTAGCGAAATTCCTTGTCGGGTAAGTTCCGACCTGCACGAATGGTGTAACGATTTGAGTACTGTCTCAACCAGAGACTCGGCGAAATTGCAATGTGAGTAAAGATGCTCACTATGCGCGACAGGACGGAAAGACCCCGGAACCTTTACTGCAACTTGATATTGAATGTTGGTATGCAGTATGCAGGATAAGTGGGAGACTTTGAAACAATGGCGCTAGTCATTGTGGAGTCATCCTTGAGATACCACTTTCTTCATATTGATCTTCTAACCTAGATCCGTAATCCGGATTAGGGACATTGTCTGGTAGGCAGTTTCACTGGGGCGGTGGCCTCCGAAAAAGTAACGGAGGCGCTCTAAGGTCACCTCAGCGTGGACGGCAATCACGCATTGAGTGTAAGTGCAAAAGGTGGCTTGACTGTGACACAAACAAGTGGAGCAGGTACGAAAGTAGGAACTAGTGATCCCATGGTTGCATGTGGGTGCGCCATGGCTCATCGGCTAAAAGGTACTCCGGGGATAACAGGCTTATACCCCCCAAGAGTCCATATCGACGGGGGTGTTTGGCACCTCGATGTCGGCTCTTCTCATCCTGGGGCTGGAGCAGGTCCCAAGGGTTAGGCTGTTCGCCTATTAAAGAGGAACGCGAGCTGGGTTCAGAACGTCGTGAGACAGTTCGGTCCCTATCCGTCGCGCACGTAAGAAATTTGAAGAAAGTTGTCCCTAGTACGAGAGGACCGGGATGAACGATCCGCTGGTGTGCCAGTTGTTCTGCCAAGAGCACGGCTGGTTAGCTACGATCGGACAGGATAAGCACTGAAAGCATCTAAGTGCGAAGCCCCTTCTAAGATAAGATTTCTCATCGGGTTAACCGATTAAGACCCCTTATATAACATGAGGTTGATAGGTCAGAAGTGTAAGTACAGTAATGTATGTAGCTGACTGATACTAATAGGTCGAGGGCTTGAGCTGAATACTGAGCTTGAGCGCTTGCTATAGAATTTTTAAGAAGTAGATTTGCGGTGGTGATAGCAATGGGGATACACCCGTTCCCATTCCGAACACGGAAGTTAAGCCCATTAGCGCCGATGGTACTTGGGGGGCAACCCCTTGGGAGAGTAGGACACTGCCGACTTTTAATGAAGAGCCCCTAGGAAACTAGGGGTTCTTTTTTATATAAATTCTTCACAATGATAAAGATTTTTGTATAAGAAATATATAAAGTACAATATTAAAAGTGAAAGTTTCATTAGCAAGTACAGCAGAATACAGCTCTACAGCTGCTGAGTCTATTAAAGATTTAAATCCTAATGCTGCTGATATTTTAATTACTAGCGTTATTACATCAATGGTTACGGATCTTGGTGTTGTTTCTCCAACAGCATCTGGATTACTGTCTTATTATGATGGACAAAAGAATTCAAAACATACAATAGATGGGTATTTTGTTGCACCTAACTCATTTAATGGTAACGATCATGAAGAACACAGAATTTCTATGACATACGGTGGCCATGTTGAGACATGTAAAGGAGGAAATACTTTTGCAGTTCCAGGTATATATAAAATATTAGATTTAATTTATGAAAGATATTCATCACTACCTTTGGATAAATTATTAGAATTTCCGATAAAAATTGCAAAGGATGGTTTTAAATTAACACAACCAACAAAAGATTATTTTATACATTCCCTTGAACCATTGTTTATGTGGCATGAGTATTCAAAGGATGTTTTAAATGACGTTTATAAAGATCTAGATAATGGCATTGTAAAGCTTGATAAACTATCAGACACATTTAGTTATATATCTTCCGTAGGGTTTAATGATTTTTATGTTGGTGATATTTCAAAATCTATTCTTCAAACCGTAAAACAAGAAGGAGGGCATGTTACTGCTGGTGACTTTAATAATTATCATTTAATTGAAGATAGTAAATTTAATTATCAATTCAATGATTTAAAATTAACCGGACACGCAGGTCCATCAATAGGAGGCTTAATGGTATTGAAATATTTAGAAGGCCTTTCAATAAAGTCTGAAAAAAAGGCAGAAATATTAAAAAATGTATATCTTGATAGACAACAAAATTATGAATTTTTTGGAGAGAGGAAAGAGTTTATAAATAAAGAAATTAATAAGATTTCTAAATCATCTTCCACAATTCAAGTAAACACTTCTGATGAAGCTAATAATCATTTCTCAATTACTTTTTCAAGCGGGTATGGTTCTGGAGTTTTATGCAAAAATACTGGAATGTATTTTAATAACTCACTAGGAGAAGTTGAACTCAACCCTCAGGGATTTCTCGGTGACACAAAAGGTGATCGATTAATTTCGAATATGAGTCCACTTATCATTGAAACTAATGAAGGAATAAGTACAATTGGTTCACCTGGAGCAAACAGAATTAGTTCTGCAATTGCACAAGTATTATTAAATTATTCAAAAAGTAATGACTGGCAACAAGCAATTGATGAACCGAGATTTCATGTAAATGAAGATGGTTCAATTAGGGCAGAACCAGGTTCTTTAGAAATGGATAAGGACGCAATCATAACGGAGAAATATGATATGTATTTTGGTGGGGTTTGCGTTTCAGGATTAAATACAAATGTTTTTTCATTTGGTGATAAACGAAGGGGAGATACTAGTTGGCAAAATTAGAAAAACTACCTTTTAAAGTATTATTTTACTTAGGTTTTTTTATTGTCATAATTTTTATTGGGTTATCCTACTGGCAACTAGCAAGTCACTATGATGATAGAAATAATTTAGAAAATATTACTAAATATGAAAAACTATTAAAAGTTTCCATATCAGATATAAATAATTTATCGGAATTCCAATATATCCAAATTGATGACACTGTATCCATAATAGACACATGGCTTTTAAGATCTAGGGTAAACAATGGTCAAAATGGATACAACAGAGTAGACCTTGTAGTCGATAGTTTCAATAACTACATAGTGGTTAACAGGGGATGGGTTCCACTTGATTTTGATATAGATTCAATTAATAAACTTGAAGCTTTTGAATATATAGGAAAGTTATTAACTTATGACACTCAGACAATTGGTCAAGATGATATTACACAATCAAATTACTTATTTAGAATCGATAAGTTTTTTTTAGAATCTGAAAAAAATATTACTCTACAGAAGTTTTACTTAACACTGACTGAAGAATGTGGAACTAATATTGAGTGTGTCAACCTTACTGAACCATATGATGCACCACATCTAAGTTACGCTTTTCAGTGGTTATTTTTTGCAATATGTTTAACTATTGTTATTTTGAGAAAAAATAAACTTATATGATAAATAAATTACAACTAGATGATTTCGAATTATCATACACAATCGAAGGAGAGGGGAGTGATGTACTTTTATTACATGGCTTTCCTTCAAATATGTACATGTGGAATGATATTAAAAAAGATTTAATCGAAAGTGGTTATAGAGTTACAATCGTAGAACAAAGAGGGTATCCATTATCAAGATTAAAAATTTTTGATGCAAAATCTTTTAATATCGAAGAATTATCAAAAGATATTGAAGTATTAATAAAAAGACTAAAACTTGATAATAAATTAACAATTGTAGGACATGATTGGGGTTCTATAGTTGCATGGGCAGTAATATCACGAGAAAAAATAAATATAAACAAATTAGTTTCTATATGCGGTGGTACTGAATTTCCTACATCAAAAATATATAATAATTTAAATTACCATGGAAAACCACATTACATTACCTCATTTCAAAATGTTGAAACTTCTGCAAATTTAATTAATAAAAATCTAGAGACTTTCTTTAGATCTGCTTACAGAGAGATCTCAGAGGTAAATGTTTTTGCTCCACAAAAAGATGGAACACTAATGCAAAAAGCGTACTTATCAAACGATGGTGAAAGTATAAATCTATCACTAGAAAATGTTTTTATGAATTTCTTAACAAGAAAATCTGTGATTAATGAAAGTAAGATTACTGATTTGATTAAACATTTTTATGACTCATCAATTGATCAACCTATTGCTTGGTATGCGAATATAGATTTAAACGCAGAACTAAGTTCTACTTGGAGGAAGGTTGTAACAACACCAGTTCATTTTATTTTTGGTGGTGTTGATGCAGCTGTAAAACTAAATGATAATATGCGTAAAAGACTTATTTCTAGTGGGACCAATGTTAAAATTACAGAGATACCTGAAGCTGGACATTGGTTACCACTTACACACAAGGAGAGTGTTTTAAGGGAAATATATGATTAAATTATTATTCTCTGTTTGTCCTATAATATATATTATGTTGCGTTATGTATAAACATATATTACATGACCATTTAGATGGTGGTTTAAGGCCTTCTACTGCTAAAGAACTCGCAGAAATTATTGGATATAAACCTATCAATAATGTAGAAGATGTTGCCAATTTCTTTGATAGATCCAATTGTGATTCACTAGAGGATTATCTCGAAGCTTTTACACACACTATTGCGTTAATGCAATCATATGAAAACATAGAACAAATAGCTTATGAAGCTGCTATTGATATGAATGACAATGGTGTAAATTACTATGAGTCTAGATATGCACCATTTTATTCTGTAAATAATGACTTGTCCCCTATAGATGTAATTGATGCAATTAATTCTGGCTTTGAACAAGCAGAAAATGAAAAAGGGATAATTTCAGGATTAATTCTATGTGGAATGCGTCATGATCCTCAGAATGTAAGTGCTGTTGCAGATTTAGCGGTAGAAATTAAAGATAAAATTATTGGTTTTGATATAGCCGGTCCAGAATACAATTACCTACCATCGCTTTATAGAGATAGTTTTGTAAAGATAAAAGATGCAGGAATCAATATAACTATACATGCAGGAGAAGGCGACGGTGTACATTCAATACAAGATGCACTTGATAATGGAGCAAGAAGAATAGGTCATGGAGTCAGGATAATAGAAGATGTTAAAGAAAACGACTCTCTTGGTAAAACAGCAAACTATATACTAGATAAACAAATACCTTTGGAAATATGCATAACATCAAATCTTCACACAAATATGTATGAAGATGTTCACGCACATCCTATCTCTAAACTATATGAATTAGGATTCAATATATCATTAAACACAGATAATAGACTTATGAGCAATACAAGTGTTTTAAATGAATTAGAAATGGCTAAATTAACAGGTATTGAAAAACCTTCTGAGCTTATAAATTTTTCAGCTAGCGATAGCTTTCTTAACTAAGAACTCGTCATCACTATTTAAAAAATTGTAAAATTGTGATTCATTAATTAATTTAAAATTATTTTGAGGATATAATTTTTTGGCCAATTTAATTTTTTTTTGTTTTTTTGTAATTAAATTCTGATTCATAGTTGTGATTTCAACATATGTATTTAGTTGTGGTAAATAAAAATCCGGAGTAAACATCATTTTTATAGAACCACTACCCCACTTCAGTGGAAAACTTGTGGGTTCATAAATCCAATCAATATTAAATAAATCTAAGTGTTCAGCAAATACTTTTTCAGAATAATGAGCAAAATTCATTTAATTTTTTGAGAAATTTTTTCTGGATATAAAGAAAATATTTCTGCTTCCGTTTCAGTGTGAACTGGCCCTAAAGAAATTCCAAATACAGCTTGCCCTTTTTTAAGTAAATCTATCATTTGATCATTATCTGTTAATACATAGATTGATGCTCCATCTGAAAATATAGATACATCTGTAATGTTTTTACTTTTGCCTAAAAGACTAGAAACATTTTTTAATGCAACTCTAATTTTCTGTAAACTTATTCCTGCATCTCTTAATTTATTAACAAGCTTTACTAAAACTATATCATTAAAAGAATAGAGTCTATGAAATCCTGAACCTTTAATGTTTCTAATAGAAGCATCAATAAGTTTTGTTGACGTCCAATGATCTAATTGCCTATATGAAATCCCAGTTATTTTACAAACTTCTGGACCTGTATAACCCTGTTGCATAGTTTTAATCTACTAGATATAAACAGTTAATCAAGGATTTAGGAAAAATCCTCGGGAGAAATACCATCAATAAAATCCTTAAATTGTTGAATTTGTTCATTATTTTCCTCAATTAGTATTATGGAATTTTTATTAAATAGCTCATTATCAACTGTAATTTTAGAATTTGATCTTATTGCTAGTGCAATAGCGTCACTAGGCCTGGAAGATAATGTTACGTTACCTTCTAAAGTATTTAATGTAATCTCAGCAAAATATGTTTTATCTTGAATATCAGTAATACAAACTTCAGAAATCGTAGCATTTAAAGATTCAACAATGTCAATAAGAAGATCGTGTGTTTGAGGTCTAGGGTGAACAAAACCCTCCTGAGCATAGGCTATGGAAACAGCTTCAATTGTTCCTATCCATATTGGCAAAAACCTATATGTTTTTGGATCTTGTAAAAGCATTATTGGAGTCTCAGAATCTTCTTCAAGCCTAATACCAGATACCTCAACAACAACTTTCTCATTCATAATAAAAAGATTAATGATGAAAAGAATTTGTGCTAATCAGAAGAGATTAATTTAGATATAATATTTGACTTTAAAAAATTGTATCTTATTAAATTTTCAGAATTTTTAATGTCAAAAGTAATGATTTCATCATCAAAATAATTTGAGTATTTGATTTTATTAGTAGTTATGCTTGAAATTTGAATTGTCAATGGTAATTCTTTATTTCCAAATTTTAAGATATTAGAATTAGCAATATATATTTTTGAATTTATTGGATTGTTTAATTTATAAAGAGCTTCAGAATTATAAATAATCGTACTTTGAATAAAATTATTTATTGATTCTTCATATAATTTTTTTGTATCTAGAAAATGAGTTTGTTTATCATTATCAACAAATGATTTATTCACGATAGTAATGATATTTCTGTTGTTGCCTTGGTTGTATCCAACAAATGTCAAACCCGCATTTGATGTCCAGCCCGTTTTTAATCCTATAAAACCACTATCTATTATTAAATTAGTATTCTTGTACTCTTTGACTTCCCCACCCTGATCGAAATAAAATTTTGACTTATTTGTGATATCAATTAATTTAGTATTTTCTAAAATGAAAATAGATAGCGATAACAAGTCATTTAAAGTTGTGTAATGGTCTAATTCGTCTAATCCATCAGGATTTTGAAAGTTTGTATTATTCATATTTAATTGTTTAGCTCTAATGTTCATTAAATTAACGAAATCATTTGTATTACCAGAAACAAATTCAGAAGTTGCATAAGCTGCATCATTAGCTGAATAAACTAATAAAAATTCAAGAAGTTGCTCAACAGAAAGTACTGATCCTTTGTTTAAATATGCAACTTTACCTTCAAAAATATAATCTTTTGGATAGTTAATAGTGACTAAATCATTTAATTTACTATTTTCATATAAAATTAATGCTGTCATTAATTTAGTAATAGACGCTGGTGAGATATTTTCATTTATATTTTTATTGTGTAGTATTGATTTATTATCAATATCATATGAAAGATAATAATCTGTAGAAATTATGTCATCATCCAACTCTAAAGAAAGTGATATTGGAGTAACAAATAAGAGTACTAAAAATATTAAAAAATGTTTTTTAATAAATAACTCCTAATTAAATTTGAATAATTTTTAATTATATTTTCTCTATCTGGAATCGCATCATCTGGTAATAAACTTTGAACAAATTCAACAAAATCATTGGACCGTTCATTTATAGATTTTATTACTGAGAAATTTTTAGGTTCTAGACCAATTGAAAAAAAGTAAGACCATGATTTCATTCTATTTAAATCATTATTGTTATAATTATCTTTTTCAATTTCAAAATCATATTGAATCAATTCATTAAATTGTTCCTTACTGAGACCAGCTTGTTTAAGTAAATCTCTTAACGAATAATCTTCAATTGTTATATTTTTACTTTTACTATTTTTTAATAAATTTGGATTATTTTTTATTGCTTTTAAACTATAAAACTCTTGTTCTTGAAGCTCTATAATTTTTGCTATTCTTTCTATGTCTCTTCTTGTAAATTTTCTCGTACCACCTGGAGATCTTTTGATATTTACTAAACCTTCTTTTTCAAGAAATCGAATTCGAGAAATTGTTACTGATGGATATTTAATTTGTAAATTTTTAACCACTTCGCCAATATTCACTTATTAACTCCGGTAAGTAACAGTAAGTATTTTCCAATCTGAATTTTATCCCCAGATTTTAAATCTTTTTCCTGTATTATCTCATTATTGATGTAGACACCATTTGTAGAGTTCAAATCTTTAATTTGAGGTGTTTTATTACTAAATTTGATTAATGCATGCTCTCTTGACACGGTAATATCATCTAGAATTATTTTGTTTTTTGATGACCTGCCTATACTGTATTCTTCGTCAGATAGTTTCCAAGAGGATGACATTAATTCATTATTCAATAATGAAAGTATATACAAAGGCTCTTCAGCTGAATTGCTTGATGAATCTAAAGGTACTGTCTGGTTATCCACTCTTATATATTAAGTTGTACAAATATTCAATTGCAACATAAAAGTAAAAAATTATAACTAGTACTGAAATCTGAATTAAAAAAGGCACAGTTATAGAGGCATTTATGACAAATAAACAAATAGTTACAAACAACAGTACAGTTGCTAATTTTCCTTTATAGGATACTTCTATTTTTGCACCTGTTATTAATACATATAAAGAACCTACAAGCACTAAGAGTTCTCTTGTTAATACAGAATACAAAATAATATCAGGAACGTATATATTAAGCCAAAAAAGCAAAATTATAAATACTATCCTATCTGTTAATGGATCTAGGATAATTCCTAATTTAGAAACTAAATTATATTTCCTCGCTACTATGCCATCTAAAGAATCAGATAACCCAATAAGAGCAATAATAAGAACCAAGGTAAAAGTATTAAAACTGTTAGGAGAAAAGTAAAAAAATAATCCTAAGGCAGAAAAGAATCTGAAAAGAGTTATTAGATTAGGTAATAGAAAAATATCCTTAAAGATCAAAGAAGTCCTTTAACATCATGAGTTGCTATAAAATGATTGCTACTAACTTCTATCATGTCTTTTTCTTCATGATTGTTTATTATAAGCTTGTCTAATTCATTAAAATCAATTTTGTACTCTTCACGTGTATAGGCAGGATCAGGAATGGGTATTGATGAAATCAATCTCTTAGTGTATGGGTGTATTGGATTATTTAAAAGATCCTCTGTTTCAGCTATTTCAACAATTTTTCCATTAAACATAACTGCTATTCGATCGCACATATATCTAGCCACTGCTAAATCGTGAGTAATATACAAATATGAAACTTCTAAATCTTTAGCAAGATTTAACATAAGATCCATAATTGAAATACGAATTGAAACATCCAACATTGAAGTAGGCTCGTCACATACAACAAATTTAGGTTTCATTATAAGAGTTCTTGCAATTGAAACTCTCTGTCTTTGGCCTCCCGATAATTCGTGAGGGAATCTTGGCATATAGTTTTCTGGAGGTGTCAGGCCAACAGTTTTTAGTATTTCATAAACTGCTTCTTCTCTATCACTTAAATTTCCAATATTATGAATATTTAATGGTTCCAAAATAATATCTTTTATATTCCATCGTGGGTTTAAAGATTCATAAGGATCTTGAAATATCATTTGAATGTTTCTTCTAAATTTCTTTAATTCTTCACCATCAAGTTCATCAATGCTTTCCATTGAAGAAGATTCTTCATTATAAAAACTAACATCTCCTCCTGTTTTAGGGTCTAATAGGCTTAAAGCCCTAGCTGTGGTTGTTTTTCCGCATCCACTTTGGCCTACTAATCCCAGACTTGAACCATGTGGTATGTCAAAAGATATGCCATCTACTGCTTTAACAATAGATTTATTCCTAGAAAATAAACCAGATGAAATTTCAAAATATTTTTGTAAATTTTTAACTTCAATAAGATTTTTATTCATAATTATCCACAATCCATGCAGCATTGATCTACGTAATGATTGTCATCAAATTTGATTAATTTCATTTCTATAGATCTATTTTTACACATATCTGTTGGGCTTGGACATCTGTACGAAAACAAACAACAATTATCATTATTAATTAAAGATGGGGGTTCCCCATCTAAAGATCTTAGTTTCTTTTTAGGGCCAATTATAGAAGGGGTTGACTCTAAAAGCATTTTAGTATATGCATGTTGAGGATTTGCAAATACATTTTTTGTATTACCCATCTCTACTATGGAACCTGCATACATAACAGCCATATTGTCTGTCATTTCAGCAATAACAGCTATGTCGTGTGAAATATAAATAAGGCTAAGTCCTAAAATATTTTGAACTTTTCTTATTTCATTTAATATTTGATCCTGAATTACAACATCTAATGCAGTTGTTGGTTCATCAGCAATAATTAATTTAGGATCACATGACAAAGCTAGAGCTATTACTGCTCTTTGTTTCATGCCACCAGAGAGCTCGTGAGGGTATCTGTCAGCAATAGAACTATCTAAACCTACAATGTTGAATAATTCATCGATCTTATCAGTGTTCTCTTCTTTTGTTTTATCTGGGTAGTGTTCTCTTATTGCTTCACGTATTTGCTCACCAATTTTAACAACTGGATTCCATGAATTCATAGCGCCTTGAAAAACAATACTTATACCACTCCATCTAACATCTCTTAATTCTTTTTCATTTAATTTAACGATATCTTTACCATCAAATATTATTTCACCACTAGTTATTTTTCCATTATCAGCTTGAAGTTGTAATAATGACATTGCAACGGAAGTTTTGCCACATCCTGATTCTCCAACAATTCCAAAAGACTCCCCTTCTTTTAATGAAAAAGTAACATCCTTAACTGCAGCGACACTACCTTCAAGGGTTTCATAAGACATATTTAAGTTTTTAACTTCTAAAATATTCATTTATCTTTGCCTGAGTCTAGGGTTGAATACTTCATCTAATCCACGACCAACAAGATAAAATCCACCTGCTAAAAATGTAACTGATAGCCCAGCAGGTAATATTAACCACCAAAATTTCATACCTGAAAATATAAATCCTTCTACTTGAGCTAAGTAAATCATTAGACCCCAGCTCATGTCAATATTTAATAAACCAAGAAAAGAAAGTACAGATTCTGATGCGATTGCACCTGTAACACTAAAAACCATAAACAATAATGCAAGTGGAGCTACATTGGGTAAAACATGTGAGAAGAGGATATTCATTCTGGATCCTCCTGTTATTCTTGCTGAATCAACAAATGGCTTAACTTTTACCTGGAGCGCTTGTGATTTTATTGTAATCACTGAACCTCCTAATCCACCTATTGTTCCAAGTACTACAGCTAAGTGCCATACTTTTAATTCTGCAAAAGCTGAAATTATAAACAATAAAGGAAGTGTTGGAAGCATTAAAATTAAATCAGATTGCCTCATTAAATATGCATCAACTCTACCGCCAAAAAAAGCAGCTATTGTTCCCAGTAAAGTTGAAATTCCTACACCAAGCGTTGCACTTAATAAGCCAAGTAAAAAAGCTACCTGACTTCCTTCCATTACTTGTGAAAATACATCTCTACCCAATGAGTCTGTTCCAAGTATATGTTTTGCAGATGGCGGTGCGGGTTGTAAGTTTTGTATTATTGTTTCACCAACTTGAGCATCGGAATAAAATAATGTTCTTACATTAACTTCTAATTTTGCCGGACAATCTCCCCTGTCTTTATATTTTTCAGTTGGATATTCTTTTGGACACTCTACAACTAAAAATTCTTGAAATTGTTCAGAGTAGCCTACAACTGGATCGTAAACTCCTTTATTCCAAATACCAGTAATAAATAGAAACGGTTGCAGCAATGAGAGGAATAAAAAGAATAATACGATATATAGTCCAATCATGCCTAATCTGCTCTGCCTAAACATAGTCCAATTCTTTTTTAAGGCTTTTCTTCTAATGTCTTTTGCTATATCTTTTTGATTTTTCATAATTTATCCTTGAGATTGTATCCTTATTCGAGGATCGAGGTATGCGTATGAAATATCAGCAATGAAATGAGCAATAAGAGCAAACACACCTATAAATGAGAAGGATGCCATGGCAACAGGAATATCTTCCCTAAGTACTGAATCTAAGATTAATTGCCCCATACCAGGCCATGAAAATATAGTTTCTGTAAGTACAGAGCCATCAATAATGGTAACAATTGTAAAAATAAATGATGTTACTACTGGTAAAAGAGCATTTCTTGCTGCATGCCTATCTCTAATTCTCTTTTGAGAAATTCCCTTAGCCCTTGCGGTTAAAATAAAATCATCTTTCATGACTTCCATCATGGTGGTTCTAGTTAAGAGTGCCGTACCGGCAAAAGCAACCACTGTTACAGTAAATACTGGAAGAATCATATGGTATGCAATATCCATAGCATAAATTTTTTGGTTTAACATTTCTCCTGTATTCCAGTAGGCAAAACTACCAATAATTATGATCATAAAACTTGTAAAACGTACATTTCTTCGAGCTGAAATCGATTCAATATTTCTGGTATATACAAACGCTAACATTTGCAAAATAGATGCTACAGCAATAAATTTGATCATTGAGACAAAAATAACATCACTATCGTACGGAGAGTCGTACCATTTTTCAGGATATAAAAACTTACCAATTGGTAACCAATCTAGTTTGTAACCAAAAAACCACAACATCATTAATGCAAACCATGGATAAAATACTGTATAAGAAAATACAGAAGTAACTGTGATCCATGTTTCAGATTTGGAACCTCTACGCCATGCAAGAATTTTTCCAATTAAAAAACCTGTATAGAAGGCAACAATATTGACCATAGCAAATAACATTAAAGTTCTAGGTAATCTCTCAGCTATAAGTTCAATTGGAGTTCTTGGATAGTGTACATAGGAATATCCAAAATCACCTCTAAAGAAGTTTTGAATATATAGAATAACTCTTTCATACAAAGGTTTATCAAGTCCATAAAGTTGGATAACTAAATCATATGCTTCACGTGGTAATTCTGGATTTAACAATAAACTTTGGAAAGCATTACCTGGTATGGAATCAAAAAGAACATAAGAAGTGACGAGAAAAAGAAAGAAAACGATAATTAATTGATAAATTCGTCTAAATACGTACTTGTACATTATGTCTCGCTAAGCCAATAAAATGACGGGTGATTGCTCACCCGTCATTAAATTATACATTAATTATTTTTTAAGCGTGACTGTGCTTGCACAACCTTCACAGGCGTCTGTAAGGCCACCTAGTACATCCGTAAACGGATATACAACACTATCACCTCTATAAACCTCAAGAACAGGTGGGTTGAACAATACTAAGTAAGGAAGATCCTCAAATAATATAGCTTCCATCTGATTTGAAAGTGTTATAGCTTCCGATACTGTTTTTGCAGCTTCAAACTTGTCTGCTACAGCGTCGAATTCAGGATTGTTATATCCTGGTGTGTTATATCCACCATCGCACGAATCATTTCGTGAATGGAAGAATGTAACTGCAGAGTCAGGGTAAATACCTACACCCCAACCTAGCATATAAAAGTTCCAATCTTCGCATGCTGCTGGATCAAAAACAATGTCAACAATAACACTAAATCCTGTTGGTCTTGCTGTTACATCGAAACCTAATTGTCTAATGTAATCTGCAATGAACAATGAGAATGTATTTCTCAATGGATCATAACCAGGACCTGGTGCGTAAATTAACATATCTGATGGAGGAACTTCACCATTAGGACCTTTAATTCCTGTTGGTGGAATCGCTCTGGTGTCATTACCAGGGTGACTTCCCCAATCGTCTGCTGTCCAACCAGCATCTTGTAGGATAGAAACGGCCTTTTCCCATTTTCCTACAGTATCAAGATCTTGACATTCAGCTAAAGTACCAGTTAATTCTGGTGCCCATGCAGTTAATGCACCTGAGATAGTTCCATCCATTCTTTCAACAGTTCCTTGAAGAACGCTGTTAATGATGAAGTCTCTATCAACAACACAAGCTACAGCATTTCTGAAAGCTTTGTCGCTTCCAGGGAATACTCTTGTATTGTGTGCAAAATATCTCATACCAAGTGGCATGTTTTGAACGAGTTCAACACCCGGTACAGTTGCAAGTTGATTAAAGAGATTTCTCTTAACACCTAATGGGTTAAGTACGAAATCAACTTCACCATTTTGGAATGCAAGGTAAGCAGCATCCTGATCGCTGTATAGTGTGAATTCAACAGTACCTACAAATGGTCCATTCTCGTATGAGAATGAGTCTCCACTTGTGTTACCAAAATCACCGCTAAACGCAGGTGCTTTACCATTGTCCCAAGCAACGCTTGTACCACCAGCATCATAAATAGTGGTTGTTCCACCGCTCCACATAGTGTTTGCATCATACTTCCATGTGTAGAAAGCACCATCTTCTAGTTTGTCGTAGACAAATGCGCTTGCTACAGGAGCATTGATTGCATCATGTGCATACAGAGTTTCTTTGTCTGTTGCATATGCTTCCCAGTATGCTTTGCTTAATGCTGGAGCTTGTGCTGTACCATACTGCCATGTAGACAATCCTGGATCATAGTTGAATGTGATGCTGACGTTATAATCGTCAGTAGCGACTACGCTAGTTACACAGTTCTTACTATTTCCTTCGTCGTCTGCACACAAATATGGATACGCGCTCAAAAAGTTACCACCAAGTGATAAACTTTTCGCAGTATCATATGTGAATGCCCAGTCATGAGCTGTGATAGGATTTCCATCACTCCACATATAGCCTTCTCTAACAGGAACATTAAATGTAAATGTTCCATCACCATTATCAACAGATGTTTCGACTAATTCGCCAGCCATATTAACGATTAGTTGATAGTTTGGTACAGAAAGTGTGTACAAGCTTGTTGCTTGACCTGACATAACATAGCCAGTCCATACATCATTTTCTGTGTCATAGGAGGCCCAGTAATTATTTGTTTGTGGATCTGAGAATATTGCCATCTTATAAACACCTTCTGGCCCAGAAGGTGCTGCTTCTTCAGCAGCTGCTGCAGTAGTAGCTGGAGCCGCAGTTGTATCAGTTGATTCCTCAACAACTTCTTCTTCAGCTGCGTCGCCTCCACAGGCAACGACTACTAGTGCAAAAACTGAGAAAAGTAATATAAGACGCCAAGTCTTGGATCCCTTGAAATTACTCAATTTTTCTCCTTTTTGTATACAAAAAATCCACATAAATGTGGATGTATTAATATTAGAAAATTAACGCTGTAATACAATGGTTAAATTAATAAATTTTATAAATAGTTTGTATATTTTTATACATTAAATTAGGTAAAAAAGTATCTGAAATAGTCTTATTATTAAGTAAAAACCAGCTGCAAAAACAATAATTTTAAAACCAAAACTATGCATTAATTTTTACTTTAAAACAAATATTTTTCATATTGTATGATTCCCTAATATTATTTTCTATAAAAACATGATAATTTTTTGGAATTCTTGAACTTAGATTGAAAGAAAATTCTGGAGGATACGTAGAATATTGTGTTACATATTTTAATTTTGCTCTTTTACCTCTAAAAGGGTGCGGTGGACTTTTTAACCATAACTCCCTAAAATTCATGTTGAGTTCTGAAGTACCAATTCTTGTATTAAGTTGTTTCTCAACATCATCAATATTTTTACTTATCTGCTTAATATTCTTTTTATTAAGAGCTGATATCCTTAAAACATTTACCCATTGATATTGTTTTAATTCATTCTTAATATTTTTATTGATTTCATCTTTATGATTAGTTTCCAGTAAATCCCATTTATTTAAAACAACAATGGGCGTAACATTATTCTCAATTGATTCTTTTAATATTCGCTTATCTTCGAAAGTTAAACCTACTTCACTATCAATTATAATTAAAGCTAGCGAAGCACTTTCTAGTGATCTAAGTGATAATGAAGATGAGTACTTATCAATCTGATTTTTTTGAGTTTTCCTAGGTATTCCTGCTGTATCACTTATTTGGTATGAAATTTGATTTAAATTTATATTCTCTACAATTTTATCTCGTGTTGTGCCAGGAACATTAGAAACTGATGATCTTTTATTATTTAACAAAGAATTAAAAAGTGTAGATTTACCAGCATTAGGCCTACCAATAATTACAATAGAAGATTTTTTTTCTAAGTCGTTGATCATTTTTGTAGAAAATTTCTTTAAATAATTTTCTAACAACTCCAAACCTACTTTGTGATACGCAGAAATAAAAAACTCTTTATTAAATATATATTTATACATTCGTTTATCTATATCTGATATATCAATATTCTCTGTCTTATTAAATACTGTTGTAGTTTTATTTTGTAGATTGTTTTTACTAATTAAATCAAAAATAGAGTCTAAACCAGAATAATCTTTTGAGTTTACATCTATAAGAAATATTATATGTTCGGCATTATCTATATAGCGTAGAATATTTTCTTGAAAATTTACATTAAATTCGTCTGTTTTCTCTAAAAATCCTGGTAAATCAGAAATCATTAATTTTTTCTCATTATCAAATTCAATGATTGTACTAACTTTATCCCTAGTCGTATTTGGTGTAGAACCAATTATAGATGTCTTTCTCTTTGTCAAAGCATTTACAAGTGTTGATTTACCAGCATTGGGAAGGCCTAGTACAAAAACCTCTGGAATTTTGTTTTTAGTCATAATATAAATATAGCTATTCTATTCATATGGTAAACAAACTATATCTAGTAACTCCTAGGGGGTTTTGTGCAGGAGTAGAAATGGCGATTAAGGCCCTGCATTGGTTGCTTAAAATTTATGATGAGACTATTTATTGTTATCACGAGATAGTTCATAATAAATGGATAGTTAAAGAATTTGAAAAAAATAATGTCATTTTTGTAGAAGATCCCTCGGAAATTCCAGAAGGTTCTATAGTAATGCTCTCCGCTCATGGAACCGCCCCTAATGTAGAAGAACAATTTAATAGTATATCTTCTGTAACTATAAACTCCGTATGCCCATTGGTGACAAAAGTTCACCATGAAGCCAAAAAGTTTACAAGCAGTAATACACAAATTATTTATGTTGGTCACAAAGATCATGATGAAGCTAAAGGAGCATTAGGAGTTTCTCCTGATAACATGCACTTAGTTGAAGATATTAATGACGTTAAAAGTTTAGATATTGGTGATAATGTTGCTCTACTTGCGCAAACAACACTTGCTCTTTCAGAATGGGAACCGATTATGGAATTTTCAAAAGATAAATTTTCTAATTTAAAAATGCCAAGAAAAAGTGACCTATGTTATGCAACAACAAACAGACAGGAAGCAATATTGGCAATACTACCAAAAGTTGAATCTGTAGTTGTTGTTGGTTCTGAAAATTCTAGCAACACTAAAGCACTTGTCAGTATGGTTCAAAATAAAGGGGTATCAGCAAATAGAGTTGATAATGTAAGAGATTTAGAAAATATTAATTTAAAAGGCACTGTTGCCGTTACTGCTGGTGCTTCGGCACCTGATCATATTGTTTATGAAATAATAGAAAAAATTAATCCTTCAAGTTTAGAATATTTCGAACTTAAGCAAGAAGTTGAATACTTCCCACTCCCCCAGCAATTAAGAAAAAATATTAGATTAATATCGGATTTCTTAAATAACTTTAATGATTCTGAAAATAATCCTGATACAACACTTGGAATAAGTAACGATAAAGAATGGACTGCTACTGAAGCTTTAAATTCTCTTTAATTTTTTTTATGACATCTTCTATTGTCATATTTTCATTATCGATGACAAGTGCATCCTCTGGAACAACAAGAGGCGAATTTTTTCTATTTATATCTCTTAAATCTCGATTCCTTAAGTCTTCTATAGATTCTTTGCTTCCTGATTGAGCGAGTCTTCTTTTACTTCTTGTTGATTCGCTTGCATCTAAATATATTTTTAAGTCAGCATCTTGAAAAACAACACTGCCCATATCTCTTCCTTCTACAACAAGACCATTTGATGAAGATTCGAATAAAAATCTTAATACATTTGAAACAATCTGTCTTATTTCAATTTGTTGTGCTATTTCTGAACTTTTTTCATTAATTTTAGAGGAATATAGTAATTTTTCTGTATATGTTTCACCATCAATAACAAATGTAATTGGTTCCTTAGAGGTTAACTGTATTTCATTAAATGAATTTACTCCTTTTATATCGAAATGTGATGCTATGGCTCTATATAACATTCCAGATGAAATAAAATCTAGATTTAAATCAGAAGCTAGTTTTTTTCCTATAGTAGTTTTTCCTACTCCAGATGGACCGTCTAAAGTTATTAACTTACTGTTCATACTTCTATTTTAGACATTTGGCCTTTAGACATATTATTTAAATTATATTTACCAATCTTTTCACGTTTTAATTCTCTAATTTTTAATTTATTAAATCTGAATATTCTACGAATTTCTTGATTTTTTCCTGATGTTAAAGTTACTAAATATGAATATGTGTTTAATACTTTAATTTTACTTATTCTAAGCAATTGGCCATCATGATTTATATTTGTTCTAACTTTTTTATTATGGTCTATTTTGTGTGTCAAAGTTACTTTATATGTTTTTTCAACTTTGTTTTTTGAATGAAATATATTATCTAACCATTCGCCATCTGTGCTGAGAAGCATTAGTCCTTCGGAATCCTTGTCCAGTCTCCCACCAAATTTTAAATAATCTTTTTCGATCAATTCAAATATTGTTGGTGCATTACCCTGTTTATTATGAGAACAAACATAGCCTTTAGGTTTATAAAAACGGTAATATTCATGTTTTTTATTATCTAGAATTTTTTTTCCATTTACAAATATTTGATCTTTACTATTTACAATATAACCGACCTCAGTAATTTTCCCATTAACTAAAACTTGACCCGTCTCTATTAAATTGTCAGCTTTCCTTCTAGAAGTAGGTAAATTTAATGCTATATATTTATTTATTCTCAAATAGAATTACTCTTCCTCAATATTTGAAAAATAATCGCCTAATAATGGAAGTTCTTCAATTTTAGAAATATTCATTTTTTCTAAAAACAAATTTGTAGTCACAAATAAATTTGGATTTCCAGGGATATCTAATACACCTGATTTTTCAATTAATCCTCTTGATTCAAGTGTTTTTAGCGAAGATTCGGATTCAACGCCTCTTATCTCGGAAACTTTAAGTTTTGTAACAGGTTGTTCATATGCCACTATAGATAATGTTTCTAATGCTGGCGTAGACAGACCTCTTAATATAGAAGGTGGTTTAAATTCTGCTAAGTCAGACGAAATAGTCCTAAGAGTCACAAAATCAGAAGACTTATCATCATATTTTATGTAAAAGCCATAATTGTTATCACTTAATTCGGTGTTTATATCTTCAAATATTTTTATAAGGTCATCTTTTTCAATACTAAAATTTTCTTGAAAATAAGAATGGTTAACTGAACCATCTGAAACAAGTAAAATTGCTGTTATCACTTTTTTATAATTCATAATTTTTTTCTATCTTAATACTTTCATTGTCTTGTTTTGCTGTAATAAAACCCCATCTAACAGCTTCTAATAGTGCAAGAAAAAAGGCTATAGCTTCTTTCTCTGTATTTAAATCATTTACTATGCTCTCAAATGATGTATTTAATCTTTTATCCACAACTTTAAGTAAGTCATCGATAGCATCTTGTAAATCAGGCAAGTCCTTATCTATATGTTTAAAACCTTCTATTGTTTTGTATCTATGAAACACTTCTTGAGCAACATTTTCAAATTTATCTTTATCAATTAGATATTCAACATCTGGTTTTGGGAAAAGATTTTTAGTTTGATAATATTTAAATGACTTAATTTCATTTTCATTATGTTTTATTTTAGAAGCTATAGCAATTCCTATTTCAGAGAACGCTTTAAACTGTAGCAATCTAGCAAACGCTAAGTCCTTATCTTTAAGAATTTCGACTTCATCAAGCCAATCTACCTCATCATCTTGTGGTAGCATTCTCTTTGCTTTTAATTCAAATAATGAAGATGCTAGTAAAACAAAATCCGCATAATTTTCAATTTCTTTATTAAAATTTTTTACTTCGAAACTTGTAAATAATTCATAAAGGTTTTCCTCGATTTGAATACTTTCAGAGGTATAACGAACCAGTAATGATTTAAGATTATCTACTAAATAACTTAATTCCATTAAAAATCAGTCTTATCAAGTATTTCATTTTTAGTCGTAAGTAGATTTTCAAAATAATATTTACTTATTTCATCATTACTAATGTTTTGCTTCAGTAAATCATAGCCTATATCTTCATGGTTAAGGTAGTTGTAAGCTTTTCTATTTGTTGCAATCTTCAATTCAGCAAATATTCTAAATATCCAACTATATTCAGATATTGATTTCCCAATATCATGAAGAAGTGATAATTTCAATAACTCTTTATTTTTTGTTTGGTTTTCAGTCCTGTTTAATACTTCAAGTGAGTGATGCCTGTCCGCTTTTGACATTTTCCAAAATAAATACTCCAATTCATCATCATTAAGAATTTCTGAGATTTTTATCTGATTGTCTATTGACAAGTCTTTATAAAACAAAAAACGTATTGCTCTTCTAGCTTTTAAAATTAATTCTTTCATGATCTTGGATGACTTTCTAAAAATGCCTCTTCTAAAAATTCTTTTGTAACTTTAGTATATATCTGCGTCGTTGAAACAGAACTGTGGCCTAAAAATTCTTGTACAGTTCTTAAATCACATCCACCTTCAAGCATATGAGTAGCGGCGCTATGACGCAACGTATGGGGGTGAATATTTGTATCCAATGATGCTTTTAATGCCGTACTTTTTATAATTCTAAAAACAGCTGTTCTATCAAGATTATTTCTAGATTTTGTTAAAAATAAAGGTTCCCCTTTACTGTTAATAAAATTCTCTCTTATTTTTAAGTATTTCAATAAATTAACCTTTAACTCAGATCCAATTGGTACAATTCTTTGTTTTGATCCTTTGCCTTTTAATTTAAGAGAATTATCAACAAGATCTAAATCAGACAAATTTATATTACATAACTCTGATACTCTGCACCCTGTTGAATACAAAACATCAATTATTGTCTTATTTCTTGAATTAAGAAAATCATCATGTTTATAAGCATTAATCATCTTCTCAATGTCTTCAACGCTAAGTACTTCAGGAAGTTTTCTAATAGATTTCAATCGCAATTCTGAAAGTTTAATTTGCAAAATATTTTCTTCTTCATCTAGATATTTAAGAAAATTTTTAATGCTTGAATAAAATCTTTTTTTTGTTGAAGTTGAGTAGTTAAAATCTGAAATATCTAAAAAATAATTTTCTATACTTTGTTGAGATATTTCAGAATCTTGTAGATAAAGAGACAATTTTTTCAAATCTGAAATATAAGAATCTACTGTATTTGGAGATAAACCTTTTTGAAAAATTAAATATTCTGAATAAGTTTCAATTAAATGATTAATCTTTAACTTTTTGTCCATCTTCGACATTCTCAATAACAAATTCTATATTTTTAGAAGCATTAATGAAGGAATTAAACATTGGAGCAGGTTCCCAAGGTCTTGATTTAAACTCTGGATGAAACTGCGAAGCTACAAAATATGGATGATCTTTTAACTCTATCATTTCTACTAAATCTTCATCTGGAGATAAACCACTGAATATTAATCCATTATTTTCTAATTCTTTTCGAAATTTATTATTAACTTCATACCTGTGTCTATGACGTTCATATATAATTTCGTTTTTATAAATTTCATTTACATTCGTGTTCGGTTGTATTTTACAAGGATAAGTGCCTAACCTCATAGATGCGCCAACATCATCATGTTCTAAATTTTGATTAGGTAGTAAATCTATAACCGGATTTTTAGTAGTTTGAGAAAACTCTGTAGAGTTTGCATCAGAAATTCCACATACATTTCTTGCAAATTCTATGACTGCACACTGCAAGCCTAAACATATTCCTAAAAATGGTATATTGTTTTTCCTTAAATACTCAATTGCTAAAATTTTTCCTTCTATTCCCCTATAACCAAATCCTCCTGGGACAACCACACCATTTAATTTTTTTAGCTCATCTAGATCAAAATTGTCAGCATCAATCCAAACAAGTTCTAAATTAACTTTGTTATGTAAGCAAGCATGTTTTAAGGCTTCTACTACTGACATATAGCTATCTGGTAAACCAAAATATTTTCCAAGAATTGCAATTTTAATATTTTTTTGAACACCATCTTTTAATGAAAGCATTTGTTTCCATTGAGTAAAATCTGGTGGACTAGAATTAAGCATTAAACGAGTATTAACTGATGAGTCCAAGCCTTCTTCAAACATTTTTATAGGTATGTCGTATATATCATCAAGGTCTGGAGCATTAATTACATTTTCAAGACTTACATCACAAAAAAGTGAAACTTTGTTCTTAATTTCATCATTTAATTCTTGCTCAGACCTCAAAACTATAATATCAGGACTTATACCGTAGCTTCTAAGCATAGAAACAGAGTGTTGTGTTGGTTTAGTTTTTAATTCAGTACTTGGCCCTATAAAAGGTACTAATGTAACATGCACAAACATAACATTTTCTTGACCTAATTCTTTTCTGATTTGCCTTGCGGCTTCAAGAAACGGTAAAATTTCTATATCTCCAACAGTTCCACCTATTTCTGTAATTTGAACATCGACTTCATTTGAAATGCCTTTGATTCTTCTTTTTATTTCATCAGTGATGTGAGGTATTACTTGAACTGTTGCACCAAGGTAATCACCTTTACGTTCTCTTTCGATTACTTTTCTGTATATGCTCCCGGTAGTAACATTTGCATCTTTTCTTAAATTAACACCTGTGAATCTTTCATAATGACCTAGATCTAAATCAGTAGTGGCTCCATCTTCAGTAACAAAAACTTCACCATGCTGAAAGGGATTCATAGTATCAGGGTCAACATTTATGTAAGGATCTAATTTTTGATTAACAACTGAAAGTCCTCGGGCTTTGAGCAAGTTACCAAGAGACGCTGAAGTAATCCCTTTGCCAAGACCAGAGACTACACCGCCGGTGACAAATATGTATTTGGTCACGTTGAAATAATAACAGGTTTATTTTTAATGTGAAGAACTATCTAAGTATTTGGTTTAAAAAGTGATCTAGTTTAGGCTCATCACTCTCTTCCATAACCATCAATTCATTTTTTGATAATTTGTAATCAAAAACAATATCTTTTTCCTCATTGCCTTCTATTACTTCTGCGCCGTCGAATTGAATAGAGTAATCTTGTTTTTTTAAAATAGTAATCTTTATTTCAGATTTATGATCTAAAACAATCGAGCGTGGAAATTTTGTAAAAGGAGATATTGGAGTAATGATAAGAGAATTAATGCTTGTTTGCACAATTGGGCCTCCAGCAGAATAGTTATATGCAGTTGATCCTAGAGAGGAAGATATAATTAAACCATCTGATCTAAGTTTTACTTTTTGTTTATATGTTTCAATTTGCATATCTAGCATTCTCGTAGGAGCATTTTTGATAATAACAATTTCATTAAACGCAGGTTGGCTTTCATCATTATTTTGAATTATTGGAGTTCTATTTTTAAAATTATTAAACTTTTGATTAATTACTGATTCAACATCAATATTTTCTAAGGAATTAACTAGATAACCTACTCTTCCTGATCCTAGATTTAATACAGGTAAAGAATACTTCCAACCAAGGCTCATAGCCTTTAAGGCAGTTCCATCCCCTCCAACGCTAATTATTAAGTCATAACCAATTTCTCTATCTATTTTTGGAAATGAAGAATCTACTAAAATTTTTTCATATTTAATTTTTTTTTCATCAAGATAACTTAGTAATTCGACTGCTTGTTTAGATTTAAGATATTTTTTTGATGATACAATAACTAACTTAACCATAAATACATTATAGAAGACTTATAATGTTCTTAAAGTGATACCTATATCTGATATAAACCCAGCAAGAAATACTCCAGTAATTTCGAGAATATTTATGTTTGTTACTGTTGGTGTCTTTATACTGATACAGCCAAAAAACCAAATTGAATTATTTAACTTTTTTTATCAATATTCAGCTATACCTTGTGAGTTAGTTAAATTTTCTCCAATATCAGAAGCACAATTTTATAATAATAATTGCTTTTATACACAAACGAATTCCATATTTCCAAATAAAAATATTATTTTAAGTATGGTATTTGCTAACTTTTTTCATGCAAATTTTATACACATATTAGGAAACCTATGGAGTTTCTGGATATTCGGTAACAATGTAGAAGATAAACTTGGTAAATCTAAATTTACAATTTTTCTAATATTTATAGGAATTATAAGTATTGGAGTTCATACATTTTTGAATCAAGAGAGTCTGACACCAATAGTTGGCGCATCAGGAATTGTATCGGGATTAATGGGCGCATATGTATTTATGTTTCCAAATGCCAGATTATTAGTACTTGTCCCATTTGGTTTCTTATTTCCAACTACAATCAAAGCAAAATTTTTTATGATTTTTTGGTTCATATCACAGATATTTATTGCAATTGGTGATCAAAATATATCATGGGAGGCACATATCGGCGGATTTATTTTTGGATATCTATTATTAAGAGTTTTTAATAATAAGAGGTATAACATCTGAAAAATCATGCAGTTGATGGTCTGCCATGTCTGTGTCAAGAAAATTATTTACACCTGAAGCAACAAGAAAAGAAATTGCATTTAATGATTTGCCAAAAATTATATCTGTATCTACTCGGTCACCTATCACATAATTTATTGATATACCATTTTTTTTAAAATATGATGGATAAAGCTTTCCCGACTTACCTAAACTCTCAATATTTATCGACAACTCATCTTCAATGATTTTTACAACAGCACCATTTCCCGGCTGTTCGCCAAATTCAGTTGGATAAGTTAGGTCCTTGTTAAGACAATATATTTTTTTGCCATCTTGTACATGAGAAATAATATCTTTAATCTCTTGACCATTATTTATTTCTTTTCTTCCAATAAGAACAACATCCGATAAATCAATATTTACAATTTTAATATTTAATGACTCAATATAATTTTTTAACCCCTCAGTTCCGTAAATATAAATATTGTTAATTTGTTGCGATAAAACATTTTTGAATACTATTAACGGAGTAATTATTTTATCAACATCTATTTCTAAATCTAATAACGAAACTAACTTGTCTCTAATTTCTAGAGGAGATTGTGAACTGTTGTTTGTTGTAAAATATATTTCTATATCGTTTCTTCTTATTTCTAAGATTGATTCTCTAACACCATCAATTAAAGTTTCTCCTTTAAATAATGTTCCATCAAGGTCTGTAGCGATTGTTTTCACGTTTTTCTTCCATTAGTAATACTCTTGCTGTAATTCCACTTGCTTCATAAAAGTTCTTCGCAACTCTGTCACTAGGAAGCGTTACTGTTCTTAATTCAGAGTTAATTGATTTTACATATTTACGAATAGAATTAAGTAAAAATGTACCAAGTGATAATTCTCTAAACTCTTTTTTTACATATATTTCTAGTAACAATGAATAATTATTATCTTCAAAAAGTTTTGCATAACCTATCGGTTCATCTTCACAAGATAGTAAGAAAGTGTGTTCGTTATTAAATTTTAATTTAGAGTAATAATGAATTAAATCCTTGTCGATTAAGGACACACCCTCCAAAAATAATGTTGTTAATTCTTGGGGTATTTTTGGTTTTGTATCAACCGTAAAAGTAAATCCAAAGTCTTTATGTTTATACACAGTCAACGCATACTTTAGCTCTAGGTTTTGCTAATTGAGTATTTCTTAATACCATAAAGCAAATTGAGCATGTAAATTCGTCCTCACTTTTATCATCTGCAATTTCGTCTAGTTTTAAATCAGATTTTTTAACATTTCTTTTTTCTGCTGCATCAACAGACATAAAAGATCCTTCTGCTTCGTCTGCATCTTCAACTGACTTTTTTTCAGTTTCAACTCTTGCCTCGAGTGATTCAGTCTCTACTTCTTCTTTTTCTTCTTCAGCTGGAGTCTCATCTTCAATATCATCTTCCTCTAAATCTTCAAGCGTAGGCTCTTCTATTTCTTCAGTTTCTTTTTTGGCCATAATTACTCCTTACGTGCCTAAATATTACTAAATTTTAAAACGTATGGCACGATTTTCAACAAATATCTCAGCAGGGCCATAATCAAAAAAATCACCATCAATTTCTATGGGATCAGAGGTATTAACTATCAATTTAGATGTTTTTCTAGTTATAACACCTTGTTCTTTCAGATGAAGTCCTTTTTGAGCTAAGAAAAATATTTTCATTGCCTTCAATTTAGAAACAGCAAATATCTGAACATTAAATTTACCATCCTGGAGACTAGATTTTGGAGAAATATTCCATCCACCTCCAAAATATTGTGCATTACAAACACATACATTAAATGCCATATTATCAAAAATATATTTATCCAATTCAATATTAATTTTTTGAGCTTTTGCAAATATTATTTTTAACCAAAAACTAATTGGATATCTTAAGCGACGAATTAGTTTTGGCATTCTTTCACTAATTTCAACTGTAGATGCAAGAAAGCCAATGTTTAATACGTTAATGAAATATTTTTGATTATTTTTTGTTTTAATTAATCCAACATCTATTTCATAATAAGAATCAGATTTTAAATGTTTTACAGCGCCTTTAATATTTTGAGGCAAAGCAAATGTTCTTATAAAATCAGATCCACTTCCTGCAGGCAGAGAAGCGACTTCTGGGTACTCAACATTATTTACCATTAATGCATTAATTAAAGAATTTAAACTACCGTCCCCTCCAATAGTGCAATATTGATATTTACTACTGTCAGTAAATTTTTTTATAATATTATTTAATTCATCTATAGTTTTAGTTGGGAAATATTCATAATTAAGATCTTCAGCATTTAGTAACATCTCGATAAATTCTTTTGATAGATTTTTTCCTCTAGAATTTAGATTGTGAATTACTATATATTTTTTCATGTCATAGTTTTCTGAATGAGATTATTGTTAAAGATATCATTAATTTCTTCAAAATCTTTATCTTCATATATTATTGATAACTTTTTAGATAATTCTGATGCTTCTTTTGCTACCTTAATAAAATCTCCAATATTTAATCCAAACTTATTCACAACATATTCGATATTATTTGTCTGCATATACTCATAGAATACACTGAACCATGAAAAGTTTAATTTCATAAGTTTCTTAACTCCATTTGAAAGTTCAGTTTTGTTAACTAATTCAAGTGAGGATTGAAATGATGAAAAAAGAGATTCAAACTTATCACTAATAGCAAATTCTGCTCTTTCATTTGAAATTCCAGATGAAATATACATTAACTTAAACTCAATATCTTTATTCGTTTCTTTGTTAAATAAATATATTCCCGGTATCAAATTATCTCTGTATGTTTGACTAAGTACTCTGCCATTATCAGAATTTAAGAAACCTAATTCATCTAAGACGCCATATTTTGAGTGAAAAATATTTTCTAGTTTATCAGTTTTATACATATTCTGATAGGCAAAAAAACTTTTCTGAAGTAATTCAACTGATTCATTTACAGTATATAAATTAAGTAAATTTAAAATTGAAGAGTAGTTTACTGAAAAAGCAGATATTAAATCATTAGGTTTTAAAGTAAATAAATTACTGTACCATTCTCTATTAATAGTTTTATCGTATGAAAGAAAAGCAAAACCTTTATCATCTATACCTCTTCTTCCTGCTCTACCACTGAGTTGTAAAAATTCCGATTGTGTTAGAGGTCTGGTTTTGATTCCGTCATATTTATGAAGCCTATCTATATATATAGATTTGGCAGGCATATTTATACCCAATGCTAATGTTTCAGTAGCAAATAAATATTTTATATATCTATTTAAAAACAAATACTCTACAAATTCTTTAACTATAGGCGCAAGTCCCGCATGATGAAAACCAACACCCCTTGACCACATCCACATATGTTCATCTAAATTTAATAAATTAATTTCTTCAGGTGTCAAATCTTTAAATACACTATTGTATTTATCTTTTATTTCATCTCTATTTTTAATAACCTTCATTTTATTTGCTAATTGTCTAGAGCTAGATTCAACCTTTTCACGGGAAAAAAAGAAAAATATTACAGGTAGTAAGTTTCTAGTTTTAAGATATGAAGCTTGTTCGTTTAATTTAGGTTTAGTGAACTGTTTAGCTTGTCTATCAAATTTGAATATTTTTCTATTTTTACTATCTTTTGATGATTTAATTATTTTAATATTTTTATCAGTTTTCGAACTTGTTACTAATGATATCTCTAATGGCGTTGGTCTTATATCTGAATTTACTAAAGAAGTTGATCCCCTGAGTGATACAATCCATTCAAGAAATTCATTTTTATTTTTTATAGTTGCTGATAGACATAAAAACTTTATATCTTGATTTGCGTGTATGAGAATTTCTTCCCATGTTGTTCCCCGCTCTTTATCACCAAGATAATGCACTTCATCTAAAATAATTAAACCTGTATTCTTTAATTTTTTGTCATTACTAAAAATCATATTTCGTAATATTTCAGTTGTAGCTATTACTAATTCAGAGTTTTTATTGATTGTTCTATCCCCAGTTAAAAGACCTGTATTTATACCCTCTTTAGAAAAGTCATTAAACTTTTGATTAGATAGAGCTTTTATTGGGGTTGTGTAAAATACATTTTTTTGTTTTTTTAAATAATGTTCAATTGACTTTTCAGCAATATAAGTTTTCCCGGAACCTGTAGGAGCTATTACTAAAACATTATTATTGCTTTTAATATCATTAATTGCCTCAAGTTGAAAGTTGTCAGCGACAAACACTTTTACTTATTCTTACTTAAATACAAAACTAATTCAATAAGTAAATATAAAGGAATTGTAAAAATAAATAGTGTAACAGGGTCACCAGTAGGTGTAATTATGGCTGAAAAAATAAGTACTCCTAAAAATATTTCTTTTCTGTTATTAGTAAATACAGATCTTTGAATAATATTTTTTTTAATAAGAAAATAAATAACTAATGGTGCTTGAAAGGACAGTCCAAACAAAATAGATACCCTAGAAATTAACTGAAAATAATTTTGAGTTCTTAATATAAATTCAGATTCATTAAATTCTAATAAAAAGTTAATGCCGATTGGTAATGTTTTATATGCAGAAAATATACCTAAATAAAATAACGTAATGAAAATAATTAAATAGGTAATAAATATAGTATGTGAAGTTCTCTCTAATGCTGGTTTGAAAAAATAACCAAGAATAAAAATTACGTAAGGTATTGCAAGAGTAATTGAAACAAAAAATGTATTTAAAATTTTAACTTGAAAACCTTCATATATTGTAAAAGCAACAAGGTCACTTGTTGAATATCCAGCATTTACTAATGGATTGATTAATATTTCATATATTGAACTGTAATTAATGTATATGATTGTAAAAAATATAGCTATCACTAAAAGTGAAATATAAATTCTATAATTTAATTCTTTAAAATGGTCGAAAAATTTTTTATTACCCATTAATTATTCTTCTTCCAGCCAAATCCATCTTTGTTCAATTGTTTCATCTCCGATTACTTTTCTTACTTGATCAGATTTAGAACTATTAAAAAATTGAAGCATATTTTTAACCTTACCTTTATCTAGTAAGCCTAAAGATAAAAATAAAATGATAACTAATTCAACAAGGCTCATATTTTTAATTTCTTAATTAATTCTTTTTTCCTAATACTAATTTTATTTACTATTGATTGTGGAGCTAAAATTTCTATCTCATTGAAATGGTTTATAGCATAATTTAAAGCATGGGCTTCTGAATAAAATTTAACTGTAGCTTGATTGTCGATTAAATTAATATTTTTATGATTTAAGCTATTTAAGACTTTTTCATTTTCAAAATTAAATTTTAAATCTACGGATGAAACATTTACTTTTTTATTATTTATGTAATCAACATTATCAAAGATATCAACAATTCTATTTATAAGAAAAGTTTTAAGTGTTTGATCATCTAAGTCAATTGCTTCTAAAACAATACCATCATTGTTAGTAGTTAAAGAAATTGGTTGTATTCTGTATAAGAACTCTTCTACTGTTCCCAATTTAATGTATGAAATTATATTTTCCTCAAAGAAAGTTAGCTGGTCAATATGTTCAGTGTTATCATTATCAAAAATCTCTAAAATAAAATATTTTGAAAGTACATCATAAAATTGTTTTATATCCTTATTTTCTGTGATTAATTGTTTATATATTGAATTAGTGGATAGCAAAAAGTATAAATTAAACAGCTGACCATCATTTATTTGTGTTACATTTTTAATTGAGGAATTTAGGTTGAATAAAAATTCTCGTTTTAATTCATCGTATTCAAAATCAATTAATAATTCGCCATGCTGAGAATATATATCAGTGATTATAGAGAGTAAATAAAACAATTCTTTTTCCGTTATCCCAAGCTGTTCAGTTAAGGTATCTATGCTCCACTTTTCATTACTTTGAATTAGAGAAAGGATATATATTAAAGTTTCAAGATTCAATTTTTTACTCATGTAATAATCTTTCTATTTCTTTAGTGTTGTTTATTTTTATTACTTTTATTTTTGTATCAGACAATAGAAAAAACTTAACAAGGCCTAGATTGTCATTAGTTAAAATCTTACAATTAAGGTTATCACCAGAAATTTTCTTTTTTATCACATTGTGAGTAAACATATTTTTATTAACTTCATAAATGTCATTATTTATTTCAATAACTACTTCTGTCAACAATTTTTCACTTTCCCAAGAGAATGGGAAACTAGAAACATCAATATCAAATAAATCTGTTTTATTGCCCAATTTTAAATTTTTAACATGATTTAGATTAAATGTTTTAACTGTGCCGTTTTCATCACCTGCAATGTACCATTTATTGTTATAGTATTTCAATCCCTTAGGCTTAACTTTTCTGTATTCTTTAAGATAATCAAAGGCAACTCTTCTTTTTTCATTTATAGATTTAATAACTTTTACAATAATTTCGCTTTTATCGCTATCCATATTGCCAGATGACAAATACTTTTTTAAATAAAAATATGTGTAAAAAAACTTATGAATATCTATGTCATTATCATTATTTATTGTTTCAAATATAGAATTTCCGGACAGTGTATATCCCTTTTCAAAAGACCATTTATCATTTTGATAATCAATCATGTATCCAAATGAACGTAATAAATTTTTATCCCTTTCAAAAGATCTTCTGAAAGATTGCTCACTTAAATCTCTATAATCTAAAATATTATCTTTAATATTTTCAGTAGAAATACTTGGATTCACACTTAAAAGATTCAAAAGTTCTATTGATCTTTTAAGTACATTTTTCATTAGGTAAGTCTCTCGATACTTAGTGAGTGCATATTTTAATTTTACAAATTTTCATATATAAATTTATTATTATAAATTTATATATGACAGCATTAAAGTAATATATACATTATGAAAGTTTGGATAGATCAAGATCTTTGTACTGGCGATGGACTCTGTGAGGAGATAGCTCCTGACGTTTTTGTTGGTTTAGACGACGGTTTGTTCTATGTAAAAGAAGGCGATAAAATATTTTCAGAAGAAAACGGTAACGTAGGTGGCGCTGAAGGATTAGCAAACGTTCCTAAAGGACAAGAAGAAGCTGTTGTTGAATCAGCTGAAGAATGTCCTGGGGAATGTATAATGATTGAGCCTTAATACTTTATATATTTAGCAGATATTAAAAACCCTGTATGTGAAACAAGTTTGTTTGTAGGCCGCACTACTTTTTCATCTACTATCCAATCACGCAATATGACTTCTTTAATTTCAATATCTTGAAAGTTGTTTTTACCTAGAGTTTCATTAAATCGCATTATCTGACTCATAGATGGTAGATAAGAAACCCAATTTATATTATTTTGTATTTTGTTATTAATGAAAAATTCCCAAGGCTCTGGAACATCTGTAATAATTGCATCAATATTTTCATCTATACTTTCAAAATTAAATTTGCTTAACTCTTCATTAATAAAAGTCACATCAACAGTATCACTAGAGTAGGTAGATAAATATCTAGTAATTGTTTTATTTGCCCTTCGTTGATTTGTCTTTGAAGAATCAAGGGTATACAGTTTTCCAGTATTTTTTAATAAACTGTACAAATACAATGTCAATGCACCTGAACCTGAACCTATTTCAAGAATCTTGCTTGAATTATGTAAATTTGATTCAACTATAATTTGGCCAACGTCCTTAGGGTATATAATTTGGGGCCCTCTTTTCATAAGAAGTACGAATTCTTTGTATGTGGGACTGTATATTTGAAAATCAATACCAGTTGAAGTAGTAATAATAGATGGAATTTTTTGTATATCTGAAAATTTAAATTTGCCTTCGTTTGTTATGAATTCTTTGTTATTTTCTACAACAGATAGATATTTATTTTTAGGAGTATTAATTACAACAAGCTGATTGTCAATATTCAAATTTACAGAAAAGCTAGAAACGAAGCTACAGTTGTTAGGACCATACCCACAGATACAACAATAACTATAATTTTTTGAAGACGTTTGTTCATTTAAATCTCCTGAAAATCCTTTTTTTGGTAAACCTCAATTTCTCATAAATTCTACCAATTATTAAACCAACAAATAAGAAACCAATTAACTTACCTTTATCGCCATCTATTTGATTTTTAAGATTTTCATAATCTTTCGAAAATTCATTCACTTTAATAATCTCCAAGAAATAAATGCGAATATTAAAATACACAATAATGCCATGGAAAAGTAAATTAATGCTTGAATGAAATATTGTCCTGTGTATATTTGTGCAAGAACTATTGATAGACCAGTTAATAGTAACAAAGAAGACAACGCAAGATAATTACCTGCTTTGAAATTTTTCTTAGCATCTTTTAATGATTGTTCTATAGGATCTATAGTTTCGGTTTGCAAGCGATCTAATAAACTATCAAGTGCTTTTATCGCAGATGAAGAGAAATTATACATTTAAATATCTTTTCTATTTGTAAGGATAGTGCCTATAACTCCTTGAACTGTGGCGGCAACTGGTAGCGCAAGAATTGCACCTACTCCACCTAAAGTATAAGCTCCGAATATAGTTGAAAAAACAGCAATTGCTGGATGAATTTCCATTGTGGATCTAGTAACCCTTGGGCTAATAAAATAATTTTCAACAATTTGATATATAAAGAGAACTAGAACAGTAGCTATCATAGCAGTTGTTCCCAATGATATTGATGCTATGAACGGGACTAGCCCACCTAAGAATGTTCCTACTACTGGAATAAGTTGTGACAATATTCCAGCAGCTACACCCAACGCTATTGGAGAGGGTAAGCCTATTATTAAAAAAGATAAAGATAAAACAATACTTGCTAAAACACCTAATATGACTTTAGCTACTATAAAACCTCCAGCTTTAGAAACTCCAATAGTCCATACTTGATCAATTGAAGATGACACTTTATCAGGTAATGACTCCTTTAGTTTTACTCTCCAACCATCTCCCTCACTAATCAAATAGTACGTGAAGAAAAATATAATAAAAATATGACCGAGAGTCCGAAGTAATCCTTGGCCCGCAAAAACTACACTAGATCCTACAGTACTTCCATAGTCTTTAATCAAAGTATTAAATTGAGTCTCTAAATCAAGAGATTGGCTAGAAACAGCAAAGCCTTCAACATTTAAGTAGTTTATAAAGTTATCAAAGTAGGTAGGCAATTGGGAAGAAAGAAAATATATTTCTTGAACCATTATTGGAATAATTGAAAACAATGTAGCACCAATAAGTAAAAGAATAACTGACACAGCTACCATCGCAGAAGCTCTTCTATTAATTTTTAGGGAAAGCCTATATACAACTGGTTCTGCGAGTGCTGATAAAACAACAGCAACGAATAGATCAAAAATTAATGACTTAACCCTTAAAAATATCAAAACAGAAATTGAAATAAACAAAACATACAAAAAAGCCCTGTTTAAGAGTTCCTGCCGAGTTTCACCTTTTGGTAGATTCACAATTATTTGACCTTTGTTACCGATGTATAGTTACTGTTTTGAAAAAGTATAGAAATAAATAATATAAAAGTGAACGAACTAAAGTATATTTCAAAATATGTGAGGCTTTCGTCAACAATACTTCGGGTATAGACAGAAGAAATAACAAACAATATAGCTGTAGTAAGTATTCTTTTCTTATACTTTAAACCGCGAACGGTAATATTTAGTAAAAGTAATCCAATTAATATTCTGCCTAAGCCTTCAAAAGTATTGCTTCTTAAAAAATAGAACTCTCGAATTGTAAAAAATCCATCCTGTCCAACTCCCCCTAATGTTAAATGTACGACGCCAAGCAAAACAAGAAGTGCTGAAAACCAAGCTAGTATAAAATTACTAATGGAAAATCTAGCTTTAATTGGCGTTGGCCAAGGCTGTAATGGGTTCACTCTTTTTAATAAATTTGATGAAAGTTTAAATATAGATCTCTCATAATTACCAAAAAATAAAGAGATTGTTATAAATAATACTGGTACCAAAAGAATATTTCCTCCCAGCATATAAGTAATAAAAAAAATAAATAAATGCCATAAATAAATTGTATAAATATTTGCGTGTATGTGTGATACCAACAACCATAGTTTGTTATTTGAAAGCATTTTTTCAATGAAATTTTTAAGTGTAAAAACTAAACTAATTAATCCGATTGAAGCAATTAAATAAAAGGTGGTTGGAGGGTCTTCATTATTGATTGTTGAAAGCCTATAACTTGCAAGTGAAAGATACTCATCTGAAACGGAACTTTGATAAAAAAGGTAACCATAAGAAAAAACAGTAATATATCTAAATACATTTATATTAATTTGTTGAATTTTTCCATCAGCATAAAAATACCCAACTTGATGAACAGCTATCCAGAAGAAAAGATAATTAAATAATTTAATATATGAAAAATTTAGTGAAAAATCTATATTATCAACCAAAATCGTTAACGTAAATAAAGTTAAAACTGTTGCATATGGATACTTTTTATGTAGAAAAATGGTTAATGGAGCAAATAATACCATAACGACATATATTGAAACTAACCAAAGTGGCCACAACATGAATTCTATAGATGGCATTATTCCGTCTTCAACAGTCGTGAGATAACTAGGAAAAGTTTCGGATCTACTTAGAATATTTAAAACTATTGTGCTGGTAAAAATCCATACAAGCACTGGTCCAAGAAGTGTATTAATTCTGTCAACAAGGTAATTCCATTGGCTTCCGTCTCTACCAACATTTGAATACCAAGCTATTAAATTATTAAAACCCATAGAAAAGAAAAATAAAGACATTCCCGCAGTAAACCAAGTAATTACAATATATGATTGTGAACTGCCTGAAAGGTTATTTATAAAAAGCTCTCCTCCCGATTCTTCAAGCTTTAAAAATGTGAACGAATTTGTTATTAATAGAACTAACCCAATTATTTTAGTGAAATCAATAAACCTTTCTCTAGCAATGGACGTATTGTCAACTTCAGTAAACACTGAGCGCATACTTTTTAAACTTGGTAAAAATAAATTTATTATTTGTTTCACATAAATATAATACCTGCATCAAGTGTGTTTAAAACAATATAATTAGATAGTGGAAATAGTTTTATATCAGCCAGAAATTGCAGGTAATGTAGGTGCAATAATTAGGCTGTCAGCAAACACTGGAGTCTCTCTTAACCTTATAAAGCCATATGGTTTTGAATTGCAAGAAAATAAAATAAGAAGAGCTGGCTTAGATTATCATGATTTATCTATTACCAAAACATATGAATCGTGGAATGAATTTAAAGAGATTAATGGTAAAAAAAATATCTGTTGTTTATCGTCTAAAGGTACTCAGTCATATTGGGATACAGATTTAAATAATTATGATTTTCTATTATTTGGTCCTGAGTCAATAGGCTTGCCAGATGAGATAATTAAGAATCATAAAACAATTACGATACCTATGAAGGAAAACTCTAGAAGTATCAATCTTGCAAACTCTGTAGGTATAGTTGTTTTCGAATCTTTAAGACAAGCAAATGTTAAATAATTTGCTCTTAGTATTTATTGGTGGGGGTATCGGATCAATATTAAGATTTGGAACAAATTCATTTATTAATCATTATGCTTTTAGTCACATAGGCACTTTAGTAGTAAATGTACTCGGTTCATTTTTATTTGGAATTATTGTCACTATTGGGGAAGGTAAAAGTAATTACTTTAATCTTTTTCTTTTAACCGGATTACTTGGAGGGTTTACAACATTTTCACAGTTTTCTTATGATGTTATAGCTTTACAGAATAATGAGAATTTATATTCAATAATCTATGTATTTACTTCAGTATTACTGTCTATTTCTATGGCGATATTAGGTATATATATCGCAAATCGATTTATTAATAGTTAATATTTACATATGCCAACATTTGATATTACTTCTGAATTTAATCAACAAGAAGTAGTCAATGCAGTGGATCAAGCTCATAGGGAAATATCAAACAGATATGATTTTAGAGACACAGGAACACTAATTTCATTTAGTGAAAATACAATTACATTAAAGAGCAGTACTTCTGAAAGAATGGCAGCTGCTGAACAAGTTTTAAAGGAAAAATTTGTGAAGAGGAATGTTTCTATAAAATTTTTAGGAGACTTTAATGACGAAACATCGCCATCTGAAGTTAAAAGGTTTTTTAACCTAAAATCCGGAATAGACCAGGATTCATCAAAGAAAATCATAGCCTTAATTCGTGAAAATAATAAGAAAATACAGTGTGCTTATCAAAATCAACAAATAAGAGTAACAAGTAAGAAACGAGATGATTTACAAGAAGTAATACAAATGGTAAAGGATTCAAAATTAGAGATTCCATTAAATTATGGTAATTTTAGAGATTAAATTTAACTTTTAATTTTTTGAAGATAATTCTTGAAAATGTAATACTCAATAATAAAAATATTATTGAAAAGTAAATACCGTCATCATATTCTGTAGTAAAAAAATATGAAACAAATAGAACAAAAAATCCATAAAAAAATCTAAAAATGGAAAACAAAATAAAGGTTCTAAAAATTTGACTATTTCTAAAATCTTTTATTTGCTTCAAATTAAGTGCCTATTTTTAGCAAATATCTTATAAACAAAATCTCTTATACGTTTTGGGAATAATTTAAGAATGTAAACTATCTTATAAATACCACCTAGGGATGCGACCGACATTATTACAGCATCAGAATAATAAAATACTTTGTTTTGATTTTTATATACCAAAGTGTCTAGGTTAATTTCATTAATAGAAAGGTTCTTCTGGTCATTGATTTTCATATCATTATTTTTATTATTTATCCAATTCCCATAGGTTGAGCATACTTTGCAATCATGATCAATAAATATTTCACTCATCAGGATTAAACTCCATACTTAATGAATTTACACAGTATCTTTCTCCCGTAGGAAGAGGGCCGTCATTAAAAACATGGCCAAGATGAGCATCACAGGATTTACAATTAATTTCAGTTCTAACCATTCCGAAAGAAAAATCTTTTTTTCTTGTTACTTTATCAGTAATAGATTCAAAAAAACTAGGCCATCCAGAATTTGAATTATATTTTGTTTTTGAATCGAATAATATATCTTTACAAACAGCACAAATATAAATACCTTTTCTTTTTTCATTTAAAAGTTTTCCTGAAAACGGCGGCTCAGTTCCACAATTTTGTGTTATTTCAATCTGCTCTTTTGTGAGGTGACTCTTTTCAATTACCATAATTTTATTTAAGCAGGAATTAGGTATAAGTGTGAAAACCTGGAGTCAGTAGTTTTTACAATCTCTTGGACCCTTTTATTTAGATCTACAATTTCTAAGTCAGTATATGAATCGAGATAATCAACCTTAACAATTCCAAGATATTTGTTAGTTCCTATAGATACAATTTTTACACTTATTACCTCTTTGACCTTATCTTCATTTAATAATGCATTTTCAACAACTTTATATACATCTTCATTGACAGTTTCTCCAGTTATTAAATGTTTCATTTCATAACCTAAAAATATTCCAGAAACCATTAAAAGAATCCCGATAGAGATTGCGCTTATTGCATCATAAATTGAATTATTTGTAAAGTAAGTCAACAATGTTCCAACTAATGCAAAGATTAAACCTAGTGTCGCAGCAAAGTCTTCAACTACTATTGCGATAAGAGGTCCATCATTTGACTCTTTAAGTAATTTAAGTATTGACTTTTTATCTTTATTGCCTCTCAATTTTTTAACAGCTTTAATTAATACATAGGTTTCTAAAAGGATAGAGATTGAAAGTATTGTTATGGATATATATAAATTATCGAGCTCTTTAGGGTGACTTAAAGCTTCTATTCCATGTTCTAACGACACCAATCCACCAACAGTAAAGATCAATACTGCTACAACTAAAGTCCAAAAATATTCTTCTCTTCCTCTACCAAATGGATAGAGTTTGGGATTGCTCTTTTTTGTCTGTTTAATACCAAACCATAGTAAAAATTGATTAAAAGAATCGACAAAAGAGTGAACTGCTTCCGAAAACATAGCGCTTGAACTAGTTATGAATGCTACGAATGATTTTATTACACCTATAAAGAAATTAACAGATAATGCTAAAAAAACAGTTTTTGATGAGTCTTGATTAGCCATTTAACCATGCTCTTAAATCTTGGTAACCACCAACTCTTTGGTCATTTATAAATACTTGCGGTACGGTTTTAACATTATCACCTAGTTTTTCATAAAATTGAACTCTTTCTTCATCATTAGATAAATCAAATTCTTCAAAATCTATAGAGTGAGCGTTCAATAAACCTTTTGCTCTATCACACCAAATGCAGTGATCTTTTGTGTAAATTTCTACTTTCAACTATTTTCAAATGTTGTAAAAACTTCATTAGTAGTTTGTGTGACTCTAATAAAGGTTGTGCATTTGGGAAGATCTTTAAGAGTTTTTGCACCAACATAGGAGCATGCTGAACGAATTCCACCAAGAATTGCTTGAACAGTATCATCAAGAGGTCCTTTATATTTTAATCTAACTTTTTTTCCTTCTGGAGCTCTATGCTCAGCTAGGTCACCATAATAGGTTTGTTGTGCTTTGGTTGAAGACATGCCGTAAAAATCCTTATACTTAGTACCAGTTTCATCCTCTACCAACTCTCCTCCTGATTCTTCATGTCCAGCAAACATGCCACCAAGCATGACAAAATCGGCTCCTGCACCAAATGCCTTAGAAACATCTCCAGGATATTTACATCCACCATCAGCCATAACATGACCTCCAAGACCGTGTGCCGCATCAGAGCATTCAGAAATTGATGAAAGTTGCGGATAACCAACTCCGGCTACACTTCTTGTTGTGCAAACTGAGCCTGGACCAATACCTATCTTTACAATATCAGCACCAGCAAGAATTAAAGCTTCAGTCATTTCCCTGGTAGCAACATTGCCAGCAATAATAATTTTTTCTTTAAATGTTTCTCTATACTTTTTTACAGCGTTTATAAAATCTTCTCTATATCCATTAGCAACATCTATACATAAAAATTTAATATCTGAATTTAAATTAAATATTTCTTTTGCAAGGTCCATATCTTCGTTTGACTGTCCTACCGTTACTGCAATGTAATTAGGATCTAATTCTTTAATGCGATTTTTCCAATCTTCAATTGTATAAAACTTATGTATTGCAGTAATCATCTTGTGTTTTTGCAAAGATATTGCAGTCTCAAAAGTACCCGTAGTATCCATATTTGCAGAAACAATAGGTACACCAGTCCATACTAAAGATGTATGTTTAAATTTCAGTTCTCTAATAAGCTGTACTTCGGATCTTGAAACCAAGGTACTTCTTTTAGGCCTAATTAATACATCATCAAACGTTAATTTTATTTCGTCTTCAATTCTCATTATTTACAAAAGTATTTTATGCTATTTAACAGGTAAATGTTAGTTGAATTTCCATTTTTTGCTGCTGGTATAAATAATTTCCCTGGTGAAATTTCTGCTTTGAGAGTGTTTGAACCAAGGTATTTATTACTAATTGGTGATTCAATTATCAAAGAACAAAATTTTTTAGTAGGAAGAAATTTAGAAGAAATAAATCAAATAGTCTCTGAAGTTGAAATTATAGAACATCAGGATATCTCTAACGCTGAACAACTTGTAATAGTTGAAACTAAGAAATTACACAAAGTTAAAAATATTAATATGGAGAATGAGTATCCATTATGTTATGTAAGTGAGCATACTGATGTAGGTCTTCCTCCAAATATTGATGAACTTGACGATCTTGAAAAAAGTATAAAAAAAATGACTGCAAAATTAATAGAGCAGGGCCTTAATACCTCTATTCCAGAATTTTTAATTGATAGTGAAAACAGATTTAATAAACTTTGGGAACTATGTATATACACACCAATGGATATAAATACTAAAAATTTATTAATAAGTGAAAATGATATATCTAAAAGATATGAGCTTTTGTATAAATATGTAGAAAATGTGCTTAAAGCTTAGATTTAATCCATTTTGAATAAAAATTAATCATTGAGTGTTCGAGTTGTTGTGAGTAATTATTTAAATACTGAACTTCGGATTGGACATCGTAGCTTTCTAGTTCTTGCTTTGATAAATCACTATCATACCAAATCTTGAACAAGTCTGTTTTAATTTCAGGATGAAATTGCAGTGCAGTTGTATTTTTAATAATGTAAATCTGAGGAAATTCAGTCTTAGCTACTAAAGTTGCTCCTGGTGGAATATCAAAAGTGTCTCTATGCCATGAGAAGACTTTAGTATTTTTAAAATCTTCAAACAAAGTGTCTTCTATTAAAAAATCTAAATTTTTAAAACCAAATTCTATTTTTTCTGACAAATATGCTTTTCCACCCATAGCGTCTGCTATGAGCTGAGATCCTAAACATATTCCTAAAATTTTTGTATCCTCATTTATTGCTTTTTTTAACCATAATTTTTCTGCTTGAAGATAAGAAAATTTTTCATCATCATAAGAACCCATATGACCACCAAGAACTATATAGTTGTCGTCAAATGAAAGTAAATCCCAATTGACTTCCCAAGCATTTATAGAAATTATGTCATTAGGTAGTGACCCAGTTGTTACTTCTGAATCGTTAATGATTGCTATTGTTTTATTCATTGTTTGTGCGCGGAAGAGGACTCGAACCTCCACGGGTTTTACCCCACAGGATCCTTAATCCTGCGCGTCTACCAGTTCCGCCACCCGCGCAAACTTAATCTAAAAACCAAAATAGAGATAAAGTTGTTGCAGCAAACAATAAAGCAACTATTGCAGTTATCCGACCAAGATTTCTTTCAGCCAATGTTTGGCCAATATTACCAGAGGATCCAGGGCCACCAAGCATATCTGATAACCCACCACCTTTACCACTATTTAATAATACTAAGGCAATAAGTGCCACTGATATAAGTACGTGAACACTGATTAAAACTGCTGTAATTGTATCCATATTATTAACACTAACCTTTCTTGTCAGTTATCTTTGACTGCATCTCAACTTCTTTAGCAAGATTTTTAATTGTATCTTTGTCACCTAAATAACCAATTTTTTCAATATTATTACCTGAAATATTATATGCTAATGGAATTCCTGTTGGAATGTTAACATCTACTATTTCGTTGTCAGATAAGTTATCAAGCATCTTAACCATGGCCCTGATACTATTTCCATGTGCTACAACTAAGACACATCTATCTTTTGTTAACGCCAATATTTGCTCAAATGTATTTGTGACTCTTGAAACCACATCCTTAAGCGATTCACCTAATGGAAGTTTTGAATCAATATCGTTATATAATTTGTGAGTATTTGGATCATGTTTTGAATTTTTTTTAGCCATAGGAGGTGGTGTGTCAAAACTTCTTCTCCATATATGAACTTGTTCATCTCCATATTTTTTTGCCGTTTCGATTTTATCTAAACCTTGTAGTGCACCATAATGTCTTTCATTAAGCTCCCATTTTTGTACTGTATTAAAAGTTATATTAATATTTTTATAATTATCAATAATATATCCAGCTGTATTTATTGATCTTTTCAAATAAGAAGTAAAACAGATATCTGGAAAAAAGTTATTATCTACCAAAGTAGCGCCTGCAGTTTTTGCTTCTATTTTTCCTCTTTCAGATAGATCTATATCTACCCATCCTGTAAATTTATTTTCTAAATTCCAGAGACTTTGTCCATGTCTTACAAACACAATATTCATAAATTAACACTTTTGATAATATCAACAAATTTATCTGCATCTAAAGATGCTCCACCAACTAATGCACCATCAACAATGTTTGTATTTAGTATTTCAGAAGAATTGTTTGGTGAAACACTTCCTCCATAAATGAACTTTATAGTTTCTTCTGAAAAATAAGGTTTATCTGAAACTAGATTTTTAACAAAATCTAATACTTCCACAATATCTTTTATAGATGCAACTTCACCAGTTCCAATTGCCCAAATAGGTTCATACGCTAGAACTAATTTGTTAACTTTATCTTTTCTTACTCCTTTTAGACCATAATTTATTTGATTTTTAACAAATTCTAAATAAGAGCCATCCGATCTTTGTTCTAAACTTTCACCAAAACATAAAATTGGAGTTATATCATTTTCTAATAGCCTGCTTAATTTACTATTCACATCACTATCTGTTTCGTTAAAATGAAGCCTTCTTTCAGAATGACCAATAATTGAGTAATCAATATTTAATTTTTTAAGTTGAAATGCAGACACTTCACCTGTAAATGCTCCATCATTTTGTGAAGATACATCTTGAGATGATATTTTAATTTTAAGGTTATCTGTAGAAATAACAGTTTGTAAAGATCTTAATGAAGTGTGAGATGGTGCTATTACTATATCGATTTGTTCTTCTATATCTTTATCTAATGAGTAATTGATTTTTTGTAAAAGTTGAATACCTTGTAAATGATCAAGGTTTAATTTCCAGTTTCCAACTATTATTTTTTTCATTATCAAATTATAAGGGATTTGTACTTGTTTACCCCAGGTAATTTTTTTCCTTCGAGGTATTCCAGAGATGCTCCACCACCTGTAGATATATGATTAAAATATTTTTTATCAGAAAATTTATTTATGGCACTTACAGAATCTCCACCACCTACACATGTATATCCAGATAAATTTGAGATTGCTTCCGTTATTTTTCTAGTTCCGTAACTAAATTCTTCTTTTTCAAAAATACCCATTGGGCCATTCCAAAAAATATTTTTTGATTTATTTAATATTTTTTCAAAATCTAAAACAGTTTGAGGGCCTATATCTATGCCTATATGGTTATTTTTAAAATCAGAAAATTTGATATTTACTCTATCTGAACTATCTATTGAATCTGTAACACCGAAATCTGTAGGTAGAATTATTTTTTGCCCATTGTCTGAATTTAGAAGTTCTTCTGCTTTAGAAATAAATGATTCTTCCAGTAATGACTTTCCAATTTCATACCCTAATGCTTTTAATAATGTAAAACACATTCCTCCACCAACCATAAGGTTTTCAACTTTTGGTAAAAGTTTTTCAATTAGATTAAGTTTGTCTGAAATTTTTGCACCACCAAGAAGGACTGAGTAGCCAGATTCATTGTTCTTTAACAATTTATCTAATTCTTTTATTTCCTTATCCATCAGAGGACCTTGAAAAGACTTTAGGTTTTCTCCAAAGCTTACAACAGAAGCATGTTCTCTATGTGCAGCTCCAAATGCATCGAATATATATGAATCAAATGGTTTTGTAATTTGTTTAGAAAAATTCTTATCATTATCAATCTCCCCTTTTTCGTATCTTAAATTTTCTAACAGGAATATTTTTGATTCAGATGTTTCAATTTGTCTTTCAACTTTTTCGCCATAAGTTTCTTCAATAAAGTGAACTTCTTTATCTAGAATTTCCGACATTTTTACAGCAACAGGCCTTAAGGATAATTTTAAATCTTTACCATCAGGCCTTCCCAAATGACTAACAAATGTAATTGTTCTTGATTTATTACTAATTTTTTTAACAATTTCAACTGACTTTAAGATTCTGTAGTAATCTGTAATTTCTCCATTCTTAATCGGAACATTTAGATCGGATCTGATTAAAACATTTCCTAAATTGTCTATATTTGGCAAATTATGATTCCTTCATATCTCTATGAATGACAACAGAGTCCTTCCCATCACTTTTAAGCCATTTACCAATTTCTTCAGTCATAACTACACTTCTATGTTTTCCACCAGTACAGCCAATTGCAATCCCAACATAAGATTTTCCTTCAGAAGTAAACCTGGGTAAAAGAAAATCAATCATGTCTTTAATTTTATTTAAAAAAGTTTGTGCATCTTCAAATGAAAGCACATAATTTCTAACCATTGGAGATTGTCCAGTTGAGGCTCTAAGTTCTTCTCTCCAGTGAGGATTTGGAAGAAACCTCACATCAAAAACTAAATCTGCATCACGTGGAGTACCATTTTTAAATCCAAAAGATGTAACAGATATTTTTAAATCCTGGTTTGTTGCTTCTCCTTGAAAACCTTCAATAATCCTCTTCCTTAACTCATGAACATTCATATCTGTAGTGTCGATTACTTGATCAGCTAGTTCTCTTATTGGCTTAAGCAAATCTCGTTCTGTTTTGACAGATTGAGAAATAGAATCCATACCCATAGGGTGTGGACGTCTATTTTCTTCATATCTTTCTATCAGAGTTTCATTATCAGCATCAAGAAATATTATTCTTGTTAAAACACCAGATTGACTCAATTTGTCGAGACTACTTTTTAACTCTTGTTGGGCAGTGTTGTCTTTAGCATCGATTGTCAAAACAAGTTGCTTGTTTGTTTCAGTAACATCATTTGATTGGACTACAGATTCGACTAATTCGGCTGGTAAGTTTTCAATAACATAATATCCTAAATCTTCAAAAACATTTGAACTCGCAGATCTACCAGCACCCGACATTCCAACTAACAATAAAACTTCTGGTCTTTTTGATGCCATTATTTTCCTTTTCAAATATATGATAGTTCGTATATTTAACGATTGGGTAAATAATTTTTCTAAGCTTTACTTATTAAAGTATTCGTAAACTTTTTTAGCTTGCTTGTCCTCAACCAATTTTGACAATTCAAGATAACTAGCAGTAGAAAGCTTGTTCAGTGTTTTATATTTATTTAATAAAATTTCAATAGAAGATTTAGCAACACCTTTAATCTCAAATATTGTATCTATATCTAGATCTTTGAGTCTTAATCTTCTATTTTCTTGAATTGCAAATCTATGAGCCTCATCTCTAATATTTTGAAGTATAAATAATGCTTCAGAATTTGAATTTAATATGATAGAAGATTTTTTATTAGGTGTAAAAAGTTCTTCTTCTTTTTTAGCGATACCAATAACATCAATATCTAATTTAAAGTGATCAATTACACTTTTGGCTTTTGATAGCTGTCCTTTACCTCCATCAATTAAAATTAAATCTGGGTTTCTTCTAAAACTTTGATCTTTTTCTTCATTATTTATTAATCGCTTTACACGTCTGAATATAACTTCTTCCATTGATCTAAAATCATCTTGTCCTTTAAATGATTTTATATGAAACTTACGATACATTGATGGTTTAGGGATTCCATCTTCCATAACTACCATAGAACCTACTCTAAACTTATCACCCAAATTTGAAATATCATATGCTTCTATTCTGTAAGGAATCTTTTTTAAATTAAGTTTATGTTGTAACTGCTCCAAAGAAAGTGATCTAAATTCTAAGTCAGATCTTCGTTTTAAGTCTGCGACTCTTCTTAATTCTTTTGCATCATTAATTGCAGTATTGAGCAAATCTTTTTTCCAGCCCCTTTTGGGATTAATAAGAGTAATTTTTTTATTCCACTTATTTTTAAGCTTATTCTGAATTATCTCAGATAATGGAAACTCATGACTTACTAGAACTTCGTTTGAAGGCATATTTTTTTCAAATAAATTAATAATTATTTGTGGAAGATAGTTTTCATAGTCTTCAACATTCATTGGTTCAAAATTGTTTTTTACTTCTCCAACAATTCTTCCATTTCTAATAAGTAGACAAGATAGGACTACATCATATCTTCCAATATCAATACCTATAACATCAACATTTTTATCGTTTGAAGTCATCAGTGTCTGATTCACTCTTGCATTTTCTAAATGTTTTAAAGTAATTTTAATTTTATTTGCTTCTTCAAATTCTTGTTTATTTGAATGTATCGTCATCTCTTCTACTTTTTTATTAATGTAGGTGTCAGAATTTCCTTTATAAAACTCTTTCAAATTGCTTAAAAGATCTTCATAATCATTTTTATTAATTAAATCTACACAAGGTCCTGAACATTTATCAATTTCGTAGAGTAAGCATGGTTTATTAAGTTTATTGTGTCTCTCAAATGTGTTTTTTGTGCATGTTCTTACAGGAAAAATATTAATTAAATGGTCTAATGATCTTTTAGCAGCACCTATGAAAGGAAATGGACCAAAGTTTACATTTTGTTGATGAATATTTCTTGACACAAAGGCCCTTGGCCATTCTTCATTTGTAATCGTGACATAAGGATAAGATTTGTCATCTTTAAATTGAATATTATATTTGGGTTTATATTGTTGAATAAATGAATACTCTGCTAATAAAGCATTGGCTTCATTTTCTGAAACAACGAATGCAATTGATTTAGCTTCAGATATAAGTCTTTTTGTTTTCCATGAAGTATTCTTATTAAAATACGAAGGTACTCTTTTTCTTAAATTCTTTGCTTTGCCAACATAAATTGGATCATCATAATCATCTTTAAAAATGTATATACCCGGCTTGTTTGGAATTTCGTTTAGATTAATTTTTTCCATTTAAAACTTCTTTCAAATGTTTGCCGGTTAAAGACAATTTATTTTTTACAATACTTTCTGGGGTTCCTTCACCAATAACTGTGCCACCGTTTTCACCACCTTCAGGACCTAAATCAATTATCCAATCTGAATTCTTGATAACATCTAAATTATGCTCAATAACTATAACTGTATTGCCTTTATCAACAAGCATATGCAACACTTCTAATAACTTTTGAACATCAGCAAAATGTAGTCCAGTAGTAGGCTCATCCAATATATAAACTGTCTTGCCGGTTGATCTTTTACTAAGTTCTTTTGCTAACTTTACCCTTTGTGCTTCACCACCTGACAATGTAGTAGCTGCCTGGCCTAATTTTATATAGGAAAGACCAACATCATCCAAAGTTTTAATAATCCTATAAATAGATGGTTGATTTTCGAATATATTAAGTGCACTTTCAACTGTTGATTCTAAAATCTCAGCTATGTTATAACCCTTCCATCTTATTGATAAAGTTTCAGAATTATATCTAGTACCACTACATTCATCGCAAACAACATAAATATCAGGTAGGAAATACATTTCCACTTTTATATTTCCATCACCTTTGCAGTACTCACATCTCCCACCAGGAATATTAAAAGAAAACCGACCTGGCTTATAACCTCTAATTTTAGATTCCTCTGTGAGAGAGAACAGATTTCTTATCTGGTCGAACACACCAGAATATGTCGCAGGATTTGATCTAGGAGTTCGGCCAATTGGTGATTGATCAATTTCGATAAGTTTGTCAATATTTTCCAATCCTGAAACACTCTTATGAAGGCCCGGCATTATGAAATTTTTTGAAAATTCATTCTGAATAGATTTTGATAAAATATCTGTAATTAACGTAGACTTTCCTGAACCAGATACTCCTGTAACAGATATAAATTTACCTAGAGGAAAATTGACTGTTAAGTTTTTTAAATTATTTTCTTTTGCTCCTCTAATTACAATATTTTCATTATTTCCGTTTCTACGAATTAAGGGATATGGAACAACCTGTTTCCCAGATAAATATTGTCCAGTAACAGATTTTAAATTTGATGAAACTTTTTCCCAAGACCCTTCAGCTACAATTTCACCACCTTGTTCGCCTGCTCCCCAACCGATATCTATGATATGATCAGAACTTTTCATAGTTTCCTCATCATGCTCTACTACTAGTACAGTATTGCCCAGATCTCTCAAACGTATAAGAGTATCAATCAACTTTATATTATCTGCTTGATGTAAACCTATAGATGGTTCATCTAAAACGTACAGAACTCCTGTAAGGCCTGAGCCAATTTGAGTTGCCAGTCTAATACGTTGCGCCTCTCCTCCAGATAAAGTAGCTGCACCTCTACTAAGTTGTAGATAGCTCAATCCAACTTCATTCAAAAATTTTAAACGTTCTTTGATTTCTCTTATGATGGGGATAGAAATTTCAAAATCACTACCAGTAAGATTAAAATCGTCTACTGCTTTTGATGCTTCTTTAATAGAAAGATTGTTGAATCTTCCTAAAGTTAAATTTTCAATTTTAACTAATCTCGACCTTTCATTCAACCTCTCACCGTCACAATCAACACATGGAAGTTCACGCATAAATTGTTTATAGTATTCCCTAGCAGCATCAGAAGAGGTCTCTTCATAATTTTTTTTGAAAGTTGGAACTATTCCTCTATATGGTTTATGCCAAATTCTTGAATTTCCAAATCTATTAACATATCTAATTACAGTTTTTTCACCTTTTGAACCATGTAGTAAAATATCTTTTTGCTTTCTTGTAAGATTTTTATATGATTCATCAACGGGTATATTGAAGTGTTCACATACACCATATATTTGTGCTCTAAAATATTTTCTTGTCGACATATCAGGAAATACATTTTCATTAATTGTTAAATCAAAATTTTTAACTAATAACGATTCATCTATTTCATAACTAACACCTAAACCGTTACAGGACTCACATGCCCCAAATGGAGAGTTGAAAGAAAAATCTCTTGGTTCAAGTTTATCGTAAGATGTACCACATTTTAGACAACCTAAATTCTGGCTATAAGTAGTAATTTTATTCTCAACACTTATGTCTACTAACCCTGATGTTAAATCAAGTGCAGTTTCAACAGATTGTGGAAGTCTTCTGCCTGGAGTTTTCTTTATCTTTAATCTATCAACAACAACTGATATGTCATGATTAAAATACCTATCAAGTCTTTTAGCTTCATCTAATCTGATTATCTCTCCATCAACAAGAACCCTAGAAAATCCTTGTGCCTGTAAATCTTTAAATAATGTTTCAAACTCACCTTTACGTGACCTGACTACTGGTGCTAGTACATCTATACTTGTTCCTTCTTTTAAATTCATTATTTGTTTAACTATGAAATTTACAGACTGCTTCTCGATTTTATTATTACAGCTTGGACAATAGCTGACTCCAATTCTGGCCCATAAAAGTCTTAAGTAATCATGAATTTCAGTGACGGTACCAACTGTAGATCTAGGACTTCGAGATGATGTTTTTTGGTCTATAGCTATTGCTGGTGAAAGACCATCTATGCTCTCAACATTTGGTTTTTCCATTTGACCAAGGAACTGTCTAGCATAAGCTGAAAGGCTCTCTACATATCTTCTCTGACCTTCGGCATAAATTGTATCAAAAGCAAGAGAAGATTTACCTGAACCAGATAAGCCAGTAATAACAACTAATTTATTTTTAGGAATATCTACAGAAACATTTTTAAGATTATGTTCCTTTGCTCCTTTAACTTGCAGTATTTCTTTTTTCATTCTGTAATGCTATTAATTTCTCTTCTCAATTCTTTTAACTCGTCTCTTAATCTAGCAGCAAGCTCGAACTCTAATAAATCGGCGGCTAGATTCATTTCTTTTTCTATATTTTTAGATAACTTAATTAAATCATTTTTTGAAGCATCATTAATATTTAGTTTTGATTTACTTATACTTATATTGCTACTTCCTCTTGTTTTTTCAACTAACTCTAAAATATCCGTTATTTCTTTTTGAATAGTCTTAGGTGTT